>NZ_AZEF01000004.1 GCF_001434915.1 Liquorilactobacillus capillatus DSM 19910
CTATCTATAAACAGACAAAACTCTATCTATAAACAGACAAAACTCTATCTATAAACTTCTGTATGTCTTGGGAGAGTAAGCCTCAAGAGGGGTCTAAAAGAGGTTTAAAAGAGGTTTATAAAAGAGGTTTAAAAGAGGTACTACTGTACCAGAGCCAAACCTCAAATAAAAAACACAAAGGAGCGACTCAAAAACCGGCTCACATTAAACTCCAGTCGCTATGCTCCTTGCGCCTCACGCTGTTCGTTGCCTAAAAGGTGTGGCAAGCCACATTAATTCGGGCGCTGACGCCCCGAACCCCGTCCAAGCTGAACCAGCTTGACCGCTTTTTCACTCGCCGTTAGGCAGGAAAGCAAAGTTTTATAGAAACTTTGGCTTTCGCCAATTCAGTGTTAAGACTGGTTTAGAGCTGTCAATTCCTTATGCTCCCACGCTACGCTCGTCCGCTACCATTGACAGCAAACAGTTAGTTTTTTTGAATCTTAACAAGAATCTAACTGCTATATTCGCTTTTAAGGGCCTTATTTCTCGTTTCTAGCGATTTTGAGACTGTTTATATATATTTATACCAAAGCAAAAATAAAAAGCCCTCAGCAGGCTTTTAGAGGGCTAAATAACGAAGCCAGGACGATTAATAATATCTTCTTGTCTTTTTTGCAAAATATAAGTGTATAAGGAATCATACAAATTCTTTTTAATCTCGTCAGGTTCATTGACAGAAGCTTCAAACAATTCTTGAATATCAACTTGCCAAGGATCAGCAAGCATTTCATCAATGGGTTTTAATACTTTCTTTTCGTCCATCTTAATGACTCCTAACATCAAAATAATGATTTCAGTTTAGATTTACAGATCTTACAACACCGTTATTCAAAATTTGTTACCAAGCTTATAAAAATTATCTGCACAAAGCAATTAAAAAATTTTGGCTTAAAACAGCGTAATCTGCAACACTTTTTTAGTATTTAAAGCATAACAAACTCAGTTAAGTGTAAGCATAAATTGAATTAAGAATACATTCCATTCAACAACGGAAAAAATCGATTCTATGGTTATCAGCAGACCGAGTGAAACGAGGTCAATGCGCACTTACACACAACAACTAAAGTTGGTTGTGTTATTGTGCTAAAGATTTGTATCAGAAGTTGCCTTCGGCAACAACTAAAAATCCAAATAAAACTAACCAAAATCAATTTGATCTAACATAGTTTCGGTACTGGCTTGGTCTAAGCCTAAATAAGCTAAAGTCATGGCTTCACTGGAATGATTGAGCAGATTCATGACTAAGCCAATATTGTAATTGGATTGCGTATAAACGCGATAAGCCCCGGTTTTACGCATCGTATGGGTCCCTAGATAATTAATTCCTAACAGATCGCCAACCTTGCTCATGATTTTATAGAACTGTTTTTCCGTAATATGTCGTTCTGGGTGTTGAATGGAAGGAAAGAGCCATTCAGAATCCAGCTGATGATCAAGCAGCCATTGACGGTACAATAAGAGCTCTGTTTGAACAGGTTTAAGGTACAAGGTATTCGGTTTACCCGTTTTTCGGTCATGAATAAACGCATTTTGTTTAATAGAACCGTCCGGATTAAAAATATCGGTTTGTTTTAAGCGCATGACATCACTGACTCGCAACAGTGTCGCTTTGCCAACTTGAAAAACTGTATAGTTACGCCGGCCAGCTTTAAAGTTATTGAGTAAGGTATCTTGAACCTCCTTGAGAACATTTGAATCTTTGATGGGTAAGACAACTTGTTGCATAGTTTTAGCTCCTTAAAAAATTGATTTTTAGTACAAATTAAAGTACAATATTAAGTACAATGAAAGGGCGGTAAATATGACATTAGCACTAACACAGAGCGATTTTCGCGCTAACCTAAAAAAATATTTAGATCAAGTTAATGACGAAGACGAAACCGTTTATATTGCTCGTTCAAATAGTCGCGCAGTAGCCATCGTTTCACAAGAAAAAATGGACTGGCTAGAAAGAGCATTAAAAGCTAAAGAAGGTTCGTTAGAATATGCAATTGCACGTGATCAGTTAATTAAACGCCATGTTTTACCTGACGATGAAATTGTTGAATCAGATGATGATTATTGGGGTCAGTTTAAATAATGAAAAAACTAAGATTTAAACCACGTGCAACTTTTAATGCTGATCTAAAACGGTTAGCCAGTTTAGACAAATCTATTATTGATGAAGTTCGAGCAGCCATTGACCTGTTGCTTGAGCAACAACAATTACCATCAGAATTTGAAGATCATGAGCTTAATCGGCGAATGAGCGGTTATAATGAATTTCACTTACGAGATACCCCGAAAAACAAAACACCAAGCGAAACTAACGATGTCCTGGTGGTTTATACGATTGATAAAGATGAACTAGTCTTAATTGGCATTCGAGTCGGATCGCATGATCGTTTATTTCCTGGTCAAAATCGTTCCAAAAGGTATCGAAAAAATGACGAATAAGAGAAGTCATTTATACCATATAAAAACAAATAACCCCCAACATCTACATTATAGATATTGGGGGTTATTTTAACAATGATTTTGAGGGGCTATTTGTTAAAAATAGACCCTCTTGTTGTTAAATTAATGTTCTAATTTTATATGCTAAACCAGGGAAAGCCATTATCATCTTTTCTTTCCAAACCTCTGGATCAACATCAATTGCCATAACAGGAATTAGTGCATTGATATCATCTACTGCTGTTTGGCTAATTTCAGCAGCGCCCACGAGATGATTTTGCTTGTCAAAGACTAATGATAATCGTGCGTGATCATCTGTTCCAGCATAAAGAAAGTCACCTTGAGTAATATCAATATCTTTAATTGAATAATTACTGTCTTCCTTTGCTTTATCAATACTAATTCCAGCTTGAGCGAGTTGGGGGAATGTGAACGTAACGGTTCCAATTACTGGGTACCTAAGAGGTTCAGTTGTTTTATTAGTAAGTAAGGCACTTAAGTAGTCTGCTTCAAACTGTGCCGTAGAGGTTAATGCTGGTGCGGTTTTATCAACAATATCGCCCATTGCGTAAATGTTATTTGCTGATGTGGTCAAATATTTATCAACTTTAATTCCGCGGTTGCTGTACTCTACACCAGCATTATCAAGTTTCAATGCATTAATTTCAGGAACTCTACCACTGGCATTAATAACTTTATCAAAAGTGCCAAGGTTGCCGTTAGCTGATTGAACCTCATAGCCAGTTTGTGCTTCGGTAACAGCTGTAACATTTGTGTTAAATATAAAATTAATACCAAGTGAGTTTTTCATTTCATCAACTAACTGATGAACGTGTTGGCTGTAAAATCCCTCTAGTGGTTGGCCGGATCGGACAATAACTGTTACTTTAACCCCGGCAGCAGACAACAATGTAGCAAATTCCATACCAACGTAACCACTTCCGATAATTGCGACGTTCTTTGGAGTATCTTCGAGTTCAAAAAGGTTAGTACTAGTAAGTAGGTACTCGTGGCCAGAAATGTTAAGAGGATGCGGCTTTTTTCCGGTTGCGATTACAAAATTATCAGCAGTGATTTTTTTATTATTAACTTCAATGGTATGTTGATCAACAAATGATGCTTCACCCTTGATGGTAGTCGCACCCAGGCCTTCATACATACTTTGCATATTATTTAGGAATGACGCCATAGCCTTATTCTTTTGCTGAATAAGTTCTTTCCAGTCAAGCTTAGCTGGTTGAGTAATTCCCTTACCTTGCAAACGCATTGAAGTTAAGGTTGCTCGTGCTGCTCCTTCTAAGAAAATCTTGGGTTCGCAGCCTTCGTTAGGGCAAATTCCGCCAAACCGATTCTTTTCAACAACCGCGATTTTCTTTCCGCTATTCTGCATTCCCAATAGGAAACGATAAACTGATGGCCCACTGCCAATAACAACGTAGTCAAACTTCATTTATAGCTTCCCTCCATTTATTTTGTTTTCTTCTTCTTATCCTCAGTTTGCTTTTGATGTTCAGCGATATTACAACCGTCTGGCCCACATACAGCAGCATCATTATTATCGCCAAATATTGTATTAAATTGTGGCTTATCTTCGGTCATCGTAAATTCCTCCTAATTTTCTTCTTCTTGAACTCGCTTTAAGGCTTTAACAAAGACTTCATATGGTTGGGCACCACTAATTGCATACTTATTATTGATTACAAAAAAAGGTGCAGCATGAATACCGGATTGTTGAGCCTCTGCCTCGTCATTGACCACAGCTTGATGATATTGGTTAGAATTAAGCACTTTTTCTACTTCGTCTTTAGCAAGCCCAGCTTCCATTGCCGCATTTAATAGCACATCATGGTCAGAAATCGATTGACCATCACTAAAGTAAACTTGGTAGAAGCGTCTAATTACTCGTTCAGTCAAATCAGGATCATTTTTAGCTTCTGCGAATTTAATAATCCGGTGCGCATCCATAGTATTTGTAGGTACTACACTGTCAAGATCCATTGGTAGACCATCGTTATGCGCCATTTGTTCGATGTAAGCCATTTGCTTTTTGGCCTGTGGCTCCATTGCCTTATTTCCCTGAGTGAAGTGATTAATGTATCCTTCATCGGTTTCCTTTGGTGTTGCAGGGTTAAGCTCGAATGATTTGAACTCTAATTCAGTTGTGTCATAAATACCAATTTCCTTCATTGCTCGTTTCATTCGGTTAGAACCGATATAACAAAAGGGGCAAGCAATGTCTGACCAATATTTGATTTCCATAAAGTAATTTTCCTCTCTTTAATCTTTAACCGTTTGCCGATGCTTTATGGCTTCGAAATATTCAAAGGCGTTTTGCCCAGCAATACCACCATCGCCAACCGCAGTTGTAATTTGCCGCAGTTGCTTTTGCCGGACATCACCAATTGCATAGATTCCAGGAATTGTTGTTTCCATTTGATCGTTAGTTATAATCCAACCAGCTTGATCGGTAATATTTAAATTATTGAAAATTTGGCTATTTGGAAAGTTACCGACATAAACGAAAACTCCATCAGTGTCTAGAGTTGTATCATCACCGACCTGATTGTTATGAATTTTTACTCCAGTAACATGATTTTCATCACCTAAAATCTCTGTCACACTAGTATTCCAAGTGAAATCTATCTTATCGTTATCAAAAGCACGATTTTGTAATACCTTTTGTGCCCGTAACTGATCGCGACGATGAATGACATTAACTCCATCAGTGACATTAGCTAAGTACAATCCTTCAGAAATTGCTGAATCACCACCGCCAACTACAGTAACATTCTTTCCTTTAAAGAAAGAACCATCACATACTGCACAGTAAGAAACCCCTTTTCCGGAGAACTTTTCTTCACCTGGTACACCTAATTTTCGATTATTAGATCCTGTTGCAATAATTACTGCGCTTGCTACTAACTCGTCACTATCGGTTTGAATATGCTTCATTTGTTGATCATCAACGGTAACGTTTTGGACATCACCATATACAAAATTTACTCCGGCCTTAACGGTTCCTTGATACATTTTCTCACCAAGTTCAGGACCCTTAATTGTTGTAAAACCAGGGTAGTTTTCAATGTCATCGGTGTTGTTCATTTGTCCACCATAAATACCGCGATCAAGCATTGCTACATTTAAATTAGCTCGTGCTGCATATAAGGCAGCGGTCATTCCACCAGGACCGGCCCCAATCACTACTACATCATATTTCCTCATTAAATTTCACTCCAATCTACTTATTAGTCGTCACGTAACGCTAATCCCTTATCCAATGAACGATTAACAATGACTTCTTGTGCATCAATAATGGTTAACCACTATATAATCTAAATGGTCTTGGTCTTTATGGGTTTCAGTTTTCTTATTAAGGAGTCGGACATAACTTTCAGTTGCTAACGCCCCCATACCGCCAAGAATAGTTAAAAAATTCTTCATTAATTAATAGTGTTGGTAATGAAGTTTTCGACTTCTTCTTTAGTCTTCCGATCTTTATTGACAAGTCTTCCGATTTCTTGCCCATCTCTAAAAATAACGAAGCTTGGAATACCAAAGATATTTAGTTCTTGAGCCAATTCGGTATTCTCATCACGATCGACACTGATGAAAGTGTAATCTTTGAATTCTTGTTCAATTTCTGGTAGATGAGGCTTGATAAAGCTACAATCAGGGCACCAAGAAGCTATAAAAACTAAAATATATTTTCCATTCTTCAGTTTTTTATCAAATTCTTTTTTATTCATTACTGATAGTTGTTCCATTTAGCTTCTCCCCTCTTAACCTAATTAGTATATTGAGCAAGAACGGTTTTAAGTTGGTCCTTACTGTGGAGGCCAACCAGCTTATCAACTACTTGGCCATCTTTTTTGATAATTAAGGTTGGAATAGACATAATTCCAAATGTCATTGGTGTTTTTTGATTTGCATCTACGTCCATTTTAGTGATTTTGACTTTATCGCCAATTTCTTTATCAAGTTGTTCAATAATCGGTCCTTGCATTCGACATGGAGGACACCAAGTAGCCCAAAAATCAGTTAATGTAACACCGGTACTAGTTTCTTTCACAAAGTCTTTGTCAGTTAAGTTCTTAACCATAAGAGTCGCTCCTTTATAGGTAATATTTAATTAAAGTTGTTAATTGTGATTGATCAATAAAACGGGTAATTTTTTCAACGATTTTTCCATCACGCAGCAAAATAGTACTGGGTGCGGAATAAACATTGTATTTTTTTGCTAGTTCTGGGTGAGCATCTGAATTCACTACCCGAACGTTTAAATATGAATTAAAGTCATGGCTAATCTTATTTATTATTGGTCGCTGCGTATAACACTGGGCGCACCAATTATTCTCAAAATTAATTAAGGTTAGCGTTTTATCAATAGTAGACAAGTTATGTCACTGCCTTTCAACTATTCAATTGTTTGCTTGAATAGTTTAATGATATCACATACTTTTTGTAAGTCAATATAAAAGCACGATTTAATCAATAAATGACTAAATCGTGCTTAAACTGTTTATTCTGTTATTTTATTCCAATAATAGTAACTTGAATTTAAACTAACTGCGTCAAAACCATTTCTATTTAAGATCTGTGTGGCAATGTTGGAATTAGCACATAGTCTTCCACGGCAATAAACAATAATTTTTTGATCTTTAGGTAATTTGGGCATTGATTCTTTTAATGTTTCCAATGGGACATTAATTGCCGATTGTATGTGGCCTGCTGCATATTCATCAGAAGGTCGTACATCAAGGACAAAGCAATTTTTGTATTCTTCTTGAGCTTGCTTTAAGGAAATGGTTTTAACGTTATCTTGAGCGTCTGATTTATCCTGAATTGTTTTCATATCTGAAAGTTCACTGTTGCCAATGTCGGTTAATAGGTGCACAAGATCACTAATTTTGGGAGAACTAAGGCTATAAATAATATGATTGCCTTTTCGTTTTGTTTTAACCAGATGACTGTCCTTCAATATTTGTAGATGGCGTGAGGCGTTAGCTACACTTATTCCGACCCCGTTGGCAATAGTTTCAACTGATTTGGGTGCTTGAGTTAAAAGATCAAGAATTTCTAATCGTCGATCACTGCTTAGCCCCTTACCAATTTTAGATAGTTCTTCATATAGTCCATTTTTGTAGTTAACTGCTTGTTCAAACATTTTCTTCCCACCTTTTCAACTATTTTGTTGAATAGTTTACCAGTTTTCCTATGAAATTGAAATTCAATATTATTAGTTAATAAATTAATGGGCCTTGTCTTTTTAGATTTAGGAGTCATCCTATAATTATAGACCCTATATATTCATAGCACCTTTCTGTTTGGTGTTAAAGTATTAGTCATCGATGTCATGCACTATCTTGTTTAGCTCCGTTTTGATGGAACTGGGAATATTTTCTAAATTGAAATGATTATATATTTCTTTATCCTTAAGCATCCTTTTTTGTGCCTTATTTAATTTACACTCATTGTTACCCACTACCCATTCATCCTTTGTACGTATAAAGGGGTTTTGCGCACTTTCCTTTAACGCGTTTTGAACATCTTCATAAGGTAAATAAAATTCAATTGTAGATTAATTTTACAATCTACCATATAACGTCTCCATCTTTTCAAAACGACTTAATTCTACGGGCTATAAATAACTTAATTTGCCAGTGTATAACGTTTCAGATTAAGCTACCACTATGTTATAATAACCATATCGAAAGGAGATCAATCTAATGAAATATACGAAAACCAAAGCAGTATTAAATCAACTCGTTGCCGATTTGAGCCAGATGTCAATGATTATCCATCAGACGCATTGGTACATGCGTGGACCCAACTTTTTGAAGTTGCACCCCTTGATGGATGAGTTCATGGAAGAAATTGACAGCCAACTCGATGTCATTTCTGAACGGCTGATTGCGCTTGATGGCAGTCCTTACTCGACCTTAAAAGAAATGGCCGAAAACACTAAGATTCAAGACTGGCCTGGTGAATGGGACAAAACAACCCCAGAACGCCTCGCACACTTAGTTGATGGCTATCGTTACTTGGAAGACCTTTACCAACACGGCATTGAAGTATCCGATGTTGAAAAAGACTTCAGTACCCAAGATATTTTCATTGGTCTCAAAACCGCAATTGAGAAGAAAATCTGGATGATTCAGGCAGAGCTTGGGTCGGCTCCGGAAATTGATGAATAAAATAATATTAAAAAATCGGTAGGCTTATGGTAGATTTTAAAATTAATCCGAACGCCCATTTGGATATTGGACAGCCCTAGTTCACAAAAGGTTTCGATTTTAATTCGTTCGGAATAGGTTATACTAGACAAAAGATCAGCTCCTAAAAGATGGGTTTGTGGTAAACACCATTTTAAAGGAAGCTGATCTTTTTTGTCCGAACAGCGTTCATCTACCCACCAGAATAATCTGTGGGACAGTCCCAGCCCTCACCCTTTAGCTTGGCAGCTACAGATTGTTCAAATTTATCTTCCGCTATTTAACTAGTCTTCTTTTCTTTTTTAGTTGTAACTATTTACCAAAACGCCACCACTTTTTAGGTTTAGGTTGTGACTCCGGGGTGCTATTTTCAGGTTCCGGTTGTTTGTCTGACGTCACTTCTTTTTCACTATTATCATGCGGTGCCATCGTTAAGGCTTTCAAGTCCTTAATTTCTGCCTTGTATTCTTCGAGCAGTTGTTTGTCCTGTAAGGCCAATCTTTGTTGCTGATCTAGTAACTTATGTAACTCTTTCTTTTCAGATTGAAATTCTGATACTAAATTTCGAAGGAATTTCACTTCATCTTGTCCATCAACCGCATCTTTTTTGTTGTCGTCAACATCATCTTTTTGTTGACGGTATCTTGTTGACGAATCGTTTGAGAACATTGCTTTAATAGCTTTTTGCCCATCAACATCAACGTAAACAGTATTGCCTTTTGTTGATGTAAATTGACGTAAATCGATTGACGCATCTCTTTTTATCTTTTGCCATATAGCCTGCTTTGAAACGCCCAATTCATCAGCAAGTTCTCTAATAGTTTTAGGCATGATTTCCAAACCCCTTTCGGAGTTCAGCAAGTGCTTCTTGTCTTGCTTGATCTCTTATTTTTTTATCGTGCTCGGCCTGTTTATCAGCCAATGCTTGTTTCTCAGTAGAGCCTAGAGTTAACCCCTTAACTTTATCAATGGCACGCCATTTTTCCTGTTCTGTTAATTCACCATTATGCTGAATGTTAAAGAGTTTTTGACGTTCATCTTGAAATTGACCTTGTGAGAAGTCGTTAGCGTCTTTCTTTTCAGGCTTCCAAGTAAAAGAATACCCAATCACTGGTTTCCCGCGGCCTTTACCATATTTTTTTCTAACTGTTAGGCCTCTAAAAAGAGGCGTAAGTTCCTCTTTGATGGGTTTTAAAACGGATTGATTTATATTGCTACTTTTATAGCTTTTAGGGACATCTAATAGCTCGTTAAAGTCTGCAACTGAAAAGTAAGCGTACCCAGTAGTTCTAAATTGTTTTAGTAACCGAAACATGGTTTTTGCGTAGCTACTTTTTAAATCTCTGAATTCTGATAAAGCATAACGAACCCAACTTTCCAGCTCATTTAATAATTTTATAGCTTTGGGGTAAATTTTAATATCAACATAAGGATCATCAGCATGGCCGTTTATCTCAAATTCGGTAAACATAACAAAAAATTCACGATGCAGCCCATCTTTACTACGTCTTCCAAAGCGTAAGCCTAAAATTTTTTGATAAGTACTTTCAATATCGTCAATAAATCGGTTATTTGCTGTAGGTTTATATGCACTTAATTCTTTTAATTGATCAAATGAAAACCTTACAGTTTCGTCACCCTTGTCACGCATTCTAGAAACTATTGAGAAGAATAAATTCATTTCAACAGGAGTGAATTTTCGAAGTGGGATTGTATTTAATTCAGGATCATATTTAACAATTTCATTACTCAAATGAAGCACCTCTTTTAATGAATATGGTTTTATGAATATATAATACTACAAAGCTCTATCTATAAACAGACAAAGCTCTATCTATAAACAGACAAAACTCTATCTATAAACAGACAAAACTCTATCTATAA
>NZ_AZEF01000052.1 GCF_001434915.1 Liquorilactobacillus capillatus DSM 19910
TTAGAAAAAGTAATAATTAATTGGTTTAGTGATAAGAATAATCTTAATAAGAATGGGGCTGAAAATAGTGAAACAGGACAGACGATTAACGGTTGAAGCTGAACTTAGAGCAGATCAACCACAAGTAGAAACACCAGAGCAAGAACAGCCTGAACAAGGGGGTGCACAAAATGGCGCAGACCCACAAGGTAAAGTTATTTCAGGCTATGCGATTGTGTGGAACTCACAAAGCAAGGATTTAGGTGGATTTACGGAAGTAGTTACACCACAGGCACTTGATGGAGTGGATTTATCAGATGTTTTAATGCTGAATAACCATGATTATAGTCAAGTTTTAGCTAGTGTTAAAGCTGGTACATTGGAACTTGAAACAGATGATAAAGGACTTCATTTTAAAGCTACATTGCCTAATACGACCTATGCGAATGATGTTTATGAACAAGTGACTGCTGGTAATATTGATTCATGCAGTTTTGGTTTTGAAGTGAATGATGGTACAGATACATGGACAAAA
>NZ_AZEF01000005.1 GCF_001434915.1 Liquorilactobacillus capillatus DSM 19910
TGAGCTGGTTATTTTTTTGCACTAAAAAACTGCTACTCGATTGAGTAACAGCCACTGCCCCACGCAAGTTATTTTTTGGCTTACCTTTTGGCTAACTTTTTTTGATTATTAATGACATTATATGCAACGCAAATCTGTTTTAAAGTACAAAAAAACCAGCAATCACGGCATTTCTGATACCTAATGATTACTGGTAGTAAACCTCTGATGGGTGGCCAGGGGAAACGTAACCGTTTCACATGAAACACCGCTATATCAGTGAATATAAGGCTTTGAGAGGATAATATTACATTTATAGTTCTCTTTTTGATTCTCTTTTTATCCCTCAAGGTAATTTTCAAGTTGTTCTGCTGCATTTCTACTTTGTTTGGCAGTGATGTGGCTGTATACTGATAACGTAACTTCAGGACTTGCATGACCAACTCTTAATTGAACAGCAGTTACAGGAACACCAGCAGATAATAAGGCAGATATATGGGAATGTCTGAAACCATGAATAGTAATTTCAGGTTTTAGATTATTATTCCTTATTATTTTTTTTAGCCTTTTTGCTGGTGTGTTAAGTGAGTGATAGCCATTTTTAGTATTTGCAAATACAAGCTGATGTGGCTTTTTTGTATTGAAACCTAAAATAAGATATAGCCTCATTTGCTCCATTTTCCAGCGTTTAAGCCAGTAAGTTGTTCTATTATCTATGGGAACAGTACGGCGGCTATTTCGTGTCTTAGGAGCTTGTACAATCTGTTTACCACCTTTGCCCTGAGTGAGTGTTTTATTAATACGGATAGTCTGTTTGTTCAGGTCAATATCAGACCATTCAAGAGCCAATAATTCACCGCGACGACAACCTACATAAGCTAATACTCTAAACATAGTGTAAATATCTAAATTAATGTTTGGATCAATGCAGCTAAAAAATCTATTAAGTTGTTCCTTAGACCAGAAGTTAGGTAATTTATCACCAGCAACATCATGTTTCTTGGGTAAAACAATATTTTTAGCAGGATTTTTATTCATATATTCTTGTTTAATAGCATAATCAAAAACAGCAACAGTATAATTATACCAACGCTTATAGTTGGCAATGGTATTAGCATACCAATCATTAACTGCATCTTGAATTTCATGAGTCGTTATCGTTGCTATTCTTTTTTGGCCAAAATAGGGGATAATGTGATTTTTGAACATTCCCTCAGTTCTATTCCAAGTACTTTCACGAACAGTATTTACATAATTTGCATACCACTCTATATATACCTCATTGAAAGTAATATTGTTTTGCTTTCTTACAGTGCCTTGACTAACTTGTACTTCAAACTTTGCACAAGCTAGTGAGGCGCTTTTTTTATTTTCAAACCCACGTTTTACAACATATTTTTTCTTTCCAGTTTGTTCATCAATTCCAATATATACACGATATAACCATTTAATTCCTTTTTTAGTTGAATATCTTTGAATTGAAGCCATTATAATTTCCTCCATAACGCACAGCTGGCGGCAAGCGTGTTATGTATTATTTTTTTGGCTTATATTTAGCTTTTCCGTATTTAAAAAGCTCTTTTTTGTAAAAAAGCATAATATCTTTAATTATTGAAGCCATATCTTCATCAGTGATTGAGTCATAGTAGGCTTGGTATTCAAACTTATTTCCCTTTTCCATGTTCTGAACGAGACTCTTATGAATTAAGTCAACGACTAACCTACTAGAAATAGCACTCGAATATATTTCATGACTGTCTGCCTTCTCAGGAACATCGAAACCGATTAAGTATGCTGGAGAAGTATGTAAGACTTCAGATAATACGTTTGTCTCACTGTTATTTGGTAAATCATAAGCATTTTCCCACTCGTTTATTACATAAGAATTTATTTTCTTTAAAGGCAAATTGTTTTTAGCAATAAGCATATTATACTGTTCTGCCAATTCTTCTTTGCTTAACTTAGCTTTTTCTCTGGAAGTCTTTATTCTTCCAGTTAAACTGATATTTAGGTCCGCACTTCCTTGAATAAAATTTGTTGAAACATTAAAAAAATCTGCTAATTCATTCCAGATTTCCGCTTTAGGTTCAGAAATTCCATTTTCCCATCTTGAAATAGTTGCATAAGAAATTTGTTTAAACTTTTTTAAAGGGTTTATATTGTTTTTTAGAAAATCGTTAAAGGCAGCTGCAAATTCTTTTTGAGTCATTCCATTTTGTACTCTAAGCTCTTTAAGTCTATTTTTCATAAAGCATAGCCTCCTTTCTACATATGAGTATAAATTAATTTGCAGAATTTGCAAATTTGTTTATAAAAACACTTGAATTTACATTTATTGTAAATTACAATACACATATAAGCTAATTTGCAAATAATGTAAATTAGAAATAAGGAGGTGAAAACAATGCAAGCGAACTTTAACCTAGAGCTACCAAAGGAATTTGAGAAGCAACTTCAGCAATCGGTTATTAATGTTGTAACTAATACTATTGATTCACTTAGTGGTGATTCAAAGTATCCAGAATATATGGACAAGTCACAATGTAGTACTTATCTAAATATTAGTCGTAGCACTTTTGATAAATGGCTTAGAACGGAAAACATTCCATTTGTACTTATCAACGGATCGTACAGGTTCAAAAGAAGTGAAATTGATAAATTCATGTTAGCAAAACAAAAATAAAAAATAGCACAGCTGGCGGCAGTGTTAAACATGAATTTAAGTTAGGAGTTGGTTTTATGTTAGAAAAGATCCACGAGTATTTGGCAGTACCAGAGGGAGTACAGGGATTTTGGTTTGATGTGTTCTTAGGATATATGTTCATTATGACTGTTGCTGGTGTAATTGTGGCAATTATTTAGAAAAGGAGAAGTGAGTATGGAATTTACAGAAGAAGAAAGCAGAAAAGATCAAGAACTTACAAGATTATTGGAAGATGTAAAGGAAGATGTAACTGCTGTTTATAATTACAGTACCGTAACAATTAATGGTAAGTATGTTCCAAATTCTAAACTGGCAGTGATGGCTGCAAAGAATTTGTTACGTGTATCAGAGTTACTAGAATTTTTTGATAATTTAGAGGACTAATAAAAAATGAGGGTAAATACAAAAAAGTCCGCTTATAACTTTGGCGAGTTAAGCGGAAGAAACACAGATATGAAATGTATTTATACCTCTTAGTTTATCACAGTTAGTGAAAAAGCGGAGGGAATAACATGATTAAAATTAATAAAAAAGAAGTTTCAGAAGAATATTTGGTACAAAAAGCATCGACTTTAACGGGCCTGCAACAAGAATTGAAAGTTGCAGTAGATTATTTAAGTGTTATTAACTATTTGGCTGTGAATAAAGATTCTTTTGCAACTTCATATTTTATCGAAAATGGTTCATTAAATAATCTTATCGATTCTTTAGAAAATTTGGACAAGGCTCTCGAGCAGCTTTCTTGTGACCTTTGTCCAGATATGTAGGAGGTACTTTGATGATTGATTTGCAATGTGAAGTACCCGCATTTCATTTATTAGATAGAGGATTTCAAGTATTTCCACTTAGTCAGAATAGCAAAGTACCATTAAAGGATACCCACGGGTATTTATCAGCAACAAGCGAACATGAACAATTATTTGATTGGATAGTTGGCGAACCAAAGATGAACTTAGGTTTGAGACTAGATACTAGTAATTTACTAGTCGTTGATGTTGATCTACATGGCGATAACAATGGACGTGACAGCCTTGTAAAGCTATCTAAGCAAGGAATGAACATGCCTAGTGATACTTATATAGAGGCAAGTCCAAACGGTGGTTTACATTACTTTTTTAAGCATCAAAGTAAAGCAACCAGGAAAGTAAATGTGTTGCCTGGAATTGATATTCTAACCGATTTTGTTATTGTGTCGCCAAGTGAAATAAATGGTAAGCAGTATAAGCCAGTTGA
>NZ_AZEF01000053.1 GCF_001434915.1 Liquorilactobacillus capillatus DSM 19910
GGAGACCCTACACATTTGATTTGTCGAAACTTTGTTCAGTTTTCAAAGGTCTACATGTTGCTAACACAACTTCTTAAGTTTAACATGGATCTTTTATTATGTCAACATTTTGTTTTGAATAAAAATTCAAGATAAATGTATATTTTTAAATCAAGAACCATTTTAAACTATTATCACCGAGTCGCAAGAATCACTCACATGATCTCTTCGCCTCAACGACAATAAATATAATACCAAGTATCAGAGCTGTGGTCAAGCCTTTTAACGAGCTTTTTTTATTATTTATTTAAAGCCACATATTAATCATAATTTGCAAAGTATTATTCGGGTTTAATTCGAAATAACGTTTCTTAATAAGTATATTGTTTCATTATTCATAAAAAACTACACTTGCGAAAGTAAACATTCTTATTACTTACCCTCCCTTACTATCCTTTTTAAATTTTTATTTACTCCTCTATCAAAATCTTTCAATTCATTTATCAGCACTGCTTACTTGGCTAATTTACACTTTGCTTTTACAACATCAAATCAGTAACCTTTAGCTAATAACAGATTGCTCGCAAGTATTTGACTTAACTTTATTTGCCAATAATTGCTGCTATTTACTGTCTCTTGCCCTTTTAAAGGTTTCCCCCCTTAAACAGACCATATGGATCATTAGAAGGGGCTAAAAGCAAGCTCTAACCTAAAAAGGACAAGCCACAATTAGCGACTTGTCCCTTTTAGTAATTAGATAGCATCAACTGCTATGCGTACTACTGAGTACGCTTTGTCACCTAACTATTTATTTTCACTTTTCAATTCAGGAGCATCAGTGCTAAATAAATCAGTTGTTGATTTCCCGCCATGTTGTTGAATCAAGCTCTTTTTATTATCTTCTTGAGCTTCCTTCAATCGCTTCATTCCATCACTATACTTGTAACTATAATCAGCTTTATTAACTTTTTTAAAGTTAGCCGGTGTATAGAAACGAAGTAGATCCCCTGTTACTATTTTATCAGACAATGACAAAACTTTATCTGTCCTATTTTGCTGTTCAGTAACTTCTTTCTTCTGCACTGAAGTTAAGTTACTCAGCTCTTTGCCTGTATTATCATAGACTTTACTGCCTACCTTACTCAATGTCGGCGAAACAAAATCACCATCTCTAAATGCGACAGTTTGATTACGATTAGCAGCTAATAAATCATTGCCCAGCTGGATAGTATCGTCATTCTTAATTCCAAGTAGATCCAACAAAGTCGGCATTACATCGATCTCTCCACCATAAGTGTGGTTAACCCCACCCTTGAGACCTGGCATATGAATCATAAAAGGTACCTTTTGGAACATCGCTAAATCATAACTTGTAACACTTTTCTTACCTAGCAACTGACTAATAGCCTTTTTATGATTATTTGAAATACCATAATGATCGCCATATGCAACAATCATCGAATTGTCGTACAGCCCTGCCTTCTTAAGATAGCTAATAAATTCACCAAATGCTTGATCTAAGTAGTGAGCAGTCTGAACATAGCCGTCGACAGTTTGATCTCCCGTATTCGTTTTTGCAATAGTTTGATTCATCTTATCCAATTCATACGGGTAATGGTTAGTGACAGTAATTACCTTAGCATAGAAAGGCTGCGGTAACTGCTCAAGATACTGAACAGACTGTTTCAAAAAGATTTTATCCTTTAAGCCATAACCCACACTGTAGTTCGTTTTTTCTTTGAAATAATTATCATTAAAAAAATACTGGTAACCCCATGATTTATAGGTGTTATCCCGGTTCCAAAAGCTCCCCACATCTCCATGCATTGCAGCAGTAGAATATCCTTGTTGATCTAAAATGGCCGGCATTGCATGGAAAGTATTTGATGTTCCATACGATGTCATAACAGAACCAGAAGGTAGCCCAAACAATGAATTTTCCAACATTGTTTCTGCATCAGAAGTCTTCCCCTGTCCAACCTGGTTAAAGAAGTTATCAAAGGATAGTGTACTACTATCACCATAGAATTTATTGATATTAGGAGTTACTTCCTTACCGTCCACTTTATAATTAATCAAAAACTGCTGAAAACTCTCCAAATGAAAAATGAAAACATTCTTTCCTTTAGCTTTACCATAGTATGAAATATTAGGAGTAGTCTTATTAGTTTTTATAAAACTTAAAACTGACTTCAAATCACTGCTACTTGCATTTGCCCGAGTTGAGCTCTCTTTGTAAGTTTGATAAGCATTATAACCAGCATAAAAGTTGATACCCAAATATTTAACGATATAGTTATTATCAAATGTCCGTGTTAATAATTGTGGTCTATTTTTTTCAGCCAACGAAAGATTTACACTAAAGAGCAGTATCGCAACAACTGAGAGCAAACTTGCTGTCCGTAATTTAACTTTGCGCGTATCGACCTTGATAACCTTAAAAAGTAGCAACAAAGTGATTATAATAAAATCAAGAAAAATCAAAAAATCAGTAGGATGAATAATCTCCATAATACTTAGCCCAAGGTTATTAGAAACCGAGCCGGATGATTTTATTATTCCTAACGAAAGAAAATCTGAGAATTCCCGATAATACAATACATTTGCAAATAGCCAAATCGATTGGATCAAGCTTACGATCATCATCAGCCAGTATGATTTGCGTCCTCTAAAATAGAGTGCAATTCCAAATAATAATAAACCCACCGGTATTGGATTAAGGAAAAGCAGAAATTGCTGCATCCCATCACTTATACCAAGGTTGAATTTTGTCTGGTAAGTTATATAAGTTTTCAGCCAAAACACCACTACTAAAAGTACAAAAAAAACAATTCGATTGTTTAAGGTATTTCTGATTTTTTTCAAGCCTACCCCCATCTAACTACCTCCATCATAAAAAACCTTTTGCTATTATTATAGTATATTGTATATCCCTTAGGAAACTCTTTAGATCTATCTTCAGCTTTATTTAAGAAATAATACTATTCATTCAGTAGATCATAAACCTCAATTGCGACTAGATCAATATTATCAAATTCAAATTTTTGTTTATCTGATACTTCTTCCAACGTAAACGTCTTTGTTGTTGGATCGAAACTAACGATTCCCATCTCTTTACCATTTTTTTCAAAATGTCTTGTTTGAACCTCGTCATTTTCATTTTCTGTCATTGCATCTAATCTTGAAATTATTGCTACTAATTGTGAGCTTTCCATAAAAAGACCCTCTTTCATATTTACTTTTGAATTCTGTTATTAACTTTCCAAACATACTCGATTTTACCAGACTAACTTATAACATACACTATCTAAATTCAAATTCAAGTTCTAACTACTACTGCCCAGCTAAAAATGTTTTACTTTTTACTATCAGTATCCACAAGTTTTTGCGGCTTGATAACTAATGCAATCATCCCCAAAAACATACCTAGATAGTATGTGATCAGCCTCCATAGAAGCATCGCAAGAACTAATTTACTAGCATTTGAAATAAAACTTGTAAAAATTATTGAGAAACTATACTCTGCTCCTCCAGATCCACCTGGGATAGGAAAAAGCGAAATGATCATTACGATTAGAACATGCATCGTAGTGACCATAATTAAATTTGCATTTGTCACTCCCAAAGCCAGTAAAATGAAAAATGGAATAATATAATAGAAAAATAATTGAACTAGCGTTAATAGACTGATTTTGACAAGTAACCGCCAACTTCGCTTTAGTCTTAAACTCTCTTTATAAAAGCTATCAATTTTTTCATCAATAATCTGTTCCCACTTCAAATAACGGCTTTCTTTTTTTAAAAAGAACTTGAAAGGCTTAAAAAAGAACTTAACCATTTTTTTGGTAAAGTTATACCAATACATAATAAGTAGTAAGCTAATAATTACCATAAAATGGATAATAAATCCCAGAACAAATAATAACGATAAAGCGTGAATTTTATCTGAGATATACTGGAAACCAATTAATAATGAAAAAACAAAGTTGATCACAATCATTGATTGATAAACCACAAATTTCATCAACAACACTGAAGTTGCCCGACCTGCATCAATTCCAGATTGCAACAAAACAAATAACTGTGCAGGCTGTCCGCCAGACGAAAAAGGTGTTATCCCATTAAATAACTGTTCTATCAAGGGAATTCTTATTGCATCACGCATTGGAAAAAGTGAACCTTCTCTTTTCAACAAGACTCGCACGACTAAAGCCTCCAAAAAGAAAGATAGCAGCATACTGACCACTGCTAACAGCAACCACTGCCACTTTAGCTTAATTATATCTCCTATCAATGAGTTAAAAGACACATTGCGTACAGAAAATATAAAGATCGCCGTCCCTAAAATAAGCATTAACACAAGTACAATCTTGTTATTTCTTGTCATTGCTTCACCATCTCAGTCTGTTCTTTGTAAAAAGAATACCATCTTTGAGCAAGACGGTCCTCTGAATATTTAGTTGACATTTCAAGTGCTTTATTATGCAATTCACTAAGTTTCCTCTCATCACCAACCAGCTCTTTAATTCCCCTCTCCATCTCATCAACATTACGAGCAGATAAGTATGAACCGGCAATAATTGCTTGGTACAAAGTTAAATCTCTAAGAACTACTGGCAGACCACAGCTGAATGCTTCTAAAACACTCATTGGAAACAATTCATTAAAAGATGGTAAGAGAAATAAATCAGCTAGATTGTAAAACTCGTTCATCTTTTTTCGTTCCACAATACCAGGAAACAATAAGTTTGCTGGTGGGTCATTGACTACCTTTTTCAATTGATTATAGCCATCTGTTATTTTTCCAAAAGAAAAACCACCTACCCAAATAAATTGAATATTTGGTAAGCGATAAGCTAATTCAATAAAATCAGCAACACCTTTTCGTTCTTGTATCTGACCAGTCCCAATAACAACAAACTTATTATTCGGAATCTCAACATTTTCTCGAAGCTTTCTTTTCTTTTTTTCAGGTAACTCATAAAAACTTTCTTTCGAAACAAAATTAGGAATATAAGTTATTTTAGAACGTGGTATCCCATAGCGTGTTAAATCCTTGATAAAACTAGGATTGACTACAACCAGCTGGTCCATCCTTTTGTAAAAAGAGATAAGGTAACGAAAAAAGATTCCTTTAAAAGGCTGCGGTATTTTTAAACTACCATCTAACGTTTCAGGTAAAAAATGAACGTAGCCTATTTTCCTGCCCCTATTCGGTAAAAAAGTTGAAAGATAGAACTTAAAGTCAATTGTGTGGTAATGGCTAATATCAGCCCGTCCAAAATTATTAATTTGAACATCGATACTGTCCGCAAAATATTTCTTTAGCAGTTGGATAAGTTCTGTGTATGCACTTCCAACTCCTTGTCCTTTAATCTTAGTTGCAGAAGAAAACATATGGACCTTCAGCATAAAAAAACTCCTCAAAAATTAAAAATTAACTAGTTTCTCCAGAATGACTAGTCTGATTCTCCTTGGTATAAATAGTTTGACATTCTTTATACAGTCTTAAAATACGCTTACCAAAATGATCAGCAGAGATATCGTATAATTTAGCTTTTAGCTTCTCATTATTATTAAATTCATCTTTATTAGTTAAGTAGCCACAGACAACATCAACTAATTCATCTTCATTATAAAAAGTTGAGCCGATTGTCGAATCATCTAATAACTGGTCTGTATAAGGACTATGTGTCGCGACGACTTGCAAGCCAGACGCAAGCGCCTCAATATAGGTCAGACCTTGCGACTCAGAAACAGATGTGGAAACAAATAAATCAGCCATCTGATAAAAATATGGGACATCTTCATTATCAACTTCACCTGTAAAAATCACTCTGTCTTGCAACTGCATAACATCTACTTGTTCAATCAACTCTTCCTTAGCTGGTCCATCACCTACCACTAGTAAACGTACATTCGGTATTTTTTCAATAATCTTTGGCATCACTGCGATCAAGTTATTAATATTTTTTTCATAAGCTAAGCGGCTAACTGTTAACAATAACGGTGTCTTTTCTGCAATACCATACTTTTCCCGCCAGTTATCTGCTGCAGGATCTTTTTGGAATTTAGCAATATTTACGCCAGTCGGTATTATTGAGATCGGGGCCTTTATCCCATAACCCGTAAGTGTTGTTAAGACCCGTTCACTTGGTGCCACGATTCCTGTCATATGATAACAAAAAGAGCGCGACATTTGCTTAACATGATATGGTTTTAAAAGTCTCCCCTTAGCAACATAGTGCAAATAATCCTCATACATCGTATGATATGTATGTAAACAAGGGACCTTTAAATTTTTGGCAACAAACTTACCGATCCAGCCCATTGAAAACTCGGTCTGAGTATGTACAATATCAAGATTTAATTCTTTGGCAACTTGATATGCTCGAAAAAGTCCCCGCACCGCTATCCTACGATCAGTAAAAGAAATAAACGGAATACTCTTAAACCTAAAAATATTCCGTTCATACTGTCGTGTGTCCACCTTGGGATCTGTAGTTGTGAAAATGTAAACGTTATGTCCGCGACTTTCAAGCTGCTCTTTTAATGTTTTGATTGAGGTAGCTACGCCACTAACTTGCGGATAATACGTATCCGTAAAAATACCAATATTCACGAGCATCCCCCCTAGTGTCGATTAGTCATCATTAATTATATTGTTTCTGTCGCTGCTATGCAACAATTCGTGTACTGTTCTTATTAAAACACTGTAAATCTTAACAAAATTATTACTTACTTGAAGGCTCGTCTCTCTTAAATAATTATTACTAAAAAAAGCCCATGATAAAAGTTTAATTTTATCACAGACTCCTTAAAAGGTATCGTTTGATTTACAATCCAATAAGAGTTTTCTACTTAGTATATTGCTTAACCAATTCGATAACTTCTTCAGTTGTTTCACAATCATTAGTAGCTTTTTCGGCTAATTCTTTCATCTTAGTAGTATCAATTTTCTTGAGCAAACTACGTGTCTTCAAAATTGAAGTAGCACTCATTGAAAATTCATCCAAACCTAAGCCAGCAAGGATAGGCACAGCGATTTGATCGCCAGCCATCTCACCACACATACCAGTCCACTTACCCTCTTTGTGCGATGAATCAATAACATTCTTGATCAATCTCAAAATTGATGGGTTATATGGTTGATATAGATATGCAACACGTTCGTTACCACGATCAGCGGCCATTGAGTATTGAATTAAATCATTTGTTCCAATACTAAAGAAGTCGGAGTATTTGGCTAATTTATCTGCAATCATAGCTGCAGCAGGAATCTCCATCATCATCCCAACTTCAATATTATCAGAAACTGGAACACCCTTCTTGACAAGCTTTTCTTTTTCTTCTTCAAAAATAGCCTTAGCTTCTTTAAATTCCTTAACTGTTGCAATCATTGGGAACATAATCGCAAGTTGACCGTAGTTAGATGCGCGCAATAACGCACGTAACTGTGTCCGGAAAATATCTTGTCGATCCAAACTGATTCGGATAGCGCGGTAACCTAAGAAAGGATTCATCTCTTTAGGAAGAGGAAGATATGGTAGCTCTTTATCTCCGCCAATATCCATTGTCCGGACTACGACTTGTCTACCTTCCATACCCTCAACAGCTTGTTTATATGCTTCAAATTGGTCATCTTCACTAGGCAATTCACTAGCATCCATATATAAGAATTCTGAGCGGAATAAGCCTACTGCTTCTGCACCATTATCATTTGCACCTTCAACATCTTTAGGCGTTCCGATATTAGCTCCCAATGTAAAGTTCTTTCCATCAGCTGTAACAGTCTTAGCATCCTTCAATTCTTTCCATTCTGCTTTTTGCTTAGCAAAAGCAGCTGCCTTATCAGCATAACTAGTCAATTCCTCTTTTGATGGATCAACCAAGGCATTACCCTCAATGCCATCAATTATAACCATTTGACCTTCAGAAATCGTTGTTGTTGCTGAACCGGATCCAACAATTGCAGGAATTTCCAAAGTACGGGACATGATTGCCGAATGTGATGTCCGACCACCGATATCAGTAATAAAGCCCTTCACGTACTTCCGATCAAGCTGTGCTGTATCTGATGGTGTTAAATCATGTGCAATGATGACAACCTCTTCATCAATCAATGCTGGATTAGGCAATGTTACCCCTAATAGATGACTCAACACCCGCTTCGTAACATCACGAATATCGCCAGCACGTTCCTGCATATAAGCATTGTCCGTCATACCTTCAAACAACGCGATAAACGTATCTGTGACTTCTTTTAAAGCCTGTTCTGCATTTACCTTTTCATCTTTAATCTTGTTTTTAATGTTTCCCATTAATTCAGGATCAGAAAGAATAGTTAAATGAGCCTCAAAAACTTCAGCTTCCTCATCTCCAAGGTTTGCTGCGGCTTTTTCTTTAATAATTTTTAACTCATCTTTTGCAGCGTTAACAGCTTCTTCAAGACGTTTAATCTCAGCTTCCGGATCATCAATGCTTGCTTCAGAAAATGATAAGTCGGGTTGTACAAGCATATAAGCTTTCGCAGCGGCTATTCCATCGCTAGCAGCAATCCCCTTCAACATTTTCGTCATTATTCTGCAAGTCCTTCCTTTTTCATTGCATCACCAATAGCTGCAATAGCATCTGCTTCATCTGCGCCATCTGCAGCGATCGTTACATCAGCATTTTGACCAACACCTAAAGACATAACACCCATGATAGACTTCAAGTTAACTGACTTATCCTTGTAAGTCAAAGTGATATCAGCATTGTACTTACTTGCAGCTTGAACTAACAATGTAGCTGGACGAGCATGAATACCTGTTTCTGCAATAATGTGAAATTCTTTCTTCTCCATAATAAATCGTACCCCTTTTATATATAAATATTATTAAGAACCATCTCGCAAAATAATACATTCTTTTCAAGAACACGTTTTCATTATTTACTGCGACATTATCCTCACTAGAGTAAATGTTAGCATGAATCAAAATTCAAAACAAGTATTTTTCTATCATTCCTTAGGATGACTGCCTTCTCGCTTATAGATAATGTCTCCTCCTCGTTGGGCATTGCCGACAATACTTTTTCGATGCTGAAAATTCATGAAAGCAGCTTGAAAATCCATAAATTCTTTTGGTGTTATTACTAGGCTCTCAACTTGCCCATTAACTAATTGTTCCAGTAATTCTTGATAATTCTTTTCCATAGTTGTTGCTCCTTAAGTACAATGTCTACTAGAAATAATAACTAAAAAAAAGTTAGATTACAACTCCAAATCTTGCAAGCTTTCTACTTGCGCTTTTTTCCTGAACTATGTATACTATCTTCGAAAGGTCAAAGATAGTCAAATTGGCCTTTATCCGATAATGAAAGGTCGTGATTAGTACTATGTTATGTCAAAATTGTCATCAAAATCCTGCTACAATCCATTTATCGACTAGTATTAATGGACGTCAAACTGCGATTGACCTTTGCCAAAACTGTTATCGCACTTTAAAGGAAAGAGATCAGCAAACAAATGGTCAAAACATGATGTCAGACCCCTTTGGGTTTGGTAGTTTAGATGATATCTTCCGTTCAATGGGTAATGAAAATACTAATCCACAATTCCAAGGACAACCACAAGCTCCACGCCCAAGTGCTGGTAACACTGGTCGTGGTGGTGGAAATAAAGGTGGTGGAATTCTCGCACAATATGGCTTAGATTTAACTGCTGAAGCTAAAGATAACCGTATTGACCCAGTTATTGGTCGTGACAATGAAATCGCACGTGTTATTGAAATATTGAATAGACGGACCAAAAATAACCCCGTTCTTATTGGAGAAGCTGGGGTGGGTAAGACAGCTGTTGTTGAAGGACTTGCTCAAAAGATAGTTGATGGCGATGTTCCGCAAAAACTTCTTAATAAGAAAGTTATTCGGCTCGATGTCGTTTCCCTAGTACAGGGAACTGGAATTCGTGGTCAATTTGAACAACGAATGCAACAATTAATGAGTGAATTGAAACAGCAGCAGAATATTATTCTCTTTATTGATGAAATTCATGAAATTGTCGGTGCAGGTAATGCCGAAGGTGGAATGGACGCTGGAAATGTTCTTAAGCCTGCTCTCGCCCGCGGCGAACTACAATTAGTCGGTGCAACTACACTAAATGAGTATCGTACAATCGAAAAAGATGCTGCGCTTGCTCGCCGACTCCAGCCAGTTCAAGTTAACGAACCAAGTATTGAAGAAACGATTAAGATCCTACGTGGTATTCAGGGCAAATATGAAGGATACCATCACGTTAAGTATACAGATGATGCTATTACTGCTGCTGCTAAACTCTCCAACCGCTATATTCAAGACCGCTTTTTGCCTGACAAAGCCATTGACTTATTAGATGAATCAGGTTCCAAGAAAAACTTAACAATTCAATCGGTTGATCCCAAGATAGTTGGCGAGAAGATTGCTGCTGCCGAAAAACAAAAACAAGCGGCTTTAAAGAATGAAGATTACGAAAAAGCAGCTTACTATCGTGATCAAGTTACTCGTTTTAACAAATTAAAGGATTCCAATATCGATGAACATAATGTTCCAATCGTTACCGATAAAGATATGGAACAAATTATTGAAGAAAAGACTCAGATCCCTGTCGGTGAGTTAAAGGCGAAGGAGAAACAACAACTGCGTGATCTTTCTGAATCACTTGAGAACCATGTTATTGGTCAAGATCAGGCAGTTAACAAGGTTGCACGTGCTATTAGGCGAAATAGGATTGGCTTTAATAAATCCGGTCGTCCAATTGGTTCATTCCTTTTTGTTGGTCCAACCGGTGTCGGGAAAACTGAAACTGCTAAACAACTAGCTAAAGAATTATTTGGTACAACAGATGCATTGATCAGATTTGATATGAGTGAATACATGGAAAAGCATTCGGTTTCAAAACTGATCGGTTCTCCTCCAGGTTATGTTGGTTATGAAGAAGCTGGGCAGTTAACAGAACAAGTTCGGCGTAATCCTTACAGTTTAATCTTACTAGATGAAGTTGAGAAGGCTCATCCAGACGTAATGCATATGTTCTTACAGATTTTAGATGATGGTCGTCTCACTGATTCACAAGGACGAACAGTTAGTTTTAAAGATACACTTATCATTATGACATCAAATGCCGGTAGTGGTGATGCAGTAGCTAGTGTTGGTTTTGGAGCTGCGGCTGCAGGTAAAACACATTCAGTCATTGATAAGCTTTCCAAGTATTTCAAACCCGAATTTTTAAATCGTTTTGATGATATCGTTGAGTTTAATCCTTTAACTAAAAAAGACCTTATTTCCATTGTTTCTTTAATGCTGACCGATGTTAACGATATGTTAGCACAACAAAACCTGACGATTACGGTTACAGCAGCAGTTAAAGAGAAATTAGTTGATCTGGGTTATGACCCGCAAATGGGGGCACGTCCCTTACGGCGAGTTATTCAAGAACAAATTGAAGATCAAGTAGCTGATTATTATCTAGACCATCCAACTGTAAAACAGTTTGAAGCTCAACTTAAAGACGATAGTATTATCGTCTCTTCGGAACAAGCACCGGAGAATAAGTAACAGACTTCTTTGTTTAGCTAAAATTAAAAATAGTAGTGATTATATATGGGGCTGTGACAAAACAATACTCGTTTTGCCTCAGCCCTTTATTTTCACAACCTTATATGAAGAAACTTTATTCCAAGGCTCTACTTCAGTATTTCATTTTTCTTTTAATAGGTTTATATTAAGAATGAACTAACAAAGTAGACATGTTTTGCTTTTAAACAGAGTTAATGTATATCTTTTGGTATAATGTAGTTAAAAGATGAGGGGGAATTTATATGCATTTGATTGATGTTAGTAATAGTTACTCCAGAAAGATCCAAAGAGAATTGGCGCAGTCTTCTACACACTTTATAAAGATTTATACCCTCGGTAGCACACGGATCGTTTATAAAAAAAATATCAATACCGAAGAAATAGTTCTATCTAATAAGATCCGTCAAGTTACAGATGATGAAATTGATTTTACATTAGCCAAATTAACTAATGTCACAAGGAACCAAATAGACATTACCAAGACTCGAGATCTAGTTGAGATTATTATTGCTGATAAAGCTAATTAATATCGTAAAATCAAAGATCTTACTGTTAATAACGAATTAAGACGATTATAATTTAGATATCTAAAAAAGTATTAAGGTGGTGTTAACATTGTCCTTTTCTGACCTTTTCAAACGTTTGATCACGCGTAACCCTTTACGAAAGAATAGGCGTGCTAAAAGAAGTTCCACATTAACTCCTAAAGATACGCCTACTGCAGTTCAAGCTCAGTCTGGGCTTTCTGAAAAGACCGCCGACACTGCTCTAACTGTCAGTGAAGAAAATAAAGAGGTTAGCCGTCAGAAAACAATAACTGTTACACCTCCTATTTACGTTACTCGTCAAAATGCACTGCTTTTGGTAGTTTATCAAGATATGCGTGGTACCCTGCTCTTTCCCTCGCAAATAATCAGTGGTCGGCTAGGTGAACCTTTGCGCCTCCAATTTCAAACGTTACCTGATTACAACCTAGTTAAGATTAAGGGTTTTACCAGCTACTTCGCTTCTCATTATGGGATCATTACACTAACCTATGCTAAAAAAGACGCTGGTGTGATTTGGATTCTCTGCCGTGATATTGATACACAGTACTTCTTAACTGATCCCCAACTGGTTAAGGGAAAAGTAAGGGAACCATACCAACTTTTTTCACCCACGCTTGCAGGTTATAATTTACTCAGAGTCAAGGGTACCCTGCGTGGGGACTTTTCCTATGATCAAAGCTTTGTTACTTTCTACTATCGGCGCAGTACATGGAAGGACCTTAAGAAAACAGAAAGCTATTTAAAAATAGTCGCACCTATCACAAGCTATGACCAGCCTGAGGGTGTACCGCTAAACATTTCTTTTGCTTTAAATACTGTTTGGCGTACTTTTACCTCTCTTACACTGGAAAACGGCGATCTATGGTACTGCTTAGGTGGTGCGCTCTGGATCAAATTCGATCGGCAAAAAGTCATCTATTCTAACAAGCGCTCAGAAACTTTGCTACCTGAAAAAACAAGACAGCTAGACAGACATTTTAAAAAACCCAGAAAAGCTGTTATTGACTTTATTCCTGGAAAATGTGTCAACGTCTACGATGCACCGTTTGGTCAAAAAGTTGAGCTTATTAAGGATAAAACGCAGGTCACTGTCACAGCTCACGCAACAATCGATGATCTTATTTGGTATAAGTTAAGCCAAAATGTTTGGTTGCCACGGCAATATCTAAAATTCATTTAGTTTTTAAAGTTTCATATTTCAATACGCAACATTAATCAAATAGGGACAGACTCATATGTGAATACTTGAGTCTGTCCCTATTTGGTTAATAGCAATTTATTACTACCCCACTATCAATTAGTGAAGAATCATAGTTTAGCTGTTAGTTCAACTTCAGGATACTTATCTTGGAACCATCTCTCTGCAAATTCATTTTCAAACAAAAATAATGGTTGCTCCTGACGATCTTTTACTAGTAGGTTACGTGAAGTTGACATTTTTTCATCTAATTGTTCAGGCTTAATCCAACGCGCAATCTTCTTGCCCATTGGTGTCATTACAACCTCAGAATGATATTCATTCAACATTCTGAATTGAAAGACTTCAAATTGGAGTTGCCCAACTGCACCCAAAACATAGTCACCTGTACTGTAACTTTTATATAACTGGATGGCGCCTTCTTGTACTAACTGATCAATTCCTTTATGGAATGATTTTTGCTTCATAACATTTTTAGCAGTTACCTTAACAAATATTTCTGGAGTAAATTGCGGTAGTTTTTCAAACTGGAGCTTTTGTTTACCGCTAAAGATCGTGTCACCAATTTGAAAATTACCGGTATCATATAAACCAATGATATCTCCTGCAACTGCATAGTTTAAAGTTTCCCTCGTGTCAGCCATAAACTGTGTTGAGTTAGACAAACGCATCTTTTTATTTCCACGCGTCAATATGACATCCATCCCGCGTTCAAACTTACCTGAACAAATCCTTACGAAAGCAATTCGATCGCGGTGATTAGGATTCATATTTGCCTGAATCTTGAAAACAAATCCTGAGAAATCAGTCGCTGTGGGTTTAACAATAATTCCCCCTTCTGCTTTATGCTCATTTGGACCTGGAGCAAACTGCAGGTAGGCATCTAAGAATGTCTTTACCCCAAAATTAGTCAATGCTGACCCAAAGAAAACTGGCGTCAGTTTTCCGTGCCGAATTCTCTCTGGATCAAAATTATTCCCCGCATCTTTTAATAATTCAATTTCACCTAATACTTGTTGGTAAATACTCTCTTCTTTTAGAGGATGTTCACCGCTAATCTCACCCTTGTCATTAAGTTCAACAAAACTTTCTTCTTTATCTTCACGACGATAAAGTTCGATTCGTTTATTAAAGATATCATAGATTCCCTGTAGGCCTTTTCCCATTCCAATTGGCCAGTTCATCGGATATGCCTGGATACCTAGAACATCTTCAAGTTCTGTAACAAGATCCAATGGTTCTCGACCATCACGGTCTAATTTATTAATAAAGGTGAAGATAGGAATACCACGCATCTTACAAACCTGGAATAACTTCTTTGTCTGTGGTTCAATCCCTTTAGCTGAATCAATTACCATCACTGCAGAATCGACAGCCATCAAAGTCCGATACGTATCTTCAGAAAAGTCCTCATGTCCTGGTGTATCCAGAATATTGATTCTCTTACCAGCATAATCAAATTGCATAACAGAACTAGTAACAGAGATCCCACGTTTCTTTTCAATCTCCATCCAATCAGACTTTGCAAAACTGCCAGATTTCTTGGCTTTAACAGTCCCTGCTTTTCGAACAACTCCTCCAAAAAGCAATAATTGTTCTGTAATTGTTGTTTTCCCCGCATCAGGGTGAGAGATAATTGCAAATGTTCTCCGTTTGTTGACAGCATCAACTAAGTTTTCCTTTTCCATTTTAAACCTCTTTCTTAAACAAAGTTCTTTTTCAATTCAAAACTACTTACAGTAAAGCCTAACTAACTTATTAAAACTAATTAAGACTTTTTTCTTTTCGCACATGAGCTATTACCAAAGATGGCGGTAGAATCACACGAACCTTCTTTATGCGCGAATCATCAATCGTTTCTGGCATCAGCACGACTTTCTCATCAGTCTCAACTTCAACCTGATCACCATTATCTGGAATAACACCTAACTGCGCTATTATATAACCAGCAATCGTATCAACCTCATTCATCCTCAATGTTGTTCCAAACTCATCATTGAAATCATCTAAAGCAAGTTTTCCCTGCACTATGAATTCATTATCTGAAACCTTGTGATATATTTGGTTAGGATGATCGGATTCGTCTTCAATTTCGCCGACAATTTCTTCTAAAAGATCTTCTAAGGTAACTAGCCCAACCACACCGCCATATTCGTCAAATAAAATCGCCATCTGGTTTTGTGTCTTTTTCATTTCGAGCATCACTTCATCGATCGTCATTGTCTCAGGAATAAATAAAGCAGGACGCATTACACGCCTGATCGTAACATGCTCAAACCCATCTTTTCGAGCTGCACGTAACAAGTTTTTAATGTGAACGACCCCTAAGATATTATCCTTATCTTCATTAAAAATTGGTACCCGTGAATATGGCATCTGCAAGATAGCATCAATATTACGGTCATTATCATTTTGAATATCGATCATAAAGGCATCAGTTCGAGCAACCATTACTTCACGTGCCATTTTACCGTGCATCGAAATAACTCCTTCAATCATCTCAAAAGCGCCACTATTCAGTTCCCCATTTTCTTTTTCATGAGTAATGATATCAATAATTGTTTTCCATGAGGTTCGTGGCGCAAGATCCTCTTGTCGTGCTTTAACCGTTAGCTTTAAACTGATTTTATTCCACAGCCAGATACATGGATAGAGTAGCTTTCCAAAAAGCAATGCTAAAAAGTAGGTTCTATTAAAAAATGCTTCTGGATGAGCGGATACTGTTCTGGAAGGCAACACCCGTCCTAGTAAGTACAAGCTACATGTCATCAAGTAATTGATCACCAGTAGATAGCCAATACTTTTTAGCCCCATATCGTACAGATTCCAACACTTAAGTGTAATCATTGTCGTTCCTATAATTACTAAAAAAGTTACCGCTAGTCTGACTGCACTCGTATATTTTGTAAATTTAGTTACCTTTTCAGCATTCATTTTCTTTAACGTTCCAGCTGTTTTCAATAACGTAAACGCTGCTATTGAAATTGATAAAAAATATACTCCAAGTAAGGCTAAAACTATTACTATCCATCCTATTGGTCCAGAATTCAAACTCATTTCAGTTTTTACTCCAATTCTAAAAATTAATTCCTTTTTAGACTACTTAACTCCGCTACTTTGGAACACGGATAACGTCTCCGGATTTTAATTGACTATTCGCGTTCATGTTATTTATTTCTTTAATTTTATCGACGGTTGTCGCATATTTCTGGGCTAGTCCTTCCAGGGTATCACCATCAGAAATATTAATTGTTTGCGTATTTTTCATCAATGCAGCTTTACTTTCACTCGCTGCTTTAGCCTTATCAGTACTTTCACTCGCTGCTTTAGCAGCACTCTCACTTGATGCTTTAGCAGCAGCTGAAGATGAAGAGGCTGCTTTAGCCTTCGAATCAGCTAACGCTTTAGGTTGACTCTGCTTCTGAGCCTTTTGTTGTTTTGGTTGACTACTCTTCTGGGAATTTGTCTGCTCTTCCTTATTGTTACCCCAACCAGCAAAAATCTTATTATCCAAGCTCAACCAGATCACACTAATAATAACCAGTGCTGCTATGCAACCTAAAACATACTTTGTTTTATTATTAATTTTGCTTGGCCGTTGCTTTTTAACCTCTACGACCTTTTCTTTTTCGCTGCTTACCGGATCAACACCATGATCTTTATAAAAAGCTTTGCGCATCCGGGGTTCATCTTTACGCGTAAACCCATGTTTAAATTGTTCTATTTTAAATTCTTCATAAACTGAACTAACATCAAAAGTTAGTCGTTCCTTCTGCTTTTTAGCCAAAAAATCATTTTTTTCAGGCAGGCTTAATGCTCGTAACCAGTTAATGTAATATTCAAACTGCTCTAGTACTTCCTGTGTTGGTCCAAATTGCTGAACCTCACCAAACCGCAGCCAAATTGTTCGTTCACAGAAATGTTCAATGTTAAACACATTAGTATCTGCTATCACAAAAGCTACTCCTGCATCCTTTAGCGCTTGAATTTTTTGCGAAACCTTAATATGAAAAATATTATCTAAGTTGCCTAAAACGTTATCTAACAAAACAAGCTTTGGTTCTACAAAAAGAGCTATTCCTAAACTTAAACGGGCATACACGCCGATTGAGTAGCTGTGGACAGGGCGGTAAAGCCACTCGCCCAGATCAGTGAAATTAACAATTGCATTCAATAAATGGTTACCCTTAAGTTCATCTAAGTCAGCCACTGAAATTGCTTGACGAATATTTTCTAATCCAGTTTTTTCTTCATCTAACCCTCGGCGAGCACTTGCACGATTGATTTTTCCTTCAATTGTTATAAAACCGGTTGTCTGCTTAGTAGTTCCTGCCAAAATATCAATTAACGTTTCTTTTCCAGAACCATTGGTCCCAACCACACCAACTGCTTCACCCGGAGCGATATTCAGGGAAACCCCGCGTAACTCCCAAAAGTTTTGTGTTTCATCAAGTGGGGGCTTAGCTTTTGCTAAGTCTTTTTTGTCTAACACGAGCGGTTCATTTTTAGTTATATATTTAATTTCCATTTTTTTCATTTTTTATTCACCTATATTTTAATTACGTTAAAAACAACATCTCTGTAATAGCCTACTATCACTCGTTACAATAAAAAAGAGCCTCGGTTGACATAAAAAATGCTACCAAAGCTAAAAATACCCTATTTTTCTAGTTCATCCCTAAATCATCTTTAATCTTTGTAGTTGAAATCCCCTCAGTACGCGGTAAATAAACTACTTGACAGTAATCCTCTAAAAAGTCAAATTTACCTTTCCAATCATCGCCCATTACAAAAAGATCAATATTGTACTTAACAACATCGTTAACCTTTTGATCCCAATTTTCTTCTGGAATTACCTCGTCAACATATCTGATTGCTTCTAAAATATATTTTCGGTCCTCATATGAGGTATAGGCTTTTTTTCCCTTAATCGCGTTAAACTCATCAGTCGAAACAGCAACTGTTAAATGATCACCCAAAGCCGCTGCCCGTTTTAGTAACCTAACGTGGCCTTTGTGTAATAAATCGAATGTTCCATAAGTAATAACTCTTTTCATATTTTCAACCTCATCATTAACCCGAAATTAACTCTTTTATCTTAGACAGCCCGCAATTTTAGCTGTCGCCTGTCACTCAGGAGTACTATTCTAAACTTAGTCTACAATAACATAGTTGTATAAGACCGTCAATTAGGGCTTACCTTCACTTTTCTATGTGCTCACTATCGTTTTTTAAACGGTAGATATCTATAAAGTATTTGATCATGACCTTTAAAACAGCATATGCTGGTATTCCTAAAATCATTCCTGTGAGCCCAGCAATATTACCTGCCACCAATAATAAAATGATAATTGTGAGTGGATGGATATCTAAACTCTTTCCGATAACATTAGGATAAATAAGATTTCCATCAACCTGCTGTACAATTACACAGACCACAATGACAGTAAAAAACATTTTAGGCGAGACGAAGAGTGCTAAAATCAGTGCTGGCAATAATCCAATATACGGTCCAATATAAGGGATGATATTAGTTATTCCTGCTAGCACGCCCAGTAAGAAGGCATACGGCATCCCAATTGCCCAATAACCCAGAAAAGTAAACGTAGCGACAAAAGAGCATTCAATCGCTTGCCCACCAATATACTTAGAAATTGTATCTCCCATTTTACCTAATAAAACCTCTGTTTTATCAGCTGATCGTGCAGGCAAAATTTTTTTAATATTAGGGATTAAACGGTGGCCATCTTTTAACATATAAAAGAGCATAAACGGCACTGTGATCGCAGTTACCGTGATACTAGTTATCGTTCCGATTACAGTCCCGAGACTTGTAGTTACATTCCCCATAAATCCCTGTAACGATTCTTCTACCGTCTTTCCAAACTTATCTGCATAGTTTTCAAACTTTAATTGTTTAACCCATTCGTAACGGCTAAACTGGTTATAGTACTGGTTAAAAAGCTCTTGTAATTTAGCGAGATATGTCGGTGTCTTAGCGATTAGCTGTCCTATTTGTGAAGCTAACAAAGGTATCAAAAAGATTAATCCCAGAGCCACCAGCGTCCCCAACAAGATAAAGATAATAACAACCGCTAATGTACGGTTAACTTTAAACTTGTTAATCTTGACTTTCATTAAGATATTAACTAACGGCCTGAATAAATAATATAAAAACCCCGAGATAATAACTGGTGTAAATAAAGTTGAAATAAACGTTCCTATCGGTTCAAAAATAAAACCAATATTAGTACACACCCAAACTGTTGTCGCCAACAATAGTAATTCGACTGTCCAAAATAAAATTTTTGATTTCCTAAAGCTTTCAAACATCTAAATGACCATCCTTATATCTCTAGCATTAGTTTGCTTAATAATTTACATTTACTATGAGTCAAAAAAACTGTAATCACAAGCTATAAGCCTTTGTAACTACAGATTTTTTGTTATAAACTTGAGAGATTCACTGACGTCGTGACAATTCAAGATAGCGTTTATACCAAATCTCGACGTATTCTTTTGAAAATGGTCCCTTGCCATGGTTTATCCAATCAACAAGCGTTAAGACATTGCGTTTCAAGACCTTGTCAATTTCACTTGAATAATGCCATTTAGCACCGTGCTCCTCGTATTCATCAACATCTAATAACTTCTTCTCCCCGTTAGGAAAAACCTTAACATCAAGGTCATAATCAATGTACTTTAAAGCTTCCCTATCAAGAACAGCTGGTGATGCAAGATTGCAGTAGTACGACACTCCATTATCACGAATCATTGCAATGATATTAAACCAGTAATGCTTATGAAAATAAACCAGTGCCGGTTCACGTGTAACCCAACGCCGACCATCCGATTCAGTCACTAACGTATGATCGTTGCATCCGATTAAAGCATTCTCGCTTGTTTTCAGTACCATCGTGTCACGCCACGTTCGATGTAAACTACCGTCATGTTTATAACTTTTAATGGTGATGAATTCACCTTCTCTTGGCTCTTTCGACTGACGCATTGAAAACCCTGCCTTCTATAAACACAGGTGTATATTACACCGATATCACACATATTATAGCAAATTTATATGAAAAAGCCTAAAGTTTATTGTATCTTTTATTGAACTTTAGTTCCTTTAAACTAATGAGTTATTAAAAAATGATACAGTTTTGAATCAAGTCCGATATTAAAGGGACTACTTGTGTTGGGATTATTTGTCTGTAAAATAACGGCTTGTTTTCCATCAACTGAAATATCACCTATCGTTTCATAACCATACTCAGCACCATGAAAATGATAGCCATCATAGATCCCCGCATCTTTAAAAGGCTGCATATACTTTACGTGATAAAGCCCTGAACTATAAGTATTGCGCGGTGGAAAAACAGTGAACAAAGCAGCTGTACTTTTAGCATTTAAGATACCACCAGTAATAAACGAACGCAGCATCTTATATAGGTCACCGTTTGTCATATAAAAGTTTCCCGTCCCCAATTCGTTAGTGTATTGGTATTCTTCTTCAATCACAGGTACTTTATAATCACGCGTGTTCGTTGAACTATACGCGACCGTTCTTCCACTCACAACCTTATTATATTCATTAAAATCATAGGTATTTTTTAGCCCCAATGGTTTTTGGATAAACTGCTTAAAATTAGCGTAATAACTCTTTTGAGTTACCTGCTGAATAATTCCAGCTAAAAGGACGAAGTTTGCCGGTTCATAAAACTGCTGACCAATATGCTTCGGCGTTACTTGAACATTATCAGCAATATATTTCACTAATTGCTTTTCCGACATGGCCTTTTGCGGCATCTTTTTTAAGGAGATTCCTGAGATCATATTGAGCATCTGACGTAAAGTTACGAGACTGCTATAGCCAATATTGGGATAATATTTAGCCAACTTATCATTTAGTGATATTTTTCCTGCTTGAACCAGTTTCATCAGCATTACACCCGTTGCTCCCTTTTGAACAGAAGCAATTTGATACAGTGAACTAGCGGAATTTTTTCTATTATTTAACTTATCTGCATAACCATAGCCTTTTTGGAAAATGACCTTACCGTTTTTTACAATCAGTGCCGTTCCGATAAAATGATTTTGCTTCAGTTCATTCCCAATAAAATCCGTGATCACTTTTTCATGTTGGTCACTACTGTCTAATCCTAACTGGTCTCTTGTACCGTTAGGTCCATTTACCTTTTGAATGAGTGGTCCTTTATTCTCATGTAATTTTTCAATCATTACTGGCTTAGGCTTATTTAAACTGTATCCAATTACTATTACTACACCAAGTAATATTGTTACCACAACAAAAATACTACTCCACTTATATCTTTTTCTCATCATTATTAATTCCTTACCAATAATAGGCGCTGCTGTTAACTTAGCACCTATTTATCTTACTTACTATTTTTTTCGAATTAATTTAACAACTGCTTCACATCTAGCAGTTTGTGGGAACATATCAATTGACTGAATATAGTCTACCCGATAGACCCGTGTAAGTTGAACAAGATCACGTGCCAAAGTTGATGGATTACATGAAACATATACAAACTTAGTGGGTTTAACTTCTAAGATTGTTTTTATCAGTCGTTTATCAAGACCTGTTCGTGGTGGATCTACAACTAACGCATGTGGAACTAGCCCTTCTTCAACCCACTTTGGAATCACCTCTTCGGCCTTTCCCGTTACATACTGGGTATTCGTATAACCGTTCAATCGTGCATTAAAACGTGCATCTGCAATAGCTGCCGCTACAATATCCATCCCTCGAACTTCTTTTGCCTGTTCTGCAACGAATAAACCAATTGTCCCCGCACCACAGTATGCGTCAATTAGAAGCTCATCTTTTTTTAAAGCCAAGGCTTTTTTTATTTCTAGATACATCTTCTCTGTTTGTTCTGGGTTCAATTGGAAAAAGGCCTGTGCTGATAGTTTAAACTGAATATTACCTAGTTTTTCTAGGAGATAATCTTTCCCCGCCAGACATAAAGTTTTGTCACCCCAAACAAGGGAAGCTCGTCCTTGATTAATATTTTGCATTACGGAAACAATCATCGGTAACCGACTTGCAACTTTCTCTAACAGTTGTTTTTTATGTGGTAATTTAGTTGAATTAGTGATAAAGGTCAGTTGTGCATTTTTCTCTGCCCATGATTCACGCACGACTAATGTTTTGATAATTCCTGAATTCTTTTTTTCATCATAGATCGGTATTTCCAATTCCTGTAATATCTCACATACTGTCCGCATAATTTGCATCGTCAGTGGTCGCTGCGTACTAAAAGTTGGCAAAGCGACTAAATCATGACTATTACGGCGGTATAAGCCGGCTATAACTTGTCCCTGTTGATTCTTGCGCACCTGAAATTGAGCCTTATTACGATATTCAAATGGCGTTTGCATCCCAATCGTCGGCAAGAGCTTGTATGTCTTATACCCAGTTGGTTTAAATTTCTCTAATGATTGTCTGATCACATCACGTTTAAATTCTAATTGCTGCGTGTATCTTAAGTGCTCCAATTCAATTCCACCAACATCATACTGATCTTTTTTCTCAATTCGATCTTGACTGCGCTTCCTGATCCGATGAATTTTGGCAGTCGCGTAATTGGGTCTAACAGAAATAATTTCCGCAACAATTACTTCCTGTACTAAAGCTCCTGCAACAAAAATCACCTTATGCTTATAATAGCCAATGCCTTCACCATTTATCCCCAAACGCTTAATGGTCAATGGAAAGCACTGACCAACCTTGATCAGCTGTTTATTTTTATCTCGATAGTCTGCTACCATTAGTTTCTCCCTTTAAAATATTATTAATAATTATAGCATGACTCACAGATATTTTATAATTCAGTCCAAATTGTTATAATAAATACAATACTTCTATATTACGGCTAAAGGATGGTTAAGTCTTGAAAATAACAATGATCCAAGCTCAAAAAAGAAAAGGACGTTTTAATATCTATCTTGACGGTGCGTATTCGTTTGCGGTCAGTGAAGATGTTTTTATTAAATATCGCTTGTTTAAAGGTCAAGAACTGACTAAACAACAAATCACAACTTTAACAGATGCCGATGAGACTTCTAAAGCATATTCAAAAGCTTTAACATACCTTTCATCTCAATTACGAACTGAAAAAGAAATAACGCTTTACTTGACCAAGCACGAGATCTCACCCGCTAAAATTAAGCTGGTTCTTAGTAAACTTGTAAATGAGCGGCTTATTGACGATCAAAAATACGCTGAGAGTTATATTCGTACTATGATGAAAACTTCCGATAAAGGTTTCAAAATTATCCGTAACAACCTACGCGGCAAGGGGGTACCTGAAAAGGATATTGAAAAAACAGCATCTGAATATGACAGCTCGTATATGATAGACAAAGGGATTACGCTCGCAGCAAAATATGAAAAACAGTACATCCGCTATCCATTCAAGAAAAGAATTCAAAAAATAAAACAACGCTTCTTAGCCAAAGGATTCTCGGGGGATGAAATCCGTGCGATCATTGCAGAAACTACATTTACTAAGAACACAGATATCGAGCAACACTTGCTTGAAACCCAAGCAGCCAAATTATGGCACAAACACCAGTCTCTTTCTACAAAACAACGTTACTTTAAAGTTAAGCAAGCCCTCTATCGGAAAGGTTTTTCAGTGGATGAGATTGAACAAACACTTGCTTCACTCACAGAATAAAAAGAATCTCGTTTAACTAAAAAAGCGAATTCTGAACTTGTAACTTACCGTTTAAACCAAGTTGATCAACTTGATTTGGAAAAATAGTATTTGTTTTTCACTATACAGAATAATTAATACTCTAAAAAAACCGCTCCCTAAGACTGTCCATCACAGTTTTAGGAGCGGTTTTATTTTAAAATAATTGCTTACGATAATTTTTTAACTGCAGCCATTAAAATTGAACTTATTTCTTATTATTATAGTTGCTGCGCAAGTATCTCCGTAATTTTCCTTCTCTGGGTTTAATAATATTGTGCTGTCGGTATTCTAAAGTCGCATTAAGACTTGCCCCCAGCATAATAATCCAGCCAGAATAATTAAGCCAAAATAAAAGAACGATGAAAGTCCCAATCGTCCCATAACTTAAAACGGACTTCGCGAAGTACTTGACATAAATCGAAAACCCTTGCGCAAGGATGATCCAACCAAACGTCGCTAATAAAGCGCCCGGAAAGACTAGGGTTAAATGCAACTTGGCATTAGGTAAGAAGTAATACATCAAACTTAAAATAATAAATAATCCGCCAAAAGTGAGCGGCCACTTTAATTTGCTGAAGATACCGACGAACTCAACTGGTAAATTCAAAATCGGTGTAATGTAACTTAAAACCATTTGCCCAAAACTAAATAGGATAATAATTAGAATCAGTAAGATTGCAAAAACAATTGTTATAGCAAAAGAAATTATTCTCGCCGTAACTGCTCCTTGAGAATCCTCAACATCATAAGCATTATTCATCGCTAGCTTTAAAGCGTTAATCCCCTTACTAGCCGCCCATAATGCTACTAGAGCACTGATTGAAATCAGACCACCGCTTCCTCTATTTAGAAAAGAATCTACTATCGGATGTAATGTAGCGTAGATCGTAGCTGGAACTGCTGTTTCTAAATAAGATAAAATTGTCTCTGCTTTCACATTCAGTAGGGGCAAAATATTCCCTACTAGAATAATTGAAGGAAAAAAAGCTAATAGGGAGTAATAAGCAATTACAATTGAAGTATTACTGATATCAATATCAGTTGCTCGTTGAAATACGGCCTTCGTTACTTTGATTATTTCTTTCCAACCACTTTTTTTTATTATTGCCACCCCCCATCCCATCGCCAAATACATACCTTGCTTACTAGGAAGACCCGGGCCAAGATTACCATAATTACTCTTCTGCGTCACTTAACTTGCATTGAATGTCTTTACTATTTAATAAACGATCTCTTATTCATCATCAGTATTGGCCGATGTTGCAGTTGTTCCTTTAGTACTTGGAACAATTAGTTTAGCCCCCGGATTGATCGTTCCGTTATCCAAATTATTTAGCTTCATTAATTTAGTTGGTGTCGTATGATATTTTTCAGCTATAATAGTCAAACTATCACCATATTTCACGATATATGTTTGATGTGCCTTAGCTTTATTTGTACTGCTTTTAGTTGTCGTTGTTTTCTCACTATTTGAAGCAGTCTTTGCAGTCTCTGAAGCCTCTTCTTTACTTGAGCTTTTAGCGCTTGTTTTATCTGCCTGTTCTGAACTCTGTTCAGTTCCATATTTCTTTTTAGCGATACTCTGTTGTTTCTTGTACTCTGCCTTTTGCGCACTTTTGTTATCACTAAAAGAACTATTCAAGCGTGCACGAATATTTTCATTTTTCCAACCCAAGAAACCTAGTACTAAAATAATCATAATTACTGCGATACTCCACATTACTTTCTTGTAACTGCGATGTGTCCTCTTCCTTGCCATTATATTTCCCCCTGCATCTTAAAAAATAAACTTCCACTCATCATAGATAATTATTAAATATAAATCAAATAATTTCAATAAAAATATTACTTATGTATAAAAAAAGAAACCAGGAGCAAACAGTTACCTTGCCCCTGGTACTCTTTTAGCACTATTTAGATAAAACTTATTTTAAGTTTTTCGATAGTTCCTTGATATACGCACGTAAATCATCTTTAACTTCAGGATGTTCAAGTCCAAATTGGATTGAAGTCTTCAAGTAACCGAATTTATAGCCGACATCAAACCGCTCGCCCTTAAATTCATGTGCAAAGACGCGTTGAATCTTGTTCAAACGATCGATTGCGTCAGTTAACTGAATCTCATTTCCAGCACCCGGTTTTTGTGTTTCAAGCATTCCGAAGATTTCAGGTGTCAGTAAGTAACGCCCAATAATTGCTAAGTCACTTGGTGCTTTATCAACATCTGGTTTCTCAACAAATTTCTTAACATCGTATAAGCCCTTGCTTGTTTCAGAACCAGGATCAATCACACCGTATTTATAAACCTCATCATGCGGCACATTCATTACTGCAAGTGTTGAGGCATGTGTTTGATCATAACGATCAATCAACTGCTTGGTCAACGGAACCTTATCCCGCATCAAGTCATCACCCAACATTACAACAAATGGTTCATTCCCAACAAAGTCTTTAGCCATCAAGACAGCATCCCCAAGTCCGCGTGGATGTGATTGGCGAATAAAATATAAGTTAATATCAGTTGTTTGTTCAACTAACTTCAATAACTCAGTCTTACCCTTTTCCTTTAAGTTCTGTTCAAGTTCTGGCACAGAATCAAAGTGATCTTCAATTGGACGTTTTCCTTTTCCTGTGACAACGAGGATATCTTCAATACCTGATTTTTTTGCTTCCTCAACAATATACTGAATCGTCGGTTTATCAATTATTGGTAACATTTCTTTTGCTAAAGCTTTGGTTGCTGGGAGAAAACGTGTTCCTAATCCAGCCGCTGGTATAACAGCTTTTCTAACTTTCATTACAATAGCTCCTTATCTGTTAGCGTTATCAGAATACATAGATTATTATAGCATTTTTAATAGGCAAAACAAGTAAAAAATCTTTTTACAATCTTGCCCTCAAACTTACGCAGACAGCAAAAGTCTCGACTTACTGTTTTAGTATTTACTTCAATAAGTACTTCTTATCCCGTTCTGGATCTTGTGAAGTCAGAATCTTTGGTCCATCATTTGTGATCGCTAGCGTATGCTCATATTGACAAGATAGACTTCCATCAGCTGTTCGAGCAGTCCAACCATTAGGATCATCCATTTCAGCCTTCCAGGTCCCAATATTGATCATTGGTTCTATCGTGATTGTCATCCCGGCTCTTAAACGTAAGCCTTTCCCTGCTTCACCATAATGTGGAACATTAGGACTCTCATGCATTGTCGGCCCAATGCCATGACCGATAAATTCACGTACGTCACCATAGCCATTCTGATCTTCTGTAAAGTGCTGAATAACAGCCCCAATATCGCCAATCCGATTTCCAACTTGTGCTTGGTCAATCCCTAGATACAAAGCATCCTTAGTAACTTTCATCAAACGATCAATTTCAGGTGTTGACTTACCGACAACGTAAGACCAGCATGAGTCACTCATAGCCCCATGATAATTAACAACCGTATCAACCTTTATTAGATCGCCATCTTTTAAAATTAAGTTTTTACGCGGGAAACCATGACAAATCTCATCGTTGACACTAATACAAGTTGCATACTTGTATCCTTCAAAACCGATTTGCTCTGCAATCGCATCATGTTCCTTATAATACTTCAAAGCGAATTTTTCAATTTCCCAGCTAGAGATCCCTGGTTTGATAATATTTCTAAGTCCAATATGCATCCCTGCAAGGATCGCACCAGATCTTTGCATTTCCTTAATTTCACGTGGTGATTTTAATGTAATCATTATTTCTAAATTCCTCCTAATTATTTTCACTATCCATTATAACTTAAATTCTTGAAAATAGCGCAATAAGTTTATTACTTGTCACTGATAGTGATCGTTACCATACGTTTCCTGTATTATCTGTTATAATGTTCTACAGTAATACATATGAAAGAAGGTATTCCAATGGTTAAAGCCAAAGTTGTTTTTGCATCCATTACTGGTAACAATGAAGATGTAGCTGATATTATTTCCGAAGCCCTTGAGAATAAGGGAATTGAAGTTGATACTGAAGAGATCTCACAGTGTGACGCAATGGATTTTGAAGATGTTGATATCTGTGTCGTTACACCTTACACCTATGACGAAGGTGCTCTTCCAGACGAAGGCATGGATTTCTTCGAAGATCTCGCTGAACTTGATCTCAAGGGTAAAGTATACGGTGTTGCAGGTTCTGGTGACACTTTCTACGGTGAATATTACTGTGTAGCAGTTGATAAGTTTGATAAAGCCTTTGCGCAAGCCGGTGCTACCAAGGGAGCTACAAGTTTAAAAATTAACCTTGCACCTGATTCAGACGAAGATATTAAACAATTAGAAAACTTTGCTGCTTCACTAGCCGAAACATATACTAAAAATAAGCAGTAGTTTTTCAATACTAACTGGCATTTGCACTAATTAGTTAATCTTAAAAGTAATAGAAGCTTTAAATAGCCCCACCTTGACTTCACACAAGCCTTGTTTGTAATGTACAATACTTGAAGATAGTCAGGAGGGGCTTTTTGTGCAGTTTTCCTTTAAAAAAAAATATACTAGTTCACTATATCTTAAATACACCGCAATCTTTTTACTTGTCTCACTTTTTGTTTATGGGACTTATTTGCTGACCGGACACTCACTTATCTGGCGACTCGACGGTGCACAGCAGCACTTACCGCTGCTGCAAAATTATCAACACTTACTGCGTTCATTTTTACATAATCCATCCCAACAATTACCACAGTGGTCTTGGCAGCTTGGTGCTGGCGGCGATCTTTTTCAAATTTACAGTTACTATGTTTTGGGGGATCTTTTTAGTTACCTAACACTATTATTTCCTGCCAGTAAAATTGTGTTTGCATATCAATTTTTAATCGTTCTACGCCTTTACTGTGCGGGTGCCGTCTTTTGCTTCTTTGCTGCACATTTCAAATTCACTCAGCCTGTTATTATCACAGGAGCACTTATTTATGTCTTCAATGCTTTTTTACTTTATTCAAATATTGCCCAGCCTTTTTTTACGATTCCATTTATTATTTTTCCACTCTTAATTATCGCTCTTGAGCGTGTCTTACAAGGATTATCCAGTTGGCCACTAGTTGTCGTCTTTTGCTGGATGTTGTTTAATAATTTTTATTTTGCATATATGCTCGGAATTGGTGCTATCATCTACCTTGTACTGCGTTATTTACTTTATTATCGTCATCGACTGACATTCTTACCTACTTTTTTCAAACTAGCTTTTTGTACTATCTTGAGTTTATGTCTGACAGCTGTTGTTTTGATCCCAGAAATAATCGCTGTCCAAAGCTCAACTCGTAGCGGAAGTAGTTTTGCTAATGGCCTCACGCTCTATCCCTTTTATTATTATCTTGCACTACCTTCACAGTTAATCAATGGTGGTAACCGTGATTTTTATTTTTGGAGTGCATTAGGCTTTGCCAGTCTTGTTTTCTTTGCCATTATCTATATTCTCGCCAAATGGCGGCACTACCCTTTACTGGCAAGTAGTTTTATTATTGGCGGCGTCATGCTATTATTTCCCTTTTTCGGTGCTTCTTTTAATGGTTTTATGTCCCCTTCTAACCGCTGGACATTAATGTTGGCACTGCCACTTGCGATCGCTTGCTGTCTTTTGATTACCAAGGTTTCACAGCTTTCACCTAAGATGCTGCGCTTATTTCGAAATTCACTTATAATCTATGTTATTTTTATTATTTGCTGTTATTATTTTCAAAACGATGAAAAAATCTTTATTCCGCTCTTATTCTTATTCGTAACTTATAGTGCTCTTAAAGTTTCTGTAACCCAGTCTAACAGCAAGACACACCACCTATTCTTAGTTGTTGTTTTAATCAACGTCATCTTAAATGCTGTTTACTTTGAAGCACCTTATAATGGTGGTTATTCAAATGAAATGTTGCCTTTAGGGGCTTACAAGAAGCTTAGCTCACAACGTTACGCTGGACTTGATAGTGATTTAAAAAAGACCGCTACTTATCGTGTTTCAACCATTAGTAATAACTATTCTTTAGGTAATGGTTTTCATATGTACAACACCTTACCTAATAAAATGAATTCTATCAATTCTTATTATTCACTTCAGAATAAAAATATCGGAACTTTTGCTAACACGATGCAGAATTCACAATTTGAGGCTAACATCCCTTTAGGCCAGCTTGATGATCGAACCGTGCTTGAAAACTTCTTTGGTGTTCGTTACTTATTTACCCAGCTTAATCACACCAATGATCAAAAAATTCCTGCTGGTTACACATTGGATAAGGTCAGCTCCCTAATCTCCGATGCTAACCAAGATGATACTCAAAACAAACAGACTCGCAGATATCAAACTAATTACGCCTTTCCACTATTGTACTGGCAGGGCAGTGCTTTTTCCAAAAGTACTTATTCTAAACTGACACCTACTCAGAAGGAACGTGCTCTAGCCGTGGGCGTCTTCTTGGACACTACAAAAATCAGTCCCTTAAAAAAAGCTGTTATCAAAAATAAAGTCCACCAAATTGACTATCAGTTAATTTCTAGCCGTGGTAACCTTGTTTCTCCAAATCATATTGAGCGTAAAGACAGTGCCGAATCTTACCTGATTATTCTTAAAAATCCAGCTACCTACCAAAATTCTGAATTGCACTTAGAAATCAGTAATCTCAGTTATACGCCAGTGACATTAAGTGAACAATTGCGTCTGGAACAACAAAAACGACATGCTATTTCAATCAATAGTCCCTTAACCTTGAATGATTCACTGAGCTACTATCAAAATCTGCGTTATCATATCCTCCAAGGGACACCAGACAATAGCTTCGCCTTAACTGTCACTTCACCCTTAACAACTGGTACGCTGAAACAGCCAAAGCAAAATGAACTTTCGTTTTATAAAACGATCAGTAATGGAGTTCTCAATCTAGGGTACTTCCCAACTTTGCCAACTAGCCTAACACTGACGCCTTCTAAAATTGGCAACTACCATTTTAAACTCCGCGTCACAGCTGAAAAACTAGATAGCCAGTACTTTAGTGAAGTTAAAGAAATTCAAAAGAAGAGACTACGACACCTCCACTTTTCCCGCAATGAAGTTACAGGTATTATTAAAACGACACGGACTGGGATCTTAACTTCATCAATTCCATATTCCAAGGGCTGGAGTGCTACCGATAATGGTCAGCCGCTCCCTATCACTAAAACTAATACTGCTTTCATTGGTCTTAAGCTTCATTCTGGTCAGCATAAAATAAAACTAACTTACCAAACACCTGGATTAAAGCTTGGTAAGCAAATTAGTTTATGGACTTTAGCTGTACTGACGACTACTTGCTTATTATTCTGGCTAAAGAATAGTATTGCCCGCAAGCAAAAAGCTGCACGCACTAAAAATAAAGCATAAATTTAATTACTACTAACTAATTAATAGCTAAAAAGGGACTTGAGTTAAACTATCAACTCAAGTCCTTTTTATTTTGTTACTAATATTTTCTAAAATGATTCAAATCTAAAACTTTTTCTTTGATTGCTGTTCCTCCATGAGATGCTTCAGGATCGTGGGCAATCGTATATTTTAAATGTTCCAGCATATCAATGATTTCACGAAGTTCCCGCACTTCCTCAGATATCTTATCATCAGTTTCATTTGTATTGCTGACGGCTTGTAAGTTAACCAAATCTTTCGTCATCTCCTGATAACGTAAAATTGCGAAAACAATATTCATATTTGAAGAAATCGTCCTAGTATTCTCAATGTCTGGATGTTTCTCGATAAGGTTAAATAATTCAGGATAATATCTGAGCGTGATCGTATATCTTGAAAAATAACGATTAAACACATGTTCTTCAATGCCGAAACCAAAACGGTCTACCTCTTGTTCACTCACACTGATTCCTCCTATAAAAAACTATTGAAAATCCAGTGGGCGTTTTTTTTGTATTCCAAAAAAGTAGCTCAGGCTTTCAATTATTCTTGCAGCCGCACGACCATCACCATATGGGTTAGTTGCTTCTGCCATTACTTTATATGCTGCCCGATCATCCAGTAACTTATTCATTTCTTCTTTAACATTATTTAAATCTGTCCCAACTAACTTCAGTGTTCCTGCCGTTACACCTTCAGGTCTTTCCGTCGTATCACGTAACACTAAAACAGGCTTTCCTAGCGCAGGTGCCTCTTCTTGCACTCCGCCAGAGTCAGTCATGATAAAGAAACTTTTAGCACTAAGATTATGAAAATTAACAACATCTAACGGCTCAATCAAATGAACCTGCTCATTATTTCCCAAAATATCATACGCAATCTTACGCACTTTAGGGTTTAGATGCAATGGGTAAATAACATCGACATCTGGATGTGTTTGAAGAACCTCACGGACAGCCGTAAAAACATTTTTCATCGGGGTCCCTTGGTTTTCACGCCGGTGCATCGTCAATAAAACAATTTTATGTTCTGGATCTATCTTTGTTAGGACATCATGTTCATAACTCTTATGGATCGTCTTTTCTAATGCATCGATCGCAGTATTCCCAGTTATAAATATTTTTTCTTCAGGATGTCCTTCTTTAAGCAAATTATCTTTACTTTGTTTAGTAGGCGCAAAGTATAAATCACTTAAAACATCTGTCATTTGGCGGTTCATCTCCTCCGGATACGGTGAGTATTTATTCCAGGTTCGTAACCCCGCCTCAACATGACCCAAAGGAATTCTGCGATAAAAAGCTGCCATGCTGGCTGCAAATGTTGTAGTTGTGTCGCCATGAACTAAAATAATATCAGGTCTCTTTTCAGCAATTACCTGATCAAGCAACTGCAGAACACTAGCCGTTATTTCACCAAGTGTCTGATTAGCATGCATAATGTTCAAATCATAATCAGGCTGAATACAAAATGTCTGTAAGACCTGGTCAAGCATCTCACGGTGTTGTGCCGTAACAACAGTCAAAGCTTCAAAACTACTATTTTTTTTAAGCTTCAAGACTAGCGGAGCCATCTTAATTGCTTCTGGGCGTGTACCAAAAACTGTCATTACTTTTATTTTCTTCAAAAACAACCAACTCCAATATATTAATCTTCACCAACATTGTACTACAAATTATTTATTTCAGAAATTCTTATTGTAAATTAAGCACAGTGTTAGAACTATTTACTGGTATCTCCACCTTCTTTTTAGACGGCTAAAAGGGTTGTGCCCAAACAAATTAGGACACAACCCTTTTAAGCTTAATAATGCGCTTGATCGGAATCGAACCGATGACCTACCGCTTAGGAGGCGGTCGCTCTATCCTGCTGAGCTACAAGCGCAAATCCATAATAACTAACAACCATATAAGTATAAAAACTTATCTCATTAAAGTCAATACTATTACGGCGTATTAATTAGAACGGAAAAAGACACTCAGTAACTAAAAGAAGCCTAATTTTTCTTTTTATCATGCTTACCCTTATTTAGTTGTTGTCGTTTGCGTTTTTTCTTTTTATGCTTTTTGGGTGCTTGAACTGATTCTTTCTTCTTGAATAAATCAGCCTTATATTTGTTTTTAGTTTTTTTCTTTACTTTCGGTTTACTCTTTTCAGGTTGATCTGTAACGGCTTGCTTCGCGGCGGCAAACTTTTCTTCATCAACAAGTTTGCCTTTATACAAATAGCCTTCACACAAAGTATAGTTTTCATGTGCCAGTAATTGTTTAAAGTGACGCAAATCATGTTCGTTACCTAAATTGATAACTGTTCCGGTAGCTCCCATGCGACCAGTACGACCGACTCGATGAATATAGGTATTAGCATCCTTAGGCAAATCGAAGTTAACAACAGCTGGCAGCTGTTCAATATCTAACCCGCGTGCCGCAACATCAGTCGTCAGCAACAATGAAACTTTTCTCTGCCGTAAATCACGCAAGGCCTGTTCTCGTTGTACCTGACGTTGTTGACCATCCAGCACTGCCGCTTTAACACCAAGATAGTGCAATTTTTCAGCTGCGGCTTGAATTGTTGCGACTTGTTTAAAGAAAACTAATGCATAAAAATCATTAAGATGCGCTAGTTTTCTTAAAGTATCCACCCGTTTGCGGACTGGTGTTTCAAGTAGGTAATGTGTCACTTGCCCTTGAGTCCGGTCACTTGAACGAACATCTACTTCCTTAACCTCTACACCAAACCAACGTGGCAATTCATTCATAATTACCGTTTTAGTAGCTGAGAAGAAGGATAATTGAACCCGCGCAGGTCCATGACTAATCAATTCACGGCAAGAAACCAATGTCTCATCGGTCAATAACTCGTCAGTCTCATCCAAAACAACTGCACGTAATTTATGCAGCTTTAATTTCTTAGCTTCCGTTAGCTCCAGCATTCGCCCCGGTGTTCCCACAACAATTTCAGGGTGCTTTTTTAGCTTTTCAATCTGACGCCTTACATTCGCCCCACCGATCAGTGCAACTGTCTTCAATTCCAGTACCTTAGCCCACTTTCGAACCACATCCGTTAGCTGTGCGGCTAATTCTTGTGAAGGTGCAACAATCATTAATTGAGTTCCAGCACCACCTGTCACCTGTTCAATCAGGGGGATTGTATAAGCCAATGTCTTTCCTGATCCCGTTGGGGCTAAGCCCAAGATATTATGTCCCGTACTAAGTAACGGGTAAGTTTTTTCTTGAATAGGTGAAAGTTTCGTAAAACCTTGCTCTTTAAAAAAAGTTTCTAATTTTGGATTCATTTTTTCCTCTTTATACTAAATGTTTTGAATCCGCGTCAAAATATAAATCTGCACTCATCCGCAAATCATATAAAACACGGTTTACCTGGATGGCAATCGCTAACCAATCATCCATTTGCTGCTTTGAATCTAATGAAGTTGGATCTTTTAAAACACTGGTAAAGTCTTGTACTTCTGATAGCATAGGGTTGCGATCGACCTCTTGGGTCAAATCACGTTGATTTCCTTGGCCGTCTAATAAAGTAATTTTTTTAAGTTCAGCCGCATTATCCATTATTAACGTTTCCTTTAACCCGTACACTTCACTTGTCAAGTAAGAATTAGCAGTCTTCCCACAAGTTAGCACGACTTGATAATCAGTATAACGCAGAACCGCGGTCCCTTTCCCATCAATTCCATTACGCAACTTAGTTGGATAATAGTTTACTTCGTCAGGTACTCCAAACCATGAGACCGCATTATAAACAAGGTAAACGCCTAAATCTTGTAAAGCTCCCCCTGAGAAGTGCGGTGAAAAGATATTAGGTTCATTTCCTGCTAAGAAGCTTTCATACCGGGATGAATACTTCATATACGTCAGGGAGGCACCTTGAATAACATCCATTTCCTTTATCTGTTGCTTTAGCATCTTAAAATTCCGCTCATGGAGATGACGTGCAGCTTCAAAATAGCACACACCACGATTCTGACGCAGTAACTTGATGATCTGCCGCATCTCTTGCGGATTTGAACATGCTGGTTTTTCGACAATTACATGTTTACCTGCTAAAATCGCAGCACGTGATTGTTCAAAATGCAGACTATTAGGGGAAGCAATATAAACAACTTCAAAGTTTCCTTCTGCAAAAAACTTATCTAATTCAGTAAAATACTCAGCTTTGTCAGTAAACTTTTCAGCAAAAGCCTTAGCTTTGGGTAAGGTTCGTGAATAAATACTTGTTAGTTGCCACTCTTTAGTCTCAAGTACCGCATCAATAAATTGTTCTGTTATCCAGTTAGTCCCAATAATCCCTAACTTTAACATCTGAACTCCTCCTTTTTAATCGCTTTCTCTTTGTTATTGTAGCAGAAATTGGGTACTGCGTATATATTACAGATTTCATCTCTTTAACATAATTATTACAGAAACAATATCATGACTACAATATTTCATTTTCATCATGTTACTGTTAAATTTAGATTGATTATCTATTTTGTTCTCATAAAAGATGGTATATTAGACCTAAAGATTCGTGGCAATTTACACCGTTCCATTTTCTACTCAGACTTATCCAAGGAGGGGCACCCTTTATTATGAAACCCGGAAAAATACAGAAGTTAGGTTCACTTCTAAAGAAACATCTTTTTAATCATCGTCCAATTGATTCCGATCGTAATCAAGATGTTATTTTACCGTCCCTTTATGTTGGAACTTGGAACTTCTCAGATGAGCTCAGCCAGCGCACTCATCAGCTAGAAATCACCCCTACTTTTGATGTCGTAATTGATAAACGAAAACTTCCTGGCAGAATTGAACATATTGACACCAAAGAACTTATTTTCTTAGATAACTATGGTTATCATCTTCGAATCGATGCAACTGACTATCAGCCAATCAGCCTTTTCGATGAAGCAGATAACCGTGTTTATCCAATTAAAATCGCCATTCTTCCTGCAAGTACAACTAACGTAAAAAAAGATACCACATGATGATGTATCATCATGTGGTATCTTTTTTTACCAAACTTTCAAAGTTACGCCTGTGTCTCAAGTGTATTATTAATTTTATTAACCAACATACGTGCATCTTCTACACCGATCACCAAACGTGTATATTCTTCATGTTGGAGCTGGATAACAACTGGAGTACTTGACCGCTTAATATTGAAGAAGGTCTTTTCTCCATCCTTGTGGAAGGTACCAGCGTAATAGCCTGGCATACTTGTTCCTGGGGCCTTAATTCCTCGTGATTCATTAAGGATCCCTTCGTCGATCGTAGCCCCAGAAATATTTTCCAACGGTATCTCCAGCCGATCCTTGACAGCAAATAGCTTTTTAAGCCCCTGCGGAACAACTACCAGCTTGTTATCTGTAATCATTACTTTATTTTCCACCATAATCTTCCTTTCTTAATAAACCACTTCGATTCAAAATAGCCTTGCCTAAAAGTTGGGCGCCATTCCCAGCGTCTTTTTCTTCAAACCATTGCTTCACAAGTTGTCTGATCACTTTGTCCTGAGCAGTTAGCTCCATCATTGCGATAATGACCAAATTAAGCGTTATTTCACTATCCTTTCGTTGTTTAATATTTTCTACCAATGCTGTACTAAACATTCCTCGTTTACTACCGAAGGCAGAATAGAGGCTCCCACGAAGAAGCCCAGTTCCCTTAACTAGATCGTCTAAGGAAGTTCCTTCGAATCCATATTCAATAAAAATATTACTGATAACTTTTATTACTTCAGCCTGCTGAAAACTTCTTTTTCTTCCCATAATCCTATTCTAATTATTTTTGACCTTTTAGTCAACAATTATTTTTGACTGTTTATTCAAAAAAATCAAAAATCATTAAATATGATCAGTCATTTACCTTCTAATTGATAATTGTTGTAAAAGTTTGAGCACTTTCTCTAATATGTCGGTGTCCACCAGTAAGTGCTTTGCCAACTGGTAAGAGCATGATTGGCGTTAGTTCTTCTGCAATATTTAAACTACGGCAAAGCTGCTTAAAATCGACACCTCTCATCGGTACTGAATCATATCCAAAAGCACGCAGAACGTGCATTAGGTTCATGCAGAACAATCCCACATCCAATCTTAACCCTTCTACTTCCTTATCTTCCGGATGCATCGTAAAATATGTTGTGATCCTTTGGCGCTTATCTTCAGCTTGGTCTTCATTGATCAGGTGATGCTCAATACTATAACGTACCAGTCTATTAATATCGTAATAACTTTTGTCTCCTAATATTAGAAAAACGGCTGCTGCTGAAGCAACATGCGCTTGCCCAAAAGACAACTCTTTTAATTTATTTTTAAGTGCTTGATTCTTGATAACGATCACTTTCCAAGGCTGTGAATTATTATTTGAGGGAGCTTTTGCTGCGTGGTTCAAAATTGCTAATATTTCCTGCTCACTAATTTCTATATCCGGCATAAAATGACGGATTGATCTTCTATTATCAAGTTTATCCAAAAAACTCATTGACGGCACGACCCTTCTTCGGTATAAAATTATTGTAATTACAAATTAACGTATTAACTAGAACGCACATTTTTGTAACTTAGATATTTACTAAAAAGAGAGGTCAAAACATGCAATCAACTACTGACTGGTCTTGCGGTGTTTCAAGAGTAATGGATCTTGTCGCAGGAAAATGGAAACTTAATATTTTATGGCTGATTTACAATGAAGAAGGGATCCGCTTTAATCAGCTAAAAAACAGAACCATTGGCATTACAAACATTATGCTAACCAGATCACTTGCAACATTAATTTCTGCAGAGCTCGTTTCCAATAATCTCGTCGGCGATAAAGCTCCCTTCAAATCCAAATACTATTTAACAGCCAGAGGAAAGAGCCTTGTTCCTCTCATGCAGACTTTGAATGATTGGGGCCAAAATAATTTATAGCCAGTTAATACAAAAACTTTATTCATATGTTTAAAATAAACTAACGTTTTTTACGTATAAAATTTCAAAATGACCTAGTTCAAATTTAATCTTTGAACTAGGTCATTTTGAACAACTATTCCAATGTTGGTGTCACACTAAGCAGTAGACTTATTTTAAGTAATTCCTAATTGCGGTAGCGTAAACATCCAGTAAAACTGTTGTATATATTTTCTCCTGCTTACTCTTTTTGACAGATCGCCATAAAATGGCAGCTACTTTGAGCCGCTCCGTATACCGCTTTGTTGCAGGATCCTGGAAAAAGGCACGCACAAAATTATTCCATTGATATGTTTGCTCTTCAGCAACAGTCGCAAGTTGCTCTTTGGCATTGCCTAATTGCGTGGAACGTTTAATTAAGTCAGCTATTGTCATTGAAGTATCATTTTCTTGCTCTGCTTGGCGTTTGATCATTGCCATTTCTTTTTTAAAAGAAAACTTCTCCACTCCAAAATAATTGGCGAAAAATTGGCGTGCTTCATTATTGAAGGTAAAACCAGCGCCAACAATCCTGGTTTTTAATGTTATTTGCTGTGCCGTCAACGAAACTCTCGTGGTCTTCGGGCGCCTTGTTTTTATTTCATTACTGGGTATCCCCGTAAAATACTGTTCCAAATAATGATTTAATTCTGCTTTTGTTCCTGAAACAGGTAATTTAAGTATACGGCACAGCGATACCAACTCTGTTTTGTAATAGTAAGTTTCTTTAAACTCAGTTAGATCAGCTGGGACTGCGATGTTGGACATTTGCCTGCCCACCAATTCTTGGCTTATAGTTTCCGTTTCAACACCGTTACGCTCTCAACATGCACCGTCTGTGGAAACTGGTCAACGGGCTGAATTGGTTGTTCAACCGTAAAACCTTGGTCAAGAAACAATTGTAGATCTCTAACTAAAGTAGCTGGGTTGCAGCTAACGTAAATAATTTTGTCCGGCTTCATTTTGACAGCACTTTCGATCAGACTTTCAGCCAGCCCTTTGCGTGGAGGATCAACAACAATGACATCTGGTTTGATGCCTTGTTCCTCCCATTTTTGCATCCATTCTTCTGCTGTTCCTATTTCAAATTGTGTATTTTCAATTTCATTTGCAGCTGCATTCAACTTAGCATCGGCTACTGCTTCCGGAACAACTTCAACACCATACACCTTAGCGGCTTTAGTAGCTAGGGTTAGTGAGATCGTTCCAATACCGCAGTAGGCATCGATCACCGTTTCTTTACCTGTTAAACCGGCACCTGCCATAACCTTTTGGTAGAGCTTTTCAGTTTGAACTGGGTTTACTTGGTAAAATGAATGCGGCGAGATATTAAACGTAAGACCGTTCAACTGATCCTTGATCTGATTCTGCCCTGCCAAAAGTTTGTCTTGTTTACCTAAGATAACGTTAGTTGTAGCTTGATTAACATTCTGGATAAGACTGCGTACATCAGGACACTTAGCTTGAATTGCCGCTACGATCTGATCCTGCATTGGTAGTCGCTTAGCACGTGTAACAAGAACAACCATAACGTCATGCGTATAATAACCTCGGCGCACCATAATATGTCTAATAACACCGCTGTGCTGGCGTTCGTCATAAGGTTCAATATTAAATTCACGTAAGATATCCCGAACTGACTTGATTACTTCGTCGATTCGCTTATCTTGAATAAAGAAGTCCTCTAGCGGAACAAATATATGGCTGTTTTTCTTAAAAAAACCTGTCTCGAGTTTCCCGTTGACCATTCGTACCGGAACCTGTGCTTTATTACGATAATGATAGGGTTCATCCATCCCGATCGTTGGAGCAACTTGAATATTCTCTAAATGAACTTTACTGAGTAATTCAACGATCTGCGTCCGTTTAAATTCAAGTTGTGCTGCATAGTTCAGGTGCTGTAGTGGTGCGATCCCCGTCTGTAGATAGTGCTTTTCTGTAAGCTCAACTCGTTGGTCACTCGTACTCAAACGTTTAATTACCCGTGCAAACCCATAATTTTTGGCTGCCTTAAGTACATGAATCATAACCTTTTCTGTTGGCAGTGCATTTTCAATAAAGAGTGGGTAATGCTCAACTTTAGCGACACCCATCCCTTGATAGGTCAGGTCTTCAATTGTGACTGTTAGTTCCTGATTCTTACTTACTGGCGCTTTATTTCCCATTTTTTTCTCCTTTTTACTAAAAAACACCCCGGCTCTTATTTCTAAAAAAGACCGCGGTGTTTTTTAACTACTCTTTTTCTTTTTTTCCAACTTCTCCGTCGCCGTTGATATCTTCTCCAATTAAATCTTCAACACTTTCAACAAAATGCTGACTCGCATTTATTTCAGCTGGAGTTTGATCCGACGAGGTAATTGCCCCTTTAGGTATTTTCTTCGTATTAGCAAATATTTGTATATGCTGTTTTAAATCCTTGAAGACCATCGGCGCATCACCGCCATATTCCCCATCGATATTGATCATCATCTTCTCATCAACAGGCTTAGCCACCAGTTTCGATGTTTTCACATACAATATCCGAGGATCATTGACATGCCGGCCGCCATTTAGAACCATTGTCATTAACTGTAAAATTTCAACTAAATTACTCGTCTTAACGACAATCAGTGTAAATTTACCATCATCTAACGACGCGTCGGGAACAATTTGTTCAAAGCCACCAATTGAATTAGTTAATGCCAGTAAAAACATTGATGCCTTCCCATTGAAAGCTCCTTGGTCGTATTCTAAATGCATTTTTATCGGTTTAACTCGCGGTAAGATTTCCGCGCCTTTTACTAAGTATGCTAAATACCCGAATAAAGATTTAAATTGCGATGGGACACCGTACGTCAACTCGGTCAACAGTCCACCGCCTGCAATGTTAACAAAATATTTTTGCCCAGCTTGTCCAATATCCATATTAACTGTATGACCTTTAGCAATAACCTTAGCAGCTGCAACTGGGTCTTCACGCGGTATCCTTAAGGCACGTGCATAATCATTAGTTGTCCCAGCTGGAATTATTCCCATTTTAGGACGCTGTTTAAGCGGGGCGATTCCGTTTACAACTTCATTGATCGTCCCATCACCACCAGCTGCAACTACCAAGTTAAAACCGGCACGAGCAACGCGCTCTGCCTCATTACGTGCAGAATCGGGCTCGGGCGTTGTTCGAAAAGCACTGGTCTCATATCCAGCACGCTCTAAAATATTCAAAATTTCAACCAGATCATTCTTCATTGCTTCACGGCCTGAAGCTGGATTATAAATAACCCTACAACGCTTTTGCATTACTAACTCCCCTTATCCCGATATTCAAGATTGAAATTTTCCTAAAGCTTTTTCAAACTTGCTAACAATAATTGGTTAACAACCTTAGGATTGGCTTTACCGCGTGTTTGCTTCATAATCTGACCCACTAAGAAACCAATAGCCCGATCCTTACCATTTTTGAAATCTTCAATTGATTTTTCATTGTTTTGAAGTACATCATCAATAATCGGTTGCAGAACTGCTGGATCCGATAATTGAACAAGGCCTTTTTTCTCAACCCATGCTTTAGGATCACTATCATTAGCAACGATTTCTTTGAAAACCTTTTTAGCTATCTTAGATGAAATCGTCGCATCTTGAATCAACTTAATCATAGTCGCCAGATGTTCTGGTGTTAATTTTGTTTCCAGTAATCCAATCTGGTTGGCATTTAGATATGCATTAACATCGCCCATTAGCCAATTACCAGCTAATTTAGGTTCTGCTCCTTGTGCGACTGTTTCTTCAAAGAAATCTGACATTTCTTTAGTTTGAGTTAAGACATTTGCATCATATTCAGGTAAACCCCAATCATCAACATAACGTTTCCGACGCATATCCGGCATTTCAGGAATTGATGCTTTAACTTCTTGCACCCATTCGTCTGAAATATGTATCGGTGGTAGATCAGGTTCAGGGAAGTAACGATAATCACTCGCCCCTTCTTTAACACGCATTAAGATCGTTTCGCCTGAAGGTTCATCGAAACGACGTGTTTCTTGTCTAATCTTTCCGCCAGCCATTAGCACTCTTTGCTGCCGTCTTGATTCATAGTGCGCGCCCTTGCGGACATGCTCAAACGAGTTAAGGTTCTTCATTTCAGTTCTAGTTCCTAATTCAGCAGCACCGATCGGACGAACAGACACGTTAACATCCGCACGCATTGATCCTTCTTCCATTTTAACATCTGAAATACCGGTAAATTGAATTATTTGACGTAATCGTGTCAAATAGGCATACGCTTCATCTGCAGATGAAATATCCGGTTTCGAAACAATTTCAATCAACGGTGTGCCTTGACGGTTAAGATCTACGTAAGAATAGCCATCGGGATTATGGGTGTTCTTACCCGCATCTTCCTCAACATGCATTTCTTCGATCCCAATCTTCTTTTTCTTTCCATCAACTTCAATTTCAAGCCAGCCATGACGTCCGATTGGTGTCTGTGCCTGTGTGATTTGGTAAGCCTTTGGATTATCTGGGTAAAAATAGTTTTTACGGTCAAAATGAATATCACGGGTAACGTCACAATGCAGAGCTAGAGCTGCTCGCATTCCAAATTCTAATGCTCGTTTATTGATTGTAGGCAAGACACCAGGAAAAGCCCAGTCAACGACATTAGTGTTGGTGTTAGGTTCCGCACCATAATTAACCGGTGCTGGTGAAAAAGCCTTAGAAGCAGTTTTCATTTCAATATGAACTTCTAAACCAATTGTTGTTTCAAAATTCATTAATTTTGCCCCCCAATCATTGGTACTTGCTTGTGAAAGTCAGTTTCTTGTTCGAAAGCATAACCTGCACGGTACATTGTTTTTTCATCAAATTGATTTGCGATCAATTGCAACCCAATTGGCAAGCCCTTGCTATAGCCAGCTGGTAGCGACATACCTGGTAGACCAGCAAGGTTAACTGGAATAGTTAAGATATCGTTCATATACATCGTTACAGGGTCCTTAATATCTTCACCGATCCCAAAGGCTGTTGTCGGTGTTGTTGGTCCTAAGATTAAATCGTATTTTGCAAAAACTTGGGCAAAATCTTGACAAATCAAGGTTCTAACCTGAGCCGCTTTCTTAAAGAAAGCATCATATGTTCCTGCAGATAAGGAGAACGTCCCCAGCATTATCCGTCGTTTAACTTCATCACCGAAACCTTCGGACCGTGATTTAACATAGACATCTTCCAGGTTTTTGACTTCTTGTGCGCGGTGACCATAACGAATACCATCAAAGCGCTGCAAGTTAGACGAAGCTTCCGAAGAAGCGATAATGTAGTATACGGGTACTCCATACTTACTATGCGGTAAGCTGACTTCATCTACAGTTGCACCTAGTTTTTCGAAGACAGAGATAGCATCCTTGATAGCCTTCTTAACGTCAGCGGCAATTCCTTCACCTAAATATTCTTTAGGAACAGCGATCCGCATTCCCTTTACACCAGCAGCGATTCCCTGTGCAAAATCAGGTACTTCATGCTTAGAACTAGTGAAATCTCGTGGATCTGCCCCACTGATCGCATTTAAGAGCTGTGCATTATCCTTAACATTTCTTGTAAATGGTCCAATCTGATCCAAACTGGATGCAAAAGCAATTAAACCGTAACGTGAAACACGACCATAAGTTGGTTTAACACCGACAATTCCGTTAAAAGATGCAGGTTGACGAATTGAGCCACCAGTATCTGAACCAAGTGAAGCAACTACTTCACCAGCGGCAACTGCTGCAGCTGAACCACCAGAAGATCCACCAGGGACTTTGGTCTGATCCCAAGCATTTTTGGTTGTTTTAAAAGCTGAGTTCTCAGTTGAACCACCCATTGCAAATTCATCTAAGTTTGTTTTACCAATCGTTATCGTTTGAGCAGCTTTTAGCTTTTCAATAACAGCCGCATCATAAATTGGATTAAAGTTTTCTAGAATCTTACTTGCTGCCGTTGTTGTTAAACCTTTGGTTACAATATTATCTTTAATTCCCAATGGTATCCCAGCCAAAATGTTATCAGCGTCAATTCCCTTTTGGTCTAGCTCAGCTGCTTGTTTTAAAGCTCCCTGTTCATCGACACTCAAAAAAGCTGCAACTTTTTGTTCACGCTCTTTGATTGCAGCAAGTGTTTCTTTGGTTAGTTCAGTTACACTGATTTCTTTTTTTACAAGCAAATCATGTAAGCTGGTTAAATCATTTGCAAAGTAGTCCATTTACTATGCTCCCTCGCTTTCATCAATAATTGCCGGAACTTTGATAAATCCGTCCTGATGATCTGGAACATTCTTCATCAGTAATTCACGATCCATCCCTTTGACCGCTTTATCCTCACGCATAGTATCTACGGCATCCGTTACATGTGTCGTAACTTCAACTCCCGTTGTATCAACATCACTAAGCTGTTGGACCATGTTGATTATTTCATCCATTTGTCCGGTAAATTTTTGTAACTCTTCCTTCGAAAAAGTAAGTTTAGCCAGTCCCGCGACATGTGCTACTTTGTCTTCACTAATTGCCATTTACTCTCCTTCTTTCTTCTTTTATAGTTTTATTCTAGCATATCTAATTTAACAAATGCGCACTTGAATCTAATTCAAGCTTTTTCAGTTAACTAGGTCATTGCAGGCTTGCTAGTAGCTGCTGAAAACATGCGTATAATAACTGCTGTCTTTAGCCTTCTTTGCGAGGAAACTCTGGATCGTCCCATCGCTGCCTTTGACAGTAATGTCAATTGGAATTCCACTAGGCAGATACGTCTTAGCTGATTGTGCAATGAATTGCGTAAAGCTAGTTATCTCCGTCTCACTGTAGAATTGGGTCGTAATATTGACACGCAAGCCACGTAAAGATTTGTCCTCATATTGTCCTTGCGCTGTAACTCCCGCTAAGTTAGGGAAGAAATTTTGTACTTGTTTTTTAAAACTCTCAAATGATGTTTCATCATTATCATTTGGGACAGCTGCGGTTGAGGTCGATGGGAGAACGTAACTTTTTACGTTGACGTCCTTCCACGATGAGATCGTGTTACCACTCTTGCTAACCGTATAAGCATAGAATGACCCACCGACCAAACTATCGTTTGATGCCTGTTGGTACATCCCAATTAAAATTGGAATATTAGCTGGAACACCATCTGTGTTTCTAAGCCGTGCCAAAACTTTAGCAGCTGCTGCCTGACCTTCTTGAATCATTTTTTCTTTTGAAATAGTTGTGGTAAATGTCGCACCGTATTTTTCTTTTTCATAGTAATCTTTGGTGTTCATTCCGATCCCGATCGTTATTCCCGCCAAAGTCAATTTACCATCTTTTTGTTTCATATAGTTTTGTTCTTCTAACTGCTGCACATACATTGGATTACGTTTATTAGCATCTTTTTGCCCATTATCTACTGGATTTAACCCTTCTGGATTATCCTTTGATTTTCGATCCAGCCATTTTTCAACCGTTGCTGAAGACAATAACTGTCCCTCGCGAAAAACATAGCTGTCTGTTGAGAACTGATCTTTAGATAATTGCGTTAAGCCGGCCTCAAAACTTTTCAAATTTAAAATGTTATCAGAGTTTTGTGCCACCCCGACTCCACGTGCTTTACTTGTCAGATACTTACCGTTTTTAATAACACCCTCATATTCACTGTCGCTATTCTGACCAGTTGTTTGGTACCCTGATGAAGAATTCTTGGCGGCATTACTACCTGTCGTCGTTGAATCACCAATTTTCCCACAGGCTGTCAGTAACAACAGACTTAACCCTAAGCTAAAAACAACTCCGATCTTTTTCACTTTGTTTCCTCCATCTGTTCGATAAACTCAGCTTCGTTTATAACCTTAACTTCCAACTTTTGTGCCTTTGCTAGTTTACTTCCTGCACTTTGCCCCGCAATCAGCAAATCTGTTTTTTGCGAAACGCTGCCTGTGACATCTGCACCATGTTCCTCAAGCCATTTCTTAGCCTCAGATCTTTTTAGCTGCTCTAATGTTCCTGTCAAAACAATTTTTTTGCCAGTGAAATAATTTTCTGTAGCAGCAAGTTCTGCGGGTTCCACCCCTTTATAAAGCAAATTTACATCAACTGCAGCCAATTCGGCGATCAGTTCCTGAACCTCCGCGTTGGCAAAATAAGTCACAATACTATCAGCAATTATATCTCCCAGTGAATCCAGTGCAGCAATCTTAGCAGTATCTGCTGTCATTAAGTTTCTAAGATCATGGAAATGCTGCATTAACAGCCGTGCTACTTTGGCACCAACATGGCGAATCCCCAAACCAAACAGAAGTCTCTCAACGGAATTATGCCTACTTTTATCAATAGCTGTCAACAGATTGTTAGCAGCTTTTTCTTTAAATTTATCTAACTTAATCAAATCTTCAAACTTTAAGCGATATAAATCAGCAATATCTGTTACTAACTTCTGGTTAAAAAGTTGTTCGACCACTTTAGGTCCTAATCCCGAAATATCCATTGCATTTCTTGAGCCAAAATGAGTCAAACTCTCTTTGATCAGTGCCGGACACTTAGGATTGATACATCTTAAGGCCACTTCATCGTTTAAATGTACTAATTCGGCCCCACAGATCGGACATTCTTCAGGAATCGAACTCGGGCGTGAATCACTTGGACGTTTATCCAAGACAACATTAGAGATTTCAGGAATAATATCCCCAGCCTTATGTAAGCGAACTCTATCCAGTAAGCGAATATCTTTCTGTTTTAAATAAGCGGGATTATGCAATGAGGCACGGGCGACAACTGAACCCGCTAAAGTAACTGGATCCATAACTGCAGTTGGAGTAACGATTCCGGTTCGCCCAACCGTCCACTCGATCTGCCGGACGATTGTTTCCTGTTCATCTGGAGGAAACTTATATGCAATTGCCCACCGCGGAACCTTAACAGTATTTCCAACTATCTGCTGAACAGAAAACGGATCAGCTTTCAAAACAATACCATCGATATCATACGGAAGTGCAATTCGTTTAGCTTGATACTCATCAATATAAGCATCTATTTCCGTAGCTGCCGCTGTGACACGTGATTCTGGATTAATTCTGAACCCCCACTCGGACATCTTTTGCAATGCTTCACTCTGCTTTTCTATCCCTAATTTTTCTGGTTCCATCAAGTAATATATAAAGGTACTGAGATGTCTACGTGCCGTAATCTTTGTATCCAACTGTCGTAGACTCCCAGCTGCCGCATTACGCGGATTCGCAAAAACCGGTTTTCCTTCCGCTTCACGTTGTGCATTCAGTTTTGCAAAAGCTCTTTTGGGCATATAACACTCGCCCCGAACCTCAATTGAGACCGGCTCTGTTAATTTCAGCGGGATTGCCTTGACTGTCTTCAGATTTTCAGTGATATCTTCTCCTATAACACCATTACCTCGCGTTGAGCCCTGGACAAAAAGACCGTTCTTATATACTAGTGAGATTGCTAAACCATCAATTTTTAACTCACAATTATATGCGAAATCCTCAGCAACCACCTTACGCAGCCGTTTGTCAAAATCCAGTAACTCTTGCTTTGAAAAGACATCTCCTAACGATAGCATTGGCAATTCATGATTCAGTTTATCAAAGCCATCTAAAACCCGACCGCCTACACGTTGAGTCGGAGAGTCGCTTACAATGATCTTAGGAAACTTTTTCTCAAGCTTAACTAGTTCCCGATAAGACTTATCATAAGCTATATCCTCAACAGTTGGGCGATCCATAACGTAATACTGATAACTCCATTCATTCAGCTGTTTTCTAAGCTCTTGTGCACGTTTTTGCGCAGCCTGTTCTGTCAACAAATTGCCCACTCTCCTATCTTGTATATTTGAAACTGCTGCTTATTTTTTTGTGATTGGTGCAAAGGCTGCTAACAAACGCTTGATTCCCTTTCCATCAAAGGCAATATCAAGCTCAAGATCTTCACCTTGACCGGAAGTCTTAACAACAGTCCCATTTCCCCAAGCTTTATGGGTGACCTTATCACCAATTTGCCATGTCTTTTTATCAGCACCAGTTCCTCGGTTAACTTCAACAGTTCCTGCAGGCTGGCGGTAAATATGCTGCCGTATGGCAGTCTGTTTAGTAGCGTTGTTCTTCTTCCCCGGTGCAGTATTGGCTACTTTATGGTTATCAGCTTGTATCAACTCAGGTTCAATCTCACTAATGAAGCGCGACGCAGGATTCGTTTGCCGCCGGCCATACAACATTCTCGAAAGAGCATTAGTCAAGTACAAGGCTTTTTCAGCTCGTGTAATTCCCACATAAGCTAAACGCCGTTCCTCTTCCAGTTCACTTTCATCCATCATCGAACGAGACAATGGGAAGAGCCCTTCTTCCAAACCCATTAAAAAGACAACTGGAAATTCCAACCCCTTAGCTGCATGTAGCGTCATCAACGTAACTTCATTGATATCTTCTTCCACACCATCTTGGTCTGAGACAAGTGCCAGATCAGCCAAAAAATCAACGAAGGGATCACTAGCTTCATCTTCTGGTTCCCAGTGATCATCAAATTGCTTGGTAACCGTTAAAAATTCATTTAGGTTATCAAGACGGCTTTGATTCTCAAGATTTTTAGTAGCCTCCAATGCCGCTTTGTAACCTGTTTTATCTAAAAGCTGTTCTGTCAGTTCTGTAACACTAACTTTATCTTGCAATATATGCAGTTGCTTAATTGTCTCAGCAAAGCTACTTAAAGCACGGCTAGCCTTACCTGAGATATCCGCCAGAACCGAATTACTAGCAGCATCTAGCAACGATAGATCATTCATTTCAGCAAATGCTGTTAACTTTTCAAGGCTAGTTGCGCCGATTCCACGCTTAGGTTCATTAACAATTCGTTCAAAACTAATGTTGTCTTGTGGATTAGCTATTAAGCGAATATATGCTAAAACATCCATAATTTCTTTTCGATCGTAGAATTTATGCGCACCCACTATTTTATAAGGGATATTAGCTTTGATAAAAGTTTCTTCAATTACACGGGATTGGGCGTTTGTCCGGTATAAGATTGCAAAAGATCCATAATTATAATTATTTTCACGCATTAACTTTTGAATATTACGAACGACATAAAAAGCCTCATCGTTTGCATTCTGACCACGAAAATAATGAATTTTCTCACCTTGAATATTATTAGTCCAGAGTTGTTTCTCTTTACGCTTAACATTATTTTTTATAACCGCGTTAGCTGCTTGTAAAATATTTTTAGTTGAACGGTAATTTTGTTCTAATTTAACGATTTTCGTATCTGGATAATCCTGTTCAAAGTTAAGAATATTTTCCATGTTTGCACCGCGCCAGCCGTAGATACTTTGATCAGCATCCCCAACGACACATATGTTATGGTTGCCTTTGGCTAAACTATTAACTAATTCATACTGTGCCTCATTCGTATCTTGGTATTCATCGACGTGAATATACAAAAACTTTCGTTGATAATATTGCAGTATTTCAGGTTCTTCTTCAAAGAGCCTTAAAGTCAACATTATCAAATCATCAAAATCAACGGCCTGATTTTGCTCTAGGCGCTTTTGATATTCCGCATACACATCTGCTACTACCTTTTCAAAGGGTGACTGCGCTTCCTGTGCAAAAGTTTTAGCTGTTTTCAAAGCATTTTTAGCATTCGAAATAGCACCCAGTAACGAACGAGGGTCAAATTTTTTAGGATCTATATTTAAGTCCGCTAAAATATGTTTAACTAGTGTTCGCTGTTCACTAGTTCCTGTGATTGTAAATGCACGATTATAACCTAATTTATCGATATCTCTTCTTAAAATACGCACACATAATGCATGAAAGGTCGAAACCCAGACATCTTCTGAGCCCTCACCTAACAGTGCATTTACTCGTTCACGCATTTCCTTAGCTGCCTTATTGGTAAAGGTAATTGCGAGAATATTCCACGGATTGACATTTTTTTCTTTGATCAAATAAGCAACGCGGTGGGTTAAAACCCTTGTTTTACCACTTCCAGCACCTGCAATTATCAATAACGGCCCTTCAGTACATAAAACAGCATCTCTTTGCTTATCATTCATTCCCTTTAATAGATCATCTGCTACCACTTATTTTCAATCCTCTCTTTAGTCCAGTCGGTTTTCATTATAGCAAAAAAAAGATAACACTTCTTTAAAAAAAGAAACAAATCTGAACTCTCCAGATCGACGCTTCCTCTCTAAAGCCGTGTATCTCTCATATACGGAAATAACCTGCTATTTTAGCAAAAGATAGCTAAGAAGTTGCTTATTAGTTTTCTTCTTTCTTGATTACTTCACCGTTACTTTCTTCTTGCTCTTGTTTTTCACTTTCAACTGGTTCTTTACAAATTCCAGTCGCATCGATTTGCTGCAATGCGGCTGCAACTGTATCTGCTAAAACAACTATATATCCGGACTCACGTGTATGCGCAGTCTTAGGATAACGATAAAAATGGTAATACCAGTTGTCTTTAAGGACCCACTGTGTCCTCAAGCGATTCATATCTTCAACACATAGTGAAACCGCAACGGTCGGCTGTAAAAGTTTTACTTGTGGTAACGGCATATGTGTCAGTGCACGCAGGTGCTGTTCAAACATTGAAACGTTAGTTGCTTTATCAAAAACATACCCTGCTTTGTGTGGTGCAGGGACAATACGCTTAACATACAGCGTTCCATTCTTAGTTAGAAAGAATGCGATCTCCAAAATACCAACATAATTTAATTCGTTAGAAATATCACTTGCTAGCCGTTGAACTTCTGCTTTTATTTCAGAGGAGACCTCAGCTTTAACGATCGACTGATACAATTGGTGTTCATGGTAGATATTTTCAACTATCGGAAACATGTTAAGATCACCATTAGCTTCTTTCGCAATAATTACTGATAGTTCTTTTTCATATGGAATCCATGCTTCTAAAATAAATGTCCCCAAGTCAACTAGATCCGCACATTTAGAAATATCCGATTGCTTTCTGATAATTTGTTGGCGTCTACGTCCGTAACCTTTTTGAATTGGCTTTAAAACACAAGGATACCCGATTGAACCGATCGACTGATAGACATCGTCAAGGCCCACGATCGTTGCATAAGGAGCAATATTAATATTAATCTGTTCAAGGAAAGCTCGTTCCAGCAATCTATCTTGGGCATTTTCAAGTGCTTCTTTTCCTTGTGGCACTCGTGTAAAACGTTCTAAAAAGGCAATTACCTCGGCGGAAATATTCTCAGATTCATAAGTTACAATATCGCAGCGTTCTGCAAAATCCTGCAGTTTACCTTTATCATCTTGCTGTCCGATAATTCTTAAATCAGCTTCTTGCATTGTAGGGGCAGCTTCTTCAGCACCATAAGCTACTACTCTGAAACCCATTTTTTTTGCAGCTTTGACCAGCATAATACCATTAGGACTATTACCAATGATTCCAATTGTACTTCCAGGAAATAATACTTCGTTATCCATTCTCTCACTACTTTCTTTCTCGTCAGTTAATATCAGCCTATGGGATTCTTTACTCTCTAAACAAACGTACATATTATCATAAACTATCTATGCTTTAAGTTTTTGATCAATATTCCAAAAACCGATCTTCTCTGCTTACTGCCGCCTCTCTATGATTCTTTCATCTCACATTTTACCATACATTCCAGCTGGCAATTATTTATTCATTCTAAAAAAACTACTTAACATTTACTTTTTCTTAAAAACTAGCAAAAAAGCCGCATCAAAAAAACTAGCAAAAAAGCCGCATCAAAAATTTTTGATGGGGCTTCTTATCGTCAACAATTAGACACAAACGCTCCATAAATCACAGGCTGACACTTATAGACCTACTTATTTTTATTTTTCTAAACCACTACGGCCTTTAAAAGTAAGGTTCAAGATGACTGAAACCAAACTCGCGACAACTATTCCATTGCCCAGTAACAACTGAATAGTTTTAGGAAGAAACTGAAAAATCTCAGGATAAACCGCAACACCTAATCCTAATCCGATTGAAAGTGCCACGATCAATAAATTTTTTTGGTTAGAAAAATCAACTTTCAACAACATCCGCATTCCTTGCACACTGATCATTGCAAACATCACTAGCATCGCGCCACCTAAAACAGGTGTTGGAATGATCGTGGCTACCGCACCTATTTTGGGCAGCAGACCCATTAGCATTAATAATGCTGCCGACCAGTAAATCGGCTTTTTTGTTTTAATACCTGAAAGCTGTAACAAGCCAACATTTTGTGAAAAAGTCGTATACGGAAAAGTATTAAAAATACCGCCTAAAATAGCCGCCATCCCTTCAGCACGATAACCGCGTTTCAAATCAGCAGCTGTAATCTGTTTATTTAAAACATCGCCTAAAGCAAAGAAAACTCCGGTTGATTCAACCATTGAGACCAATGCAATAATAATCATCGTGATTGAAGAGGACCACTCAAAATGCGGTGCGCCAAAATAAAAGGGCTGTGGTATCCGGAACCATGAGGCTTCTATGATCGGAGTCAAAGAGACCATTCCCATCGCTGCTGCAATAAGGGTTCCTACGATCAATCCCAATAAAACAGAGATTGTATTTATAAATCTTTTACCCCAGACCTGAATAACTAAAATAACACCAATCGTAATGAATCCCAACAGAACATTATCTAACTTGCCAAAGTTTGGAGCAGTTGCGTCACCACCACCAATGTTCTGAACAGCGATAGGTATTAGCGTTAACCCAATCACTGTTATCAAAGATCCTGTCACCACTGGTGGAAATAACTTCTTGATTTTTGAAAATTGACCAGCAATTAGAAACACAAAAATTCCAGCAATTATAATAGCTCCATACATTGTACCAATCGTAAATTCCTTGCCGATCATTTTTAAAGGACCTACGGCTTGAATCGCACACCCTAAAATAACCGGTAGGCCGATCCCAAAATACCGATTTCGCAAAAGCTGCAGCAAGGTTGCCAAACCACACATAAAAATATCAATTGAAACTAAGTATGTCATCTGTGCACTATTGAATTTCAGCGCAGTTCCTATTAGCAAGGGAACGGCAATTGCACCCGAATACATTGCTAATAAATGCTGTAGTCCCAAAACAGCTGCTTTACCATTACTGACGTTTTTTTCGATTTCCTTAATCATTTTCAGTACTCCCCACAAAATGGACTTTATTTCCTTCAAATGAAGAAATTCGTGCTAATGATTCTAGTCTTACTCCGCGGTCTCTAATTAAGTCAGCTCCCTTTTGAAATGATTTTTCAATCGCGATTCCTACTCCCGCTACTTGTGCATGCGCAAGCTTGCAAATATCAAGTAAACCGGTTACGGCTTGCCCATTAGCTAGGAAATCGTCAACTATCAAGACATTGTCTGCAGCATTTAGAAATTTAGTATCTACTGCAATCGTGTTTTCAACTTGTTTGGTATAGGAGTAAACCTTTGCCGTGTATAGGCCACCATTTAAAGTTGAACTCTTCTGCTTTTTCGCAAAGACAACTGGAACGTGCATTAACAGTCCAGTCATAATAGCCGGCGCAATCCCTGAAGATTCAACTGTCAGTATTTTAGTAACTTTCTCTTCCTTGTACAAACGGCTAAATTCCTGCCCTAACGCATACATTAATGCTGGATCAATTTGATGATTTAAAAATTGATTAACCTTCAATACATCTCCTGCAAGCACAACCCCATCTTCACGAATCCGATCTTCTAGTAACTTCACTTTGGTCAACCTTTCTTTTATTAAAAATACAAAAAAGGCCCCTTTTTACACGACAAGTCGTAAAAGAAGCCTTTCTCGCTAACTACAGCTTTTTTTACTTATAGTCCAAGATTTTCGGTCTTAGGTAGAAACTCGTCAACCATATTATGACATTATATAAGTACAACACTTATGTAGATTAGCATACATTATGCTAATCATCAAACGTTAATATTCGTCTTTAGTTCATTGAAGCCTTATCATACCTATCCAACTGATATTCTTGAATAATTTGTGACAGTTTCTGCGCATAGTCTGGATCGGTTGCATAGCCCTGCTTTTGCAAAGCTGCTGCTGCCTCATGATAGTTCTTGGCAGCCAGTACGGTTTTATAATGCTGCTGATCCCAACCCGTGCCATTCACAAACAATTGCGTATGTGCCTTGATCGATTCATTCCAGTCTTTGTAAAGCGCAAACTTTGCTTTAACTGTTATCCACTGCCCATTAACATATTCAGCAGTTGTCAGCAGTTGTGCGTTAGCTGCATCGCTCTTCACACCGAATAAGTTGTGATATTTACTTGCTAGTTGACTTTGTCCCCAATTTGATTCTAATGCTGCCTGCGCTAGCGTGATGCTAGTCAACAGCTTGTATTGCTTCTGTTCTTCTTGTGCAATTGGCAGAATCTGATTAATAAAGTTTCGTTTTGTTCTATCATTTATTTGAGTTGTATCAGTAGTAGTATTTTGGGGCTCTGAACTCTTATCTAACCAGCTTACTAACTGGATTATTCCTAAGCTAAGAACTAAGAAGAGGACTAGCAGGTTAGTTAATTGTAATTTCCCATTAACTACTAAAAAGCCTTTTTTCCTTTGTCTGCTCTTTCTTTTTCTCTTTTTAGCCAAATTATTCAACCCTTCATTAATTAAACATGCTTTTGCTTGCCATTTCAGTCATATATTTTTACCGGCACAACACTGATCAAGCTACTATTTCAACTTACTTTGACCTTAATTAGCTGCACTCATTATAACATATAACATTCTAAGGACCTTTAGAAAAACAGTTAAAAAAATACTGGTTTTTCTAAAATTTAACATTATTAATTAATTTTTAAAAATCTACTTGTAATCAGTCTCTTTTATCTTGTCTACTCTAAACCACAGCAACTCTTATTTTAGCCGTCTTTTCGTCTAATCTCATCAATATTCTAAAGCTGGACTTCAACATATCAGTCCACCAACAGCACTATAAAAACAAAAAAGTCGAGATATTCTCCCGACTTTTTAACCATCAATATATGTGTAACATACTCTTTTATTAAAATTCATCCAAGCTCTCATCCGTAACTATCTCGATTGTCTGCCGTAAGACGCGTTTAAAGATTGCTAGGTCTTTAGGTGCTACTTCGTCTTCCAACTTATTTTCCAGTCTCTGCCAAAATTCATTATCAGAATCCATCATTTGATGATATTTATCCGTTACCATTAAATGAGTAACACGGCGGTCCACTTCGTCCAATCTCTTTTCGATCAACCCTAATTTCATTAGCTTTTTGATATGATAATTCGTATTAGGAGTCGATTGGTCCAATAACTTAGAAATCATTCCAATTGTTGGTTCTTTCAATTGATAAATAGCTTCCAAGTAGTAAATATCAATTGCACCTAGTTTTTCAAAATCAGGTGCATTTTGATGACGCTCATGTAATCTTAAAACTTGCGTTAAGTTAGTTAAAGATTTTTGTAAAGTAATCACGCTTTTCTTCCTCCAAATGTTTAAAATATTTTATATAACATGTGAACTATCATAATATACTAAAATAATATAGCATTGTCAAGTAAACGCTATAAAAAATATGTCTTTTTAGCTTCTATGCGTACATTTTACACTAATAAACGTAAAATTTCTAAAAATATGTTCTTTATCAAAGTCTTGCTATCTATATTACTCTTCCGAGTTTCCAGCAATATCATGTGTACCCTAAATAATAATTACTGCTGAATAAAACTACATGCTCTCTATTCTACTATTTTTTCGATAAAATTCAAATAATATATCGTAATACGTATTATTCAAATTACTAAAAATGATAATTTTTTACTTATTAATAGTCCTACTTAGTTTCCGGTCAAAAGTTAAGTTGCTTAGCACTCAAATTATTTAAGCACATTACCATTAATAATCAGCACAAGGTAAAATAAATTTTAGTTTAGCTCAGTGTCCAACATTATCTCAGAGGTACACGTTTAACTTCATACCCTCTTTCTTATTTTAGCCTTTTCCTAAGCCATCACCATTTCGAATGCTATTATCTAATGACAATATATTATGTTTAGCTTTTTTGAAGATTTTATAATATATCCCCCTAACTCTTAACTACACATTCTCAGAAGGCTAGTATAACATTATTTAAGTATTATTTCTGGCACTATTATTATTAAATACATTAGATTAATCTAATAATATTTTTGAGTTGTGCACCGTTTATTTGCTTACTTCCAACTTAATCATACAGTTCAGGACGTCTATCTGTGAAAACAGGAATTTCTCCCCGAATTTTTTCAAGCATGGTTAGATCAAGCTTAGTAGTAAAAGCGCCTTCCTTAGCAACGGGAATATTTGAAATAATATTCCCCAGGGGATCAATTACGAGTGAATGTCCATTAAAAACATCACCTGATGGACTTTTACCAACACGATTGACTGCTACAACAAAAACTTGGTTTTCAATTGCACGTGCTTGCAGTAAAAGTTGCCATTGTTTAATTCGCTCTCGTGGCCACTGTGCGCTAACAAATAATATTTTTGCACCTTCACCCATCAGTGTCCGTTCCCATTCAGGAAACCGTATATCATAACAGATCACCCCGGCTGCAGGAATATTATCTAATTTGAAACAATTCCTGCGAGTCCCTGCTGTTACCCACTGATCTTCATGCATTAAACCAAATAAGTGAACTTTATCATACTCACTCTGAAGCTTCCCCTCGCGGTCAAAAACATAGCTAGTGTTATAGTAAAAATTATTTTTACTAGTTGCAACAGATCCACCAATAATATTCACTTGATATTTTCGAGCTAACGCAGCTAAAAAGGATTGGGTATGTTCGCCGTTTTGATCCGCTAACTCCTCTAGTTGCTCCAAAGCATAGCCAATATTCCACATTTCTGGAAGTATGAGTACATCTGGGTGCTCGGTCATTGCAGCTGCTACTAGTTCGGCAACTTTTCTATAGTTGACATCCGGCTTCCCATACTTCACATCCATTTGAATCAAACTTACTTTTAAAGACATTTTATATCTTCCTCTCTGGATACTAATAAGCTTATTGTAGATTTCTTTAACGAACTTTCCAAAGAATTCGACTACTTTTAAGCCTTCTCTAAACAACTTTAATTAAATTTAATTTGAATTTAATTTTACCAAAAAATATATCACTTTGTTAGTAGTTTACTTTATTACTTTATAGTTTAAGTTGACTTTAATTAGATAACATTTAAAATTAAGATTATAAAATATTTAGATTTTTTTAATGGGGGTCTAGCTAAATGAGAAAAATTGGTGTTATTGGTTTAGGTCATGTTGGAGCAACAATTGCTTATACATTAGTAACAAAGGGGATAGCCGATGAACTTGTCTTGATTGATTCGAAGAAAGATAAGGCTGTCGCAGAAGAATACGATCTCCGCGATACACTTTCCCGTTTAGATACTTTTACTAAAATTATTCCGCAAAATTATGCTGCTTTAGCAGACGCTGATATTATTATTACAGCTTTTGGGGATATTTCAGCTATTCAATTAGATGGTGACCGCTTTGGCGAACTAAAACATAATATTACTGCTGTTACCGAGATCGCACAAAAAATTAAACAAACTGGTTTTAATGGTGTTTTGATTAATATCAGTAATCCCTGTGACGTTATCACTCAACTCTTACAACAAAAAACTGGTCTTAGTACCAATCAAGTCTTTGGGACTGGAACTTTTCTTGATACAGCAAGAATGCAGCGTGCTGTTGGGCAAGCTCTCAATGAAGATCCCAAAAATATCAGTGGCTATGTTCTGGGTGAACATGGTGAATCACAATTCACTGCTTGGTCAAGTGTCAGAGTAAAGGGCCACCCTATCCAAGATATCGCCTCTGCACGTGGGCTTGATCTAAATGATTTAGATCAACGCGCCCGCCGTGGTGGTTGGTTAGTCTTTTCTGGTAAACATTATACTTGTTATGCAATTGCAACTTGTGCAATTAAGTTAGCTCTTGCAGTCCTCTCAGATGCTCACCTTGCCTGTCCAACTTCTGTTTACCTTGAAAGCTATCAACATTATATTGGCTATCCTTCCGTTATTGGACGTCAAGGTATTATCGAAGTTAACAAGATCGAACTGACACTCGATGAACAGAATAGACTTGACAGCTCAGCCAAGATTATTTCAACTAAGCTAGCTTCTTTTAATTAATTTATAACTAAAAAAATCTCCCATCCCAAATAGTTCTCTTTACTACTTGAGATGGGAGATTTTTTGGAGCTGTGTTTAAAGCATTATTGCTTGTAAAATATTTTTGCCTATTTTGAAAGACCAGCTGTAATTTTATCAAGATTCCATTTCATCATTGTATAATAACTATCTCCTGGCTGACCCTTTTTAGCAACTGAGTCCGTAAAGATCTCAGCATAAATTGGAATCCCCGTTTCTTTAGAGACAGTTTTCATTGGCCGCCCATCAACACTACTTTCAACAAATAATGATGGTACCTGGGAACCTTTGAGTTTTTGAACTAGATTTTTTAACTGTTCTGGAGTTCCTTCTTGTTCTGTATTGATTTCCCAAATATAAGCTGCGGGCACATTATATGCTCGTGAGAAATACTTGAAACAGCCTTCACTCGTAACGATCATCTTTTTCTCAGCTGAGATATTATCAAATTTATGTTTAGCTTGACTATGCAACCCGTTTAATTTTTTCACATAAGCTTTCAAATTTTTCTTATAGAATTTTTTATTTTTTGGATCTTTAGCCGAGAGATGCTTTTCAACATTTTGAGCATAAATAATTCCATTTTTCAGATCTAACCAGGCATGTGGATCTTCTTTCCCTTTTTGTGATTGATGTCCCTTGAGATAAATTGGTTTGACACCCTCACTTAAAGCAAAATAATCTTTATTTGCCTTTTTTCCAGCATTTTTAACTAGCTTTTGAAACCATGTATTTCCACCATTCTCAAGGTTAAGACCATTGTAAAAAATAAGATCAGCCTCAGATGTTTTCTTCGTATCCTCTGGCAATGGTTCATACTCATGCGGATTCTTACCGACTGGAACAATGCTATGCAATTCAATACGGTCTTTTCCAATATTTTTCGTAATATCAGCCAAAATGGAGTTGGTCGTTACAACCTTTACTTTATCTCCCTTGCCGACCGTCCCACTCTTAGTTGAAGAACATCCCGTGAGGATTGCCAAAATAATTACAGCAGCTAAAACGACGTAGTTTAAATGTTTGCGCGTTTTTCTCATTATTTTCGTACCTTCCTTTTTAAATATCTTTGTTTAGGTGAGATGAAGAAACTAATTAAAAATACGATTGCAGCCGTTATTACGATACTTGATCCAACCGCAATATTATAACTATATCCGATAAAAAGCCCGACTACTGAAACTGCTGCGCCAATTCCAGCAGCTAAAAAAATCATTGCTTTTAATGTTTTAGTAAATAAGTACGCTGTTGCAGCTGGGGTTATTAACAAAGCAACAATCAAAATGGTCCCCACACTTTGCATTGCCGTAACTGCTACCAATGTCAACAGCATCATTAACATATAGTGGTAAAAGTTAACTCGCATTCCTAGAGCCTTAGCCATTTGTGGATCAAAGGATGTCAGCAAGAGCTCTTTAAAGTAAAGTATAATTACGAGCAGGACAATCAGTGAGACAACGATCGTTATCCACTTATCAATATCTTGGACCGCTAAAATATTTCCAAAAAGAATATGGAATAAATCAGTTGAGGTACGAGCTAAACCTATCAAAATAACTCCTAAGGCTAAAAAAGAACTAAAAGTTATTCCAATTGCAGTATCGCTTTTGATCAGACTATTTTCCTTAATATACGTAATTATTACTGAAGCCATTATTCCAAAGATTGTCGCTCCAACAAAAAAATTGATATTAAGAATATAAGCAACTGCGACGCCTGGAAGGACAGCATGTGAGATAGCATCACCCATTAATGACATTCCACGCAGAATGATGAAACATCCCACCACGCCAGAAACAATTCCAACCACAACAGCTGTTATTAGCGCATTCTGTAAAAAATGAAAAGTCTGTAAACCATGAATAAATTCAGCTAGCATCTCACTCACCTCTTTCTACAAGTATGTTCTCTCCGTAAGCACGTTTTAGGTTGGGAACGGTAAACACTTGCGCCGTCTTTCCAGCTGCAATAATTTCTCTATTTAACATTACAACTTGATCAAAGTAACCTTCAACCTTGTTCAAATCATGATGAACGATTAGAATTGTTTTACCTTTACTTTTAAGATCCTTCAAGATTTTTATGATGATATCCTCGCTTACCATATCAACGCCTACGAAAGGTTCATCTAAAAAAAGGTACTCGGCATTTTGCACTAAACAGCGTGCAATCAACACACGTTGAAACTGTCCACCTGATAAAGCGCTTATTTGTCGTTGACTCTGTTCTGATAACCCCACAATCTCTAGTGCTTTATCAACACTTTCCCACTCCTCTCTTGTTATTCTCTTGAAAAGACCCAGACTTGGAAGTGTCCCTAGTGCAACACATTCCCTGACTGTAATTGGAAATGAAAGATCGATTGAACTCTTCTGGGCAACGTAAGCAATTCTCTTCAAGGCTTTGTTAGCTTGAATACCATCTAGCATAACTTTTCCACTAGCGCGGACAACACCTAAAGCCGCTTTTAAAAGAGTTGACTTACCTGAGCCGTTTGGTCCAATAATTCCTGTAATTGTTGGACCTTTAATTACTAAATCGATATTTTTTAAAGCTTCAACTTCATTATTATATACAACTCCAACCTTTTGAAATTCAATCATCTCTATCACCTCTCAGCTAAAAGTTAAACCATTTGTACCTATTTTTAGGTTACCCTAAGTAAGTTGCTTAGTCAATTTTTAACTTATTATTTATAATTATTTCCCAAGCAATAATTATAAATACCGATGTAAGCGTTTAGCGTTTTTAGATATCTATGCTCCTTAGCTAGCCGCTCTTTAAGCCTACACACATTTCACTTAACAGATTATTTTATCAACTATCAAAACTTCACCATAACTATCGTTAACTAATTAATGAGTGTCTTTTAAATTTATATAAATTTTTTTGCAATTTGAAGATCTCACCTAAGAGCCCTTTCTTAAGCTTCATAAATCTAAGTTTTATCAATTATTATATTTATTACCATTTACTTTCAAATTTAACTATAATAAAAAAACACTTCTTGGCGAACAAGAAGTGTTTTGAGATCGTTGATAAATAATATATTAACGCTTAGAGAATTGTGGAGCCTTACGAGCTTTCTTAAGACCTGGTTTCTTACGTTCTTTCATACGTGCATCACGTGTTAATAAACCAGCACGTTTCAAAACGCCACGGAAATCTGGGTCAACTTCAAGTAAAGCGCGGGCAATTCCATGACGAACTGCACCAGCTTGACCAGCAAAGCCACCACCATTAACATTAACAAGAACATCATATGAACCTGTTGTTTCTGTAGCTTCGAAGGGCTGAATCATAACTTTACGTAAGTTAGCAAATGGAATATAATCTTCTGCTGTTTTGCCGTTAATCGTGATCTGACCTGCACCGGGTGTTAAAATTACACGCGCAACAGAGTTCTTACGACGGCCTGTTCCTCTATATTGTACTTGAGCCAATTAAGTTTCCTCCTAGATTAAGTTTGTGATATCCAATACTTCTGGTTTTTGAGCTTCATGTTTGTGATCTGCACCACGGTAAACATGTAACTTCTTAGCTTGTTCTCTTCCGAGTGTTCCTTTTGGAAGCATCCCTTTAATCGATAAAGCAATTAACTTCTCAGAATCATTTTGACGGAATTCACCAGCAGTACGGCTCTTCAAACCACCTGGATGATCTGTATGATGATAATAAACTTTACGTTCTGCTTTATGTCCTGTCAAGCCAATCTTTTCTGCATTAATAACGATAACGAAATCACCTGTATCAACGTTAGGCGTAAATGTTGGCTTATTCTTGCCACGCAAGATAGAAGCCACAACTGAGGACAGACGTCCTAAGGGAACATCAGTTGCATCTACGACATACCATTTACGTTCCACTTCACCTGGTTTTGCAATATATGTTGTACGCACGTTTTATTTCCTCCATTTTTATATGCTTGTTTGACGCAAAATAAGTTTCCGGGGCCTACTGTGGGGCAAACAATACCATATACCATGATACTTTTTTTACATTCTAAAGTCAATGATTAAAAGTTAATTATACACTATTCAAACTGTTTTACTTATAATAAACTTTTTTTAAGTACAATCCACTCGCTGGCGCTGTTGCTCTGCACTCATTTCGATCTTTGACTTCGTATAATCGTAAAAAATCATGGACAGGTCTTTTTTCATTCCCAATCTCTAGTAAAGTTGCTACCATGATCCTAACTTGATTATATAAAAAACCATTTCCATAAAATTCAAAAACAACTTCACCTGTAGTTTGATCCTCTTTAACAGTCGCATCATAGATTGTTCGAATGTGGCTTTTAGCTTGACTACCTGAGGCAACGAAACTCGAAAAATCATGTGTTCCTATAACATCCGGTAAAGCCGCCTTGATCAAATCAACCTTTAAAGGATACTTATATTGTCCAGTATAAAACCTTTTGAAAGGATTTACAAAACGACCTAAACTAACGCGGTATAAATAGCGTTTGCCATGGGTTGTAAACCGTGCATGAAAAGTTGTGGCGACCCGCTTAGCAGTTAAGATCTCCACATCTAACGGTAATAAACTATTCAGGCCATTTACAATTCCTTCTTCTGGAATATCATTTTCTAGATCAAAATGGATTACCTGCCCTAACGCATGCACCCCAGCATCTGTTCTTCCCGAACCAAAAATATGCACAAAAGATGCCGCTGTACTCATCTTATTAACAGCCGTTTCAAGTACTGATTGAACCGTTCGTTGGTTAGGCTGACTTTGAAAGCCAGCAAACTTCGTTCCATCATATGCAAGTGTTACCATATATCTATTTGTCATCTTTACCTCTCACCAATTCCGTAAATATAATAAGACTATCATTGTTAGTCCAAACAAAATGCAGGCCAAAGTATCATTACGTTTCCAAAAATGAATACGGTATTTAGTTCGACCTTCTCCACCGCGATAACCCCTTGCTTCCATCGCGGTCGCAAGATCTTCGGCCCGATTAAACGAGCTGACAAATAACGGGATCAGCAATGGCACGACTGCTTTTATTTGTTTAACAATATTACCTTCTCCAAAGTTGACTCCTCTTGAGCGTTGTGCATTCATTATTTTTTCAGTTTCATCCATTAATGTCGGAACAAACCGTAGCGCGATCGACAACATTAATGAAATTTCATAGACTGGTACTTTGAACTTTTTCAATGGTCCCATTAATGATTCCAAAGCATCTGAGATTTCCAGTGGAGCTGTCGTTAGCGTCAATAATGTTGACATAAAAATAATCAAAACAAACCGGCAAAAAACATAGCTCCCATTAATTATCCCCAAACTCGTTAAAGATAATGGCCCCCACTGCCAATAAACAGTCCCTCCACGCGCAAAAAAAATCTGTAGTAGGACAGTAAAGAGAATCAACCAAATAAGTGGTCTGACACCCTTTAAAAAGAAACCAAAATTAACCTTGGACAGCAAAACACAACTGAGTGTTAACAAAAATAATAACGTATATGACTGCCAGTTATTAGCAAGGAAAATAACAATAATAAAGAAGAAGCTTAAAATAAGTTTTGAACGTGGATCTAACCGATGAACAACTGATTCACCCGGAATATAACGACCTAAAATAACCTTATTCAGTTTAATTGCCCCCTTTTCCTAAAAGATCTACTAACGAAGCAGCAAGTTCTTTTTCAGTCAATGGCATTTTTTCAAAAACAACTTTTCCTGTTTGTTGCAATTCATAAGCAAATCTAGTTGCCTTAGGCAATGCTAAGTGATGCTTTAAAAGCCACTGTGGGTCTTTAAAGACTTCTTGTGGGGAGGTTGAAGCAATAACCTCACCTTTTTCTAACACGATGGCGTGATCTGCATAATTAGCTACATCATCCATCTGGTGGGTCACTAAAACGATCGTCAACTGCTTTTGTGAATGCAGCTGTGCAAACATCTGCATTATCTCGTGCCTTCCCTTAGGATCAAGCCCTGCAGTTGGCTCATCCAACACTAAAACATCTGGTTTCATAGCTAAAATACCTGCTATCGCTACCCGTCTCATCTGACCGCCAGACAATTCAAAAGGAGAATTCTGCAAAACCTCTTCTGGTAAACCAACTAAAAGAGCCATTTCACGTGCAATCTGTTCAGCCTCCGCCGGTGTTTTTCCAAAATTCTTTGGGGCAAAAGCAATATCTTTAAGAACCGTTTCTTCAAAAAGCTGTGCTTCTGGAAATTGAAAAACTATCCCAACATGTTTTCTTAATTCACCAAGTTCCTTGTTCTTAGTAACAGCTGTAATCGTCTTATCGGCAACTGTAACACTCCCACTTGATGGTTTAAGCAGCCCATTGAGATGTTGTAGCAAAGTTGACTTTCCACTTCCTGTATGACCTATAATAGCTGTATAACTTCCTGTCGGGATCGACACAGTTAAATTCTTAAGCGCTTGATGCCTAAAAGGTGTATCTGCTTGATAAATGTAGTTTACTTTTTCGAAATGAATTGACACAACCAGTCCACCATCCCTTTTTCAGTAAGATATTCTTGCGGCACAGCAATACGATAACTTTTAAGTTCATTCTTCAGTTTTTCAGAGAAAGGAATATCTAAGCCGCTCTCAATCAGAGCTGTTCCACGTTGAAAAACCTTCGCTGGCTTGTCATTTTGAACTAATGTACCATCATCAATGACGACGACACGCTGCGCTAAGGAAGCTTCTTCAATATCATGTGTTATCGAAATAACTGTAAACCCTTTTTCCTTATTTAAGCTTTTTAAAAGCTGAATAATATCTCTTCTTCCTTCTGGATCAAGCATACTAGTCGCCTCATCCATAATGATGATCCGTGGTTGCAGAGCGATTACTCCAGCTAGAGCAACTCGCTGCTTCTGCCCTCCAGATAACCGGGCCGGCTCATGCTGTGCAAAATTCAACATTCCCACACTTACGAGTGCTTTTTTAACCCTTTTAAGCATTTCATTTCGTGGAACTCCCTGATTTTCTAATCCAAAAGCAACATCTTCTTCAACATTGGCTCCAACAAATTGATTATCAGGGTTCTGGAATACCATGCCAATATTTTTGCGAATGTCCCACAAAGTAGTTGGTGTCAATTCGGTACCAGCAACCCTTATTGTCCCTGACTGTGGAGTAAGCAAACCATCAATTAGTTTTGCAAGCGTACTTTTCCCACTCCCGTTATGTCCAATAACTGCCAGCCATTCTCCTGCAGCAACTTTCAAGTTTATATGACTTAAGGCCTTCTTCTGCTGTTGCGGATACGCGAAAGACAAATCTGAGATTTCAATTATCGGTTCTTGCATAATGTCTCCTCCGTATATTTTATACAGACTATCATACCATACTTACAACTGAACAGTTATCCCCTAAAGGAATCGTTGCTATTACGACAGTAGTCCAAAAAAACCAAGATCTAGGCGGTACATCATGCACCTAGATCTCGGTTATTAGAGCTTATTTATAATTTCACTAAAACAAAAAATCACTTTTTATAACGAAGGTTTCCTATCAAAGATAGTACTTAGGACTAGACTCGGTTTAATACCAGCATCGTAACGCCCAGTTATCGTTATAAAAGTGACAGATGGAACTAAATAATTATTACTAGTCGACTAACTCAAGAACGACTAACTTAGCAGCATCGCCGCGGCGTTCATTCATCTTGAGAATACGTGTATATCCACCGTTGCGTTCAGCATAACGAGGAGCAACTTCTGCAAATAATTTTTGCAAAGCCGATTGGATAGTAATATCATCGCCATCTTCTTTAACATCAGCAACAACATCCATTAAAAAAGCTGCAGCACGACGACGTGCATTCAAATCACCTTTTTTACCAAGTGATATCATCTTTTCAGTTGTCTTGCGTACTTCCTTTGCACGGGTTTCAGTTGTAACGATTTTACCGTTAACGATTAAATCCGTTGTTAAATTACGCAACATTGATTTACGATGAGCGCTTGTGCGTCCTAACTTGCGGTAACTCATGAATAATTTCCCTCCCTCAACAAATATTAGTCATCATGACGTAATGATAAACCCAGATCAATCAACTTATTCTTAACCTCTTCAAGTGATTTACGACCTAAATTACGGACTTTCATCATATCAGCTTCTGATTTATTAGTTAACTCTTGAACCGTATTGATTCCAGCACGTTTCAAACAATTGTATGAACGAACAGATAAATCAAGTTCTTCAATCGTCATTTCAAGCATTTTTTCTTTATGTGTTTCTTCTTTTTCAACCATGATTTCAGCATTTTTAGCTTCATCGGTCAAATCAACAAACAGGGTTAAATGCTCTGTTAAAATCTTCGCAGATAAGCTAATAGCTTCACTTGGTGTAATAGCACCATTGGTCCATACATCGAGCGTTAATTTATCATAATCATCTTTTTGACCAACACGCGTTTTTTCTACTTGATAGTTGACACGTTCAATCGGGGTATAAATTGAGTCGATTGGTAAAACACCGATCGGCATTTCATCAGACTTAGCCTTATTTTCATCAGCTGAAACATAGCCGCGCCCTGTATTAGCAGTCATCCGAATATGGAATGACGCCCCTTCTGCTACTGTACAAATGTACAAATCTGGATTTAAGACTTCCACTTCACTACTACCTTGGATGTCTCCAGCTGTAACTTCGATTGGCCCTGTAACATCGATTTCCAATGTTTGATCCTCTTCAGAATCAATACGCAAAGCAACCTTCTTCAAATTTAAAACAATTTGTGTTACATCTTCAAGTACTCCCTTAATAGTTGAGAACTCATGTAAGACACTATCAATTTGAATATTTGTTATTGCTGCTCCAGGTAAGGAAGAAAGCAGAATTCGGCGAAGAGAATTACCTAATGTTGTCCCATAACCACGTTCAAGAGGTTCAACAACAAATTTGCCATAATTAGGACTTTCTTCAATTTTATGAATTTTTGGTTTTTCAAATTCGATCATTCTTATCTTTACCCCTTTCAAAACGTAACGTGTAATCTGGCGAATACATTATGAAGATTTACCTCAAAATGAATAACGGCCACATTAAACACGACGGCGTTTTGGAGGACGACACCCATTATGAGGAACAGGTGTAACATCGCGAATTGATGTCACTTCAAGACCTGTTGTTTGTAAAGCACGAATTGCAGCTTCACGACCAGAACCAGGACCTTTAACAGCAACTTCAACACTCTTCATTCCATGTTCCATTGAACCCTTTGCAGCAGCTTCAGCAGCCATTTGAGCAGCAAATGGTGTTGACTTACGACTACCTTTGAAGCCTAATGAACCAGCTGATGCCCATGCAACTGCATTCCCATGAACATCGGTAATCATAACAAGTGTGTTATTGAACGTTGAATGAATATGTGCAATTCCGCTCTCGATATTTTTCTTAGCGCGGCGCTTACGTGTACCTTTTTTAACTGCCATGAAATAGCTAACCTCCTTTATTATATATTATTTAATTTTTTCGACCGGCGATTGATGCGGCTGGGCCTTTACGTGTATGCGCATTGTTCTTGGTATTTTGACCACGAACAGGTAAATGACGACGATGACGTAGACCTCGGTATGAACCAATCTCTGATAAACGCTTGATATTTAAACTAACTTCACGACGAAGATCACCTTCGACTTTGTAGTTATCTACAACTGCACGAACTTTATCTTCTTGTTCAGTTGTTAAATCACGTACACGGATATCTTCTGAAACACCTGCTTCAGTCAAAATCTTTTGTGCACTTGAATTACCGATTCCATAAATGTAAGTTAAGCCGATCACGATACGCTTATCACGTGGTAAATCGACACCTGCAATACGAGCCATAACAATTCCACCTCCTAATTTATTATTATCCTTGACGTTGTTTGTGTTTTGGATTTGAACATATTACCATAACACGACCCTTGCGCTTAACTATTTTGCAGTGTTCGCACATAGGTTTTACTGATGGTCTTACTTTCATGAATTATACCTCCCAAATGTATTTGAAGTACAATCTATTTAAAGCGATAGGTAATGCGACCCTTAGTCAAATCGTAAGGGGACATTTCAACCGTCACTTTATCGCCAGGAAGAATCCGAATATAATGCATTCTAATCTTCCCTGAAACGTGAGCTAAAATTTCATGTCCGTTTTCGAGTTCAACCTTGAACATCGCATTGGGTAACGTTTCTTTGATCGTACCCTCAATTTCAATCACATCATCTTTCGCCACGCAATAGTACCTCCTTAAATGGTTTTACAACTTTACACGCAAATCCGTGAGCCAATAAAATCAGCTCGCTTGTTTCCGCAAGCTAATCCATCCAAATGGACAGACTAATCCTATAGAAAAGATAAACCTGGAATAGTATATCATCCTAAGTCTAGTATTGCAAGTGTTATTCTTAAAATTATTTTAATTGATCCAAAATTTCTTTAACATCTGCAAATACTTTTTCGATTGCTTGATTTCCGTTGACTTCATGTAAAAGACCTTTTTGTTTGTAGAAATCAAGTAGTGGTGTATTCATCTTAATATTTACTTCTAGACGTTTCTTAACCGTTTCTGGCTTATCATCTTCACGCTGGAAGAATTCTGTTCCTCCACAACGATCGCAAATTCCTTTAACCTTCGTTGGGTTAAAAACTTTATGATACGTTGCACCGCAGTTACGGCAAATGAATCGACCAGTTAAACGTTCTAGCAGTGAGCTAGGGTCAACATGGATATTAATAACCCCAGCTAACTCACGCTCCAAAGCTTGTCCAATCTGGTCGAGTGCTTGTGCTTGTACCATATTGCGGGGGAAACCATCGAGCAAATAACCGACTTTGGTATCAGCTTCGCTTAAACGTTCTTTCACGATACCATTAGTTACTTCATCAGGAACAAGTTGTCCCTTGTCAATAAACCCTTTCGCTTTTAAACCCATCGGTGTTTTATTCTTAATTGCAGCTCTAAAAATATCCCCCGTTGAAATATGCGGAATTTTATACTCGTCAACAATTCGTTCTGCTTGGGTTCCTTTACCAGCACCTGGAAGCCCCATCAGCATTAAGTTCATTGCAGTCATTTCTAAAAAAACTCCTTTTCTTCTTAATTAGTTACCCTCAATTAGAGAAATTAGGATCCCAGTGTTCACGCTAAACCATAAGTCATAAAAGTAATCCTTACTAATAAAGAGCATAAAATGAAAAAGCTGGCTCCACAAATGTGCAGCCAAACTTTTCAACATTACTATCTGATAAATCCGATATACTCACGTTTCATCATCATACCTTTTAACTGTCTGATTGACTCAAGCGCAACTCCGACAACGATCAGCAGACTCGTACCGCCTAATCCAATCGATTCATCTAATCCCCAAATGTTTGAAGCAACAAGTGGGATTAAGGAAACTAAGCCTAAGAAAAGTGAGCCAACTACACTTAAACGCATCAGTAAACGTGAAACATATTTTTCTGTCTCCTTGCCAGGCCAGACACTCGGAATGTAACTTCCTTGTTTCTGCAGATTTTCTGAAAGTTTCTCTGGATTAACCTGAACAAAAGCATAGAAAAATGTAAAGAGAACAATCAAAACAGTATATAAAATCATGCCGCCTGTTGCCTGCATATTAAAAATATTCGTCATGACTTGATACCATGTATCTTCAGAATGGTTCTGGGTAAATGCCATTAAAATTGTTTGCGGAGTCGCAATAAAAGAACTCGCAAAAATAACTGGAATAACCCCAGCAACATTTATTTTAAGCGGTAGATATGAACTCTCCGTTGCTCCCGCTAAACGACGAGTGTACTGAATTGGAATTTTATAATTAGCTTGCTGCACGTAGGTAACAAATGTAACAATAATCAGTATAGCTACAATCAAAATGACAACAAACAAGATCCCCTTCCAGAGATCCCCTGGCGCAGCTTCCAAAATTTGTTCATTGTATATCTGATGAACACCTGTTGGAACGCGGGCAAGGATTCCTGCCATAATTATCATCGAAATACCATTACCAAAACCCCGGTCAGTAATCATATCACCTAACCAAGTAGTAAACATTGAACCACCAGTTAAGATTAATCCAATACTAAGGTATGTTTCTACGCCCGGATTATTGACTAGATTTAAACTGCTTAAAGCATTAAAACCTGCCGTAATCCCGATTGATTGTACAAACGCTAGCACGATAGTCAAATATCTTGTGGTTTGGTTAAGTTTTCGTCTTCCAACTTCCCCTTGCTTACTCCACTCAACAAAACGCGGGACAATATCCATTTGTAACAACTGAACAACAATTTGTGCAGTTATGTATGGCGAAACTCCCATCGCTAAGATTGAATAATTCGTTAAGCCACCGCCACTGAAAGTGTTCAAGATACTAATTAACCCTGAAGACGCAACGCTATCTAAAGCCTTAGCGTTGATCCCAGGGACTGTGATATATGTGCCTAAACGAAATACAATCAAGACGCCCAACGTAAATAAAATCTTCTCACGAATATCTTTCACAGCTAAGACGTTCTTCATTGTTTTAAGCATTAAATCACCTCAGCTTGACCGCCAACTGCTTCAATGGCTTTTTTAGCAGCAGCTGAAAACTTATTAGCTTTCACTGTCAATTTCTTTGTCAGTTTGCCTTCAGCTAAAACTTTTATACCATCTTTTTCATTTTTGATTACACCATTCTCAACTAGCAATACTGGTGTAACTTCTGTTCCTTCGTCAAATTTCTCAAGTGTTTCCAAGTTAACAACTGCATATTCTTTGCGGTTGATATTTTGGAATCCACGTTTAGGCATACGACGGAATAATGGCATCTGGCCACCTTCAAAACCTAAACGTACCTTTCCACGAGCCTTTTGACCTTTTTGCCCACGACCAGCTGTCTTACCGTTACCAGACGATGTTCCGCGTCCAACACGATTACGAACTTTACGTGAACCTTCACTTGCTTTTAACTCATGCAACTTCATTAGGTCGACACCTCCTTATTGATATATTATAACATGTCATCAGTAATTAATCGGCTACCTTGACATCAACCAAATGATTGATTTTTGCAACAGCGCCACGCGTTGCAGCATTATCGGGCAGAACAACTGAACTTTGGACACGGCCTAAGCCTAAAGCTTTAACAATGTCGCGTTGGTTCTGAGGACGCCCAATGACACTACCTGTTAATGTAATTTTTAAATTAGCCACTAGTGAGCCCTCCTTATTCTGCTAAATGTTGTGTTGATACACCACGAAGAGAAGCAACGTCAGCAGCACTCTTCATCTTTGCTAAGCCGTCCATTGTTGCACGGACAACATTGATTGGTGTATTAGAACCAAGTGATTTACTTGTAACATCGGCAACACCAGCCAATTCCATGACCGCACGAACAGCACCACCGGCAGCAACTCCAGAACCAGCGATCGCAGGTTTCAACATGATACGGCTACCGCTATATTCACCGACCACTTCGTGTGGAAGAGTTTCTTCAACCATCGGAACTTTAATCAAGTTCTTACGAGCAGCATCAACTGCTTTACGAATAGCATCTGGCACTTCTTGTGCTTTACCAGTACCAAAGCCAACGTGACCATTGTGGTCTCCCACAATAACTAAAGCCGCAAAGCGAAGACGACGTCCACCTTTAACAACTTTTGTAATACGATTGATTGCAACAACACGATCTTCTAAATCTAATTGAGCTGGATCAATAATAGTCATAAATGCGTTTCCCTCCTTTTCCTAAAATTCTAATCCGTTTTTACGAGCGGCTTCAGCAAGAGCTTCGATACGACCATGATAAAGATATCCGCCACGATCGAAGACAACTTTCTTAAGACCCTTCTTTTCTGCACGTTTTGCAACAACTTCACCAACGGAAGCTGCTAATTCAGTCTTCGTATTACCGGAAACTTCACTATCTAATGTAGAGGCACTAACTAGCGTCACACCCGCTACGTCATCAATTACTTGAGCGTAGATGTTTTTGTTTGAACGATAAACATTTAAGCGTGGGCACTTAGCTGTACCAGATATCTTACCACGAACACGGATATGGCGCTTTTGGCGTGTTTTATTTTTGTCTGGTTTAGAAATCACTATATTCACCTCTTGAATTTATTATCTTATCTTAACGAAGACTAGTAACTACTTACCAGTCTTACCTTCCTTACGACGAACGTACTCACCGACGTAACGAATACCTTTACCTTTGTATGGTTCTGGAGCACGAGTCAAACGAATTCGAGCTGCAAAATCACCAACGGCCTGTTTTGAAATACCCGAAATAATAACTGAAGTTGCAGAAGGTGCTTCTAATTTAAGACCTTCAGTTGCTACAAATTCAACTGGATGTGAATATCCAACATTCAGGACAAGCTTTGTGCCCTTCATTTGTGCACGGTATCCAACACCACGGAGCTCTAATTCTTTCTTAAAGCCCTCAGTTACACCAACCACCATATTATGGAAGTTAGCTCTTGTTGTTCCATGTAAAGCTTTCGTTTTACTGTCGTCACTTGAACGATCAAATGAGACAACTTTGTCTTCGATCTTCATAGAAATTTTATCAGTAAATTCACGTGTTAATTCACCTTTTGGACCTTTAACGGTCACAGTATTGCCGTCTTTTTTAACTTCAACACCTTCAGGTAAGACAACGTTTTTATAACCAATTCGACTCACAGTTGTTACACCTCCTTGTGTTATCTAATTTTACCAAACGTAAGCTAATACTTCGCCACCAATGTTTTTAGCACGGGCTTCTTTATCTGTTACAACCCCTTCTGAGGTAGAGATAATTGCAATTCCAAGTCCATTTAAAACTTTGGGAACAGCATCAGCTTTAACGTATGAACGTAAGCCTGGTTTTGAAATACGCTTGATACCAGAAATAACACGTTCACTGTTTTTTCCATATTTTAAGAACACACGGATGATTCCTTGCTTGTCATCATCAACATATTCAACGTCACGTATAAAACCTTCATTTTTAAGAATTTCAGCAATATCGTGCTTAATTTTTGATGCAGGCACTTCAAGTGATTCATGTTTTGCTAAGTTAGCATTACGAACACGAGTCAAGAAGTCTGCTATTGGATCAGTCATGACCATTTGTTTGCGCCCTCCTTTACTTTATTGGATTACCAGCTAGCCTTTTTCATCCCAGGAATTTGACCTTTATGTGCAAGATCTCGCAGGCAAACACGGCATAACTTAAATTTACGATAAACTGAATGTGGACGACCACAACGTTCACAGCGTGTATATTCTTGCGTCGAGAACTTAGCTTGGCGTTTGTTCTTTATAATTTGCGACTTTTTAGCCAATGTGAAACCCCCTTTATTTAGCGAATGGCATTCCTAATTGCGTCAATAATTCTTTAGATTCTTCATCGCTATTTGCTGTTGTAACAATAACGATATCCATTCCACGAACTTTATTAACATCATCAAAATCAATTTCAGGAAAAATTAATTGTTCGCGGATACCCAAAGTATAGTTTCCACGACCATCAAATGCTCGCTTGCTGACACCATGGAAATCACGAACACGTGGTAATGAAACAGAAACTAATTTGTCTAAGAAATCATACATCCGCTGACCACGTAAAGTAACTTTAGTTCCAATTGGCATACCTTCACGTAAACGGAATCCAGCAATTGATTTTTTAGCCTTAGTAATAACTGGCTTTTGTCCAGAAATCAATGTTAATTCTTCAACTGCCTCATCCAAGTTTTTAGCGTTGCTAACAGCATCACCAACACCCATGTTGATAACGATCTTTTCAACTTTTGGTGCCTGCATGATTGAAGTATAGTTGAATTTTTCAATTAATGATGGAACGATCTCTTTATTATACTTTTCTTTTAAACGATTAACCATGAAGAGAGTATCCTCCTTCCCTATTCTTTATCTGCTGGCATGTTATTTAAAACTTCACCAGTTTTTTTAGCTACACGGACTCTTTTACCATCAACAACTTTAACTCCAACACGAGTTGGTTTGTTATTTGATGGATCGATTACCATAACGTTTGAGACATGGATCGGTGCTTCAACTTCAACGATTCCACCATTTGGATTAGCGTTAGTTGGTTTTTGATGTTTTTTAACAACATTTACACCTTTTACGATTACACGACTCTTGCTAGGTAAGACCTTTTCAATGATGCCTTCTTTACCTTTATCTTTTCCAGCAATCACTTTAACTTTATCATTCTTTTTAACGAACATTTTGTTCCGCACCTCCTTACCAAAATGGTTTTTTTACAAGACCTCAGGTGCTAAGGAAACAATCTTCATAAAGTTTCCGTCACGTAATTCACGAGCAACTGGTCCAAAAATACGTGTACCCTTTGGTGATTTGTCATCTCCAATGATTACAGCTGCATTTTCATCAAATTTGATATATGAACCATCTGCACGATGTGCACCGAATTTTGTCCGAACAATAACTGCTTTAACAACATCACTCTTTTTGACAACACCACCTGGCGTTGCTTGTTTAACAGTAGCAACGATTACGTCACCGATATTTGCAGTCTTAACACGGGAACCACCCAAAATTTTAATTACTAAAAGTTCACGAGCTCCAGAGTTATCAGCGACCTTTAAACGACTTTCTTGTTGGATCACAGTATGTGACCTCCTTTCGTTAACGAATCAGAATACGAATCAAAGTACATTCTATTTAGTAGTTGGCTACTAAATAATAACTGCTTTTTCAACGATATCTAATAAGCGGAATCGCTTTGTAGCTGACAATGGACGAGTTTCCATAATTTTCACGATATCTCCAACTTTTGCTTCGTTCTTTTCATCGTGTGCTTTAAAAGTCTTGGAATACTTAACACGCTTGCCATAAACCTTATGATTCTTATATGTTTCAACGACTACAGCGATTGTTTTATCCATTTTGTCCGAAACAACACGTCCTTGATAGACTTTACGTTGGTTACGAGCTTCAGTCATACTTTATTTGCCTCCTTTTCGTATTCTACTTGTTGATTTCTTGTTGACGCAATGCCGTCTTAATACGAGCAATCGTCTTCCGAACTTCACTTAAGCGTGCGGTATTTTCTAATTGACCGGTAGCTAATTGGAAGCGCAAATTAAATAATTCTTCTTTGAATTCTTTTTCTTTTTCAAGCATCTCAGCAGTGGTTAATTCATTAATTTCTTTAGCCTTCATTTGATTCGCCACCTACTTCCTCACGTTTTACAACCTTAGTTTTAACTGGAAGTTTATGGGAAGCTAAACGTAATGCTTCGCGGGCAACTTCTTCAGAAACGCCGCCTACTTCAAACATAATCTTCCCACGTTTTACAGGAGCTACCCAGCCTTCAGGAGCACCTTTTCCAGAACCCATACGAACACCAATAGCTTTGGCTGTATATGATTTATGAGGGAAAATCTTAATCCAAACTTTCCCACCACGTTTCATATAACGTGTTATCGCAACACGAGCAGCTTCGATTTGGCGGTTGGTGATCCAATGTGATTCAACAGCTTGTAAGCCGTAATCACCAAAAGCAACGGACTTACCGCCCTTTGCTTCGCCACGCATCTTACCACGGAATTCACGACGATGTTTTGTACGTTTTGGTACTAACATAGATTATTTCCCTCCTTTACGATTAACTTTCTTTGCAGGGAGAACTTCACCACGATAAATCCAAACTTTAACACCCAATTTACCATAAGTTGTGTTAGCTTCTACCCAAGCATAATCAATATCAGCGCGCAGTGTATGCAAAGGAACTGTACCTTCAGAGAAATGTTCAACACGTGACATATCTGCCCCGTTCAAACGTCCAGCAACCTGAACTTTAATTCCCTTTGCACCAGAACGCATTGTGCGTTGAATACCTTGCTTCATTGCACGACGAAATGCAACACGGTTTTCCAACTGAACTGCAATGTTCTCACCAACTAATTGAGCATCTAAATCAGGTTTCTTGATCTCAATAATGTTAATGTGAACTCTCTTACCTGTTAAATTATTTAATTCCTTACGAAGCTTTTCAACTTCGGATCCACCTTTACCGATAACCATACCAGGTTTTGCTGTATGGATTGAAACATTGACGCGCTTTGCAGCACGCTCAATTTCAACGGTAGAGACAGATGCATCGGCTAATTTTTTTTGAACGTATTTGCGGATGTGCAAATCTTCATGTAAGTTAGCTGCAAAATCTTTTTCAGCATACCATTTTGCATCCCAATCACGAATGATTCCGACACGTAATCCCGTTGGATTTATTTTTTGACCCACGCATTATCCCTCCTTATTTTACGGATACAACTACAGTAATATGACTTGTTCGTTTGTTGATTGGAGAAGCAGAACCTTTGGCACGAGGACGGAAGCGCTTGAGCGTTGGTCCTTCGTTAGCATAGGCTTCACTTACAACCAAATCTTCAACATCTAAATCAAAGTTATTTTCTGCATTAGCAATTGCAGATTTCAATACTTTTTCAATAATTTCAGATCCGGCTCTTGGTGTGAACTTAAGAATCCCTAATGCTTCTGCGACATTTTTACCACGAATTAGATCGATCACAAGACGTGCTTTACGTGCAGGGATTCGAACTGTCTTAGCAGTTGCATTTGCTGATGTTACTTGTTCAGCCATTTTTATACCCTCCCTTACTTAGCTAATTCTGTCTTCTTATCTACACTACCATGACCATGGAATGTACGTGTAGGAACAAATTCACCTAATTTATGTCCGACCATGTCTTCTTGAATATATACTGGGACATGTTTCCGCCCATCATACACAGCGATTGTATAACCTATAAAACTAGGAAAAATTGTTGAACGACGTGACCATGTTTTAATAACAGTCTTTTTTTCTTGATCTGCTTGAGCTTCAATCTTCTTCATAAGATGAGCATCTGCAAATGGTCCCTTTTTCAAACTACGACTCAATGTGAATCCTCCTTTCGGATCAGCTCTATTCTTTACGCGCTAACACCGGTCTTATTTATTACGTTTACGTACAATAAACTTATCAGATTGGGCCTTCTTAGAACGGGTCTTGTAACCCATCGTTTTCTTACCCCATGGAGACATAGGACTTGGACGACCAACAGGTGCTTTACCTTCACCACCACCATGAGGGTGATCGTTAGGGTTCATTACAGAACCACGAACCTTAGGACGTCTGCCAGCCCAGCGAGTACGACCAGCTTTCCCAAGCTTGATAAGTTCATGCTGTTCATTACCAACTGAGCCAATTGATGCACGGCAAGTTGCAAGAATCATTCGAACTTCACCAGAAGTCAACTTAACAAGAACATATTTGCCTTCTTTACCAAGGATCTGTGCAGAAGCACCAGCTGAACGAACCAACTGTCCACCTTTACCTGGCTTTAATTCGATATTATGCACGATTGTTCCGACTGGGATATCAGCAAGTGCTAAAGTATTACCGGTTTTAATATCGGCACCTTTACCTGACTGAACTTTTTGTCCTACGACAAGTCCCTTTGGTGCAAGAATATACGATTTAACTCCATCAGCATAGACAAGTAATGCAATGTTAGCTGAACGGTTTGGATCATATTCAATTGATTTAACTGTTGCAGGTACTTCATCTTTAGTACGTTTAAAATCAATTAAGCGGTACTGACGTTTGTGTCCACCACCACGATGGCGAACAGTAATACGACCATAGCTGTTACGGCCAGCCGTCTTACTTTGTGATTCAAGTAATGATTTTTCTGGAGTTGTCTTTGTAATCTCAGAAAAATCTGAACCGGTCATATTACGGCGCCCGTTTGAGGTCGGTTTAAATTTTTTGATCCCCAACTGAATTCCCTCCTATTAATTATTTTTATTCTTCAAATAATTTGATTTCTTTTGAGTCTGCACTCAATGTAACAATTGCTTTACGGCGTTTCTTAGTATAGCCAGCGTAGCGACCCATACGTTTGAGCTTGCCTCTGACATTCATGATGTTAACTTTAACAACCTTAACATCAAAAATCTCTTCAATTGCTTTTTTTACTTGTGTCTTAGTTGCACGTACGTCAACGTCAAATGTATAACGTTTAGCATCCATGTCTGACATTGATGCTTCAGTAACAACTGGCTTTAAAATAACTCTGCGTGATTCCATTATGCAAGAACCTCCTCTACTTGAGAAAGAGCTTCTTGAGTCATGACTAACTTATCGTTATTAATAACATTTAAGACATTAACGCCTTTAACATCAACGACCGTAACATTCTGCAAGTTACGAGCTGAAAGTGCAGCTAAGTCATTGCCATCTTCAAGAACTACTAAAACTTTCGTATTAACATTCAAGTTATCTAAAACTTCTGCAAAAGCCTTTGTCTTTGGTTGTTCAAACGACAACTTATCGACTACCAGCAAACCTTCATCCAATACTTTCTGTGAAAGGACAGATTTGATTGCTAAGCGACGAACCTTTTTAGGAAGTTTGTAACTATATGATCTTGGTGTTGGTCCAAAGACCGTTCCACCACCAACCCATTGTGGTGAGCGGATTGATCCTTGACGTGCACGTCCTGTTCCCTTTTGACGCCATGGCTTCTTACCACCACCAGAAACAGCGCTTCTGTTTTTAACAGCATGTGTACCTTGACGTAATGATGCGCGTTGCATAACAACAGCATCAAAAACGACATTATCATTTGGTTCGATACCAAAAATGGTTTCATTTAACTTAACTTCACCATTTTTACTACCATCTTGTTTAAATAATGCAACTGTTGGCATTTAAAATTCCTCCCTTCCTCGATTTAGTTTTCTTTAGTTAAACCTGTAATTGTCAATAATGATTTATTTGCTCCTGGAACATTACCTTTGATCAATAAAACGTTATTGTCCATGTCAGCCTTAACGATTTCTAAGTTCTTAATCGTTACACGGTTGCCACCCATACGTCCTGGTAATAATTTACCCTTGAAGACGCGGTTAATAATAACACCCATTGATCCAGGACGACGATGATAACGAGAACCGTGAGCCATAGGTCCACGTGCCTGTCCCCAACGCTTGATATTTCCTTGGAAACCATGTCCCTTTGATGTACCTGAAACATTAACGATGTCGCCTGTTTCAAATGTATCGGCTTTAATTTCGTCACCGACTTTGTAATCTCCAAGCTCAACATCTTTAATTTCACGAATGAAGCGCTTAGGAGCAGTTTTTGCTTTTGCTGCATGACCTTTGGTAGGTTTGTTGGCTAAGACTTCACGAAGATCATCAAAACCTAATTGAACTGCTTCGTAACCATCATTTTCAACAGTTTTCACTTGTAAAACAACGTTTGTTCCAACTTCAACAACAGTTACTGGAACTAATTCGCCATTCTCAGTAAAGACCTGTGTCATACCTACCTTTTTACCTAAGATTCCTTTTGTGGTCATGAGTACACCTCCTATTATTTTTTAATTTGTAATTATAATTTGATTTCAATATCCACACCGCTAGGCAAGTCTAACTTCATTAATGAGTCAACTGTCTTTGGTGTTGGATTTACGATATCGATTAAACGTTTATGTGTCCGAATCTCGAACTGTTCGCGTGAATCCTTATATTTATGTGGTGAACGGATAACCGTATATAAAGTACGCTCTGTTGGCAATGGAATTGGTCCTGAGATTGCAGCGCCAGTTCTCTTTGCCGTTTCAACGATCTTATCAGCGGATTGATCTAAAGTACGATGTTCGTACGCCTTTAATCGAATACGAATCTTTTGTTTTGCCATTGTGTTCCCTCCTTCGTCTATTTTAAAAAACAAGACTAGCTCCGCAGAAATTTCCCGCCGCACCCCATGGCAAAGCTCCCGGGTGTGTCGCAACCTTCTGCATCATAGCTTGAAATTTATTCCATAGGTGCGCACTTGTCCCTCAAAGACAAGTACTTATATATAATACCTTTTTTTATTTGCTTACGCAAGCTTTTCTTTGAAGAACTATTATTTTTCTATTTTTTGTTATATGCTGAATCTATTATGCATAAGGAGGATTTCAATAATGAGTAAAAAAGCTCTTTTAATTATCGACTACACTAATGACTTTGTCCATCCTAAAGGGACCCTTTCCTGCGGCAAGCCAGGTCAAGCTATCGAAAACAAAATAATATCATTAGCTAATACCTTCTTAGCTAATGATGACTATGTCATCTTACCAACTGACTGCCATCAAGTTAATGATCCTTATCATCCTGAAAGTAAGCTTTTTCCTTCCCACAATATCGTTAATACCTGGGGACGCGAACTTTATAACAGGCTGGCTGATTGGTATCAGGAAAACCACACCAGAAAAAATGTTTACTTTTTTGACAAGAATCGTTATTCTTCGTTTGCTAATACCAACTTAGAAAATTATCTACGTAGCCGCCAAATCGAAGAGCTTCATTTGACAGGTGTCTGTACGGATATTTGTGTACTTCATACAGCGGTTGATGCTTACAATAAGAATTTCAACTTATGTATCCATTCGGATGCAACTGCTAGTTTTGATCCAGCCGGTCATCAGTGGGCTCTCAACCATTTTAAAAACTGTTTAGGAGCAAAAATAGAAGGAATATAATTTTGATTAGAAAATATTAAAAGATAATTCTAAGTAAATATTTCAGTAGATAAACTAAAAAAGAACCCGTTCAAAAGGCGACTTTTGAACGGGTTCTTTTTAGTTATTACTTAGCGTCTCCGCCGTTTTTCTTAATAATTTCTTCTTGAATAGACTTCGGAACTGGTTCGTAATGATCCATGGTCATTGTGAATGTTCCACGTCCCTGTGTTGCTGAACGCAACGTTGTTGCATAACCAAACATCTCTGCAAGCGGTACAAATGCATTAACAACTTGTGCATTTCCACGAGCTTCCATTCCTTCAACTCGACCACGACGAGCTGTAACGTGTCCCATAACATCACCTAAGTAATCTTCAGGAGCAACGATTTCAACCTTCATGATTGGTTCAAGAATCACTGCGCCAGCCTTTTTAGCGGCATTACGTAATGAAAGAGAAGCAGCTACCTTGAAAGCAGCTTCACTTGAATCGACATCATGGTAACTACCATCATATAACTTAGCTTTAACATCAATTAATGGATAGCCTGCTAAGACACCATTCTTCATTGACTCGCGTAAGCCTTGTTCAACTGATGGAATATATTCACGCGGAACAACTCCACCGACGATAGCATTTTCAAATTCAAAGCCAGCACCTTCATCATTAGGTGTAAATTCAACCCAAACATCACCGTACTGACCTTTACCACCTGACTGACGAACAAACTTACCTTGTGATGAAACCTGTTTTGTAAAGGTTTCACGATAAGCAACTTGAGGAGCACCAACCTTAGCTTCAACCTTGAATTCACGTTTCATACGATCAACGATGATATCCAAATGTAATTCACCCATACCAGCGATAAGTGTTTCACCAGTTTCTGGATTAGTTTCAGCCTTAAAGGTCGGATCTTCTTCAGCAAGTTTTTGTAAGGCGATATCCATCTTATCTTGGTCAGCCTTCGTATTGGGTTCAATTGATACCTGGATAACTGGATCAGGAAATTCCATTGATTCAAGAATTAATGGATGCTTGATGTCAGTTAATGAATCACCAGTTGTTGTATCTTTCAAACCAATAGCAGCAGCAATATCACCTGCAAATACTTCAGGAATTTCTTTACGATGGTTTGAATGCATCTGTAATAAACGACCAACACGTTCACGTTTATCCTTAGTTGCATTTAAGACATATGAACCAGCTTCAAGTGTTCCTGCGTATACGCGGAAGAATGTAAGACGTCCAACGAATGGATCAGTTGCAATCTTAAATGCTAAACCAGCAAACGGTTTGTCATCACCTGCAACTAACTCAACTTCTTCATCTGTATCAGGATCTGTTGCCTTATAAGGCTTAACATCTAATGGTGATGGCAAGTAGTCGTTGACAGCATCTAACATCATTTGAACACCCTTATTCTTAAATGCTGAACCAGCAAGAACAGGATATAATTCTAAGTTCAATGTTGCTTTACGAATAGCAGCCTTAATCTCGTCATTCGAAATCTCTTCACCTTCGAGATATTTTTCCATAAGGTCTTCATCAACATCAGCAATAGCTTCGATCATTGCCTCACGACGCTTCTGTGCGGTTTCTTTATATTCTTCTGGAATATCAACTGTATCCCATTTAGCACCAAGTTCATCTTCGTCGTAGATGTCAGCTTTCATTTCAATTAAATCGATAACACCTTCAAAGTTATCCTCTGCTCCAATTGGCATTTGGATAGCAACTGCATTTGCTTGCAAACGATCCTTGATTGTACTTACTGAATAATCAAAGTTAGCACCGATCTTGTCCATCTTATTAACAAAAACAATCCGCGGTACTGAATAAGTTGTTGCTTGACGCCAAACATTTTCAGTTTGTGGTTCAACACCTGATTGAGCATCGAGCACAACAACTGCTCCATCAAGAACACGCAGTGAACGTTCTACTTCAACTGTGAAGTCAACGTGTCCTGGGGTATCAATAATATTGATTCGATGATCTTTCCATTGAGCTGTTGTTGCAGCAGATGTAATCGTAATTCCACGTTCTTGTTCTTGCGCCATCCAGTCCATTTGTGAAGCACCTTCATGGGTTTCACCAATTTTGTGGATTTTCCCAGTATAGTATAAGATACGTTCAGTCGTCGTTGTTTTACCTGCATCGATATGCGCAACGATTCCGATATTACGTGTCCTTTCTAATGGGAATTCACGTTTATTAGCCATCTGAGATTTTATCTCCTTCCAAACCTGCTTAATATCTAAAAATATAGCTTACTCAAAAAATGACTACTATAGGATTTCTTGAAATCATATAATAGCCATTTTCAAAAAATTACCAGCGATAATGTGCAAATGCACGGTTGGCATCAGCCATTTTATGTGTATCTTCACGTTTCTTAACTGAAGCACCTGTATTGTTAGATGCATCAATAATTTCTTTTGCTAAACGTTCTGGCATTGTATGTTCACCACGTAAACGTGAATAGTTAACGAGCCAACGTAATCCTAAAGTTGTACGACGCTCTGGACGTACTTCAATTGGAACTTGGTAGTTAGAACCACCAACACGGCGTGCCTTTACTTCAAGTACAGGCATAACGTTCTTCAATGCTTCTTCAAACACATCTAATGGTTCGTTACCTGTTTCTTCTTTAATTTGATCAAATGCTTGATATAATAATTTTGATGCAGTCCCGCGTTTGCCATCAATCATAATACGGTTGATCAAACGAGTTACCAATTTAGAGTTATAAATTGGATCAGGGAGTACTTCGCGCTTTGAAATAGCACCTTTTCTTGGCATCTAAATAACCTCCTCTAATACTTTACAATTATTTCTTAGGTCTCTTTGTACCATACTTAGAACGACTTTGTTTACGATCTGTAACGCCAGCTGTATCCAAAGCACCACGTACGATATGGTAACGAACACCAGGAAGATCTTTTACACGACCTCCACGAATTAAAACAACACTATGTTCTTGTAAGTTATGTCCAATTCCTGGAATATATGCTGTAACCTCGATCAAGTTTGAAAGACGAACACGAGCATACTTACGTAAAGCAGAGTTAGGTTTCTTAGGTGTCATCGTACCCACACGAGTTGCTACTCCACGTTTTTGTGGTGCAGGATTATTAGTCTGCACTCTCTTGTAACTGTTATACCCAAAGTTTAAAGCTGGGGAATCAGATTTTGAACCTTTAGATTTACGCCCTTTACGGATCAATTGATTAATTGTTGGCATCTAAAGCTTCCTCCTTCCTTAATTTGCATGTCTTAAGTACACACATCCAGGCGGTTCATTTTTTAGCAAAAAAATAAACCCTGAATGTACAATAGATTGTATGCTACCGTAACACAGTCAGCATGTCCTATGGTTATCACGGGAAAACTGTCTACATAAAGCACCTTTTATAGACTAACACGTTAAAGACAAGGATGTCAACATATTATTAAAATATAGTCAAATAGAACTTTTTTTCGTATTTAACTAGCGAAAGGAGTGTGACTTTATAGTGTTTATTATTATCATTATCTTTGTTCTTGGAACTATCTGTGGTTCCTTTGCTATCTGTTACGGCTGGCGCTTCGCCCACCACTATTCCATACTTCATCCCGCTTCTTTTTGTGAGAATTGCCATATCCCACTTAAAAAATATTATTTAATACCACTAATTGGCTTTTTTATTCAAAAGGGACATTGTACTTCTTGTCATGCTAGTATTTCCACCGTAAGCTTAGTTAGCGAATTCCTTATGGGTAGTTATTTCACTTTATTATTTCTTTTGAACAACACGTCTCCATTGCATCTTGTTTTTACTTTTGGGCTAGTCTTATGGGCACTGATACTTTCAGCGCAGGATTTTTATAGCTTGACTGTTTCGCATAACTTTCTGCTAGTTGGCGGCAGCCTTCTTTCAGTTGGAAAATTTGCGAATATTCATTTTTACTTAGCTGACTGGTCATTCAGCCTTCTTTTTATCATTATTCTATTTCTTTTTAGTCATTTTAATTTGCTTGGCAGTGGAGATGTTATTTACTTAACTTTTCTCTTTTTACTTTTGGGCTTCTATACGACACTTTACATTATCTTAATTGGGTCAACAAGTGCTGCTCTTTATCATTTTATTTATGCTCAAAATAAAATACCCTTTATCCCCTTCTTGTCCTTTGGACTATTGGTCCTCCTATTATAGTAATCAAAGTTTGATCTTGATCGTCAGCCGTTAGCCAAATAAAAAAGATCATACTAGCTATTAGCTAATATGACCTTTTCTTAATGACATCTCATTACTTATTTATTATCATTTTGTGGCTGTTTTTCTTCTGCCTTCAATTTCTTTTCTAAATCAGAGATTGAATAAACATTTTCGGAGACAGCTCCAACTTCTTTAGGCTTAATACCACGATAATCGGGCATTCCTGTTCCAGCTGGAATAATCTTACCGATAATAACATTTTCTTTCAAACCAATTAACGGATCATTCTTACCCCGAATAGCTGCATCGGTCAAGACACGCGTTGTCTCCTGGAAAGAAGCGGCTGACAAGAAACTATTAGTCTCAAGTGACGCCTTTGTAATTCCAAGTAAGACCGGGCGAGCTGTTGCAGGAATACTTCCCTTGATCAAGGTCTGATAGTTTTGATCTCTGAAATCATTGATATCCATCAATGTACCCGGTAATAAGGCTGTATCACCTGGATCCATAACCCGTACCTTACGTAACATTTGACGAGCCATAACTTCAATATGCTTATCAGAAATCTCAACACCTTGCATTCTATACACTTTTTGAACTTCACGCAAGATATAGTTTTCCGTTGAAAGAACATCACGGACTTTAATCAATTGCTTAGGATCGATTGACCCTACAGTTAATGCTTCACCACGATGAATTTCTTCGCCTTCAGAAACCTTGAGTACCGAAGTAAATGGCAAACTATATGTTCGCGTATCCGTTTCGCCTTTAACTGTAACTTCTTTTGTTCTTTCAGCTGGGTTTTCTTCAATACTTTCTACGATTCCTGTAACTTCAGAAATCTCTGCACGACCTTTAGGGTTACGAGCTTCGAAGATTTCTTGAACACGAGGAAGACCTTGTGTAATATCATCCCCAGCAACACCACCAGTATGGAATGTCCGCATCGTCAACTGGGTACCAGGTTCACCGATCGATTGTGCAGCAACTGTTCCGACTGCTTCACCAACTTCGACCTCATCACCCGTAGCCATATTACGACCATAACAATGTTCACAAACACCATGCTTAGTATTACATGTAAAGGCAGAACGAATTGTTACTATCTCAACACCTGCTTTAACGATCGCTTGTGCAATACTTTCGTCGATCATCTCATTTGCTGAAACGATGACTTCACCTGTTTGCGGATCTTTAACAGCCTTCATTGCGTAGCGACCTAAAATACGGTCAAACAATGGTTCGATCAATTCATTTCCTTCACGAATTGCCATTACATCCAAGCCACGATCAGTTCCACAATCTTTTTCACGAATAATAACATCTTGTGCAACATCAACAAGACGACGGGTCAAGTAACCTGAATCAGCTGTCTTCAAGGCAGTATCCGTCATTCCCTTACGGGCACCGTGAGTAGAAATAAACATTTCCATAACAGATAAGCCTTCACGGAAGTTAGCCACAATTGGCAATTCCATCGTTTTACCATTAGGTGCAGCCATTAATCCACGCATTCCGGCTAACTGAGTAAAGTTAGAAATATTACCACGAGCCCCGGAGTCTGACATCATTTGAATTGGATTTTCTGGATCCATATTCTGAACTAGTTTTTCCTGAATCTGATCTTTAGCATTATTCCAAATAGCAATAACACGTTCATAACGTTCATCTTCAGTAATCAATCCACGTCGAAATTGTTTAGCTACATTGCTGACTTCTTTATGTGCAGCGTCAATAATACCTTTTTTCTCTTTTAAATCAGTTATATCTGCGATTCCCACAGTTAAACCTGACTTGGTAGATTCATAGTAACCTAAGTCTTTAACACGGTCCAAAAGCTTAGACGTCTCAGTAACTTTGAATTTCTTATAAACCTCGGCAACAATATCACTTAAGAAGCTAGCTTTAAACGGTGTAACTAAGTCCTGCTCTGCTAAGAACTGATGAATATCTGTTCCAGGCTCAACAAAATACTTATCAGGTGTCTTTCCCGTCAGATTTTCCTCTGTTGGTTCATTCAGATATGGGAAGTTTGCTGGTAAAATTTCGTTAAAAATAGCTTTACCTGCAGTCGTTACCATAACCCTTTCCTTCTGCCAATCAGTGAATGGTTTCCCAGCAGCAGCAAGTGTCTCTGTCTGTAAACCAATTCGGGTATGCAGATGGATATAGTTGTTAAGATAAGCTGTGCGAACTTCATTAACATCCTTAAAGATCATACCCTCACCTTCACGACCATTTTCTTCAATCGTTAGGTAATAGTTTCCAATAACCATATCTTGTGATGGAGTTACAATTGGTTTTCCATCTTTTGGTGCTAAGATGTGGTGAGCCGCAAGCATCAGCAAACGTGCTTCTGCCTGTGCTTCATCTGACAGTGGCACATGGATAGCCATTTGGTCACCATCAAAATCGGCATTGTAAGCTTCACATGCTAATGGATGCAATCTCATTGATTTACCGTTAACCAGCTTAGGTTCAAATGCTTGAATACCTAAACGGTGAAGCGTAGGTGCGCGGTTAAGTAAAACTGGATGTTCTTTGATAACATCTTCCAAAACATCCCAAATATCTTCATCACGTCGGTCGATCTTTCGTTTAGCATTCTTAATGTTAGAAGCCATTTCACGCTTAACAAGTTCCTTCATCATAAATGGTTTGAATAATTCAAGAGCCATTTCATGTGGGATACCCATTTGGTTCATCTTTAATTTAGGTCCAACATCAATAACTGAACGGCCAGAATAATCAACACGCTTACCAAGTAAGTTTTGACGGAAACGACCCTGCTTACCTTTAAGCATATGTGACAATGATTTAAGTGGTCGGTTACCCGGTCCTGTAACAGGGCGTCCCCGACGACCATTATCAATCAATGCATCGACAGCTTCTTGCAACATCCGCTTTTCATTTTGAACAATGATGCCAGGAGCATTCAAATCAAGCAGACGCTTCAAACGGTTATTACGGTTAATAACACGTCGATAGAGATCATTTAAATCAGAAGTTGCAAAACGTCCACCTTCTAGTTGAACCATCGGACGTAGGTCAGGTGGGATAACTGGGATAGCATCCATGACCATCCATGCAGGTTCATTACCTGATTTCAAGAATGATTCCAGAATATCTAGTCGTCTAACAGCACGTGTCCGCTTCTGACCAGTAGCTTCTTTCAGTTCCTCTTTTAATTCATTACATTCATTTTCAAGTTCAACATCACGTAACAGGCTTCTGATAGCTTCAGCACCCATTCCAGCTTTAAACTCTTGACCATATTGCTCACGTTTCTCACGATATTCACGTTCTGTCAATAATTGTTTCTTTTCTAGTGGTGTATTTCCGGGTTCAGTTACCACATATGAAGCAAAATAGATAATTTCTTCCAATGCACGTGGGCTCATATCAAGCACAAGTCCCATCCGACTTGGAATACCCTTGAAATACCAAATATGTGTTACGGGCGCCGCAAGTTCAATATGTGCCATCCGTTCACGACGAACCTTAGCACGTGTTACCTCAACTCCACAACGGTCACAAACGATTCCCTTGTAACGAATACGTTTATATTTACCGCAAGCACATTCCCAATCTTTAGTAGGTCCAAATATTCTTTCGTCGAATAAACCATCTTTTTCAGGCTTCAACGTACGATAGTTGATCGTTTCAGGTTTCTTTACTTCTCCATAAGACCAGCTACGGATCTTATCAGAAGAAGCCAAACCAATCTGCATACTATCGAATTTATTGACATCGATCAAGAGACCGACCTCCTTTTTTATAGTTGACTTCTAAACACTCAGTTTTTTAACTTATTCCTATTTTTCTGTTTTAGTCTCAGTTTTTTCTGCTTCTTCTGCATTTGCTGCTTGTTCCTTAGCCTTTTTTTCAGCTTGTTCTTTAGCCAGCTTGCTCAAAGCATCAACATTAACAACATCATCGTCCTCATCATCCATATCCCTGAGCTCGATTTCTTTCTTCTCGGTATCAAGAACTTTCATATCTAATCCTAATGATTGTAATTCTTTGACTAAAACACGGAATGATTCAGGAACACCTGGTTTAGGAATCGGTTCACCCTTTACAATAGCTTCATAGGTTTTAACTCGCCCAACAACATCATCAGACTTGTATGTCATAATTTCTTGCAATGTATATGCAGCACCATATGCTTCAAGAGCCCAAACTTCCATTTCACCAAATCTTTGTCCACCAAATTGTGCTTTCCCACCGAGTGGTTGTTGTGTAACAAGAGAGTACGGTCCAATTGAACGTGCATGAATCTTATCATCGACCATATGTGCAAGTTTCAGATAATACATAACTCCAACTGAAATACGGTTATCGAAAGCTTCACCTGTTCGACCATCGTAAACGACTGTCTTACCATCACTTGATATACCAGCTTCTTTTAGAGCTGACCAGATATCTTCATCACGTGCACCATCAAAAACTGGCGATGCTACATGTATCCCTAGTTTACGTGCTGCAATTCCTAAATGAAGTTCAAGTACTTGTCCGATATTCATACGTGAAGGAACACCCATTGGACTTAACATGATATCAATTGGGGTACCATCTGGTAAATAAGGCATATCTTCTTCAGGAATAACGATTGAAACAGTCCCTTTGTTACCATGACGTCCCGCCATCTTATCCCCTACTTGAATCTTACGTTTTTGTGCAATGTAAACACGAACCATCATGTTCACACCTGGAGATAATTCATCGCCGGCTTCACGTGTAAAGATTTTAACATCTTGGACGATTCCGCCGCCACCATGAGGAACCCGGAGTGAAGTATCTCTAACTTCACGTGCCTTTTCACCAAAAATAGCATGCAACAAACGTTCTTCAGCAGATAATTCAGTCACACCTTTAGGCGTTACTTTGCCAACTAAAATGTCGCCATCATGAACTTCAGCACCGATTCGAACAATTCCAAATTCATCAAGATCCTTTAAGGCATCTTCACCAACATTGGGGATCTCGCGTGTCATTTCTTCAGGCCCTAACTTGGTATCACGAGCTTCAGATTCATGTTCTTCAATATGGATAGAGGTATAAACATCTTCTTTAACGAGACGTTCGTTAATTGCGATCGCATCTTCGAAGTTATAACCATCCCATGTCATAAAAGCAATTAATGGGTTTTGACCAAGAGCTAATTCACCATTTTCCATTGATGGCCCATCTGCCAAGACCTCATCTGCATCAACATGATCCCCTACACGCACGATTGGGCGTTGGTTATAGTTTTTACCACCATTAGAACGGCGGAACTTCATTAATTTATATTTATCTAACGAACCGTCATCACGTCGAACACGAACTTCACGTGCATCAACATATTCAACCGTTCCTTCATTTTTACAAATCAAAGCAACTCCGGAGTCATGCGCAGCTTTATATTCTATTCCCGTTCCTACTAAAGGAGCATGCGGATCAAGCAGTGGTACAGCCTGACGCTGCATATTGGCACCCATTAACGCCCGGTTTGAGTCATCGTTTTCCAAGAAAGGAATACATGCTGTTGCGACTGCAACCACTTGCTTAGGCGAAACATCCATATAATCGACTTTGTCAATTGAAATTTCAATATTTTCACTTTTAGCACGTGCCATAACAATATTATCCACGAATGAACCATCATCGTTCAGTGGCGAGTTAGCCTGTGCAATAACATAATTATCTTCTTCATCCGCTGTCAAGTAATCAATTTTTTCGGTTACTTTATGCGTTGCCCATGAAACACGCCGATATGGTGTTTCAATAAAGCCATACTTGTTAATACGCGCGTAAGAAGACAAACTATTAATCAGCCCGATATTCGGTCCTTCAGGCGTTTCAATTGGACACATCCGACCATAATGAGTGTAATGAACATCACGAACTTCATAGCCGGCCCGATCACGAGTTAAACCACCAGGTCCTAAGGCAGACAGACGACGCTTATGTGTCAATTCACCTAATGGATTAGTTTGATCCATAAACTGGGATAACTGTGAACTACCAAAGAATTCCTTGATGGAAGCAACTACTGGGCGAATATTGATTAACTGCTGTGGTGTTACAGTTGAAGTATCTTGAATTGACATTCTTTCACGAACAACACGTTCCATTCTTGAAAGACCAATTCTAAATTGGTTTTGCAATAGTTCACCAACAGAGCGAATACGTCGGTTACCCAAGTGATCAATATCATCGGCAGCTCCGATTCCTTCTTGAAGATTGAAGAAATAATTCATCGATGCAATAATATCGGCAGGAAGAATGTGTTTGTACTTCAAGTCGATATGCCCATTACCAATCATCTTAACAACTTTTTCAGGATCCTTTTCAGAATAAACATTGATAATCTGTAAGGTCATTGGATCAGTAACAACACCTTCATCAGAAGGATGGAAAGTCACTGTCTTAAAATCTTCACGATCAAGATACGGTGCAAGTTTGTCCATGATTTGCTTATCAATAACCGTATCTTTATTAACGATAATCTCACCAGTATCAGGATCAGCCAGCGTTTCAGCTAAAGTTTTATTCAATAAACGTGTCTTTAAGTTTAACTTTTTATTAACCTTGTAACGACCAACAGGGGCAAAGTCATAACGCTTCGGATCAAAGAAACGAGCTGTCAAGAGGCTACGTGCACTGTCGGCTGTCTTAGGTTCACCCGGACGTAGGCGTTCATAAACATCCTTTAATGATTCAGCTACACGCGAATCTTCAGTGTTTTTATGCACATCCTTTTCCAAAGTCAACATTAAACTATCATTAGACCCTAGCATTTGGATAATCTCATCATCAGAACTATATCCTAACGCACGGATTAATTCCGTCAGTGGAATTTTACGTGTACGGTCAATTCGAACATAGGCAATATTCTTCGCATCAGTTTCATACTCAAGCCATGCACCACGGTTAGGGATAACTGTTGTTCCGAAGTTCTCACGACCATTTTTATCTAATTCTTCACTATAATAGACACCAGGTGAACGAACTAACTGAGAAACAATAACACGTTCAGCACCATTGATAATAAACGTTCCTTGTTCAGTCATTAAAGGAAAGTCACCAAAGAAGACATCTTGTGATTTAATCTCACCTGTCTCATGGTTGATTAAGTTCAATGTGACATGTAATGGGGCCGAATAATTTGCATCATGCTGTCTTGCTTCATCAACTGTATATTTTGGTTCCAATAATTGATAGTCGACAAATTCAAGTGATAGATTACCAGCAAAATCTTCAATCGGCATAATGTCTTCAAACATTTCACGAAGACCTTCGTCTAAGAACCATTTGTAGGAATTTGTCTGAATTTCAATTAAGTTTGGTAACTCCAAAACTTCTTTGATCCGGGCATAACTTCTACGTGTACGGTGTTTACCGTATTTTACTAAATGTCCTGCCAAATTGTTCACCTCTCAAATTTTTTCTGTGAAAAGCCTAAAAAGCAACTTAAAATTATTACATTTTGATTACAATTATCTTCTGAGTGCTTTTTTTGGCAAAAAAAAACCAAAAACAGTATATGTCTGTCTCTCGACCATCACTATTTTTGCTTCATCTCGAGTCGACTATGGACAATAGATCACAGTCGACAAAATTCACAGTATTTTCCAATTACAAATTGTAGCAATCAATCATAAATTTGTCAAGTCGGAATGCACAAAAAATTCCGGCAATTCCTTATACATGAATTACCGAAATTTCTTATTGAATAGTTTTATGATTTATTGTTACTTCGTAAGTTGTTCAGCTGCTTTTTGATCATCATCTTGGACTTTTACACTAATCTTTCCTTTACTTGCTCCAATAGTGACCTTACTGTTGATTTTAATCTGTCCAGTAATCAAAGCTTCACTCAACTTGTCTTCTACTTCTGTCTGTAAAGCCCTCCGCAACGGTCGTGCACCGTATTCAGGGTCAAAGCCCTTCTTAGCAACGACATCGATCGCAGCTGGAGTAATCTTGATATTAACCTTTTGTTCACGAACACGATCAAGTACTTCTTTAGCCATTAACTTAACGATTACATGTAACTCCTTAGCTGTAAGCCCATGGAAAATAATTGTTTCATCGATCCGGTTAAGGAACTCTGGCCTAAAGGTCTTTTTCAATGTTTCGCGTATTTTAGCAGACATTGCTTTAAAGTCATCGATCGCTTTTGAACTTCCAAAACCAACTTGTTTCTCATCTCGTAAAGCTGTTGCCCCTAGGTTGGATGTCATAATGATAATCGTATTTCGAAAGTCAACCCGACGTCCCTTAGAATCAGTTAGGTACCCATCATCTAGTACCTGCAACAAAATATTAAAAACATCTGGATGAGCTTTTTCGACTTCATCAAATAAAACAACTGAGTAAGGATGTTGTCTAACCTTTTCAGTTAACTGTCCACCCTCTTCATAGCCAACATAGCCTGGAGGCGACCCCACTAGACGACTAGTAGCATATTTCTCCATATACTCACTCATATCAATTCTAATGATCGAATCTTCTGTACCGAACATAGCCTCAGCCAATGCCTTAGCCAGTTCTGTTTTCCCAACTCCAGTCGGCCCAAGAAACATGAAAGATCCAATTGGACGAACAGGATTTTTTAACCCACTTCGAGCACGTCGCATTGCACGCGCGACTGCTGAAACAGCTTCTTCCTGTCCAACAACACGTTTATGCAAGACATCTTCAAGGTTAACCAGACGTTCCGCCTCAGATTTCTTCATTTGAGTTAATGGGACACCTGTCCATTCAGAAACGATCTCGGCGATATTTTCCTCAGTAACACTTACACCGTAACGTTCCTTACTTGAAGCAGCTTCATCTTCTTGCTGTTCCATCCTTTGTAAACTCTTTTTGGCACGAAGCTCCTTCTGCCTAATATCAGCAGCTAATTCAAAATCTTCATTACTTAGAGCTTCAATTTTTTGAGTTGCCAAATCATCTAGTAAAGCTCTCTTAGTTGCTACTTTTTTTGTTTGTCCCGCCGCTTCTAAGCGAACTCTTGCAGCTGACTCATCCATCAAATCAATTGCTTTATCTGGTAAAAAGCGACCAGTAATATACCTTGAGCTTAAGCGTACAGCAGCTTCGATTGCTTCATCTGTAATTTCCAATCGGTGATGCTCTTCATATTTCGGCCGTAACCCCTTAAGAATTTGAATAGTGTCTTGGGCTGATGGTTCAGCAACCATTATTTTGGCAAAACGTCGTTCAAGTGCTGAGTCCGTTTCAATATATTTCTGGAACTCATCAAGTGTCGTTGCCCCAACGACCTGAACCTCTCCCCGCGCAAGCGCCGGTTTAAGAATATTTGAAGCATCTATCGCCCCTTCAGCGCCTCCAGCACCAATCAGCGTGTGCAATTCGTCAATAAAGAGGATAACATTCCCGTCAGCGTAAATCTCATCAATAATTTTTTTAACACGATCTTCAAATTCACCACGATACTTAGTTCCGGCAACCAATGACCCCATATCAAGCATCATAACGCGTTTTTTCTGTAAACTTTCAGGGACATCACCGGCAATGATACTCTGCGCTAAGCCTTCGGCAACTGCTGTCTTACCTACACCTGGTTCTCCTAGCAAGACTGGGTTGTTTTTAGTTCGTCGGCTAAGAACTTGAATAATGCGTTTAACTTCTTTTTCTCTTCCAATAACGGGATCTATTTTGTTTTCTTCAGCTAATACATTAAGATTCCGCGCTAACGAATTTAGAGTTGGTGTCCCATTTTTCTTAGGAACCTTTTTATCAAACCTTTTAATTTGAGCTTCACTTAATCCAAGTTTATGAATAATCGTCTGATACATTTTGCGCGTATCAATGTTTAAACTTTGGAGTATCCGTGAAGATAAAATATCATTGTTGCGTAAAAGGGCTAGCAGCAGATGTTCAGTACCGATCTTAGCAGCCTTAGTTTTTTTAGCTTCCTCACCTGCAACTGCTAAAATTTCCTTTGCCCTAGGTGAGTAAGGTAAATAATTGTTAGCACCATTGCGCTTTAATGTTCCATAACCTGTTAAACGTTCAATCTCTTCACGAACATCGGTTTCAGTTACAATAAACTGCTGTAATACCTTACTAGCAATCCCATTAGTCTCTAAAGTTAAAGCCAGCAATAAATGTTCCGTTCCAACAGCTTGATGTCTAAAATACTTGGCTTGTTCTTGTGCTAGTACTAAGACCTGTCTAGCACTTGGAGTAAATAAATTATCCATAATATATTCCTCACTTCCTAACCGTCATATTTCAAACGATTTAATATACTGATTAAAATCCGAGCACGAATAGCATTTTCAACTCTTTTATCTTCAAAATCTAACGTTCGTCTGTCAATTGCTACCAAAATAAGATTGGCTTCTTTTTGTGTCAAGACACTATCCTCAAATAAACTTTGAATAATTTGAAAAGCTTGTGAAAAACTGATATTATCTCCAATTACATCTATTAGGTCATCCAAAACATCTGCATCGTTGATCAAATTAACCTTTGCAATCCTAATGTAACCACCACCGCCGCGCTTACTGCGAACAATATATCCATTCTGGATCGTAAACCGCGTATTAATTACATAATTGATTTGGGATGGTACACAATTGAATAGTTGTGCTATCTCAGAACGTTTAATCTCAACCTGACGTGTATCAGCTAAGATTCTTTTTAGATATTCCTCAATGATATCAGAAATATTTTGTCCTTGCATATATCTCATCCTCTAAACTTTTTGACTAATATTGACTTTCATTATACGTAAAAAATTTAGAAATGCAAAGATAGAGCATCAATTAATTTCTACAACCTACTTATATTATAAAATTACTTTCATCAAACAACAATCTTAATATCTTATATAAGGATACAATTAATAAAACCCTAAGAACTATAGTTATCACTCTATACTAACTATTACAACTAAAGATGACACCCTCGGGTTAAACCAAAAAATGATTCCACACAAAAACCAGATCAAAATTTTTACTTTGATCTGGCTTCTCTTATCGGGAAAACAAGATTCGAACTTGCGACCCCTACGTCCCGAACGTAGTGCTCTACCAAGCTGAGCTATTTCCCGAAAATATTAGTAAACTAAAAACATCCGAACTCATTAGACCTATCGGGAAGACAGGATTCGAACCTGCGACCCCCTGGTCCCAAACCAGGTGCTCTACCAAGCTGAGCTACTTCCCGATGAAATATGCACCCAGTAGGAGTCGAACCTACAACCTTCTGATTCGTAGTCAGACACTCTATCCAATTGCGCTATGGGTGCAATATATAAATGAAAATGCCGAGGACCGGAATCGAACCGGTACGGTAATCACTTACCGCAGGATTTTAAGTCCTGTGCGTCTGCCAGTTCCGCCACCCCGGCAAAAAATAATGAACAGACAATAACAAGCGGAAGACGGGATTCGAACCCGCGACCCCCACCTTGGCAAGGTGATGTTCTACCACTGAACTACTTCCGCATAATATGGTGCCGACTAGACGATTCGAACGCCCGACCCTCTGATTACAAATCAGATGCTCTACCAACTGAGCTAAGTCGGCAATACAAATAAAAAATGGTGCGGGTGAAGGGATTTGAACCCCCACGTCTTTCAACGCTAGAACCTAAATCTAGTGCGTCTGCCAATTCCGCCACACCCGCAAAATTGCCCAATGAGTCGTGACAGGCTCGAACTGTCGACCCTCTGATTAAAAGTCAGATGCTCTA
>NZ_AZEF01000054.1 GCF_001434915.1 Liquorilactobacillus capillatus DSM 19910
TTTTTCCAGAACAGGGAGCACCCATAACGACTATTATTTTTTTCATATCACTCGTCGGCAACCCCATTCTTATTAATATTTACAAATACATTGCCATCGTCTGTTGCTGGAAGGTCTAGTTTATCTCGTGCCTCATTTCTGGTTAAAACTCCACCAGAATAACCAGCAGCGGCCATCGCTTGTTGGTCTTGCGGGTCTAAACTAAGCAATTTATCGGTATTGAAATTAAATGTTTTATCTAACTTGAAAGCTAACTCACTTGTAAAGCAATCAAAATAATGCTGCAAAGTACCTTTAAGATATTGAATATTACTTTGCTCGGTGTTTGAGTGCTCATTCTCTAAGCCTAACCGTTCAACTGGTAACTGAAATGCCTTAGCAATTTGTCTAGTTGTCCAGTCATTAGAGTTGACCAGTTTTAAAACATCAGTATTAATTTGTAAATTTGAAACGTCCATACCATCATCAACCACAACGGAATTAAGTGAGTTATTTCCTGTTGTCGCTTCATCAAATTTCTTCCTAATGTTTTCCTTAGCATCTTTCCCCAAATCTGATTGGTGGACTTTCACAATTGTTGTGCCATGAACTCCCTGATTAAAGAAACCTGTTAGCAATTTATTTCCAGCAGACTGAATATTTTGTTCATCTTTTAATGAATACAATGGACTAATACCAGTAACTCCATCTCTAGTGAAATACTTGAAATGAAGTATGCTGACAGGCGCAATCTGCTGCTTAGTTCGTCCATCAGGTGAGTAAGTATATGTTAAGACTCCACTCACATCATCTTGTTCAACGACCACTTTGTTATTGGGTATGAATTTAAGTTGATTGCCTGGTAAAATCTGTGCAAATGAATTACCATTCAGCAACATATTTACCGCCAAAGCATATTTAAAGTGATAACCGTCCATAATACTGTTTGGCTTTGAGTTAATCATCTTATCTATTGCATCAGTACCACATAAGATTGGATTGCTTGCAATATCACTCGCAATGATATTAATTGCTGCGAATATATCGGAATTTTTTAGTACGCTGGCACTTACAAATGTATTTGTATCGTCACTCGATAAACTTACCAACGCATCTAAAAACGGATCTTGTGTTGTGCTTGTGGTCTTGGTTGT
>NZ_AZEF01000055.1 GCF_001434915.1 Liquorilactobacillus capillatus DSM 19910
ACAAAGTAATTAGAACTTTTATAAGTGGATTCACCAACAACAGTTGACGAAGAGCCGCTAAAAGATAGTACGATCTCAATTCAGTAGTAAAAAAAGATCTCCTATAACTTATGGCTTTTAAAGCCAAGCTATAGAAGATCTTTTTAATATTTTGCTGTTAGTTTCCTACTTCAATGAATCTAAAATCATCCGTATCTTTTTAGCAGAAAGATCCATTTTAGTCTTCTCTTCTGAAGACAACGGTAACTCGATCACTTCTTTAATTCCATCAGCACCAATAATTGCTGGTGTTCCCAAATAAATGTTTTGTTGGCCATATTGTCCCGTTAGCGGAGCAGAAACCGGTAGTTTTATTTCCTTACCTGTCAAAATTGCTCTGCAAATCTTCATTAGACAGACAGCAACACCATAGTAAGTAGCTCCTTTTAAAGCAATGATTCTACTCCCTCTAGTTCTAACCGACTCTTCAAGTCTCGGTAGATATAGATCATTGATCTCAGTAAATTCAGTAAGTCTCTTTCCTAAAACAGTTGTTTTAGATAAAGCTACAAATGAACTATCACCGTGCTCCCCTAGAACATAAGCGTTCTTAATACTTTGGACAGGGACCTCTAGTTTAAATGCTAATTCAACAGCTAGTCGTGCACTATCCAGCGAAGTTCCTGATCCAATTACTCTTTCTCTTGGAAAGCCTGAGAGTTTTTGCGTAATAGTCGTCAGCACATCGACCGGATTACTTGAGGTCACAAAGCAACCTTTAAACCCGCTTGCGACAACGGGGGTAATAATTGTCTTAAGAATACTAGTGTTCTTCTTAAATAAATCCAATCGTGATTCTCCCTGTTGGCGTGGTACGCCGGCTGTAACTACTACAAGATCTGCATCAGCCGCATCATTATAGTCACCTTTACGAACAAAGTTAGTACCTGTCAAAGGCGTGATATCTTGCAAATCAAGCACATTTCCTTGTGTTCGTTCATTATTGATATCAACAATGATTAATTCGGTTGAAGTGATATTTTGCAGTAATGAAAATGCAAAGGCTGTGCCGACCGCACCACTGCCGACTAAAACAACTTTATGCTGTTCCTCCATCAAACTAATTCCTCTCATGTGTACTGTCTCAAAATAATCTCTTAGAAAACCTGTTGTCACTTTAAGTTTAGTCCCTTAAACCAGCTAACTTCTTTTCAAACTCAGTTTGATAAATAACTAGGCGTTCATAGACACGTTTAACATCCGCTGACGTTCCCCGTAATTCATAAAGATCGATTAAAGGCAAATTGAATTTATGAGCGTAGTGTTTAGCGGTTAAACCATACTGTGCATTAAAATTTTTATTGCCACTCCCGACAACACCATAACAATTTTTATAGTTATCATCATCCTCTAACGTCAGATGTAATTCTTCAGTTAGGATTTCTGTAAAACCGTTGTGGATCCCATTTCCTCCGCTCAAATAAGTTGGAACGAAAGTTACGAAAGGATCTTTCATAACGATTTCTCCACTAGCATCAGAAACTTCAGTGGCTTCGATTAACCTGACACTTTCATCATGCTGGTGTGCTTCTTCGGCGTATTCAGCAAGCTTGTGAATAAAAGAGCGGGTATTCCCTTCAATACTAATAAATAAAATTCTAAGTGGATCTTTTTGTTTGCTATCAGTCATCAAAAAACTCCTTTATACGATTCCGTCTGTCTCAAATAACTAAATAAACTTAACGTAGTAGTTCCCTTTACTTATTATCTTTCTTAGACTTCAGTGTAGGATCTTCCATCTCAACCGCACCTGACTCTTTAGCAATCGTAAACTTGCCTTTATCATCCGAACCTAGTATTTTATTTTCACTCTTCTTAAATTTGCGGCTCTTATCAGATAAACTATCATAACTATTATCAAGCCCAATCGTATAGTCATTATCCTGCATTGCTTCAACCTTACCCATTAAATAACCATTGCCCACTTGGGAGAAGAAATCATGGTTAACAGTTGTAGTCGAGATTCCGTTGATAACGATTGGGTTAACGTCGTCTGCCGTTTCAGGAAATAACGGCTCTTCACCTAAGTTCATAAGTGCTTTATTAGCATTATAACGGACAAAAGTCATTACTTCATCCGTCCAGCCTACCTGATCATAAAGCAATGCAGCATATTTTTCTTCGTTTTCATATAATTTATACAGAAAATTATAAAGCCAATCGCGTTGCTTTTGTTGCCCATTTTCCGTAAGTTCTTTATTTCCCAATTGAAACTTATAACCAATGTATGTTCCATGAACTGATTCATCACGTAAGATCAACTTGATAATTTCAGCCACATTATTCAGCTTATTATTACCAGCATAATAGAGTGGTGTGTAAAAACCTGAATAAAATAGACATGTTTCCAAGAAGACATTGGCAACTTTCTTATGCAATGGATCTGGATCATTATGGTAAATGTCAATAATCCACTGAGCCTTATTCTGCAGTAGCTGGTTTGTATCGCTCCAATTAAAGATTTCATCGATTTCAGGAATCGTATTTAAAGTTGAAAAAATAGTTGAATAGCTTTTAGCATGTACTGATTCCATAAATTGAATATTATTTAAAACAGCACGTTCATGCTGTGTACGAACGTCCTTACTCAAAGCAGCCATTCCATCTTCAGATTGAACTGTATCAAGCATTGTTAGTCCTCCAAAAATATGTCCAACCAACCATTGCTCCTTGCTGCTTAATTCTGCCCAATCATGCAAATCATTTGAAACTGGGATTCGTGTATCAAGCCAAAATTGCTCGGTTAGTTTCTCCCACGTTGCCTTATCGATTTGATCAGCAATATTGTTCCAATTGATAGCTCTTTTGTTTTCCATCTCATCCGCTCCTTCTATGTATTTTAAAAACCTGCTATTTATTTTTATATCCAAAGCAAGCTTTAAAAAAACTACACCATATATAGTAATATAATAATTGAATTAATACAATATATAGTTTTGATTTTTACATTTTCTATACACTAATTATTAGCTGTAAGGGTAAATAAAAGGAGCCCAATTCGTAAAAGAACTAGGTTCCAAATGTCAAAATAGTTTTAAGAAATTATAGCGTTTGGGGGTTAACTAAAATAACCACTGAGTGTGCGTGCTTTTTTAGACAGCCATCCAGCCAGACTTGCGACCATATCGCATATCCCACCTAAACAGACCATGAGCGTCAACAAGCCGCTTACCAACCAACCCAAAGTAAGCCATATCAATCCACCCAGTATAACTAATAATATTATAACTGATAAAATCGTCATCATAGTTTATCGCGTTCCTATTAATTTGCTTTAGCTTCTAAGCTAATGTTAACACGTCTTCAAGTTTGTTGTTACTTTTATAGACTATCGCCTATCTAAAAGTCTTTCTTCGAACTGCTACATTTCATTTATTACCAACAAGATCAATGCGAGCATAGCAGGCATTCCCTGCGTCAAAATAATTTTCTTAGTAACGGTTAATGCTCCAAAAATTGCCGCAACGACTACAAAACCAATAAATAGTAATAGTCCTGGGTAAACAGCTACTGTTGGGAATCCAAAACGGACTATTAAGATCCCAACCCCAATAAATCCATTATACAAGCCTTGGTTTGCCATACTCAGTTGAGCCTCTTCTTGTTTCAAATACTCTGCTGATAAATTAAAAGCTCGCTGGGCTACCTTCGTTTGTGTTCCCCATACTTCTAAACACATAATTCCTAAAGCTTCGATTGCCACGATAATCGTTGTAATATCTGAAAGGATCCTTACCATTCACAAATACTCTCCTAGTTGATACTTATCCTAATTGTACACTATTGACACTTTTTCAACAGAATTATGATAATATATCTCATTTTAGCTAAACAAGTCCCTTATTCTTTTTACTTATTACATTGCTTTAATAAACAAAATGAGGCAAGCTAAAGCAGATTCGCAAGCTTCCTCATTCTTATTTAACAAGTTTAATAATATTAATTTATTACAACTTGCATATTATTAGAATCTACTAATCCTAGTAGTTTGAGATTTGGTTAACATTATTGACATTCACAATAAATGCCCCTGGTTTTAATGTTCCCATTAGTTGAACCATGACATTTCGTGGAACAGAAACACAACCTGCAGTCGGGTAGCCATTGGCAACATGCAAGAAGAACCCAGAACCAGCTCCCTTTACCCGTGCTGCTGTATTGTAATTAATAACCACTGCATATTCATACTGTGTCGAATATGATGCCAAATGTTCATTTTTATTATTAGCCCATGAACGTTCTTGCCATGTGTTATACGCCCCATCATTTGGATCTTCAATCCAATAAGAATTATTATCAATATGGCGATAAGATAATGAAGTCTCTACACTGGTATGTGTCCCAAATGCCATCCCTAATGAATACGCTCCTTGCGGTGTAACGCTCCAACCTTCTCGTGTAGCTCCAACACCATTACTCCCCACATAACCATTAGTCGCTAGAGACTTAAACCAGATCCCGTTTGCATCTTTTGTATAAAGATACACTGCAGCGGAACTTCTATTAGCTACTGTAACAACTGTTTGTGAGGTTTTGTTTGCAAATGAAGATGCTGCTAATTTCAGACCGATCGTATCAATATTAGTCAATGCACCAGTCATATTATTAAAGTTATACCGTTTACCATTAATAACTTGTGAACCATACACCATATGTCCTTGGTTATTATAGTATGCTATTTTACCCTGATTCGCGATATACCGAAACCCAGTCTGCATTGCCCCAGTGTTTTGATCAAAGAGATACCAGTTGCCACTAAGATGTTGTTGACCGTACTGCATCTGCCCGGCACCATTATAGTAAACTGTCTTCTTTTGTTCTGGAATAGACTTGAAACCAGTCTGCATTGCCCCAGTATTCTTATCAAAGAGATACCATTTACCACTGAGGTATTGTTGACCGTACTGCATCTGTCCCGCACCATTATAGTAAACTGTCTTCTTTTGTTCTGGAATATACTTAAGGCCAGTCTGCATTGCACCAGTATTCTTATCAAAGAGATACCATTTACCACTGAGGTATTGTTGACCGTACTGCATCTGTCCCGCACCATTATAGTAAACTGTCTTCTTTTGTTCTGGAATATACTTAAGGCCAGTCTGCATTGCACCAGTGTTTTTATCAAAGAGATACCATTTACCACTGAGGTATTGTTGACCATACTGCATTTGCCCAGCGCCATTATAGTAAACTGTCTTCTTTTGTTCTGGAATAGACTTGAAACCAGTCTGCATTGCACCAGTGTTTTTATCAAAGAGATACCAGCTACCATTGAGATGTTGTTGACCGTACTGCATTTGTCCGGCACCATTATAGTAAACTGTCTTCTTTTGTTCTGGAATAGACTTGAAACCTGTCTGCATTGCCCCAGTATTCTTATCAAAGAGATACCAACTACCGTTGAGATGTTGTTGACCGTATTGCATTTGTCCAGCGCCATTATAGTAAACTGTTTTCTTTTGTTCTGGAATAGACTTGAAACCTGTCTGCATTGCACCAGTGTTTTTATCAAAGAGATACCAGTAGCCATTAAGATGCTGTTGGCCATATTGCATCTGCCCCACATTATTGTAATAGACAGTCTTATTCTGATTTGCAATACGCTGTAGGCCTTTTTGCAGTACACCATTTTTATCAAATAAATACCAATGTCCATCAATATATTGCTGACCTGTCTGAACTTGAGTATTATTTTTTACAGGAATTGTTTTTGTTTCTTGGTCGTTAGTCTTGTTATTCTCTAGTGGTGCTGCTACTGCAAAGCTATTCGAACCTGCACTATTTTCTAGAAAACCATTGTAATCAAACGTTAAATCAAGGGGGCCATATTCTAGATTTTGATCTCCTTGAGGTATGTAACCATTCGAACTAAATTGCCAAGCACCATAATCTTTATTCCACATTGTATCTGCGGACGGATGGTATGGGTACTGTGCGATCCAAGTTCGTTCTTTTCCAACCGTTGCAACTATTTCCTTAATATATTTAAAGCTTGGGCCGCTATAAACACCATGATTTAAATAACCAGCTGCATTCAGAACTGTCCAGAAATCTTCTAAATATGTATCAATTCCAGCAACTTGTGTTTTAGTATCTTCTACATCAGCGATAACTAACATTTTTTTAGAAATATTATTCAGCGTCAATACTGAGTTAAGATAAGCTGCTTCTTTTTTTGCACTATCAGAACTATTAAAAAGTGCGTAATGATAGATATCAACATTTAGGCCAGCATTATTAGCATTCTGTATCTGCTGTAAAGCGAACTCATTCGTATACCCAGTACCCTCTGTTAACTTGACAATCGCTGTTTGGACACCAAGTTCTTTTAATTTCTGGTAATGTTCTGTTTTTAATTTGTCTTGATAAGAAGAGACATCAACCGCTGAAACAGTTGGCTTGCTTTTATCACCAATAGTAACCGGATCTGTAACTGAAACGGCATCTTTCACGGTCTTAGCAGCCGTTTGTGGTTGATTAGTTTGGCTAGCGGCAACAGAGACTTTCTGTGAAGTTGCTGTAGTCGAAACTGAATTTGCCGTGGGTGTTTCTGAAACAGTTGCGGGTGTTGTGGATTCTACCGTTTCACTTGAACTTGCAGAAACTGCCTTTTTAGCTGTTGATGTTGTCGCAGCACTATTTACGGAAACACTTGTTGAACTACTTGTTTTGGTTGTCACAGCCTGTTTATTATCGTTATCGCTAGAAGAACTAGCTTGTGATTGTGACTTAGTACTTGTCTGAGCAGCCTTAGTTGTTACAGCAGCCGTTTCTTTAGTATCTGTTTGAACAGAACTCGCAGTAGCTTGTTTCTGAGAAACAGTTGCAGCAGCATTAAGCGGCTTACTAATAGATGCCGCTGTAGCCGAACTACTCGTTTCAGCTGGTGCGGTTGTAGATGTAGTTGTATCAGCAGAGACCTTTTGCCCGGAAAGGATTAATAATGCACTTGCAACCACGATTCCCGTTGTAAAAGACTGCATCATCCCAGGACGTTGACTTTTAAGAATTGAGTCAAGCTTTAATTCTTGTAGGTCAGAATGCCTCTTCGAAAAAACCTTTAACATTTAAATAATCACTCCAATAAATTATTGCTCGTATTTTTTTTATAAAAACATAGTTTTATTTTAACATAATTTTTCTTTAAAAAAGCATCTCATTTATAATTAATCCTGCTAAATCAGTGTTTCTAAAAAACGTACAAAAAAATATCCCTATTTAAATAAACTAATATCTAAATAGAAATACATTTCAAAAAAAGAATAATAAATTAGCCCATCAAAAAGAGCCTCCTTTACTCAGCAATATAAGGGAAGAGTCTGAGTAAAGAAAGCCGTTGTGAGGAAGTGAACACCGGATAATTAGTTTCTCTTGGAGAAAGATAATTTAAAAGTTCACATTCCTTTCTAGTATGGTAAGGCTTACGAAGTGTTAATTCAATCTAAAAAGTATAATTATTTATTTTTTTAAGTTGAAGCATTCTATTACTACAGAAATAAAAGTAAAGCTTCATTCTGAATATCAAAAAGAAATTAACTTGTAATTTAATTTCGAATAATCTTAGGTGAATGTTCTAAGTAACGCAGTAAAATCAACAAGTCAGATGAAGAAAGTATCAAGATACTTTTTCTTGACTGTAGTTTGATCCCAACTAGTTCATTATCCATCACTCTACTGTCTAGAAATGGCTTGATTTTGACCGCAACATCCTCAACTAGAATAAGGGGCGTTACGGCAGTTACTTCACGCCCAAAGAAGGCGTTGATTTCCGTCGTACTGCAGGCAATCCAGTCTGCCTCAACTTGTCCTCCTCGCCAATTATCATGAGTTGAGATATACATAATATACCGTTCCTTTACCTTATCAAAGTAAAGGCTGCTTTTTAATAGCGGCCAAGTGTCTTTGGTTACTTCGCTTAATGGCAGTTGCTGTTCTGCATAATTCATTTTAATTTTCTTTAAAGTTGTAAATAATTTTTTATCAGTCATCATTTGTGGCATGATTATCCCCCTTCCAAAAGCAATAACCGTTCTCACACTTATTTTACCATGGTTATTGCAGCAAGCTTTCGAAAAGGACTTGTCTCCACATATTAAATCAGCCCAAATGGGTAACCTTAAGATATGTTTCCCACTATGTATCAGTTTATTTCTTAAGTCACATATTGCCTACTTCAGGATAAGTTCTGATCTGAGGCGGAACGTAGCTGGCCATAAAGGTAAAGATTTCAGTCAATGATTTTGAAAAAAGTAATTTAGCTCGATCTGCTGTCGTCAGAAATCCTTTAGCTGTCATTTCATCAAACATTTTCTTTAAAGGATCATAGTATCCAGCAACATTATAAAAAACACATGGATTCAGATTATCCCCCAACCTTGCCCATGAGAAAGCTTCAATAATCTCTTCAAGTGTCCCAGGCCCACCTGGGAGTGCGATACTGCCATCTGAAATTGCTAACATCGTTTGTTTTCTAATTGACATATTAGGGACGATCTTTAAATCTGTTAATTTCGCGAACGCAGCACCGCGTTCAACTAGCTCTTGCGGCATTACTCCATGGACTTTACCACCAGCAGCAAGTACCTGATTAGCCAGTATTCCCATCAACCCCACTCCACCACCACCATAAACCAATTCGAGTTTATGTCGTGCCAGATAATCTCCCAACTCACGTGCAGCTTTTGCGAATGCCGGACTATTTCCAGTTGAAGCTCCGCAATAGACAGCTATCTTTTTCATATCTTCTCTCTCCTTGCTTGGAATAATCAAATACAAATCTTTTGTTATTTTAGCACATTTTTCTCTACAAAAAAGGGAGTAGTCTAAGTACGACCGCTCCTTTTTTAATTATGCATCCTGAATACTTTTATAATCCTTTACCATTTTAATTTAAATTATTGTGCCTCAATCGTCTTAATCATTATGTGCTGCTTGTTTCCCAGCTAAGCGTCCAAAAGTCTGTGCATGACTAGCCGCTGTTCCTGGTACACGGTCTGGATAACTACCACAGAAGAAACCACCGCTATCATTGCCAGCTGCATATAAATGTTTAATTGGTTCATACTTCTTATTAAGAACTTCCATCTTCTTATTGATACGCAGACCGTCAAAGGTACATAATAATCTTCCACCTAAAGTACAGCCGTAATATGGTGCCTTCTTCATAGGTGTCAGACGATACGCTTCTTTTCCGAAATCCTCATCGACTCCCTTAGCCGCCAGTTCGTTTGTACGTGCAACCGTTTTTTTCAGATTATCAAGCGGTAACTGCATTTTTTCAGCAAGTTCTTCCAGGGTGTCAGCTTTAACAATGAGTCCCTTAGCAACATATTGTTCAGTATCTTCAACGAGTTTCTCAGCGCTTGCCATATATCCTGGGAAGCCAACCCGTGCACATCCGAGTGTATGGAATTGAGCAGCATATTTTCCAAAATCAGCATCCCAAATCATTGCATATAAGTATCCCGGTTGCTTGCTAGCAGCATTAACAATAAATTCATATGGTGTTGATTCATTTGCGAAACGTTCACCACGTAAGTTGACCTTTAAAAGAGGATGACTAGCTAACCACAGCCAGTCCGCATAGCGATCTGTTTGGACATACATCTCCTCGGTCTTCGTCCCCACAGGAGCCAACCCACGATCAAAAACACAACCAGCTGGCATTTCATCTTTAATTGCGCCTATGTTCAATGCAGACATAATTCCCGCACCATCATTACGGGGACTGTCATTGAAAATATTTTTCTTAAGCGCAAGTGGATTCCACTCTGAAAGCAATTCTTTATTTGCTGAATAACCACCTGTACATAAAATAACGCCTTTTGAAGCATTGATCCGAAAATATTCATTGGTCTTGGTATCCTCAACAATTGCACCAGTTACCTCACCATTTTCTTTGATCAGTTCAACTAAACCAGTGTTAAATTGTAATTTAACGCCTAGTTCTTCAACCTTTGCTTGAAACCATTTACCATAAGAAGCAAATGTTTTATCATCCGCCGTAGCGTCATTTTGTGTAGGGAATGCCTTATAGATTGGATTAGAAACACTTGCATCTGGTTCCGGACGCAAATGTGCTCCATGCGGTTCTAAAATATTATCTTCTAACCAGTTAACAGCTTCCGCACTATTATTGACCCAGTGGTAAATTAAACCCTCATCAACATTATGCTGTGCAAAGGCAGCTAGGTATTCAACTAGATCATATTTATTTATTTTTATACCTGCTCTTTTTTGGGCATTCGTATCAACACCACCTATGCTGAGCCGCATTAAGTTAATTGTCGCCTCTTTTTCAATTAATAATATTTCCGCACCATCTTCTGCCGCCGCGGCAGCAGCCATCATGCCTGCATTGCCTGCCCCCACAACTAAAATCCCGGTGTTAATAATCTCTTTAATATCATAATTTTGTGATTTGTTATAAGTTGAAAATTTAATTTTGCTTCCCAATGAAAACGCCTCCTTTAACTTTAACTACATTCTAAGTGAAGAAGTGAGCATAATCAGCCTAAAATGATAAATCTTTTTTGCTTTCTCATGAATTAATAATATATTAGTCAATAAACTTTTTAGTGTAAAAAAAACAGCCCGACAAGATAAAGTCTCTGGCTCTTTCCGTTTACTCTGTCTTGTTAATTTAATTAACTTTTGTCGTTAACAACTTTAAACTTTGTTAGAACCTTTGACAATTTCGTTAATTATCTCATTGGGCTGTTTCATTAAATAAGGGATAGTCAAACTCTAACCTCTTTTCTGACCGGCTCACACCGGCTTATTTGCCTAACTACCACAAGTGCATGATGTTAAGCTTTCGATTATAGCGTTTGCTATAACCCCTTACACTCTGTATTATACATTATTTTTCCGTTTTCGCAAGCGCTTTAATTAAATAATATTTAGTTTTTCTTTCAAAAAAACCAATCAACTTAGCGGCTGTAATTGTTTAAAACTCCCCCAAATACTAATTCTTCTCCCACCACATTCTTCGCCACTAGCCAGATAACCAAAACTGTTATTTGCTCGTGGCTGGCGCAACCACACGTAACCATCATGAAATGAATATGCATCATAATTGATAACTACACCAGTCGTTAAGATCGCAATAATTCCACTGGTTGTTTTAGCCCCCCATCGTAGTTTGATTGGTGATTGGGTTATAAAACACCCTTGCTGGAAAAACCATTTATGCCCTAGATTATCTATAAAACTGACCGCTTGGTCCTTATTCAGAACATTTACTTGTGGTGCTGTTAGTGGTTTGGTATAAAAACCGTTAAAATCATAATTCATATCCAGTTTAACTCCATCAGCCACAAAAGCACTTGTATACTGCCACAAACCAACATTTTTCACTCCGGGCTCAGCAACACCATAATTAGCGACCCACAAGTTTTTAGCAATTAGTTGCTGTGGATTTAACCTGTTAGTCCAAAACCAACTTGCCATCGAGTAAATATCAACATGCGGATAGCCAGCAGCTTTGACTCGTTGTAAAAACGCGTTAGCATCTAATGTCGCCGGATTAGCATTCACTTCATCTTCCATATCGAGTGCTAACACTGAGTTAGTTTTAATTTGTAATTTACGAGCATGCTGTACAAACCAGTCAGCTTCATTATGTGCATCCTGTTTGCCTCTAAACTTCGCATAATGATACGCATGTACTAGCAGCCCAGCTTGGCGCGCAGACTTAATCTGGTTAGCCGCCTTAGGATTTATATAAGCACTTCCATTTGCGCTCCCCTCCGTTAATTTTACAATTACAGCTCGAACACCTTTAGTACGTAAAACATGAAAAAAAGATAGCGTATCTGGTTGATAACTTGCGATATCAGCCACCAACTCACAGTACTTTACCATTAAAATTCCTCCTTATTTTGGCCCCATCCTTCCCTAATAACGTTATATACTCGTAAGATGTCATTGTAAGTCAAATAATTTCAAAAAAGCGATTTCAGTGATACAATTTAATTATTATAGGTAATTGGAAAGGAATGATCTTTTATGGCTAAATATGGTGTCGTTGTAGGCTCAATCCGCAAAAACTCTTTTTCTAAGGGTGTTGCTGATGCAATTGTTGCTGGTTTACCTGCAGATGCAAAGGTCACTTATCTGGATATTGCTTCACTGCCTCTCTACAATCAGGATTACGATGCAGATTCTCCAACAGAATATACTGTATTCCGGCAAGAGGTTGCGGCACAAGATGCAATTATTTTCGTTACACCTGAGCATAATCGTAGTATTTCTGCAGCATTAAAGAATGCGCTGGATGTTGCTTCGCGTCCTTGGGGACAGAATATGTGGGCAGGAAAACCAGCACTTGTTGCTTCCCAGTCGATCTCCGGGATTTCTGGTGTACTTGCAAACCATGTTTTACGCCAGTCACTAGTCTTTTTAGATATGCCCACTATGCAACAACCAGAACTATATATTGGTAGTTCTAATAAATTGGCCGATGATCACGGGTCAATCATCAATGAAGGAACAAAAAAATTTTTAGCTGATAGTGGCTATAAATTCAGTGAATTTGCGCAAAAACTATTTTAAGTACCTAATTTCAAAAAAAGCTTAGAGAAGTTATTTTGCTTCTTCAAGCTTTTTTTATACTAAAAGTTCTTTTCTTTAGATTTAATTAATCTTTTTACTTTCAACTTTTACCTACATACCATAGAATAGGGTCATGGGTGTCGGATTCTACTAACAGGAAAGGAGAAGCTAAATGTCCAGTTATGAGCTCGTTGCAAGTGTTCAGCACTTTGAATTGTTTACAGACGTTAATAACCATCAAATACTAAAAAAGGACACTCTTACGGAGGAACAACGCGAGTATCGGCTGAAGTCCAAGGCCTTTATTGATTTCTTAAGTGAGCTTGATCTTTATAATAGCTCTCGCCAAAACGCAGTAACCTTTATGCATCACATTGAGGAACAGTATTTAAATCTCGGCAATCGAATCGTCAGATAAAGCAAGTTACTTAAGATAGTTGTTACCACGATGATATTACATTAAGTTTACATTTGTCATTTACTAAGTTATAAACTTACAGCTATGCTATTATAAATTTTTAAGGGTTTTTAATTAACAATAATATGGGGGGTTAAAGTTTTATGCATAAACAAAACGAGGATAAATTGCACTACAAGATGTACAAAGCTGGAAGATATTGGTTATTTAGCACAATTGCAGTCTCCTCTTTTGCCGCTGGAATACAGTTGCGGCCAGCATCAGAAGTACTTGCAAGCCAAACTCAAAAAAATGCGGCTGATAAACAGGTTGCCGTCAAAGATGACACTTCATCTCCAAAAATAGTAACCTTGACTGGTTCATCAAGTTCAAAGGACGATGAAACACCAGATACTACTAGTTCTTCTTCAAGCACTACTAGCTCTTCTTCAAGTACCGCTAGTTCTACTAAAGAAACAGCTAGTTCCTCATCATCAAGTACTGAAGCTACTAGTTCAAGCGAGTTAAATAGTTCAAGTAAAGTTTCATCGACAAGCAGCTCTGCCAAGGCTGTTAGTTCAAGTTCAGTTAAAAATAGTAGCAGTACAGCTAGCTCAACAAGTAGCCAAGCTGAAAATACCAGTAAGGCAAGTACAACTAAAGTAGCTGCTCCGACAACCGCTGCTGCTCAAAAAGCTGAGACCAGTTCTGCTAAAGAAGCCATCAGCTCTAGCGAAGTAAGTAGCTCTGCCAAAACAGTTGCTTCTTCTAATAAGGAAGCTGTCAGCTCCAGTTCAGTCAAAGAAACAGCTGACGACACTTCAACAAGTACTAAGGCTGTTAGCTCTAGTGAAAAAGTCAGTTCTGATAAAGCAACTGCTTCTTCCGATAAGGTAGTTGCTAGCTCTAGTTCAGTCAAAGAGACAGCTGGTAACACTTCAACAAGTACTAAGGCTGCTAGTTCTAGTGAAAAAGTCAGCTCTGATAAGAAAGCAGCTGTTTCTTCTTCCAAGGAAGCCAGCTCTAGTTCCGTCCAGAAAGCAACAAGCTCCAATGAAACAAGTAACTTAAAGGAAAAAAGTGCCACAACTACTGTGCAAGCAGCTAAACAAAGTACACCTGAGAAAACAAATTCAACTGTTAAAAAAGCTGCTGTCACGGTTACCCCTAAGGCAGCGACAGTTAGTTCAACTCAAACAACTGAAGCAGCTCTCCAGGCTCAGTTAACAGCTAGTTTAAATGCCATTAAAAATGGTAATAATGCTGCTTATAACACCAAGGTTGCTAATTTCTTAAACCAGATTCTTGCAGGCTCAGTTGAAAGTTGGACTAAATATAAAGTTCTCCCTTCACTAACAGCTGCGCAAGCAGTTCTCGAAAGTGGCTGGGGAACCTCCGGGTTATCTGCTAAATACCATAATCTATTTGGGATCAAAGCAGGAAGCTCTTGGACAGGAAAGACAGTTACTCTTTCAACACTTGAATATTACAGCGGCAGTTATCATACTGTTTATGCAACTTTCAGAGCATATGATAGTGATAGTGAGAGTATTATCGACCACGCCAAGTTATTAGCTGATAATTCGCGCTACAGTAATTTGATCGGTGAGAAGAATTCAAGTTCAGCCGCACAAAAGATTTATCAAGATGGTTATGCAACTGATATCAGCTATACATCCAAGCTAAATTCGATTATCTCAACCTATGGCTTAAATACATGGGATAAGTTAGCGTTTAAAGATACTGGTGTCACCATTGATACTGGTGCTAATGGTTCATCAACAACTAATACTTCACATAGTACAGGTTCCACGGCCGACGTTTATTACACGGTTAAGTCAGGCGACACTTTAACTAGGATTGCCAACAACTACAGCACAACTGTTCATAAGGTCGTTGCTTTAAATAATATTAGTAATGCTAACTTTATCTATGTTGGGCAAAACTTGCTGGTTATTAAGGCTGTTGTTCCAAGCTCAAATACATCTAATTCTGATGCAGCGACTAATGAGGATATCTACTTCGTTAAATCAGGTGATACGTTAAGTATGATTGCTACAACACATAGTACGACCGTTAATACACTAGCTTCGTTGAATCATATCAGTAACCCTAACTATATCTACGTTGGGCAAAAATTACGGCTTACAAATTCAACGAGCAACTCTGGTACGACCAACAGCGCTAAACAAAGTAGCAATGAAACCTATACTGTTAAGTCAGGTGACTCATTAAGTTCAATCGCTAGAACACATAATACGACTATCAGTAACCTTGCTTCGCTAAATAGGATCAGTAATCCTAATTACATCTATATAGGTCAAATCTTGCAACTTGCAAGTGCTGCTGCCAATTCGAGTTCGGCTAGTTCGACCAAACATACGTCAGCAACTGTAACCAACGGAACCTATACTGTTAAATCAGGCGATTCACTAAGTTCAATCGCTAGAACTTTCAGTACTTCTATTAGTTCCTTGGCTTCATTGAATAAAATCAGTAATCCCAACTATATCTATGTTGGACAAAGCCTAGCTGTTACAAGTCCTGTCCAAACAACTACTGCAAATAGCTCGACTAATACAGCAGCTAAATCAGTTTCAGTTAGTGGAACTTATACTGTTAAGTCAGGTGATTCATTGAGTTCAATCGCTAGAACCTTCAGTACTTCTGTTAGTTCCTTAGCTGCGTCAAATAAGATCAGCGACCCTAACTATCTATATGTTGGACAGAAACTTGCTGTTACTGGTTCAACCGCTGTTGCTACTAACACCAATCAAAATAATGTTGCCAAAAGCAACGGTGTTTCCTATGCTGTAAAAGCCGGCGATACCTTGAGCGCTATTGCAGCGAGGTATAATACTACTGTCAGCAAGTTAGTTGCTGCTAATGGTATTAGCGATGCTAACTATCTTTCAGTCGGACAAGAGATAAGAGTTTAAATTAGTTAGCATTTATTGCTTAAACACAAAAAAGAGCGAATTGATTGAAGTTAACGATCAATTCACTCTTTTTTTATGTAGATATATTCCAGATATTTATAAAAAAACTAGTTAAACAAATATCTTATTATGCATGTGCATGGGCTATTTTAGCGCCCGCCGCTGCTGCAACCGCCGCGATAATATCATCTAAAAAGGTATTAACGCTACCGTCAGTTGCTGTATCTAGTTTCTTTATGATCCCTCGTTTTTCCTTATCCAGATAACCAAAGTTGGTGGTCGCGATCTTACCATAAATGCCGGAGATCCCACCTTCTGCCAGTAGTTCATCAACACCGAAGACTCCGCTATCGTTAGCAATAATACTCTGTAAAGGTTCAGGTAATTGTTTTTTAGCTGCTAGTTGATCTAGTACGATCCCGACCATAGCATTGCTTAAAACTTCTCGTTTATGTAGGACAGCAATAACCGCAGCCTTAGCTTCTTCAGGTTTTAAGTCCGGAAGATAATGGCGTTGAATATTGAAAGTAATCGCAGCAATGTCTTCTGCTTCAACTCCCTTTGCTGAAAAATAATTAGTCACAAACTTATAAGATGCTTTATCTGGAAATTTAAATTCTGGATCATTCATTTATTTATACCCCTTCCCTGTTCAAAACAATTCTCTTTCAAACAAGTAACTCATCACCATTATTAGTTAAAATTAGTGAAAAAGCAATAGCCTTAAGTTGAAGATATTTTTTCAAAGGCATCATCTAAATTACCTAATTAAAGATCCACAAAATACCTTTACTTAAAAATATAATACGCTAATATTAATTTATTAAGAAAAAATTAAGTTTTTACATGGAGGAATTTATGCACAAAACATTTTTTATTATCGCAGCTACCGTAGCTCTTTTATCACTCTCAGTCGGTACTACAGCTAATGCCAAAAACACTAAGAAGAAAAATTTTTTAGTCGTTAAAGTAAATAAATCAACCAATACCGTTGGGGCTTTAAAGTTTAGTTTCTCTAAAATTAAAAATGAGAAGGTTAAAAATAAAGAAGTTAATTATACTGATGCTGAAGAAAACATGGACGATCAAGATAATCTGAAAAAAGAATATTATCGTACGACTGTCTATTATGAATTACGCAATCTGGGTAAAGAGCCAGTTGACCTTTCCTATTCACTTAACTCTATTATTGATGATTCAGGAAAAGATTACTCCGATGATGGCAGTGCCAGTGGTTATGGTTTTGATACTCTGGCTGGTGAAAAGAAACTACAGCCCAAGACATCCAAAACAGGTCGTTTTATTCTTATTTCAAATCATAAAATAACGATTACGAAACCTCGTATTAACGTTGGTGATGAATATTCTGATGATGAAAATGAAATTGCTGATGGTGGTATTGCGGCGATAGCTGAATAAGCTGGTTTTTTGTATTAATGATGGTTTTGACGCTGCGGTTTTGGCAGCGTCTTTTTTTATAAGACATAAGTTAAAGTAAGAATTTACAAATTATAAACAAAAAAATAGCACGAATAAAGTACTATTTTCCCTCACTTAATTTATCCGGGTCTAAACTTTCTGGTATTGATGGAAATCATCAATGCCAGATTTTTTGTAAAAA
>NZ_AZEF01000056.1 GCF_001434915.1 Liquorilactobacillus capillatus DSM 19910
TTAGAAAAAGTAATAATTAATTGGTTTAGTGATAAGAATAATCTTAATAAGAATGGAGCTGAAAATAGTGAAACAGGACAGAAGATTAACGGTTGAAGCTGAACTTAGAGCAGATCAACCACAAGCAGAAACACCAGAACAAGAACAACCTGAACAAGGGGGTGCGCAAAATGACGCAGACCCACAAGGTAAAGTTATTTCAGGCTATGCGATTGTGTGGAACTCACCAAGTAAAGATTTAGGCGGATTTACAGAAGTAGTTACACCACAGGCACTTGATGGAGTGGATTTATCAGATGTTTTAATGCTGAATAACCATGATTATAGTCAAGTTTTAGCTAGTGTTAAAGCTGGTACATTGGAACTTGAAACAGATGATAAAGGACTTCATTTTAAAGCCACGTTGCCAAATACGACCTATGCAAATGATGTTTATGCGCAAGTGACAGCTGGCAATGTTGATTCATGCAGTTTTGGTTTTGAAGTGAATGATGGTACAGATACATGGACAAAA
>NZ_AZEF01000006.1 GCF_001434915.1 Liquorilactobacillus capillatus DSM 19910
TACAAAAAAATCTGGCATTGATGATTTCCATCAATACCAGAAAGTTTAGACCCATTTTTGTGAAACTGTCAGTTGATATGGGGCAGTTTTTTTGTTGGTCATACAAATAATCGCTGTTTTAACTGAAGATAAGATGTGATAGAATAAGTCATGTTACAGCACATTCCCGATAGGATTCATCTGTGTGAAGATGCCTTGTAACCAAATTATTGAATGGGGGAATTATATCGTGTCAGAAAGACATTTATTTACATCGGAATCTGTTTCCGAAGGGCATCCAGATAAAATTGCTGATCAAATTAGTGATGCTATTTTGGATGCGTTATTAGAGAAAGATCCTAATGCACGTGTGGCTTGTGAAACAACCGTTACGACTGGACTTGTAGTTGTAGTAGGAGAAGTCTCTACCAATGCATATATAGATATCCAAAAGGTTGTTAGAGATACAATTAAGGAAATTGGATATGTTAACAATAAATATGGTTTTGATGGTGATAATTGCGCCGTAATGACATCTATTGATGAACAATCGCCTGATATTGCTCAAGGAGTTGATCAATCGCTTGAACAGCGCGAAGGAGATGCTGATCCATTAGATCAGATCGGAGCTGGGGATCAAGGTATGATGTTTGGGTATGCAATTAATGAAACACCTGAGTTAATGCCGTTACCAATTTCGTTGAGCCATCAATTGATGCGTAAAATTGCTGAAATTAGGAAAACACATATCTTAGACTATCTAGGACCGGATGCCAAGGCACAGGTAACGGTTGAGTATGATGAAGTTAATAAACCAGCACGGGTAGATACAGTTGTTATTTCAACACAACACGATGCAGATGTTAGCTTAGAAAAAATTCGCAAAGATGTAATTGAAAAGGTTATAAAAGCAGTTATTCCAGCTAAGCTTTTGGATGAAAAGACAAAGTATTTCGTTAATCCAACTGGAAGATTCGTTGTCGGAGGACCACAAGGTGATGCTGGTTTAACAGGACGCAAAATCATTGTAGATACTTATGGCGGTTACGCGCATCATGGCGGTGGGGCTTTCTCAGGGAAAGATGCTACTAAAGTTGACCGATCTGCTAGTTATGCAGCTAGATACATAGCTAAAAATATTGTTGCAGCTAAAGTTGCTACTCAAGTGGAAGTTCAATTAGCTTATGCGATAGGAGTAGCACAGCCTGTTTCAATTTCAGTTAATTCATTTGGAACATCGAAGTTCTCTGAAAGTGATCTTCAAAAAGCAGTTCGTAAGATTTTTGATTTACGCCCAGCAGGAATTATTAAGATGCTTGACTTAAGAAGACCTATTTATAAGAAGACAGCAGCTTATGGTCATTTTGGAAGAACTGATATTGATTTACCGTGGGAAAAAACCGATAAGGTCGATGAATTGAGAAAGGCACTAGGTCTATAAAGCTTAGTAGATAAGTTTTTAGAGTACCTTGCTTTTCTTAACGCAATCTGCTACGATAATGTAAATAATTTACGTTGATGAGGATTAGTAAGAGAACTACTTATTGCAGAGAGTGTACAGATGGTGAAAGGTATACATAGTGAGTACTCTGAACTCGCCTTAGAGTTTCTTATTGAACTTTTGTAGATAAGAACGGGTATTTCCGTTAAAGAATGGAGTGTCAGCACCAGAATTGGGTGTTGGAAAATAGGTGGTACCGCGAGTCCTCTCGTCCTATAGGAAGTTTTAAAAGAGCTTCTATAGGGCTTTTTTATTTAGCTTTTACTACGAAGGGAATGAACAAAAAGATGGCTTATAACCATAAGTTAATTGAACAAAAATGGCAGCATTATTGGGAAACACATAAGACTTTTAAAACGACAGAAGATCCTAAGCGTAAAAACTTTTACTCATTAGATATGTTTCCATATCCATCAGGACAGGGGTTACATGTTGGACATCCAGAAGGTTATACGGCAACGGATATTATTGCACGGATGAAACGAATGCAAGGATTTAATGTCTTACATCCAATGGGCTGGGATGCATTTGGACTGCCAGCCGAGCAATATGCCTTAAACACAGGAAACTCTCCTCGTAAATTCACTAAGAAAAATATTAATAATTTTAGACGGCAGATTAAATCACTGGGATTATCGTATGATTGGGATCGTGAAATCAATACTACGGACCCATCTTATTATAAGTGGACCCAATGGATTTTTGAAAAACTGTACGAAAAGGGTCTAGCGTATGAGGATGAAGTAGCTGTTAACTGGAGTCCAGACCTAGGGACAGTTGTTGCTAATGAAGAAGTTATCGATGGTAAAACTGAACGCGGCGGTTTTCCTGTGATTCGAAAACCAATGCGGCAGTGGGTATTGAAAATAACAGCTTATGCTGATCGTTTAATCAAAGATTTAGATGATGTGGATTGGCCGGAAAACATCAAAGAACAACAACGTAATTGGATTGGGAAATCTGTTGGTGCAAGTATTAAATTTAAGGTTGCAGGACAAGAAGAAAAAGAAATAGAGGTCTTTTCTACTCGACCAGATACTATCTTTGGTGCAACAGCGCTTGTTTTGGCACCAGAACTAGAGATTGTTAAAGAATTAACAACTCCAGGGCAGAAGAAAGTCGTGGAGAGATATATTCAAGAAATCTCGCATAAGTCTGATCTAGAAAGAACAGATTTAGCTAAAGAAAAAACAGGGGTCTTTACAGGTAGTTATGTTCTAAATCCGGTTAACGGTGAAAAGATTCAATTATGGATAGCTGATTATGTTCTTGCAACATATGGTACTGGTGCAGTTATGGTCGTACCAGCACATGATAGCCGTGATTTTGAGTTTGCAACTAAATTTAATTTACCTATTATCCCAGTTATTGAAGGCGGCAACGTTACTAAAGAAGCATATACAGGTGATGGGCAGCATATCAATTCGGACTTTTTAAATGGAATGGATAAAGAAGAAGCAATTGCGACAATTATTGATTGGTTAAAGGAACACTGTGTTGGTAATGAGAAGGTGAATTATCGTTTGCGTGACTGGTTATTTTCACGTCAGCGTTATTGGGGTGAACCGATTCCAGTTATTCACTGGGAAGATGGGGAGACAACACTTGTACCTGAAGACCAGCTCCCATTACATCTTCCAATAACAGAAGATATCAAGCCTTCTGGAACTGGTGAAAGTCCTCTAGCTAATCTTGCTGATTGGGTAAATATAGTCGATCAAAATGGGCGTAAAGGTAAACGTGAGACCAACACAATGCCGCAATGGGCAGGAAGTTCTTGGTACTTCTTACGCTATGTTGATCCGCATAATCAAGGAGCGATTGCAGATTATAAGAAACTAGAAGAATGGTTGCCGGTCAATCTCTATGTTGGTGGAGCAGAACATGCGGTTCTCCATTTATTATATGCACGTTTTTGGCATAAATTTCTTTATGATATTGGTGTTGTTCCTACTAAAGAACCTTTCCAGAAATTAGTAAACCAAGGAATGATTTTAGGGGATAATCATGAAAAAATGTCGAAGTCAAAAGGAAATGTTGTCAATCCAGATGATATTGTAGAAAAGTATGGAGCAGACACATTACGTTTGTATGAAATGTTCATGGGTCCGTTAGATGCTTCAATTGCGTGGAGTGAAGATGGATTGAACGGGGCTAATCGTTTCGTTAAGCGGATATGGCGTCTGATCATTGATGATGATGACCAGTTACGTGATCGGATTACGACTTTAAATGATGGTAAAATTGACCGAATTTATAACCAAACAGTTAAGAAAGTTACAGAAGATTATACAGAGATGCATTTTAATACAGCTATTTCGCAATTAATGGTCTTTGTTAATGAAGCATATAAAGCAGCTGCTTTGCCGCTAGAGTATATTGAAGGATTTGTGAAAATGGTTGCCCCGATTATGCCGCATGTTGCTGAAGAACTATGGACTAAACTAGGACATTTAGGAACGATAACTTATGAAGAATGGCCATCTTTTGATGTAAGTAAGTTGGTTGAGGATAAAGTTGAGATCGTCGTGCAGGTAAATGGAAAGGTTAAACAGCATTTAGAAGTTTCTAAACAAGTTTCGAAAGAAGAGCTCGAACAAAGAGTACTAAGTGACGAAAAGGTTAAAAGTGATATCGGTGAAAAAGAGATTAAACGAGTTATTGCTGTTCCAGGTAAGTTAGTTAATATTGTTGTAAAGTAAGGTAAAGTTGAAATAAATAATGAAAAGACCAGTCTTTTTGATAGTGCTGGTCTTTTTTTGTTAATAAAAAGCCAACTTCTGTTTGCAACTGCTACATTAATTTTATACAATTAAAGGCATATATTATTAAGATAATAGTATTTTAATTTTTTTATTTAGGAGGAATGTTGGAGATATGAAAAATGAACTTTCGCGGGCTTTAACACATCGTCATGTGCAAATGATCGCTATCGGCGGCGCAATCGGAACTGGACTATTTCTTGGCTCAGGGACAGCAATTCAAAAAGCTGGTCCAGCAATCGTTTTAGCATATTTAATTGCTGGTATTATCTGCTTTTTTATGATGCGCGCAATCGGTGAACTTGTCTTATCTGATACAAAGTTAACATCTTTTATTGATTTTGTTCGTGTTTATCTAGGTGATAGGTGGGAGTTTGTTATTGGTTGGACATATTGGTTATGCTGGGAAAGTTTGGCAATGGCTGATCTAACAGCTAGCGGAATCTACATTGGATATTGGTTCCCTTTTATTCCTCAATGGGTGACACCCTTAGTTATTATTATTGTTCTATTAGGTTTTAATTTATTAAGTGTAGGTATTTATGGTGAACTTGAATCTTGGTTTGCAAGTATCAAGGTGTTGGCGATCATGGCCCTAATCGTAACAGGGATTGTTTTGATTATATTTCAAACCAATGTTAGCGGTCATCAAGTAAGTATCGGTAACCTCTTTAACTATGGCGGCTTTTTCCCTAAGGGCTGGTCTGGTTTCTTGGCGGCTTTTCCAATGGTAATTTTTGCCTTTACTGGTATTGAAATGGTAGGATTGACTTCCGGTGAAACTGAAGACCCTAAGAGAGATATTCCGCGGGCGATCAACAGTCTACCAATCAGAATAGGCCTGTTTTATTTGGGGTCAATGTTTGTTTTAATGTGTATTTATCCTTGGAATGAAATTGCCACAACTTCGAGTCCTTTTGTGCAGGTCTTCTCAGGTATTGGAATTAAAGTAGCTGCAGGTGTAATTAACTTTGTTGTTTTAACGGCAGCCTTGTCTGCATGTAATAGTGCAATTTTTAGTACGAGCCGAACATTATATGTTTTATCACATAGTAAAAAAGCACCGCAATTTTTTGGAAAAACAAGTAATCAAAGCGTCCCAGTGCAATCACTGATTTTTTCATCAGTTGTTTTATTTATAATTGTACTGCTGAATTACGTTGTTCCTAAAAGTGTTTTTGAAATTATCTCTGGTGTAGCTACTATTAGTTTTATTTTTGTCTGGGTCGTGCTCGTGGTCTGTCATTATAAATATAGGTTGCAAAATAAGAAGCAAAAATATCTTTTCCCAATGCCGTTATATCCATTTTCAAATATTGTTACAATTATCTTCTTCTTGGGGGTGCTGTGTCTATTGGCATTGAGCAGGAATACGCTACTCTCACTTGTCTTTTCAATCATCTGGTTTGCAGCCTTAGGTGTAGTCTATCAATTTATTTTTAAGAAGAATAAAAATGGCTTTAAAAAGAGGTAACTGAAAAAATAATAAAGTAACATAACCTCCAAATTTCTTTATAAAGAGAAGCTGATTTTCTTGAAACAGCTGGAGAAAAAAGAATGCAGAACAATAGATAGTCGTTTAAAATCAAATATTGACTTAAAATACGGATATGGTAGATTCTTTATATAGATAGCTAAAGATTAAGCAGAAAACATAATTTAGGCTTGTTGTTATATAAATGAGCAAAAAGACTAGTTCAAAAGTAATTTTTGAACTAGTCTTTTTGGGATGAATATGGGCTATGCGTTGCTTGTTATTATAAAACAGTTTAAACTTAACAAAGTTGAATAAGCAAAAAGGTAGGATAATAAAATGGGAAGATGGTCCATTAAAAAAAATAGTAAAGTTGATGAACTAGATAAAAGCAATATCGTAGTTAGTAAAACGGCAAAAGAAAAAATGCTACAGGGTTCTGCTTGGATGACGATCGGAAGTATTTTCTCGCGTATTTTAGGTGCAGTGTATATTATTCCCTGGTATGGCTGGTTCGGTGCAGATAAATTACAAGCTAATGCTCTTTATACGAAGGGCTATACAGTTTATAGTATGTTTTTAATGATTGCAATTTCAGGGATCCCATCAGCTGTTGCTAAACAGGTTGCACATTATAATGCACAAAATGAGTATGCTGTTGGGCGGAGATTATTTAAAAAGTCACTCTTATTAATGATAATCATAGGAATTCTTTGTGCTTTGTTAATGTGGATTAGTGCGCCGTTTATTTCGCAAGGGGATGCGAATCTAGTTCCAGTTTATCGCTCCTTGGCAGTTGCTTTGACGGTTATACCGGTTATGAGTTTGACACGGGGGTTTTTCCAAGGCTATCAGGATATGTTCCCGTCAGCAATGTCACAGCTACTTGAACAAATAGTACGTATTATATATATGCTAGCAGCAACTTTTTTTATAATGCGGGTATTAAAAGAAAACTATGTTATGGGTGTCGTTCATTCGACCTTTGCAGCGTTTATTGGAGCCTTAGGTGGATTGTTTATATTGGTAGCATACTATTTTCGCCAAAAGAGACAGATGGATCAGTTGGTACTTCAAAGTTCCAATCGTCTTCAGGTTTCTGATGGACATATTATTAAGGAGGTTTTATACGAGTCCATTCCGTTCATTATTATTGGTGTATCAACGACACTGTATAATTTAATCGATCAGTTTACATTTCAACCAGTGATGCAGCGCTTCTCGGTCTTAAATCTACGTCAGATAAATGACTGGTTTGCACTCTTTGCGGGGAACGCTAATAAGTTGATTATGATTACGATTTCATTGGCTTCAGCAATGGCAATAACAGTTATTCCTTTACTTTCTGAGGCGTATACAAAACGAGACAAAGAACAGATTGCAACACAGATCAACGATGCACTTGAATTATTTCTGATCGTTATGCTGCCGTGTTCGCTAGGGATGGCGGCTGTTGCTAAACCACTATATGTTATTTTTTATACATATGATCATACGGGAATCTTTATTCTAAGTTTCGCTTCTTATATTGCTTTGCCAATCGGCTTATTTATGGTTCTTTCATCATTATTACAAGGTGTCTACCAAAATAAAATAGCAATCAAGTATTTTGTTATTGGACTAATTGTAAAGATGATCGTACAGATTCCTTTAATTATCTTCCTGAAAGGATTTGGACCATTATTAGCTACCGGAATTGGAATGCTGGTCTCTAATTTACTAATGCTACGGTTTTTCTATTTGCATTTTGGAATAAACGCGGCTCGGATTATGCGTCGCTTCGACGGTTTACTGTTTTTTGCTTTGTTAATGTTTGGAGTGACTCTTGGAGTAGTCCAACTTAGTAATTTACTCTTCAATCCAAATAGTAGAATCCAATCTTTGATCGTTTTACTATTAGCGGCAGCAATTGGTGGATACGTGTATATTTACTTGTGTCTCAAGACTCGGATTGCAGATAAAATACTGGGAGCCAAAGTCGCGGGGCTGCGTCGTCGTTTAAGAATTAAATGAGGTGAAATAAATGCGGATCGATAAATATTTGGCTAAAGCAGGGCTCGGAACACGTTCACAAGTACGAAAATTGATAAAGGAAGGTAAGGTTACGCTAAATCAACAATACGTAAAAAGTGGTAAGGTTACGCTAGACGAGAAAAATGACAGAGTAGAAGTTGCAGGAAAAACAATTGTCTATCAGCCATTTTTTTATTATATGTTGAATAAACCACAGGGTGTAATCTGTGCAACAGTTGATGCCGAACAAAAAACAGTTCTTGATCTCTTAGATGAGGCTGCTCAAAATAGTTCACTCTTTCCAGTGGGACGACTTGATAAAGACACTACAGGGCTAGTTTTAATAACGAATGATGGAAAACTAGCACACCGACTCTTGTCGCCAGCACATCATATCAGTAAAGTTTATCAAGTTAAAGTCGCGGGACTTATTGATGAGGGTTCGAAAAGAAAGCTTAAAGAAGGAATGATTCTTAGAAATGGTGAACGGGTCAAAGGAGCGGAAGTTCAGATCCTACAAACTGATCAGAAGAATAGCTGGCTCAGGCTCACAATAACTGAAGGTAAATACCATCAAATCAAACGGATGATAGGATCACTTTCAATGCGAGTTTTAACTTTGAAGCGAATTAAGATGGGCTCATTAGTATTGGATAGTGGGCTTGATTTGGGGGAATACAGAGAGTTAACAGCAGCAGAGATAGCAAATCTGAAAGAGAAAAGAAGAGGTGAGACTAAAAAATACAGTTAACGTTATTTTGATACTGTTTGTTGGAGAGAACGTTAACTGTTTTATTAAAAAGTATGAATGTTATTTTTGAATAGTTGATTGGACATAATTGGACATGAAATGCTGAAGGTGATTAATAATATCTGTTGGTAAGACAACGTATTTTGAAGCAGCAAGCTCTTGCCCGAGCGCACTATGAGCGTAAACAGCAGCATCAACAACATGTTCGTAGTTTTTAAAATGAAATTGCCCAAGAAAAGCTGCGATGATACCAGTCAAGGTGTCTCCCATCCCGCCAGTACTCATATAAGGGCCACCTACTTCTAATTGTGAAGCAGAACCATCTGTGTGATAAATAGTTGTATGATACTTTTTTAGAACAACTGTTGCTTCTAGTTCTTGTTGCTTCAGTGCATTTTTAATATTATTTTGTTTAGAGATTTCAATACCGCTAAGTCGTTGCCACTCCATTTGATGGGGCGTGTAGATCGTCTTGCGTGTAGCCAATATTTCTAGAAGTGCTGGTTCCTGCGCAGCTAGGGTAATTGCTGATCCGTCAACGATAATGAATTGTTTTGTATTAGTATTTGAGATAACTTTTTGTAGAATCTTTAAGGCTGTAGCATCTGTACCTAGCCCGGGACCAATGACTAATACATTTGCAGCATCAACAGCGTTTACTAATTCGACATCGTTTTGGTAGTTAATGAACATTGCTTCAGGAACGATTGAATGTAATGCTGTTAGGTTCTTAGTATCTGTGGCGCAGCTTACCAAGCCAGCTCCAGCATGAACAGCTGCTGAAGAGGACATTAAGATAGCTCCACCGTAGTTCTCATTACCACCGATGGTTAGAACTCGTCCAAAATTCCCCTTATGGCTCTTAAACGGACGCGGTAGAATAACTTGTTTCAAGATACTTGCTTGTAATAGATGGATATGATCATCTCCTTAAAAGAATCAGCAACTGATTTACTATATTTTAACATAGTTGGATTTAAGGAGAGGTCCTTTTTAGTGGATAACGGCTGTATATGCTAAAATTAATGCATATGTGATATTGTGGAGGAAGAATAATGAAGATAGATTGGCAAAAAGAAATTAGAAAAAGAAAAGATAACTTATTGACGGATCTAGAGGAAATGCTGCGGATTGAGAGTGTACGTGATGAAAGTAGTGCAACAAAAGAAGCACCTTTTGGATCAGGACCTAGAAAAGCTTTAGATAAGTTTCTTCAAATCGCCTCAGAAGACGGCTTTACAACTTTAAATGTTGATGGTTTTGCTGGACATATTGAATATGGAACAGGTCAAGAGACTTTGGGCATCTTAGCACATGTAGATGTTATGCCGGCAGGAGCAGGCTGGGAGACCGCACCTTTTGAACCAGTCATTAAGAATGGACGGCTTTACGCACGGGGAGCTTCTGATGATAAAGGTCCTTCAATGGCAGCTTATTACGGGTTAAAATTACTTAAGGAGTTGGGGTTACCAGTCCATAAGAGAGTACGGTTTATTTTAGGGACGGACGAAGAAAGTCAGTGGCGCTGTGTGAAACATTATTTTACTAAAATGCCTAAACCGGATTTTGGTTTTTCACCGGATGCAGCTTTTCCATTAATCAATGGTGAAAAGGGAAATGTGACCTATAGTATACAATTTGATAACGAAAAACAGATAGGAAAAGTAGTTCTTCTTGATTTTAAAGCAGGGATGCGTGAAAATATGGTTCCACGTGAAGCAGTAGCACATGTGAGTGGTATTGCGTTTGAAAAACTAGAAAAGGTATTCACTCAATTTGTTGCACAAAATCCAATTCAAGGAAAAGTAATGCAAAAAGATGGAATAATTAAGCTCGTGGTAATTGGAAAAGCAGCTCATGCTCAAGAACCACGGAACGGGATAAATGCAGGAACCTACTTAGCACTCTTCTTGAGCGGTTTAAAACTAAGTGGAGTTGCTAAAAATTATGTTCTTTTTGCAGCTCAGTGTCTGCATCAGGATTCGCGGATGGATAATTTTGGAATACATTTTACTGATAATGTGATGGGTGATTTAACGATGAATGCAGGTATCTTTGAATATGACATTTTACAGGGTGGACAAATAATTTTGAATTTCCGTTTCCCCCGCGGGTTAAAAGCAGATTCGATCAAAGAAGCGCTTGATAAGAGAGCAGCTAATTTTAAAGCAGAGACAAAAATAGCTGGGAAACTGCAAGAACCGCATTATGTTTCCTTAGATGATCCATTAGTAAAAACGTTATTGGATGTATATGAAAAACAGACAGGCAAAGAAGGTTACGGGGTAGTTGTTGGTGGGGGAACTTATGCACGCTTAATGAGACGCGGAGTGGGCTTTGGAGCAATGTTCCCGGATGCCCCGGATACAATGCATCAAGCAAATGAATTTATACCAGTTGAAGATTTGTTAACAGCTGCAGCAATTTATGCTGAGTCGATCTATAGGTTAATTAAGTAATAATTATTGAAATAGTATTCTAACAAGGTTGTAAGAAAAGTAAAGATCAGGGGGTAAAAATGATCTTTGCTTTTTTATTTTCTAATGATAGTGTGAAGAAGGTATACTTTTCAATTAATAATAAGTTTTTTGTTTTGATACAATAATGAAAATATTGAAAAAAACAAGAAATAGCTCTTAACTTTTTGAAATGAGAAAAAATAAAGCGTACACTTAGGTTAGTGTGAATGAGGAGGCCGTGATATGCAAAAAGGATTTATGCACGAACTTGAGGCGAACATTTTATCAGAGGATGATAAGGCAACTGTATTCTTAGTCCCCAGCAAAAAAGAACATCTTGCTGTGAAAATAGATAAAGATATTCTAGGACATTTGAAAGATAATGAAAAATTGGAACGGATGCTGAAGAACTTATTGAAAATGAACTCTAAAAGAACTACAAAAGAGACCGTTAATATCAATAAAAGAAATTACCGGATTTTTTTGTAGTCAAAATAAGCCTTGATGGGAAAGAAAGCTTCTTAAAAAGCTTGGTTTTTTAGACTTCAATATATAAAAGACCTACGGTAAAGTTAACCTTACCGTAGGTCTTTTATATATTGTTGTGAGAAATTAATTTATAACTTGATGATGCTTTGGACACAGTTTGTGCTGAAAAGACTATGATTATCATCAACTGAACCAATTGAGAACCAGTCAATATGGGTTAGCATACAAGCTAAGTAACTCAACATCTCATCTTTATTCTGAGTGATGTGACCTTCTTCATGCCATTTGGCAAAAGATGTTGAAAAGACCTTCTTTAAATTTCCCTCACTAGGGGTTCCTGAAACACAGTAACCAGTTACTATTGTGTCAGGATCAATTTGGAGTTTAAGGTTATTTGTCAAATTGATATAAAAATGCATGTAACAACCGCCTTTCATTAACCATAATAGTATACCATATATAGTATTTAAGTGTGAATTATGATTTTAAATTATTATGATAGTTAAGTAAATGATCAGCGTTGATACTTGTCAATCCCAGCATCTTATTTTAGAATTGAAGAAAGTAGAGAGTAAATTTAAGGAAGAGTGGTGTAGGTTATGTTTTTAACAACACGAGACATCAATAGAACATATATGATTTTAGGGATTGTCAATGCAACGGTAAAACGAACATTAACAGCGGATAGGATTGATGAAGTAGACCAATATGATGAGATGTATAATCAAGTTAAGGAAAAATTAGTAGAACGTGCGGCTGCCAAAAATGGCGATGGAGTTATCGGAGTGAATTTCAATTCAGAGATTGTTCGCGTGGCTGTAGGTCCTAAATATATGTTGTTACATGGTTATGGCACAGTCGTTAGTTTCCCTAAGAAATAACTGATTAAAGAATTTCTTTAAAATTATTATTCCGTTTTCGAACAAAAAAAGAGCCTACTGTAATTAGCTAGGCAATCTTACTACTTAAATAATTCCTAAAGAATGAGAAGTCTGAGTATATGTACTAGTCAACTTCAAGTAATCTTTGGTTTAATAGTAAAGCGTTCTTACCCGCAGGAGTTAAAACACCTGGAGTTAAATTTACGAACCGGTTTTCAATACAAGATGGTTTATGTGTGATAAAAGCAGCTTCAAATAAAAGGACTTCAACATAACCGAGTTCGTGTTTACCGATACCGCAGCGAGTTGCAAAAATAAGTGTCTCCTTTTCAGTAGGCCCACTACTATTATGTGAATTATTTATAAAAAAGATGAATTCTCTAATAAAAGTATAATCAAGCATCCCGATCACTTCCCTTAGATAAATTATAACCTAAAAATGATAATAAAGTACACATTTATAAACTTTAAGCAAAAAAATGTTCCTATAATCATTGCTTGGTTTCATATAATACGCTTTTTTATTAAAAATTACTTTGTCTAAGGGAAATCTAATCAATACTTACTTAAATTAAGTTTACATAGTACTAGTATTCTCTAGTGTAATTAGGTGTTGAAAGAGATAATTACTTTTTATTACATCAATTTTTTCTAGCTGCGACAGCTTTTTGAATTAAATATGCAAAAATCTGACTAAATTCGGAATGTGCTTTAAATAAACATTCTGGATGGAATTGAACTGTAAAAATGTTACCATCGTTAGATTCAAGAGCTTCAATAATGTTGTCGTCACTTCGAGCAACAACTGAAAGACCACTCCCCAATTTATTTACTGCTTGGTGGTGAAATGAATTTACAAATAAACGTTGACCAAATAAATTACTTATCCAAGACTGCTGGTTAGTAGTAATATAATGAGTTTGAATATCAAAATCAGTTGGAAACTGATTATGCACAGTTGAGATTTGTTTTTGAGAAGAGAGATCCTGAAAGAGAGTACCTCCTAAGGCAACATTAACGAGTTGCTGACCACGGCATATTCCTAAAATAGGTTTTTGCTGTCTAATGGCTTCTTTAACTAAAGCAATTTCAAATTTATCACGAGCTAAATCAGTTTCACCTAATGCTTTAATTGGTTCAGTGCCGTATAACGCAGGTGAAACGTCTTGTCCTCCAGCGAGTAGTAAAGCATCTACCAGTTCAAGATAGCTTTTAGCTTCAGCAGAATAACCAAGCGGAAAGACAAGTGGAAGCCCGCCACTTTGGCGAACACCATCAACGTACGCTTTTTGGATATAGTCAACATAATTTGTTTTAAATCTTTCAGTAGGGTGAAGTAGATGATTACTTGCAATTCCAATTTTAGGGATCATTGTCGTTTCTCCTTTAGTAAATTAACTTACAAAAATTAAAAAGTAACTTTTGCTTCCTCTTGATAATGACTAATGAGAAGCTAAAAGCTACTTTTTTATTATCGTTATTTATGAGCAATAATATTAAAAGAAGCAGTGGGTAAAAACGATGAGAACTAAATTCAAATTAGATTTGAGTCTAAAACATGGTCACTTATTTTAGTATAGCAGCAAACCTAATTATTAGTTATAGTTATTAAGTTTAGACCCAGTTAAGGGTGGAGTCTAGGATAAATACTTAAAGATAAGCAGTTTTTATGATGAAGTCTTATTATTAATAAGGTTATTCTTTTATAATACTTTTAATATTGTTTTTAGACTACGCGATAATAAAATATTTGTCAATCTAATTAAAAAAATGATCGAGCTAATGGCTATTAGTGAGAAAAACTAATACTAAGTATAATATATCTAAGGGTTGAAGTAATAAGATTTTGATGTAAGATAGTCTTGTACAGTGTTGAATTATTAAAGCTAAAACACTGTAAATTTATAAGAGAGGTGTGTCACTATGCGAAGTGTCGCAAAAGAGTCTGCCGGAACTAAGTTTTGGCGTGCAGTATATTTAGGTTTAATTGGAGGGATTATTTCCGGTTTTGTAAAAATCGGTTGGGAAGGTTTGTTACCCCCACGGACAACTATTCGCAATCTAACTAATCCACCACAAGAACTGATGCAACAGATGGGAATTCCTTATAAAATTACACATGCTTACTTCACTTATTCTGGACAGCACGTTCCCTTTGTTAGCTTAATTTTACATTTTGGTTTTTCAATTGTTTTTGCTATTCTTTATTGCTGGATTGCAGAATACTGGCTCAAAGTTACCTTTCTTCAAGGTACCGTTTATGGTTTTGTAATTTGGATTGCTTTCCACATTATTATTTTGCCAGCATTAGGAACCGTCCCAGCACCATGGATGCAGCCTTTCGATGAACATTTTTCGGAGTTTTTAGGTCATTTGATTTGGGCGTGGACATTTGAGATCTGCCGTCATGACTTTAAGGCTAGAATGAAACATCTTGCTGTGGATTAGAGATAGTAAAGATAGAAATAGTATGAGTTAAAGCACGTAAAAGTTAATCTAAAGTAGTACATCGAAATAGCTTTTACGACAGGTAACATGAAGAGTGCGGGACAAAAGTCGCGCACTCTTTTTTCATGGTAATTTTTTCCAAACCTTTAGTGCTGAAACGTACGTTAAAAGATAGCTAACTACATGTTCGTAAATTAGTTGAAAGTCCGTCTTACGATGTTAATGCTTGGTGACTCGTTTGCTTCATGTTCAGACAAAACTCCGTAGGACTGGAGTAAGAGATAGGCTTTACACTAGTTCTTTTTAGATTGAAAAGACTTTCATCTGTCTGAAAAACTAGTTTAGCCAAGCAACGCCAAAAGTTAAATAAGTGGCAAACAAGAGCCAAATAAAGTATGGATACAATAAAAAACCAGCAACTTTATTTAACCTTGTGAATTGAATAATACAAATAAGCACCAATAAATCAAGTACAAGAATGAGCAGAAAACCAAGCCAGTAATATTCTAGATTGAAGAAAACAATGCTCCAGATAAAATTAATAAATAGCTGGACTCCATATATACTAAGAAGGCCAACTCTTCTGTGATCTGGAAAATGATGCCAAATAATAAAACCAGCAATACCGATTAGAAGGTAAAGAAAAGGCCAAACAATTCCAAAAAGAAAATCAGGTGGAGAAAATGGGGGAAGATGTAAATTGTTGTAAACATACTTAATATTGCCTGCAAAAAAGGCTGAAAATGAACCAATTAGTTCAACCGAGATAATAAACATTATTAATTTAAAAAAGTCTAATGGTTTTAACCGAGTACGCATAGAATCATCCCCTTTTAAGGAGTGTAACACAATTGTACTTTTTCATAATAAAGAAGGTTTTGTTTTCAGGCTGTAGATAGGGGATGTGTTTAATGTTTTTCGTTAAAACTCAGAATAAATCTAATTAAAAAGATCCAAGTAATGATTTGAAAAAAATCACTACTGGATCTAATAATTAAAAATATTATTTAGTTTTAGTACAGTTATAGTTTAGAGGTGCTTAAGTTTTATTTTAAGTCTTGTGTTGCTTTTTCTTGAGCTTCCGCTGGAGAAAAAGCCTGTACTAAAACATTAGTCATGTTTTTTCTGTCTTTAAGGTCAACTAAATACCATTTCAGCATAGTTTTTCCCCTCCTTTTTATTTAACTACAAGAGAGAATTATATACGTTTTCAATTTAAATTCAAGTAATATGTTCTGATAATAAAAATTTATTTAAAATATAGTTTTAAATGGATTTTTAATAAGTTTTATACACGTAGAGAAGTGTGCAGATATAAAACGCTAAAATCTAGGGATCAACGTAAAAACACTGATATATATAATAAGCAAAGTATAGACAATAGTAATTTGATTCGACATTTTATTTTAATAGATAAGCAAGAATAAAATTATATTAAATGTGATAATTTAGATAAGTTTACAAAAAAGCCTTGAAATCAACGTTTCAAGGCTTTCACATCTGACTAAATTGTATAAAAAATGCCCTCGGCAGGAGTCGAACCTGTACTTGGAAACCCAAACAGCGACCTGAACGCTGCGCGTCTGCCAATTCCGCCACGAGGGCAACTGAATAATACTTAAACAGTATACACCCTGGGTTAAAAAAATAAAAGAACTTATTTTGGTATGAGTTTGCTAAGTTTTTAAGAAATTTACTATTTTCTTGCATTAATAGTTTTGATAACTTAGAATAAATACTAATGTAAGCGAAAACATTATTGGCGAATGGAGTTTTAAGTATGCGTAAAGTAAATAAAAATTATTTAGTTGAAAGAGCTAGAATTTATCGAGAAGAATCACAAAGAGCGATTGAACTTTTTTTATCTGGTGATATCCATCGTGCAGAATTAGTAGAAAAGACGATTATTAAATCCTGCTGTTCGGAATTGGAAAATAAATCGCAAGATACCAGTAACTACTATGATTTATTAGAAAACATGGCTTTATTACTTGATAATGAAAAACCATTATTTGAAAATCTTGATTGGATACGAGTCAATTGTCGACTCTACCTTGATCGTGTAAACAGGTCTTAAGGACAATTTAACGTAATAATGTTATAATTAAAAAAAGAAAGAGGTGGGGGCCATGGTACAAAAATATCAAAGAATATTGATGCCAGTAGACGGTTCAGAAAATGCAGAGAAAGCCTTGGAACGAGCGATTACAATTGCTAAACGCAATGATGCGCATCTCGATATTTTAAACGTTATTGATGTAAAGTACTTTGCTAGCAATATTGGGGGAGTGATTGACCCAACCGGTGATATTATTTATTCGACCTTTGAAAATGTTCAATCCTATCTAAAGGAATTAGAGGATAAGGTCTTTAAGGCTGGACATAAAGATGTCTCTGTACATGCACGTTTTGGCTCGCCACGCATGATAATATCAAAGGAATTTCCAGATGAATATCATACTGATTTAATTATTATAAGTAAAACAGGAATGAGTCCAGTCGGGCGGATCTTAATGGGAGCAGTTACTGATTATGTTATCCGAATGGCACGTTGCGATGTAATGGTCGTTAGCTAGAGTAAAGAAGAAATTTGATTTGCCATCAGTACTGTAGGGGGATTGATTGATGACATGGCTTGAAATTATCGCTGTTGGCAGTCTTGTTTTTCTGATTGTCTACAATTTAAAAACAAGTTTAGCAGTCAAAAAATTGCGAAGTAAGGTTAATCTTGATAAGGCAGAGAAAGTAGAAGTAGCAGGAAGCCAAGAATTAATGAGAGTTGCAGCTGAGAAAAAACGTTGGACTCTTTTAGGACAGGTTCTTTTCTGGCTTTCTGTCGCAATGGCTTTTTTTGCTTCATTACTTGAAGTAGTTTATTTTTTAGATTTGTATACAATCACTTCAATCTACGTAAATTATTTAGATGAGAAAGTGATAAAAACGATTAATAAGGCATAACCAGCAGATAAGAGACCTCGCTGGATATAATATGTTTTAAAGTTACTTTTTTTTTAAACTAACAGAACTTGCTGAAAGCAGGTTTTTTTTTATGGTAAAATATTCCATGTGTCTGTTATGAATAATTATGTAAGAGAATTGGAGTTTTGCTAATGGATATTATGAAAGAATATGGGTTATCGCTTTTGAAAGGATTAGGGTCTTTCGTTATTTTAGTCGCGTTAGCTAACCTTGTTAAAAGCGCGGACTGGAGGCTACTTTTAAATTATTATCTACTCAGTAATTATATTATGCTTTACCCATTTAACCAACGTTCTTTTAAGGAAAAAAGGATCAAAGATAAGGAATTGACTGAATCTTTATCGCGGACACAGCGAAAGAAGGGGATGGTATCGGAAACCGGTACTATTGAGGAGGCAACCCCATTATCGCGTGTTGCAACAACGCGTATAAATAAAAATGATCCTCGGGAAGCCCTATTACGAATGGGTTTCAGCCTAATGAAGTATACTTTCTTGATTGTCTGTGCACCACTAATCTTTATGCAGGCTTACTTACTAGGAAAAAGTGAGATTTAAGTAAGCATTTCAGTCTTTTTGGGGCAAAGATAGTAGCTCTTTGTCAGGTGCGAATTTGATAATAATAGTTTCCTTATACATTACAATTTGAAATAAAAGTAGACACTCAAAATAAGTGTAATATGTCACTTATTTTAAGTGTCTTTTATAAGCCTCAATAAATAAAAATATTTTTTAATGAGACTCCTAAACTGCTTATCTAATCTTTAATTAATGTTGAAATGGTCAAGGGCTGTAAGTATACTGCTTATCTACTTTCTTAGTATTAGAAATGATTGACTTTTCTAATATATTTGTTATAATTTTTCTAACTTATTACAACTTTAATTACACCGTGGAGGAATTTATATGAAAAATCTTATGAGAAGGCTCTTTTTAAAAGAAGATCCCAATGTTTATCAAGATAAAGACTCACATTTAAAACGGGTTTTGACAGTCAAGGATTTTCTTGCTCTTGGAGTTGGGACAATCGTTTCGACGTCAATTTTTACTTTACCAGGAGTAGTTGCTGCATCATATGCAGGCCCTGCAGTGGCGTTATCATTCCTTGCGGCGGCTATTGTTGCCGGGTTAGTTGCGTTTGCGTATGCGGAGATGTCATCAGCAATGCCGTTTGCCGGTTCAGCTTACTCATGGATTAATGTTATTTTTGGTGAATTTTTTGGTTGGATTGCCGGTTGGGCTTTACTGGCGGAGTATTTTATCGCTGTTGCTTTTGTTGCTTCAGGATTATCAGCTAATTTTAGAGGGTTAATGGAGCCGCTGGGATTTGAGCTTCCCAAGTATTTAGCTAATGCATTCGGAACAGACGGTGGATTTGTCGACCTTGTTGCGGTTGTTGTTATTGCATTAATTGCTGTTTTGTTATCTAGAGGGGCATCAAGTGCAGCACGTGTTGAAAATGTTTTAGTTGTCTTAAAAGTTATTGCAATTCTAATTTTTATTTTTGTTGGTGCAACTGCCTTGCATAAGGCAAACTATATTCCTTTTGTTCCTGAACATCATGTTAATGCAGATGGCTCTTCATTTGGCGGTTGGCAAGGTATTTACGCAGGTGTTTCATCAATTTTCTTGTCGTATATTGGATTTGATTCAATTGCTGCAAATTCGGCCGAGGCGAAAAACCCACAAAAGACAATGCCACGTGGTATTCTGGGGTCACTTTTAATTGCCGTTATTCTCTTTGTCGCTGTTTCACTAGTTTTAGTCGGAATGTTTCACTATTCTAGCTACGCGAATAATGCTGAACCTGTTGGCTGGGCGTTACGTCAAAGCGGACACCCTGTCATCGCTTTAATTGTTCAAGCGGTTGCTGTTGTCGGTATGTTTACAGCTCTGATTGGAATGATGCTCGCCGGTTCACGTTTGTTATACTCATTTGGTCGTGATGGAATGTTACCAAAATGGCTGGGCGTTTTAAATGACAAAAAATTACCTAATCGTTCGTTATTAGTTTTAGGAGTAGTAGGTGTTTTGCTGGGAGCACTTTTCCCATTCGCGTTTCTAGCCCAATTAATTTCAGCGGGTACATTGATTGCTTTTATGTTCGTTTCATTAGGAATCTATGCTTTGCGTTCACGTGAAGGTAAGGATATTCCTGAACCAGCTTTCAAGATGCCGTTTTATCCAGTTTTACCAGCAGTAGCTTTCCTAGCTGCTTTAGGTGTTTTCTGGGGGTTGGATTATGATGCTAAAGTTTATGCTTTAATTTGGTTTATCTTAGGCCTGATTATTTACTTTGCATATGGGATGCGCCACTCTTACCTTAGCAAACGCGCAGATCGGTCAGAAAAATGATTAATAATAAAAGTTTACTTGACGATGAGAGCAATGTCCTTGCTGAAACAGCTAGAATTAAATACTTTAATATTGTGATTGATTCTGGGAAAGGTGCCATCATCAAAGATATCGAAGGAAACGAATATATTGATCTGTTAGCTAGTGCCTCTGCGGTGAATACAGGTCATGCGCACCCGCATGTTGTAGCTGCTATCCAAAAGCAAGCAGCTAAATTAATTCAGTATACACCCGCTTATTTTGCCAATACACCAGCAGCTAAGTTGGCTCAACGTTTATGCAAATTAGCACCTATAAGTGGGCCCAAAAAGATGTTCTGGGGTAATTCGGGGTCAGATGCTAATGATGGTATTATCAAGCTTGCGCGGGCATATACGAAACGCCCTTACCTTGTAAGCTTTATGGGTGCTTATCATGGAGCAACTTATGGTTCATTATCCTTATCAGCTGTGAGTCTGAATATGACACGGAAAATAGGACCCTTACTACCGGATGTAGTTAAGGTTCCTTACCCGGATCCGTGGCAACGTACAAAAAACGAGAGTGAAGAGGACTTTGTGGCGAGAATGTTTGCTGAATTTAAACGTCCTTTTGAAACTTTTCTCCCAGCTGAAGAGACAGCATTAATTATTATTGAACCAATTCAAGGTGACGGTGGAATCGTGAAAGCACCAGTTGAATTTATACGCAAGGTTGCTGACTTTGCGCATAAAAACGGTATTTTATTTGCAGTAGATGAAGTTAACCAAGGATTAGGTCGAACGGGTAAATGGTGGTCAATCCAACATTTTGGGGTCGAACCTGATTTGATGTCAGTCGGAAAATCACTTGCTTCCGGACTACCACTTAGTGCGGTAATAGGGCGTACTGAGATAATGGATTCTCTAGATGCACCAGCACATCTATTTACTACTTCAGGTAATCCTGTTACAACGGCGGCCGCGATGGCTACACTTGATGTTATTGAGAATGAAAAACTAGTTCAACGGTCAGCTTTACTAGGCACGGAGGTAGAAGCCTTTTTTAAAGCTGAACAGGCTAAGCATAGTTTTATCGGTCAGTGCCGTATCTATGGTCTTAATGGTGGAATAGATATCATTGATCCAGTAACGCACAAACCAGATGGATTGGCAGCAACTAAATTAATTTATCGTATTTTTAAGTTGGGAGCGATTATTATTAGTCTGAAGACTAATATTCTGAGATTTCAACCACCGTTAGTGATAACGGAAGAACAACTACATCAGGCTTTCAAAATAATCGCACAAGCCTTTTCAGAACTAGAAGAGGGAAGATTAGCGTTACCTGCTAATGCAGATGATATCGGCTGGTAGTTAGTAGTGTTGTAATTTGATGACAGTATAAGGATACTACCAATTATAGGAATCTTGTTTGGAGATATTATTGTTATAAGTGAACTAGTGTATAGCAGTACTAAAGTAAAACAACAAAGGACAGAACCAGTTCAAAAATTATTTTTTGAACTGGTTCTGTCCTTTTTACTAATAAAAACCAATTTATTTTTATTTCAGCTAGTACTACATGAGAAAGAATATTAATCATCAAAAATAAGGACTTCAGGCCATAGTGCTGGCCAGTTTTTTCTAAGCATCCGTCGACGATAAAATTGTAGCTTTTTAGGGTCCGCCATAAAAAGTGGTGAGGGATGAACTTCAAATTTAAAAAGGTCTTTAAGACCATAAGGTGCTATTATTTGCAGCTTGTTATTCTCAAGATAGACTCCAACTGCACTACAGTTTTCAGGGATTGTTGAAATAGCTGTTAGCAGATCTTTACCATGGGGTTCTCGTCCATTTGTAGAAGTTAAAGCTGTATTCTGTAGATTCCAAAGGTAGTTTGGGTATTTTTGAGTAATTAGTGCTCTAGTAGTTAGTAGATGTTCATAGGATTCCGATGAGTTGCTGTAAAGAATATCAATATTATTTTTGATAGCTGAATATGGGCGGTATGATAGCTGGCTCCAGATTAGGTTCCTAATTGTACCAGCACATAATGCCCAATTTGAGAGCTTAAAAGTACTGATAATCTCTAATAAGCTAGTTAGTTCGGGTGTTTCTTTAATTAAGCTGATTAAGTCCTGTTCGTATTCCATGAGGAGCCTCCAATAGTGTTATAACCATTATTGTAGGTTGTTTTTAGAGAAAATAAAAGTCTGTTTTTTGGTTAAAGTAATAAATAAAAACTTTGATTAGCTAGATATTAGTGAATTTTGTCTTGAAATTTGTTATATTGTATATGAAAACGTTTTAAGTAAGAGCTGGGAGGAATTGTTATGCAAAAGATTATTGCGATTAATGCTGGAAGTTCGAGTTTGAAATTTAAGTTATTTGAGATGCCGGAGGAAAAGGTTATTGCCAAAGGTCTTTTTGATCGAATCGGGTTGGATGAAGGAAAAATTAAAATTAAATATAATAAAACAAAGAGCTTTGAAAAAGCAGAACATATTGAAAATCATGCTACTGCTGTTAAGAAGTTACTCGATTTGTTGCTCGAACTTGATATTATCAAAGAATATGCTGAAATTACAGGAGTGGGTCACCGTGTGGTCGCGGGTGGTGAGTTTTTTAAAAAATCAGTTGTTATTAATACCAAAGTGATGCGGCAGATAAATGAACTGGCTGAATATGCGCCTATCCATAATCCCGCTAACTTAATGGGAATTAAGGCTTTTAAAAAAATCCTGCCTAAAGCAATTGCAGTTGCTGTTTTTGACACCTCATTTCATCAAACCATGCCTAAAACGAATTTTCTTTTCAGTGTCCCATATGAGTGGTATCACAACTATGGAGTAAGAAGGTATGGAGCGCATGGAACAAGTCATCGTTATGTTGCAAGGGTAGCTGCACGAATGATGGAACGACCACTTAAAGAGCTTAAGCTCATTACCTGTCATTTGGGTGCCGGGGCTTCGATCTGTGCCGTCAAAAACGGTAAATCTTTTGATACTTCGATGGGTTTCACTCCTCTTACTGGTATTACGATGGGGACACGTTCTGGTGATACTGATGTAGCGATGATATCGTTTATGATGCAAAAATTAAAAATGCACTCAATGCCAGAAATTATTTATGATCTAAATAAAAAGTCTGGTTTACTAGGTATCTCAGGCATTTCATCAGATATGCGCGATATAGAAGAAAAGAAAGCAACGAATGAAAGAGCACAGTTAGCAGAAGATATTTTTGTTAAAGATGTTGTTAAATATATCGGTGCTTATACAGCTGAGATGGGCGGCTTAGATGGAATTGTTTTTACCGCAGGAATCGGTGAAAATTCGGCTCGAGTTAGGGAACTAGTAATGAAACGTCTTGCCTATATGGGCATAACAATTGACCAAGAGAAGAATAAGCTGAGAGGACAAGCTGAATTTGTATCAAGTCTAGATTCAAAAGTAGCTGTGATGATGATCCCAACAGATGAGGAACTTATGATTGCACGAGATGTGCAGACGTTAGCGGATAAAAGTAAGGAAGTTTATTCTAAAATACATGCAGGCTAAAGATCTATGTAAGGGAACTCATAAGTCAGATTTAATTTTTTAATTAGTTATTTTTTTGATAATTAATTGTAAACTAATCGTAACATAAAAAGGTTCACAAACCTGCCAAAACATGTTAGATTATTCAAGTCAGATAATCAACTAATTTTTAGGGGGTTTTGTCATGGGCAATAAATTTGATATTTTAGCGGAGTATCAAGCTGCAGAAGCAAAAGTTGCTGAACTTAATGATGTTTGTGAAAAGATAAATCATAGCAGTCGTGGACGTCATCTTTTGAATGCTTACGATGAGAAACGACGCAATCTGCTAGCAGAGCGTGATCACCTAGAGATTATACTAGAAGCAATGTCTGCAGCTGAAGATTAGAAATTAAATACTTGATTTTAGGGAAATAGCACGATTTAATAGTTATTCGATTTTAAATAGTAACTTTAGTTTATTGTAAGAGTTGGTTTTAATAGTATCGATTTAGGTAAGATAAGACTTACTACTATAAACATGTTCTTCTTTTATATAAGCATAGAAGAGAGAGGTTGGATCATTTTTTGATCCAACCTCTTCGCTGTATATGTACTTTTTAATAACCTTAATACCTTTGAAAAATAAGTTCTTGAAAATAACACGTATGAATAATTGAATATACATAGAATAGTTCGATTTTTACTTTGACATTCATTTTTTGATTTGGTAAGCTAAATAAAAAGTGGAGGGATAGATGTGAGTAGCAAAATAAGTATAGTTATGGGCAGTATCTCAGATTGGGAAACAATGAAGGAAACAGCCTTAATCTTAGATCAATTTCAGGTTGAATATACTAAAGATGTTATTTCAGCACACCGCATGCCAGCCGAAATGTTCGCCTTTTCTGAGAATGCCGCTGCGGCAGGAGTTAAGGTTATTATTGCCGGTGCGGGAGGAGCAGCCCATTTACCTGGGATGATGGCTGCTAATACAATCTTACCAGTTGTTGGTGTACCTGTTCAAAGCCACGCGCTTAATGGGCTTGATTCGTTGTTATCAATTGTGCAGATGCCAGCAGGTGTACCAGTAGCAACAACCGCGATTGGTACAGCTGGGGCAAAGAATGCAGCCTTGTTAGCACTACAAATATTAGCTATAAATAATAAAGACTTACAGAATGAGTTACTTACTTTTCGCAAAAAACAACATGATGATTCAGTGAAAAGTGGTGAACAGCTTGACTAAGTTTATTGAACAAGGTAGGACGATCGGGATTATTGGCGGTGGACAATTAGGGCAAATGCTGGCCTTTTCAGCAAAAAAAGCCGGTTTTCGGGTACTTATTTTAGATCCTAATCCAGATTGTTCTGCTGGTCAGACGGCTGATGACCAGATTGTTGCGCCTTATGCTGACTTAAAAGCTATTGAAGAATTGGCTCGGCGTTCAGATGTTTTAACGTATGAATTCGAGAATGTCGATCTGCAAGCATTAGAAGATGCTAAAGAAATAGTTTCTATCCCTCAAGGCACAAAATTACTAGCGATTACGAAAGATCGGATACGAGAAAAAACATTTTTACAAGAACATGGTTTGGAAGTAGCCCCTTTTGCAGCAATCAATAATGTGGTAGATTTAGAAGAAGCTGTTAAAAAAATCGGGTACCCTGCTGTTTTAAAAACATGCCAGGGTGGCTATGATGGCAAGGCTCAGTTAGTATTGAAGAAAAAAGAAGATCTACCCGAAGCGGCAGAACTTCTTGAGAAGGGGCAATGTATTTTGGAAGGCTGGGTTCATTTTGATAAAGAATGCTCAGTCATGATTGGACGCAGCGCAAGTGGTGAAACCTCAGTTTTTCCTGTTAGTGAGAATATTCACCGTAATCAGATTCTGCATGAGAGTATTATTCCCGCACGTTTACCGTTAAACGTACAACAGAAAGCACAACAAATGGCTAAAAAAATTGCTGCAGGAATTAATTTATGTGGAATACTTGGAGTTGAAATGTTTGTTAATGCTGAAGGTAAGATCTTTATCAATGAACTGGCACCACGTCCACATAATTCTGGACATTATTCAATTGAAGCATGTAACTTTTCTCAATTTGATATTCATAACAGAGCGATTTGTGCTTGGCCAATGCCTAGAATCGAACTGCTCAAACCTGTTGTAATGGTAAATATTTTAGGACAGCATGTGGCTGGCTGTAGACAGCTGGTTAAGGAGAAGCCACAGTGGCAGTTCCATGATTATGGTAAAGGTGAGGTTCGACACGATCGTAAAATGGGACATGTAACAATTCTAACTGATCAGCTTACAGACACTTTAGACGAAATTGCTAGTACAAAAGTCTGGGATTAAAAGGAGAAAAAAGAATGATCACAAGATATTCACGGCCAGAGATGGCAGCAAATTGGACTGATGAGAAAAAATATGACTGTTGGCTTCAGGTTGAAATTGCAGCTGATGAAGCTTGGGCTAAACTAGGACATATTCCAACAGAAGATGTTGCTAAAATTCGTGAAAAAGCACGTTTTAAGGTTGATAGAATCCTTGAAATCGAACAAACAACACACCATGATGTAATCGCGTTTACACGGTGTGTCTCTGAATCTCTAGGTGATGAAAAAAAGTGGGTTCATTATGGTTTAACTAGTACAGATGTTGTTGATACTGCTTATGGTTATCAATTAAAGCAGGTCAACAAATTACTTCGTCAAGATTTAAAACAGTTTAAGGCAATTGTTGCAAAGAAAGCACAAGAATATAAATATACTGTGATGATGGGACGGACACATGGGGTTCATGCCGAACCAACAACTTTTGGATTAAAACTTGCACGATGGTATTCAGAGATAAACAGAGATATTGAACGTTTTGAACATGCGGCTGCAGGAGTTGAGGCTGGGAAAATCAGTGGTGCGGTCGGTACTTTCGCTAATATTGACCCATATGTTGAACAGTATGTTTGTCAAAAATTAGGAATCCGTGCACAAGAAATCTCAAGTCAAGTACTTCCACGTGACCTACACGCTGAATATATCTCAGTTTTAGCATTAATTGCAACAAGCTTGGAGAAGTTTGCGACTGAGGTTCGTGGGTTGCAAAAATCTGAAACACGAGAAGTTGAAGAACACTTTGCCAAAGGGCAAAAGGGTTCTTCAGCAATGCCACATAAGCGAAATCCGATTGGTTCAGAAAACATTTGCGGTTTAGCACGGGTAGTTCGTGGACATATGGTTACAGCTTATGAAGATGTTTCGTTATGGCATGAACGAGATATCTCACATTCGTCAGCGGAACGCATTATTTTACCAGATACAACAATTTTAGTTGACTATATGCTGCATCGCTTTGGAAAAATACTAGAAGAGCTAACGGTCTTTCCGGATAACATGAAGCGCAACATGAAACGGACTTTTGGATTGATTTACAGTGGTCGTGTTTTACTTAAGTTAATTGATAAAGGAATGAGTCGAGAAGATGCTTATGATTTGATCCAACCTAAGACAGCAGAATCATGGGACAAACAAGTTCAGTTTAGACCGTTATTAGAGGCTGACAAACAAATTATGTTACATCTAACTAAGGCTGATCTTGATGATGCGTTTGATTACCATTGGCATTTACGCCATGTTGATGATCTTTTTGAGCGTGTCGGTTTAGGTAAGTAAAACTAGCTTAGATAACTGTCCCTTAAATAATTAAGCATCAGAATTAAGCTTACACATAACTCTGACTAAAAGATCTTATAATTAAAAAAACTGGCTTAAATGAGGATTGCCTCGTTTAAGCCAGTTTTTTTGGCTTTAATTATTAGAACGGAGAAGTTATAACGTTCACTATCTTAAATTCAATTTTTGATAGCTGGTATAAGTTATTCTTGTTAAGATGTTCGGCTTTGATGCGCTTAAATGTTTATAAATAGATTGTATTGAACTCTTATTTACTTAATAATAACTTTTCTTAATAATTTTTGTTCAAAGTTCGGGTTTTTACTATTGACTATTAATCAAAAAATTGTTAATCTTTAACATAAATAGCGACTGTTTAAGTCTATCTACGCACTTATAATTCGTGTTTTATATTAAAGGAGACGATTTGAAATTATGGACGAGCTTATTTATTCTGGAAAAGCCAAACAAATGTGGACGACGACTGATAATGATGTAATTCGTGTTGTTTATATGGATCAAGCGACAGCATTAAATGGTAAAAAGAAAGATCAAATCGCTGGTAAAGGACAGTTGAATAATCAGATTTCAAGTCTGATCTTTAAGTTCTTAAAAGAGAATGGGATAGCAACACATTTTATTCGTAAGGTTTCAGCAACAGAAGAGCTAGTTAAAAAGGTCAAGATTATTCCGCTTGAAGTAGTAACACGGAATATTGCTGCTGGACATTTTTCATCTCGTTTTGGAATCGAAGAAGGTTTGGTTTTCAAAGCACCAGTTGAAGAAACTTATTTTAAGAGTGATGAATTAGATGATCCATTTATAAATGAATCACAGATTAGTGCACTAGAGATAGCATCGGTAACGGACCTTCAAACGATGTGGCAGATTTCACGAAAAGTAAACAAGTTGCTGACAGCATTGTTTAAGGAAATTGATCTTCAATTAGTGGACTTTAAACTTGAATTTGGGAAGACTAACCAAAATGAAATTATTTTAGCAGATGAATTTTCGCCCGATAATTGCCGTTTATGGGATTTGAAAAGTAAGAAACATATGGACAAAGATGTCTACCGGCGTGATTTAGGTGATTTAACTTCCGTCTATGAAGAAGTACTGACACGTTTAGAGAAAAAACTGGGAGGAACCTCTAATGACTAATGTCCGAATATTTGTGACTTATAAGGAATCAGTTTTTGATCCACAGGGTGAGACGATTACTGAAGCAATTCATAGTTTAGGATATCATGAAGTAAAGCAAGTCCATGTTGGTAAATTCTTTGACGTTGAAGTAGAAGGAAATATAGAAAAAGTTAAAGAAACAGTTGCTCAAATTTCAGAACAATTACTAGTTAACTTTAATCTAGAAACTTATCGTTATGAAATTATGGAGGAAGCTTAATGAAAATTGCTGTAGTCGTTTTTCCTGGCTCAAATTGTGATATTGACCTTTATGAAGCTCTGCATACCGTTTGCCATGCAGATGTTGCATACGTTTCACATACACAGAAAAGCTTGGCGGGATTTGACGCAGTTATGCTTCCCGGAGGTTTTTCATATGGTGATTACTTACGAAGTGGCGCAATTGCACGCTTTAGTAATATAATGCCTGCGATTATTGAGTTTGCGCAAGCTGGTAAATTTGTTTTTGGAACATGCAATGGCTTTCAGATCCTTACCGAAGCTGGGCTACTTCCAGGAGCATTAAAACGAAATAATGGACTAAAATTTATTTGTAAAACAGTTGAGCTTGAAGTTAGTAATAATCAAACTGCATTTACAACACAATATCAGGCTGGAGAACACATAAGTTTGCCAATTGCACATGCAGATGGCAGTTATTATGCAGATAAGGCGACTTTGGAGAAACTTGAACGAAATGGCCAGGTTGTTTTCCGGTATGCAGGTGAGAACCCCAATGGCAGTTTAAATAATATTGCGGGTATTACCAATGAGCAAGGAAATGTTTTAGGAATGATGCCTCATCCTGAAAGAGCGGTGGAAGCTTTACTTGGAAATGAAGATGGCTTACGTCTTTTTAAATCTATTCTTGAAAATGGCAAAATAAAAGAGGAGGCTGCACTTTGATTGCAACTGAAATGAGCCCGCAAGAAATAAAAAGTAATAAACCGTATCTCGACTGGGGATTGAGTGAAAAGGAATATAATTATATTTGTGAAAAATTGCTTAAACGTTTGCCTAATTATACTGAGACAGGGCTTTTTGCGGTTATGTGGAGCGAGCATTGTTCATACAAAAAATCTAAACCTGTCTTACGTGAATTTCCAAGCCAAAACGAGCGTGTATTACAAGGTCCCGGTGAAGGTGCTGGAATTGTTGATATTGGAGATAAACAAGCAGTTGTTTTTAAAGCTGAAAGTCATAATCATCCCTCAGCAATTGAACCTTATGAAGGAGCTGCCACGGGTGTTGGCGGTATTATTCGGGATATCTTCAGTATGGGTGCTCGTCCTATTGCAATGCTTGACTCACTCCATTTTGGTGAAATTAAGCAAGCTCGAACAAAATATTTAATAAATGAAGTTGTTGCCGGAATCGGTGGTTATGGTAATTGCATGGGAATTCCAACGGTTGGCGGAGAGATGACCTTTGATGACTGTTATACAGGGAATCCATTGGTTAATGCAATGTGTGTCGGATTGATGGAACAAAAGGATATGCAAGTTGGACGTGCACAAGGTATAGGTAACGCTGTGATGTACGTTGGGGCTAAAACTGGCCGCGATGGTATTCATGGAGCAACATTTGCCTCAGCTGATTTTAGTGATGAAAAAGAAACACAGCGTTCGGCTGTACAAGTAGGTGATCCTTTTATGGAAAAACTACTGATGGAAGCCTGCCTTGAATTAACTAATAAGCATGCTGATTGGTTAGTAGGTATTCAAGACATGGGTGCTGCTGGATTGGTTTCTTCAAGTTGTGAAATGGCGTCTAAAGCTGGGAGCGGACTTGAGCTGGTGCTAGATGATGTTCCACAACGTGAGCCAGAAATGTCTGCTTATGAGATTATGTTGAGTGAATCACAGGAAAGAATGCTACTCTGTATCCGGGCCGGATTTGAACAAAAAGTTAAAAAGCTATTTGAGGATTACGGGCTTGAAGCAGTTGTGATCGGACGAGTAGTTGCAGGAAAACAGTACCTATTGAAACACAATGGTCAGACTGTGGCTGACATCCCTGTTAGTAGTTTGACTGACGATGTCCTGGAAGAGGCTAGTCAAGAACAGGTCCCACAGCGGATTTTGCAAGCACAAAAAAAGCAGCAGTGGATACCGCAAATTAATAACGCGGCTGAAGTGCTGACGAAGCTTTTGCAACAGCCGACAATTGCCTCAAAAAAAATGTTTACACAAACCTACGATTCACAGGTACGAACAAATACAGTTGTCGGACCGGGGAGCGATGCGGCTGTTCTGAGGGTTCGAGGAACAAAAAAAGCTTTGGCAATGACAACGGATGGCAACGGTCGATTTGTTTATCTTGATCCAAAAATTGGTGGGAAAATGGCTGTTATAGAAGCAGCCGCAAATTTAATTGCCAGTGGAGCTTTACCATTAGCTGTAACTGATTGTTTGAATTATGGTGATCCCAATGATCCAGCGATCTACTGGGAATTACATCAATCAGTTTTAGGGATGGCAGAAGCTTGCCGGACGTTAGATACACCAGTTATTTCAGGAAATGTTTCTCTATATAATGAAAGTAATGGTAAAGCTATTTACCCAACTCCAATGATTGGGATGGTCGGCCTGATCAGAGATCTTAAGCATATTATTCCATCATTTGTTCAGCATCAAGGTGACCTCGTTTACCTCGTAGGTCAGACGAAGCAAGACTTTGCTGGATCAGAACTACAAAAAATGCAGTTAGGTGAAATTAGTGGTTCTTTGAATGAAGTAAATACTACTAAAATAACATTAAGAATGAAGCGACTGCTAACTGCGATGGAAAAGGGGCTAGTTGCAAGTGCACATGATTTAAGCGAGGGTGGTCTGGCTGTTGCATTAGCAGAAACGACTTTTGGAACAAAGTATGGTATTAAAGGAGAGCTTTCCTTGAGTGGTGCCGAGCTTTTCAGTGAGACGGCTGGACGTTTTATTGTGACAGTTGCTCCAGCAAAGCAAAAACAATTTTTAGCCGAAATGAAGGATAAAGTAGCACTTATTGGAAAGGTCTCTGGTGAATCACAGTTGCATCTTACCTATCAAGATGGTCAATTTAATTTAGATTTGGAAGTAGTCAAAGGATTGTGGGAGGACGCAATACCATGCCTTATGAAATCAAAGGACTAAATGAAGAATGCGGTATTTTTGGTGCTTGGGGGACAACAGAAGCAAGTCACTTGACCTATTTTGGATTACACAGTCTTCAGCACCGTGGGCAAGAAGGCGCAGGGATCGTCGTAAGTGATGGACAGAGCTTACAACAGTTTAGAGGGCGTGGGTTACTTGCCGAAGTCTTTTCTAATGAGTCAGATTTAGAGAATTTGAAAGGCACTGCTGCAATTGGACATGTTCGTTACGGAACAAGCGGAAATAATATTTTAGCAAATGTTCAACCATTCTTATTTCATTTTCATGATGGTGATGTTGCGTTGGCACATAATGGTAATCTTACCAATGCTGCATCGTTAAAGCGAGAACTGGAAGACCAAGGAGCTATTTTTCAATCAACGTCCGATACGGAAATTTTAATCCATCTTATTCGTCAGAAAAAAGACTTAGATTTTATTACTGCTTTAAAACAGAGTTTAAACCAAATTCATGGCGGTTTTGCCTTTGTTCTTTTACGTAAAGACAGTCTGATTGCTGCACTTGATCCTAATGGGTTCCGTCCGCTTTCAGTGGGTCAGCTAGATAGTGGTGAATACGTAATCGCAAGTGAAACCTGTGCTTTTGATATGATCGGAGCCAAGTTTGTCCGTGATGTTCAACCAGGTGAGTTGATTATGATCAATAAAACGGGTCTGCATATCGATCATTATACTCAGAAAACCAAACTCTCGATTTGTTCGATGGAATATATTTATTTTGCACGACCAGATTCTATTATTCACGGAGTAACTGTCCATAATGCACGCAAAAAAATGGGGAGATTGCTAGCGCAGCAGGCACCAGTGGACGCCGATATGGTAATTGGCGTTCCGAACTCTTCTCTATCAGCAGCGAGTGGGTTTGCTGAGGAGAGCGGCTTACCATATGAAATGGGGTTAATTAAGAGTCAATATATTGCTCGAACATTTATTCAACCAACACAAGAACTACGTGAACGTGGTGTTAAGATGAAACTTTCAGCTGTTAGAGGTGTTGTTGAAGGTAAACGGGTCGTTATTGTAGATGATTCAATCGTTCGGGGAACAACCAGTAAGCAATTAGTGCACTTACTCAAAGAAGCCGGTGCAAAAGAGGTTCATATGCGAATAGCATCACCTCCATTGCGTTTCCCTTGTTTTTATGGAATTGACATCTCGACTCGTTCAGAATTGATGGCGGCAAATTATACGGTTGCGCAGATGCGCCAAATTATAGATGCAGATTCATTATCGTTTTTGAGTATTGAGAATCTAATAGCAGCAATAGCATTGAAGGATGCACAAAAAGCTCCTAACGGCGGACTGTGTGTAGCTTATTTTGATGGGAAGTATCCAACCCCACTCTATGATTACGAAGCGGGTTATTTAAAATCGTTAAAACGGCAGCAAACACGGGAGGTTATTGGTTAATGAGTCGTTATCAAGAAGCAGGCGTAGATGTTAATGCGGGTTATGAACTTGTTCAAAAAATCAAAAAGGACGTTGCCTTGACAGCAAGACCAGGTGTGATGGGAGCAATTGGCGGATTTGGCGGTTTATTTGATTTGAGTGTTATGAAAATTAAAGAACCAGTGCTAGTTTCTGGAACTGATGGTGTAGGAACAAAGCTGATGATAGCCCAAAAAATGAAGCAGCATGATTCGATTGGAATTGATTGTGTTGCGATGTGTGTTAATGATGTCTTAGCACAAGGAGCACAACCACTCTTCTTTCTGGATTATATTGCAACTGGACATAACGATCCTGTCAAAATTGCTGAGATCGTTCATGGTGTGGCCCAAGGATGCCAACAAGCTGGAGCCTCACTAATTGGTGGAGAAACAGCTGAGATGCCGGATATGTATGCACCAGATGAGTATGACTTGGCAGGTTTTACAGTTGGAGCAGCCGAGAAAAAAAGTCTATTAACACCGCGGTTACCACAAGCAGAAGATCTTTTGCTTGGATTACCTTCAAGTGGCTTACATTCAAATGGCTTTTCACTAGTAAGAAAAATTTGTTTTAAAGATAATAAACTTGCACTTGATGCTGAACTTGAACAATTAGATGGTAAAAAGCTTGGGGATGTTTTATTAGAACCAACGCGAATCTACGTTAAAGCTCTGCTGCCTTTGATTGAGAAAGGGCTTATCCATGGTATCAGCCATATTACGGGTGGTGGGTTAGTTGAAAATCTACCAAGAATGTTTGATGATAACCTGCAAGCAGTTGTTGATAGTACTAGCTGGCCTAAGGCACCTATCTTCAAATATTTGACAGAATTAGGAAAATTAAGTAAAAATGACTGCTTTGAAACATTTAATATGGGATTAGGAATGGTCTTAGCAATTGAACCCTCTAAGCTCCAAGCTGTTGAATCTTTATTAAAAGCTGAGAATGAACAATTCTATCAAATTGGAAAACTAGTTGAACGGCCCCAAAATGAGGCTAAAATAGAGATCAAGTGAGGACTGAGACAATGAAAGTTGCTATTTTTGCATCAGGTAACGGAACAAATTTTGAAATACTTGCAAAGAAGTTCGCAAATAATGAAATAATGGGTCAGATTGGTTTGTTATTCTGTGACCATCCAGATGCACATGTAATTGCTCGTGCGCAGAAATATCATATTCCCGTTAAAACTTTTACAGTTAAAGAGTGTGGCGGGAAACGTCTGTATGAAGAAAAAATAATGAAACTTTTGCAAAAATTTCAGATTGATTTTATTATTTTAGCAGGCTATCTGCGTGTTATTGGACCAACTATTTTGGCAAACTATGATGGCAGAATTGTTAATTTACATCCAGCCTTCTTGCCTGAGTATCCTGGGCTGCATTCCATCGAACGAGCTTTTGCTGATAAGAGGCAGCAGACAGGAGTAACAGTCCATTTTGTTGATGCTGGGCTTGATTCAGGACCTATAATTGCCCAAGAGCATGTTCCAATTCTAGCAACAGATAGTTTAGAAACGTTAGAACAACGTGTCCATGAATGTGAACATCGACTTTACCCGCAGGTTATCAAAGAGCTTTTACCTCAATTCAATCAGAAGGAGCACAATAATCAATGAAAAGAGCATTAGTAAGTGTTTCAGATAAACAGAACCTTATACCTTTTGTTAGTAAACTTGTAGATTTAGGTTTTGAAATTATTTCGACAGGCGGAACAAAACACGTTTTAGAGGAAGCTGGACTTAAAACTATTTCAGTCGAAGAAGTTACAGGTTTTCCTGAAATTTTGGATGGGCGGGTTAAAACACTGAATCCTTATATTCATGGTGGACTTTTGGGTAGACGTGATGTTCCTGAACATGTTAAAACGATGGAAAAGCTTCATATTAAACCAATTGATTTAGTCTGTGTTAATCTCTATCCCTTTAAAGAGACAATCGAGAAACCAGATGTTGGTTTAACAACGGCAATTGAAAAGATTGATATTGGTGGTCCAAGTATGCTGCGGAGTGCAGCCAAAAACTTTCATGATGTCACGGTCGTCGTTGATAGTGCTGACTATGCTGTGGTAGCTAATGAACTGGATGAACAAGGGACTACTAGTCTTGAAACACGTGCTAGATTAGCCGCTAAAGTTTTCAGACATACGGCAGCTTATGATACCTTAATAGCTGCATATCTTTCTGAACAAGCTGGGGTAGAGGCACCTGAAAAATTATCCTTGACTTACGAACTTGAAGATACAATGCGTTATGGTGAAAATAACCATCAGCGAGCTTGGTTTTACCGGGATGCGTTACCTAAAAAATATGCAATTACCAATGCAGAACAACTGCATGGTAAGAAACTCTCATACAATAATATTAAGGATGCAGATGCAGCAATTAGGATTGCACGTGAATTTAACCAACCGACTGTTGTTGCTTTGAAACATATGAATCCATGTGGTATTGGACAAGCAGATAAGATCGAACAGGCTTGGGATCGGGCTTACGAAGCAGACTCTATTTCAATTTTTGGCGGCGTTATTGTTTTGAATCGGCACGTAGATTTAGCAACAGCTAAAAAAATGCATCAGTTATTTTTAGAAATTATTATCGCACCAGCTTTTGATGACGATGCTTATGCTATTTTAGCTAAGAAAAAGAATTTGCGGCTGTTAAAACTAAATTTTGCTGAAAAAGATGAATCAACTGAAAAAGAAGTAGTTTCTGTTATGGGAGGATTATTAGTTCAGGAACAGGATACTCTACAAGAAAATCCACAGGAATGGCAAGTGGTTACACAAAATGCGCCTACAAAAGAACAGCTTCAGACACTATTTTTTGCTTGGAAAACAGTTAAACATACTAAGAGTAACGCAATCGTAATTGCTAACACCGAAAGAACGTTGGGTATCGGAGCTGGACAGCCTAATCGGATTGATTCAACTAAAATTGCTGTTAAACATGCACTTAATGCAATTGATGATACTGCTGTAATGGCAAGTGATGCATTCTTCCCAATGGACGATTGCGTCCAATATGCAGCTGAGCATGGGATCAAAGCCATCGTACAGCCTGGCGGAAGTATCCGTGACAAAGACTCGATCGCAATGGCTGATAGGTATGGAATCGCAATGGTTACAACGGGAATCCGTCATTTCAGACACTAATCTGGAGGAAAAAACTGATGAAAGAAAAGCTTAAAGTATTAGTTGTCGGATCGGGAGGACGTGAACACGCCATATGTAGAGCGCTTCTTCAAAGCCCATGGATTGAAAAAGTCTACTGTGCTCCCGGTAATAGTGGCATGGAAACTGATGAGATTGAAACAGTTCCTCTTTCAGAATTAGCTTTTGATAAGCTGAAGCAATTTGTTAAAGAAAAAAAGCTTGCATGGACTTTTGTAGGACCTGAGGATGCACTCGTCGCAGGAATTGTTGATTCATTTAAACAAGATGGTTTAAAAATTTTTGGGCCAAATGCTAAAGCTGCACAACTAGAGGGGTCAAAAGAAATTGCCCTTCACTTTATGCAAACCTATGGTATACCTACAGCTAAGTTTGCGGCGTATGATAATGTGGCAGAAGCCTTACAAGGTTTAAAATATTTTGAACTACCAGTAGTTATTAAAGCTGATGGTTTAGCCGCTGGTAAAGGTGTGACAATTGCAAAAAATACAGTTCAAGCTCAAAAGCAGATTAAAGAGCAGTTTGCTGGTAAACAGACTAAGGTAGTCTTAGAAGAATTTTTAGAAGGCCCTGAGTACTCGCTCTTTGTAGTAGTTAATAATAAAGATTATCGAATACTTCCCGTAGCACAAGACCATAAACGAGCTTATGATGGTGATAAGGGGCCTAACACCGGAGGGATGGGTGCATATAGTCCGGTACCGCAATTAAATAAAAAGGATTATCAAGCGATGCTGACAGAAGTGGTTGAACCTTCTGTTGCGGGCTTGCGCAAAGCAGAACTCGATTATTGTGGTATTTTATATATTGGTCTCATCTTAACGACAAGTGGTCCTAAAGTAATTGAGTATAATGTCCGTTTGGGGGATCCTGAAACACAAGTAGTTTTACCACGGCTTGCAAGCGATTTTGCTGAATTGATCGATACTTGTTTAAATGATAAGAAACTTCCTAAAGTAGAAACTTCCCCCAAAGCATGTTTAGGAGTTGTTGTAGCAGCTGCTGGTTATCCACAAAAGCCGCTTAAAAGTCAACTACTACCAGATCTTTCTAGTGATAAGGATGCTAAAATTACGGTTGACTATGCTAATGTCAAGGGAAAATTACCAGCTTTACATGGGGATGGAGGTCGTCTTTTAACTGTCCTGAGTGAAGGAAAGTCCATTACAGAAGCACAGAGCAATGTCTATCGTTTTCTTGAAACACAAGTCTTTGAAGATTGCTTTTACCGTAAAGATATTGGAGCTAAGGCAACCGGTAAGACATATTAAGGGCAGAATTAATTTTTTTACAAAATATTTGCAAAATTTTTAACATTTTACTAGAAAGAACGGTTCAAAATGTTAAAATAAAGCTTGATTTGTAAATAGGAGTTATGTTAAATGAAAAATAAATTAATCTCTGGTGCTTTTTGGATGTCATTCGGCAGTATTTTCTCACGGGTTTTAGGAATTATTTATCTTATTCCATGGCTTATGATGTTTGGTAAAGATCAAAATCAAGCACAGGCAGTCTTTAACTCTGCTTATACACCTTATTCATTGTTTCTAGCTTTAGGGACAGCGGGTTTCCCAACTGCGATTGCACGACAAGTTGCTTCTTATAACTCACAAAATAAATTTCGGAATAGTTTGCATGTTTTTAAATACGGTTTTCTTTTTATGGTATTAACCGGGGCAATATGTGGACTACTGTTATATCTTACCGCACCACTGATTGCTGCCCATAGTTCGGTTGTTTCTAAAGATGCTGCGACAACAGCTATTTATTATCTAGTACCCACAATGGTTATTTTACCGCCAATGAGTTTCATTCGAGGCTTTTTTCAAGGTAATCAAGATATGAAACCCTTTGGAGTCTCACAGTTGTGGGAGCAGTTTGTACGGGTACTCTTTATACTTGGTGCAACTTTTATCGTGCTGAAGGTTTTTCACGGAGATTACACAGAGGCCGTTAATTACAGTACACTTGCAACTCTTGTTGGAACAATTGCAAGTTATCTCTATTTATTAAATTATAGTCGGTCTAAATTACCGGAGTATCGGTTGCTCTATCAGGAAAGTGCTCCGCTCGAAAAGCAAAATATTCGTAAATTATTTCAAAGCATCATCGCAGATGCATTACCGTTTGTTTTTGTAGGCGCAGGGATCACAATCGCACAGTTCTTTGATCAGATTACATTTAAGAGTGTTGTGACTACGATTCTCGGTGCAACAGTGCAACAGGCTGAATTAATGTATACATATTTTGCTGCTAATCCTAATAAGATAACAACGGTGGTCGTCTCACTGACAATTGCTATCTCAGAAACGACGTTGCCACTACTCGCAAGGTATTATGACCGGAAAGACAAACACAAGATTAGTGAAGTTATCGGTCAAAATATTGATTTAATGTTGTTAGTACTTGCTCCGACAGTTACTCTGCTAGTGGCATTGTCATGGGAAGTAAATGGAATCTTTTTTCAGTTTGATAGTTATGGAGCTAAGCTGTTGGCAGCAGCTTTGGTTTCAAGTATTAGTCTGGCACTTTTTACCGATTTTTTTACGATTATTCAGGCAATGCGTAAACATCGAGCAGCTGTCCGTTACTTGATTGTAGGATTGATTTTGAAACTTGTATTGCAGATTCCCTGTGTTTCTTTATGGGGAGCATTCGGAGCCATTATCAGTACTTTTGTGGCTTTCCTAGCAGCCAGTTTACTTGCCTTTAAAAAAATAAGTGCAGATAGTCTTTTACCAGGACAATTGCAGAACTCAGCTAGAATTATCATTGCTAATTTATTATTGTGTGCAGGGACATTGGTAGTGCAGTATTTACTAAGTTTGATATATCTGCCGCACACAAAAATAACTGCTTTTCTATACGCAGGTATTTTTACAATTTTATTTGGCTTTACGTATCTTCTGGTACTTGATCAAACCCAGATATCACAGTGTGTTTTAAACAAGACTTTTATTTTAAAAAAGAAACCTTAACAACCAGTTGTTGATTTTTTGAAAGAGACTACCGCAAAACTATTTTGCCGTGGTCTCTTTAAGTTATCTCCGTTGTGGTCCCCAGGTTTTTTAAAAGCTTGTTTTTTGGAATAATTACGTGTACCTTTATCCTTATAATAAAAATAATTCATTAATAATAATATTAAAGTGAAAGCAACTCATTGATAGAGGAGGGTTTACGATGTCAACATTTGCATATGAAGTATTTAGTGAGGTCGCCAAGCAAAAAACTTTTTTTGCGGCAGCTACCCAGCTTAATGTAACGCCTTCAGCGATTAGTCATTCAATTGCGGGCTTAGAAAAGGATCTTGGTTTTGCATTATTTATCCGAAGTAGGACTGGAGTGCGCTTAACGCCAGATGGTCAAAAAATTTTACCAATTATTCAAGGTATCTTGAATGCACAAATCAAGCTTACCGAAGAGGCCGCACGGATTAACGGGCTTAATGAGGGACGAATTCGAATCGGTGCGTTCAGTAGCGTATGTATCAATTGGTTACCAGATATTATTCGTCATTTCAAAAAAAGATACCCCAAGATCGAATTGTCAGTTACACAGGGAAACTTTAATGAGGTAGCTGAACAAGTCCGTGTAGGGACGTTAGATATTGGTTTTAGTGCACTTCCAATTAAAGAAAAACTTGAAGTTCTGCCACTGCATCGTGATCCGATTTATTGTATAGCGCCAGAAAGCTTTAAACCGCAGGAGGAAAAAATAGTTACGCGCAACGATATTAAGTCCAAAAGCTTTATCCTACAGCAAATTGACTATGATCGGGATACAAAGCGTGCCCTTGACGCATACAATGTTTCAGTTAATTCAATTCACTATAGTATTGATGATGCCTCAATTATTGCAATGGTTGAGAGTGGATTAGGGCTAGGAATCTTACCAGAACTGGCCTTACAGAAACTATCAGGGAATGTTAAACAATATCCCTTTAAAGAAAGGTTTTACCGGACGATTTGTCTTGTTTCACATTCAGAAGCACAGCAGACTCCCTCAACGCAGGCTTTTGTTAAAGTTATTCAAAAATACTTGCTTGAACGTTACGGTGCGGAAAGTCTGACTTTTGCAAAAGAATACTAAGAAAATATAAATAAAAAGATATCGCTAATTTAAGAGTGGAAAATTTAGTTTTGATAGTATTTGTAGACTATATTACATTTTCTTTTCAATCAGGAAAACTAACTATATTTGCTATCGTTTAGTAGGTAATTGTGCTATCATGTGAAATTGTAATTTTCAAGAATTTGTGTTTATGATATTTGTTTTGTAGAAGATATGTTGGAGTCAACAAGGAGGTAAAAGGTGAAAGAATTAACTAAAGGTAGTCCGGTGAAACTTATTTTAATGTTTACTATGCCGCTGTTAGTAGGAAATTTGTTTCAACAGTTGTATAGTATCTCGGACACTTTAATTGTGGGACAGACTCTTGGAGTTAATGAACTTGCAGCAGTTGGCGCAACCGGAAGTATCCAGTTTCTAATTATTGGTTTTGCGCAAGGACTTACGGCTGGTTTGTCAATTATGACAGCACAATATTTTGGGGCGCATGATTATCGCAAGGTCAGAGTGAGTTTTGCGGCAAGTATTGTTATCTGTATAGGGGCAACTTTAATTTTAACCTTTTTGAGTTTATTTTTTATCAATGATATTTTGAATTTAATGCAAACACCAGCAGCAATCAAACAAGATGCACAACTATTTATTTCGATCATATTTGCTGGGATCTTTGCTTCAATGGCTTTTAACTTATTAGCGAATATTATCCGTGCTCTTGGTGATAGTCGAACACCACTTTATTTTTTGATCGTTGCGGCGGTTTTTAATGTTATCCTGGAATTGATTTTTATCCTTGTTTTTCATATGGGTGTCGAAGGGGCAGGCTTTGCAACGGTGATAGCACAAATCTTCTCAGTAGTACTTTGTATATTGTATATTATTAAGAAGATGCCGCTTTTACAAGTGAGAAGAAGTGATTTTAAAAAAATAACGGCTCAAGAATTACGGCGCCACTTATACGTAGGTTTGCCAATGGCTTTTCAAACATCCATTATCGCAATCGGTTCAATCATGATTCAAGCAGCGTTAAATGGTTTGGGGACGACAGCAGTTGCTGCAACAACTGCTGCAAGTAAAATTGATCAAGTAGCAATTCAACCAATGATGTCCTTTGGGATAGCGATGGCAACTTTTACAGCACAAAATTTCGGTGCCCATAAGTATGATCGTATACTGAAGGGAGTAAAGCAAAGTTTGTTGGTTTCAGGTACTTTTAGTATCGTTGCCGGTTTGTTGATCATTCTTTTTGGTAGAAACTTAGTTGTTTTATTTGTGGGTAAGTCAGAAGAGAAAGTCCTAAATCTATCGCAAATCTATTTCAATGTTAATGGGTCTTTTTATCTGATGCTTGCAACACTATTTATTTTACGGTACACCCTGCAAGGATTAGGTGAAAGTGTTATTCCAACTCTTGCTGGAATTGTGGAACTTTTAATGCGCTGTATAGCGGCATTACTTTTAGCAACCTCTGTGGGTTATGTAGGAACATGTTTTGCAAATCCATTAGCATGGTTAGGTTCCTGTCTTGTTTTGATTATTTCTTATCTGAAAGCAATGAAGATGTTAAAACAAAAACAAGGAGATATCCAACTTGATGAAACTGTTGCAGCACAACAGATTGAATTGAGACAGTAGAGGATTTTACCACAGTGTATTTTTCTAAACTAAAAAGTTGCATCATTTTTTTATATTTGCTATTATGCTTAGGACATAAGAAATGAAGGTGAATTAATGGAAACAAAGTTCGGAATTGGTGAAAAAGTCAAGTGTAAAAAGTTCGGTGCTTTAAACCATGATTTTGTTGGACAGATTGAGAAAGTCTACGAGAATTCTGCAATGGTTTCAATCATTGAACATGATGATTCTGATGAGCTAGCAGTTAGTGATTTTCATAAAAGAGCGATCGTCCGTTTAAAAAGTATGAAAAAGATTTCTTAAAAATGAAGCTGACACATTTGTAGTTTTGTGATATACTACTCTGTGTTGTGCGGGTGTAGTTTAGTGGTAAAATTCCAGCTTCCCAAGCTGATGTCGCGAGTTCGATTCTCGTCACCCGCTTTGTTTTAGAGATAGGTAGCGTCCTATAATGCGGGACGCTTTTATTTTATCTTAACAAGAGTATTTAGTGATTAAAAAGGAAAAATAGTAAGCTGTCGATGTTTAAAGCAAGCCTAGGTTGATGTGAGCTAGGTAACGGATATAACTGAAGCGCGTTTCCTTAAAAGAACTGATTAATTAAATAATTGAGTGGATCGCTGATCAATTAGAGTGGTACCGCGGGAATTATCTCGTCTCTTACATTTTATTTAGTGTAGGGGTTTTTTTGTCGTTAAAATCAAGGAGGAAATTTCATGAATTATAAGGAACTCATTGCAACAGCGTTAGATAATGCGTTAGAAGGACAATTAAAAAAGGAAACAATTATCCAGACGATTGAAAAGCCTAAAAGCCTAGCATTAGGAGATTTTGCTTTCCCAACATTTCCTTTAGCTAAGATTCTGAGAAAAGCACCACAAGTAATTGCGCAGGAGATTGCGGCTAAAATAAGCATTAAAGAGTTTGAAGAAGTTCAAGCAGTGGGACCGTATGTTAACTTCTTTTTAGATAAAAGAAGTTATAGCGACACTATTTTACACCAAATTCTTGCTGAGAGAGCAGCTTATGGTAACCAGGATCTAGGACAGCAAGGAAAAGTTCCAATTGATATGTCCTCACCGAATATTGCTAAGCCAATTTCAATGGGACATCTGCGTTCAACAGTGATTGGGAATTCAATCGCTAAGATCTTAGCTAAAACTAATTATCAGCCTGTAAAAATAAATCATTTGGGTGACTGGGGAACTCAATTTGGAAAACTGATTGAGGCGTATAAGTTATGGGGAAGTGAAGAAGAAGTTAAAGCAGATCCAATTAATAAATTGCTTGAATATTATGTTCGTTTCCATAAAGAAGATGTTGCACACCCAGAACTAGATGATGAAGCTCGTGCATGGTTTAAACGTCTTGAAGATGGAGATGCAGAAGCTATTACTTTATGGAAATGGTTCCGTTCTGAGTCATTAAAATCATTTATGCGTATTTACAATAAGCTTGGAGTTGAATTTGATTCATTCAATGGCGAAGCTTTTTATAACGATAAAATGGACGAAGTGGTTACATTGCTTGAGAAAAAAGGATTACTCCAAGAGAGTCGTGGCGCTCAGATTGTTGATTTAAGCAAATACAATTTAAACCCAGCCTTAATTAAGAAGACTGATGGTGCGACGTTATATATTACGCGTGATTTAGCAGCGGCGATTTATCGGAAAAGAACATATGATTTTAGTCAATCACTTTATGTAGTTGGAAATGAGCAAACCAATCATTTCAAACAACTCAAAGCTGTTTTGAAAGAATTAGGGGAAGATTGGTCAGATGATATTCATCATATTCCATTCGGTTTAATTACCCAAGGAGGAAAGAAACTTTCCACACGTGCTGGCCGGGTGATCTTGCTAGATGAAGTTTTAGATGATGCCGTTGCACTAGCTAAAAAGCAGATTGAAGAGAAGAACCCACAACTTGCTGATAAGGAGTTAGTAGCTAAGCAAGTGGGTGTAGGTGCTGTTATTTTCCATGATCTTAAGAATGAACGAATGAATAATTTTGATTTTGATTTAGAAGAAGTTGTTCGTTTTGAGGGTGAAACGGGACCATATGTCCAGTATGCGCATGCACGTGCAATGAGCATACTGCGTAAGGCTGCTAAACAGGATTTAAATGAGACCAAGTCGGCGGCCTATCAGCTAAATGATGAAGATGCCTGGGAAGTTTTACGTTTGTTAGGCTCATTTTCTGCAATCATCAAGCGTGCGGTGACGGAATATGAACCATCAGTAGTTGCTAAATATTCATTGCACTTAGCTAAATCATTTAATAAGTATTATGCTCATACCAAGGTCTTGACGAGTGATGATCAATTAATTGCTAGAGTAGCACTTGTAAAAAGTGTTGCGGTTGTTTTAAAAGAATCTTTGCGTTTACTGGGGGTTCAAGCTCCGGTTGAAATGTAATCTTTATAATATATGACGGATATTTTTGATAGAAAAATCTGTTATTTTAATGTAAATAGTAAGTGAATAATTAAAATGAAAAGTGTACAGCTGGACTTGAGAACCACTTTAATAAGTTATAAATTTTGTTTAGATTAAGCAGTGACAAAAATTTGTGACTAAGTAAAGTAGGAAGTCCCAACAGCGGTGCACTTTTTTGGTTGACCTAGGATCTGGGAAAGACAATGAAGTTAAAAGGATGAGTTGAATTTATTGTACTCCGGTTACTGAGCGGCAGAGTTACTTATTAGGTAAGTTGCGTAGTTTAGATTAGTATAAAATGAAAACACTTTTAAAACAAAAGAATTTTTATTAAAATTAACTAAATTATTATCGAAAACGGTTTCTTAACTATAATTGTAGTGTAAAATATCAATATAATAAAATTTATTTTTATTCATTTTAATAAATTAATATGAATTATGGAGAATGAGTGAATGATAAGACGACAACAAGCTTTGATAAGTGAAAAACTCGCACAGTTGAGAGTGGGCACTTTGCTGGATGAGCATTCAATTAATGAACTTTTAGCTTTTTGTACTTACAGAGAGTTTGAACATAGAGATAATATGGGTTATCGGCCTGGGGACTTCTCTAAAGTTTATTTGATAGTCCATGGTATTGTTAGTGTAAAAATCAGTAATGAGAAAGGAAAAAATATTCGTTGTTTTTTATTAGGGAAAAATGATTTTTTCCCAATTATTATGTTTGCGGGTAATAATAAGAATAGTATTTTATTCGAGGTTAATACCTGTTCACGTGTTGAGGTATTAATTATGCCATTTGATAAAATAAAAAGTCTGACCAAAAGAAATATAAGAATTCATGAATTACACATTCAAATGAAAGATGAACTGATCGAAGAACGAACTAATCATGCAATCGATCTATCTGCCCCGCAAATGCGGGAACGAGTAGTAGCAGAGCTATTATTTATAGGTGAAAAATTCGGTGAAACGTGTCCAGAAGGACTTAAGGTCAAGGATCACTGGATTACGCGAGAAATGTTGGGGTATCTGGTGGGAACAACTTCTAAGACCGTCAACACGACACTAGCTATATTAGAGCAGAGAGCCTTAATAACATTGTCACGTCATGTCTGGATCTTAAGACCAAAATTTCTTGAAAAATATAGACATATACAGTAATAATTCGTTTAAAGCGACAAGTTTTGCTATAATAACCCTAAAACGGTGCTGAAGAAGGGAATATTATGAAAAAAGAACAAAGGCAAGCTAAGATTGAACAGCTAATTACACAAAATGAGATTGCAACTCAGGACGAATTGATGCAGGCTTTAGCAAGTATGGGTATCAGAGCTACGCAAGCAACTATTTCCCGTGATATTCGGGAAATGAGGATTATTAAGGAGCAGGATACAAATGGTCGTGTCCACTATGTTGTCTTTAAGGGGGATCACCAGTCTGAAGAAGAAAAGCTCTTCGAAAACATTCATGAAATGGTAACAGATATAACCCAAGTCGAGTTTATAAATATAATTCATACTTTACCACGCAATGCCAACGTGTTGACGGCCATTATTGATAATTTGAAACTTAAAGAAGTAGCTGGGACGATGGCAGGATACGATACAATTTTAATTATCAGTAAGTCAAGCGAAGATGCTAAAAATATTAGTGCTTTATTCAAGAAATATATTGATAAAACGATTACTACTGATTGATCTCTTAATTATATGTTAAACTTATTTTTTTTAATTTGATATTTAAGACGATATGCTAAAATGTAGTAAATTATCTACAAAGAGGTTAAACATAAATTATGAAGTATGATTCGTGGATTGATCTTATTAAGAGAAAAATTGGAAGTTTTCTAAAGAAATTAAAAAACTGGCTAAAGCGAAAAATATGGCGGTATCATCTTTGGCGCTGGTTAACAGTTGTTGTTTTGAGTATTTTTTTATGTGTTAGTATATACCTTATTTTTGTTGCTAAAACGGCTAAAGTCGGTGACCTAAAAGCGGAATTAGAGCAATCAACTGAAATTTATGATCATCAAGGTCAAAAGGCTGGATATTTATATTCGCAAAAGGGAACTTGGAAATCGTTGGATGATATTTCACCAAATATACAAAATGCAGTTCTTTCGACAGAAGATCGTAATTTCTATCATGAATACGGCTTTTCCGTTAAGGGCATGGGGCGTGCCGGTGTACTTTACATTAAGAATAAACTATTAGGTCGGGATTATATTAGCGGTGGTGGGAGTACACTAACACAACAGCTTGTAAAGAATGCCTTCTTGTCACAGGAACAGACCTTCTCACGTAAGGCAAAGGAAATCTTTATTTCGATGCAGGTAGAAAATGAATATTCTAAAAAAGAAATACTAACGATGTATCTTAATAATGCATATTTCGGTAATGGTGTCTGGGGTGTGGAAGATGCCGCCCAAAAATATTTTGGTGTTAGTGCTCGACAACTAAGTGTAGCACAAGCTGCAACTTTGGCTGGAATGCTGACTAACCCGAGTGTCTTTAACCCGCTTGATCATCCGCGAAATGCTAAATTACGTCGTAATGTCGTTATTGATCTGATGGCTGACAATAATAAGCTCTCCACAGCACAAGCTGAGGCTTATAAACAGCAAACAATGGTTGTAAATGATGAATATCATTATGAATCAGGATACAAGTATCCTTATTACTTTGATGCTGTAATCAATGAAGCAATAAGCAGGTATGGTCTAACAGAGTCACAGGTGATGAATCGCGGTTATAAAATTTATACATCGCTTAATCAAAATTATCAGACCAGTCTGCAAGAGAGTTTTGCAGATACGAGCTTATTTCCATATGACGCAGAAGATGGGACAAAGGCTCAGGGGGCGTCAGTTGCAATGAATCCACAAACTGGTGGGGTAGCAGCTGTAGTTGGTGGGCGCTCAGGTTCGCATGTTTTTAGAGGTTATAACCGTGGAACTCAATTGGTTAGATCGCCTGGATCAACGATAAAGCCGATTGCTGTGTATGCCCCCGCACTTGAGGCAGGGTATCATTATGATTCACTTTTACAAGATAGGTTTAAGAGCTATGGCACAAATAAGTATACTCCACATAATTGGAATAACGTTTATGCAGGCAAGATTTCAATGTATAAAGCCCTAGCTGAGAGTAAAAATGCAGCGGCTGTATGGCTGTTGAACAAAATTGGTGTTCAAGCAGGCTATGAAATGGTTAAGAAGTTCGGTTTGGAAGTGTCAAAAAACGATAATAATTTAAGTTTAGGGTTAGGTGGATTAACTAAGGGTGAATCTCCTTACGAAATGGCGAGTGCGTATACGGCCTTTGCTAACAAGGGTGTTAAAACAAATGCTCATTTTATTACTAAAATTGTAGATGCCTCGGGAAGGGTAATCGTCGACAATACGGATCCTTCATCTAAACGAATTATTAGTTCAAAAAATGCCAAAGAAATGACTAGCATGATGATGGATGTTTATAATATTGGAACTGGGGTTGATGCAAAGCCGAGCGGTTATACGATTGCAGGTAAAACAGGAAGTACGCAAAGTGCAGATGGAACAACGACTAGTGATAAAGATCACTGGTATGTGGGGTATACTCCAGATGTTGTAGTTGCAACCTGGGTCGGTTTCGATTCAACTAAGCATTCATTGGCTGAAGAGGGAGCACGAGGTGGTTCCGGTTTATTTAAAAATGAGATGGAGGCTATTATCCCAGCAACAAAACAAACATCGTTTGGGGTCAAAAGTGCTTCAAGTAGAGTAGCAGCCGCTGAAAAGAAGAATAGTAATGTCTGGGATAATCTAAAGGATGCTAGTCAGAATATTGGGGACGACGTTTCCAAGTCAACGTCAAATATCAAAAAGAAAGCAACCAATTTATTCGATGCCGGCAAACAAAAAGTTGAGCGTTGGTTTGGCCGATAATTAACTATGGTAGAGTAAAATATAATGTTACAATCAGGGTAGAGCTAATAATGAAATATGAAATGGGGAAAAATCAATGATTAATATTTATGATTCTGCTAATGAATTAGAACAAAATATACGTAAAACTGAGGAATATAAGGAACTGAAAGAGGCTTTTGCAGCAGTGAAAGCTGATGAGGCTTCATACCAAGAGTTTAAAAAGTTTCAAAAAGCTCAGATGGACTTTCAGACTAAACAAATGAAAGGTGAACTAGCTGACAGTGATGTTGACCAAATCAAGAGTTTAGGTGAGAAGATTGAAAAGAAGAAAGTTATTATGACATTGATGGAGAAAGAACGCCAGCTTGCACAAGTTATGGATGAAATTAATAAGATAATGTTTAAACCAGTGAATGAATTATATCAAGACTAGATAGGGCAAAATAAAAGCATATAATAACGTGCAGAATTGAATAATGTGCACTGGGCTTGGACCGCTATCTGACGTTATAATTCCAAATTTTGCTTAAAAAGCACGAATTATTTTTGATGATATAATTCGTGCTTTTTGTGTTCGATGATAAGGTAGAAGACAGTACAAATTATATTGAGAGAGGGCAATAGTAGTGAAGTTCATTCATACGGCAGATTTGCATTTAGATAGTCCCTTTGAGGGCTTAAAAAATATTCCGAATACTTTTTTTAAGCAATTATACACTGCTTCGATGACAGCTTTTACTGAAATCGTAGATGAAGCAATTAAGCAGACAGTTGACTTTGTGCTTATTGCAGGTGATGTCTATGACAATCCGCACCCAGGAGTTGCAGCACAGCTTTTCTTGCAAAAAGAATTTACAAAACTGCAAGAAGCAGGGGTACCTGTTTACATTTGTTTGGGGAATCATGATTATTTAAATCTAGATGAAGGGACGTTTGTTTATCCAGATAATGTTTATGTTTTTCCAAATCAGGTAACCACAAAAAGTTTTTTTGTTGAGAGCCAATCTGTCAGTATAACTAGTTTTAGTTATGGTCGGCAATGGGTTAAAAACCAAACCGAGTCTTTTCCACACAAGGATTTTGAAAAGTGGCATATTGGAATGATTCATGGTGAATGTAGTAATGAATACGAAAAAGTTAGGTATGCTCCTTTTTCAATTTCAGAGTTAAAGAGTAAAAACTATGATTATTGGGCATTAGGGCATATTCATAAAAGAGAAGTCTTGAGTAAAGAACCACCTATTATTTATCCTGGTAATATTCAAGGTAAAAATATTAAGGAGTCTGGGGTTAAGGGATATTATCTTGTTGAAGAAAAAGAAGGGAAGCTTACTCCGCATTTTTGTCCGGTAAATACGATACAATGGTCTGAAATACATTTAAAAATTACTAAAGAAGATACTTTTACAACATTACAAAATAAAGTTGTAGCTGAATTAATGGCAGTAGAAGAGCAAAAGACCTTTGCACGTGCATTAATTATAAGGGTCGTTTTAAAGGTATCTTTTACAATTGAAGCAGGGTTGAAGGAAAGAATTATCAACGGGATGTTTTTACAACAGCTGCAAAATGGTTTTCAAAGTAATAAAAATTTATTTTTATACGAAATTATTTTGAAAAATCTTAAGGTTCAACAAAATAATATTTGGGATATGGAAACAGAGAAAAGGGCTGATAGTCTAGTCTTTCAAGCAAACAATCTCTATCAACTGGCAGATAATCTGGTACAGTACCAATTTATTGAGAAGCACTTTTTACAGTCTGCAACAATAGAAAACATTAAGAATAAGTCAAAAGCTTATCTAGAAACAGAAATGGATGGAGATTAGCTAATGAAAATCATAGCTGTTAAAATTTATGGCTTTGGTAAGTGGAGTAACGTGTCCTTTGATTTACAGCAGAATCTAAAATTTATTTATGGTGATAATGAAGCGGGAAAAACAACCTTACGTACTTTTATAACAAGTATTTTATTTGGATTTGCTACAAAACGGACACCGGTTGAGCAATATTATCCTAAAGATGGTTCAAAATATGGTGGAGCCCTTACAATTGAGAATGATGATGGTCAATTTGTTATCGAACGAGTTAAGGGTAGTCACGGAGGGAAGGTCACATTAACAGAAGTCAAAACAGGGAAACAGTGGCCGGCAAGTTTTCTCGAAAAATGGCTTGGACCAGTAACACTTAAAATTTATAATGAAATTTATTGTTTTGATCAGGATTCATTACATTTAATTGGGTTATTACAACCAGAGGAGCTTGAAAAGAGTCTTTTAAGTGTTGGAACTAGTGGAAGTCAAAAGATTTTTGAAATACAAGCAATAATTCAAAAAAAAGCAGATGAACTGTATAAACCTAGTGGACGAGTGCCACTTTTAAATAAATTATTAAAGCAATATAAGCAAAAGAAGCAAGTGATTAATGAAATTAGAACTAAAACAAGTATCTTTAGTGAAATTAGTCGGGAAATCTTTCAAAAACTAAAGGAAAAGGAGGAACTTGAAGCTCAGATTGCGGATTGTAACACCAAAACTGTCCAGCTACAAAAGGCTAAAAGTCTTTGGCCAACATATGTTCAATATCAAGAACTTAATAATAAAAGAACCGAGCAGTCGGATGCTGTTGAAATAACAGCAGCGAATTATCGTGAAGTTGAGGAAGAGGAATTAACTCTAAATACCGAGAAAAAGATGCTGCAATTAGCAGAAGCTAAGATTGAGACGCTTATTGAGGAAAAACAACGGTTTGAGTCGGCTGACTTAAAATATTATAATCTGCATGAGGAAGAATTTGAGAACCTTTTTCAACTTCTTAATACCGCGAATGGAACTATTCAGCGGTTTAGCCAACTTAAACAGCAACTTGATTATTTACAGCAAGAGCAAGATCAGCTGGCTGAGAAGATGAATTGGCACGCAGAAACTTTGCAGGCTTTTTCTAAATTGAATATGCAACGTTTACTTTTACTTTTAGAACAAGATAAATCTGCTGAAAAGCGAGAAAATATAGGTGCTCAACCACTGACACGAAGAAAGACTACAGATAAAGCAGTAACGATACCGCGAGAAGGGCCTGCATTTTTTCTAGAAGGAGGCTTAGCAATAATTTTCTTGCTAGGATTAATGTTGTTGTCAAACGGGAGCTTAAAACTTATAATGGCAGCGGGGCTAATGATAACGGGGCTGTTGTTGTATATACAGTTAGTGCATAAAACACCAGAGCGTAAGAAAGAAATTCCAAGAGCAGATAATATTAATACCGCGGAAATAACTTCAATGTTAACAGTTGCTGGTAGTAAGTTGCCGCTAACAAGTCTGCGAACTGAACAAGCTGAATTACGTCAGTGGTTAGAGTTAACAGCTAAGATCAGATCAAATAAAAATGATTTACAAGAAACTAAAAAGCAACTGGCTATGATTATGCATCAAACGATTTTTGGTGAAGAAGAATTGAAACTTTCAGCTGATACTTTACAACGAATAGAACAAGTGCAAGCATTTCGGAGGAAGGTAGCACCTTTAGCTCGTAAACAGCGGGAACACGCACATTTGATAGATTACTATGAGCAAGAAAAGAGAAAGAGACTTGCTCAAGTTACCCAGATAACTGAGCAAATAAAAAAGACGATAGCATTGACAGGCTGTCGAGATATAACCATCTTTAAAAAAAGGTATGCAATGCAGCAGGAGCAGCTAAGTGATAAAATTAAATTTACTAGTTTAGAAGGTCAATTGGATAAATCAATGTTAGCAATTTTAGAAGCTATACCCAATCAGACTGATTTAGAACTTAAGTGCCAGCAACAAGAGCAGAAACAAATAACTCTTCAAGAACAGCTAAGAAAGATCATTACCACTGTAACTGAACAGCGGGTACGGTTAGAACAACTAGGACAGTATGATCAACTACCGCTTTTAGAGCAGGAATTAACTAATCTTCAAACGGAGATTATCGAACAAGCTGAAGATTGGGTTGCATTTAACGCGGCAAAACAATGGCTTAAGCGTATTTTAGAATTATCCACTCAAAGTAGTTTACCGGATGTAATTCAACTGGCACAACAATACTTTTCATATTTAACTGGAAAGCATTTCGAAAAAATAATACTTTCAAAAGGGCGTCTTAAGCTGATTAACAGAGAACAAGTTGCTTATGAAGTGGGTGAACTATCACGAGCGACTACTGAACAACTGTATATAGCGCTACGCTTTGCTTTTATTGTTAAGTTAAATAAGAAATATCGCTTACCGTTGATGATAGACGATGCCCTGGTGAACTTTGATAAATATCGAAAAGAAGCTATGATAGCTTTACTGCGGAAAATTAGTAAAGAAACACAAGTTTTATGTTTTACAATCGATATTGAGACAATTTATGATAAGGTTAGTGAAGAAGAAATTTTAATGATCGGTTAGGAATGGAGAGGCAGGAGTAGGAATGAAGGAAAAAAAGATCTATGATTATATTATTGATGAAAACATGGAATTGTTCGTTCTCATTAAATCAGCTGATGTGAGACTGGCTAAAAATGGTAAGAAGTTTATTGCGTTTAATTTTTCTGATAGTTCAGGAGAAATCAGTGCTAAGTTTTGGGATGCGTCAGAAGAAGATATAGCCAACTTTAAACCAGGTAAAATTATTCTCTTAAAAGGGAAAAGAGAGGTCTATCAGAATAATCCACAAATAAAAATTTATCATATCCGACTGGTTTCTGCAGAAGAAGGACTGAAGCCAGAAGACTTTGTTAAAAAAGCACCTCTTTCAAAAGATGATATGGAGAAGGAGTTTAATCAAGCACTTTTTGAGATCACAAATCCAAGTTGGAACCGAGTCGTAAGGTTCTTATTGCATAAATATCATGATCAGTTTTTTAGTTTCCCAGCTGCTAAAAAAAACCATCATGCTTTTGATGGTGGGCTGGCTTTCCACACATTATCAATGTTGCGTTTAGCACATACGATTGCTAAACAGTATGCGGATATAATTAACGCACCTTTACTATATGCTGGTGCAATTCTTCATGATCTTGGGAAAACGATTGAACTTTCAGGTCCAATCGCGACGAAGTATACACTTGAAGGTAATTTGATTGGTCACATTGTTTTAGTTGACGAGGAGATTGTTAAGGCTTGTCAGCAGTTAAAGATTGATCTGGCTAGTGAAGATATGATTTTATTGCGGCATATGATTCTTGCACATCATGGTTTATTAGAATATGGTTCTCCAGTTCGACCACACTTGCTTGAAGCAGAAGTTTTACATCAAATTGATGAGCTTGATGCTTCAATACAAATGCTCCGCGGAACATTAGCACACACAGAGCCAGGAAATTTCTCAGAACGTATTTTTGGTATGGATGGGCGTAATTTTTATCGCCCACAAGAAAAGGTCCAATCTGATGAAATAATAAAAGATTAAGATGAACAGGGGGCACGTGGTCTCGTCTTTTTAGTAAGTAAGCATAGCTAACACTTACTAGGAGAAATAGGAAAGTATAAACCACGAAATTATTACAAACTTAAAAGGCTAGGTCAAAATGAAGTATTTCATTTTGACCTAGCCTTTTAAATTATCTATTTTTAATTACTTGAACTTGATGTTGAAAGGTAATTAGAGAGAACATCTTTCAAGTCTTTATCCTTGATTGAAACGTTGCCTTTCTTCAAGACTTTAGAAACAATACTCTGAAGTGAAGAAGAATTATTCATCTTATTATCAATGATTTGTGTTTTCAATTCAGCAGTATGATCAGACATCTTGCCTTTAGCAGGTTTTTTAACGGATTTGATAACATGGTAACCATAACTTGTTTTAACAGGTTCTTTTGTATACTCACCTTGTTTCAATGCAAAAGCAGCTTTTTTGAAAGTTGAATCTAAAGAAGTATCTGTATTGTCGAAAGCTGAGAGCTGACCGCCCTTGGATTTAGATGCAGTATCTGTTGAATACTGTTTAGCAAGCTTAGTGAAATCTCCACCGCTTTGTAATTTTTTAATAATTTCTTGAGCAGTAGCCTTTTTAGCTACGAGAATGTGAGCAACAGTCGTTTTAGGCTCATATGATTTCCATTGCTTTTCAAGTTGTTTATTAGTGATTTTAGTGTTTGCTTTAACGGCTTCACGTAATAGCAAACTTGAACGAATTTGTTTTTTTAAACTAGATTTCGTCATACCATTTTGTGAAAGAACAGAACTAAATGATGAACCATACTGATCTTTATAATCATCGAACTGTTTAGTAACCTTCTTATCAGAAACTTTATCACCATACTGTTTTTCAAGAACTTTATCTAAAATCATCTGCTGTAGAATTTGTTTACCAGATGAGGTTTTTTTCATACTATTATAATACTCACTTTCAGTAATCTTACCACCCGAAGTTGTCGCAACAGTTTTTGAACATGCTGCGAGACTCATTGTCATAAGTACTCCTGCAATACCAAGAACCCATTTTTTCATTATCTAAAACACATCCTATTCATAATTTTTCTTCGTATACCTATAGAAAAAAAGTATACAAACTAACGTTAATAACTATAACACAAACGCAATAAAAGATTGGATAAAATGAAAAAGTTTAACGAAACTTCAGCTTTTATCCAATCTCAAATAAAAATAAGCGCTCTAACAGCTTGGCTATGAATGTTCTTTCTCTAACTTATCGAGATGAGGCTTGATTAGAAATTGAAATTCAGAAATCTCATCTGCTAGTTCATCTAAAATAGGGGAGTACTTGTCAACATCGTGCATGAGGCGTTTTAGATTAGCAGAAACATCCTCGGTTTTTTCAATAACTGCTGTAAGATTGTCCTTTAGCTCAGTTGAACGTTCCTTTGTTTGTTGCAGTTTATACAGCAGTTGATGCCGTGAATAGTATGCTGCAACACCAGTACTGATAACTAAGCCGAGTAGCTTTACTTTTGTACTTGTTTTCAAGACACTGTCACTCCTTAAGTTGTTCTTTTATTTGAGCAGCAATTTCAGTTAATTGTTCCTGACTGTATTTATTTGAATTATCTGCAAAGACCATTTTGAAATCATCCCTTTTAGAATAACGTGGAATGAGATGGAAATGGGAGTGAAAAACAGATTGATATGCGACAGCGCCATTATTATTAACGACATTCATTCCCACGATTGAGTCATCGCTAGCTTTTATAGCTCGTGCAATTTTAGGGATACGTGTAAAAACATCTGCAGCTAAACTTGTGTCATATTCAAAAAGATCAGCAACGTGTTTTTTAGGGATAACCAGAGTGTGTCCCGGCGTAGTCTGTGAAATATCTAGGAAAGCTTTAACACATTCATCTTCGTAGACTGTAGTGCTGGGGATTTCACCAGTAATAATTTTACAAAAAATACAATTTTCCATACTTATGACCTTCTTTCAAACATCTTCACAGTAAGTATACACTATCTCAGGCTGCTGAGGCTTCCTTTTAAACTAGTGGATTAAAAAAATATGCTATAATATCTCTAAGAAAAAAGCTGAAAGGAACAGAGAGCATAATGACATTAAAAGTTAGTAATTTAGTTGGAGGTTATTCCCAAATACCGGTTTTAAAAAATGTCTCTTTTGAAGTACACACAGGCCAGGTTGTGGGGTTGATAGGGTTAAACGGTGCAGGAAAGTCAACAACGATTAATCATGTTATTGGCTTATTAACACCACAAAGTGGAAAAATTACGATTGATGGGATAACTCTTCAAGAAAATCCGGAAAGTTATAAAAGTAAAATCGCTTATATTCCTGAAATACCTGTTTTATATCAGGAGTTAACTTTGAAAGAACATATCGATTTGACGATTATGGCTTATAATTTAGAAAGAGAAAAAGCTTGGGTACGAGCACAAAGACTACTTAAAACATTTAGATTAGCTAACAAATTAGAATGGTTCCCAGCTAATTTCTCCAAGGGTATGAAGCAAAAGGTAATGATCGTTTGTGCTTTTTTAACAGAGGCGAAACTATATGTCATTGATGAACCATTCTTGGGGTTGGATCCATTGGCAACTAGAGATTTGTTAAATCTAATTGAAAGTGAACGGCAACGAGGGGCGGCAGTATTAATGTCAACTCATGTTTTAAGTACAGCGCAAGAATATTGTAACTACTTTGTCCTTTTACACCAAGGAAAAGTGAGAATACAGGGAACATTTGCGGAATTAAGAGAGGCCTATCAAAATCAGCAAGCTGATTTAACTGAAATTTATTTGGGATTAACACAGGAAGTGACTGAACATGAATGATTTATGGAGCGTACGTTTAAAGAAATACCAGCAGATACTGCTGCGTTACTCAAAGTTTGTCTTAAATGACCATTTTGTACTTGCATTGTTGTTTTTTACTGGTGGGTTGGGGCTAGGCTATTCCAATTTTCTTAAGTCATTGCCTAGTACGATAGTTTGGTGGAGCAGACCTTTAATAGTCATTATTCTGGTTCTTGTGCTCCAGCTTGGAAGTCTAGTTTCTCTTTTAGAGAAGCCCGATACAGTTTTTTTACTACCTCTTGAAAATAAAATGTTTTTCTTCCTTAAATATGCTTTCAGATATTCCTTCTCAGCCGGAGTTATAATACAGTCACTTTGTTTTTTGGTGGCAGTACCCTTTTTAGGACGAGGAATCCATCTAACCATCATAGAAATTTTCTTACTTTGGCTAACACAGCTATTGTTAAAGGCACTTTACCTTGAGCGGCTGCTTCTTAGTGGTTATAACGATTATTTTGATCGTTGGTGGATCAAATTACTTTTTGAATTTATTGGGCCGCTGGTAGTTCTTTTAGTGGCAGTTTATCTCAGCGGATGGGTGGCATTGTTAGTTGTATTTAGCACATTAATAGTAGTGCATTGGCAGCTTAGAAAAGCAGTGGTTCACTATGTCTTCCGTTGGAATAGAATGTTGCAACTTGAGGATCACCGGTTGCGCAGCCTTTATCGCTTTATCAATCTTTTTACAGATGTGCCCCAGATTAAGGGAAAGGTTTATCGTTTTAAATTACTTGATACTTATTTACCGCAAATAAAAACACCAAAAAATATTTTCAAGTTTTTATACTGGCGATCATTAGTTAGAAAAGGTGAATATAGCAGTTTATATTTAAGGTTGACCTTACTTGGATGCACTATCCTAATGTTTATATCAAATAGTATTTTAGCCCTTCTTTTGACAGCTTTATTTCTCTATTTAATCGGTTTCCAATTATTCCCCCTTTATCATGATTATGATGATATTGTTTTTATGCATATCTACCCTCTGCAAGAGGGTAAACAACTTATTAATTTTAGACAAGTTCTGCGGACCTTACTGGTCATAACAAGTATTTTCTTATTTGGAGCTAGCATAATTGCTGGTCATTCTATCGTGGAGCTGTTAGAAATAGCAGGAATAATAATTTTAATGATAGTCTTCCTAACGGGTAACTTCTTGACAAAACGTGCAGTAAAAAATACTTGACACTTAGTGGATGAGTTTGTAGACTTATACTAGTTAGGTATCGTATAGAGGAGACTGACCAATATGGATTTCAGACTGGATGACGGTTGGCAGATCCATCCAATTGGCGGCAACACTGGTATGGCATATGTGGGGACGAAAGAGCAGGAAAAGCTTTTTATAAAGCGAAATACTTCGCCTTTTTTAGCAGCTCTTTCATTAGAAGAGATAACCCCACGGCTAGTATGGACCCGGCATATTTCAACAGGGGATACATTAACAGCTCAGGAGTGGCTTAACGGTCGGTGTTTGACTCGCGAGGAAATGAAAGATAAGCGAGTTACAGGACTGTTGCGGCGGGTACATGATTCTAATGTACTTAAGAAAATGCTGCTTCAAGTTGGGGGCTGTTATGTTTTCCCTGAGGATTTGCTAGCAGATTACTTTCGGGGGTTAAGCAGTTCTTTAAGGCAACACCCGTTACTAAAAGATGTCGCTAATAGGTTAAGATCACATCAACCAAAGTTTGCTCACCAAGACTATCGTGTTTGTCATGGTGATTTGAATCATAAAAATTGGTTATTATCAGATTCAAATCGTTTGTATTTAGTTGATTGGGAATCGGCTACTTTAGCTGACCCAGCTATGGATTTGAGTATGTTAATGTGTCAGTATGTCCCACGTAAGGATTGGAAAAAATGGTTGATGGTTAATTTTGAAAAGGATTTAACAGATTCTTTTCAACAGCGTATAACATGGTATTGTATGTTGAATTTATTATTATCAATCAAGCATCAGTGCGAGCGTGGTCATTTCATGGAAATGAACCAAGACATCTTAAAGCTTGCTGACATATCAAAAGAACAGGGATTTATCTAAGCTTTTAAGCAGATTTATCTCCTAGTTAAATTAAGAGTTTTAATGTTATAGTAGGCTGAAACAAACTATTTTTGTTCCGGCTTTTTTATTTTTAAGTAATTAAGTTATAGGAGGTAAGTTATGCGTTTACGCAATAAGCCTTGGGCAAAGCCTTTAATTGAGGCCAACCCACAGTTTATTACCACCAGCCCTCAAGATTACCGCGGTAGGTGGAATAAACGTTTTGGTAATAATGCTCCACTGCATATTGAAATCGGGATGGGTAAAGGTCAGTTTATTATTGAAATGGCCCAAAAGTATCCAGAATGGAATTTTATCGGGATTGAGATCCAAACTTCCGTAGCTGCGGTTGTTTTGAAAAAGCAGCTTGCACTACAACTAGACAATCTACAGTTGATTTGTGCAAATGGAAGTGGTATCAGTGAATACTTTGAAGATGGAGAAGCAGCTACTATCTATCTAAACTTTTCAGACCCATGGCCTAAAAAAAGACAAGCTAAACGGAGATTAACTTATCCAACTTTTCTAAAACAATATCAAGAAGTATTAAAAAAAGATGGTCATCTGGAGTTTAAAACAGATAACCAAAAGTTGTTTGAATACTCCTTGAAGAGTATGAATAATTTTGGGATGATTTTTGATAATATTTCATTAGATTTACACAAAAGTGAAGAAGCCATAGACAATGTTATGACTGAATATGAGAAAAAGTTCAGTCAAAGAGGGCAAGTTATCTATAAATTAGCTGCTCATTTTTAAACTATATAATTCAAAGGCGTTTTAGATCGATTACACCACCAGTTTTAGCATCAGCCCAAAAGCGATACTGAATAAGTTGATGGTCTTCAAAACGTGAGATACCGCCACAGTAAACATCGGTTTTAAGGGCGAATTTTTGAAATGGCTGAGTAAAGGTGTTGATCCATGCACCTTGAATAGGTATTTCTTTTTGAAAGGCAGTTTTAACTTTTTTTAATATTTTTTGTGGAGTAGCTTTCTTTTTCTGGCGCGTAAGTTTATTTATGTAAATACTGGTAGTAAAGCCGAATAACATTCCTAAAGTCAGCGGTAAGCTAAATGCTTGAAAAGTTTTCATTTCTCTTCTCCTGAAATTATTTTTTATGACTAGAGTATAGCACCAACAATGCTGAAAAAAAACGTTTACGATTGCATAATCTAAACAAAGGATTTTTTTTAATTTTAAAACACTGTATAATCATAAACATAGTATAAATTAGTAATTTTTTAAGGAGGATACTATGCAAAACTTAGAAAAAATGGACGTCAAAGAGTTAGAAGTAAAGTTGAGTAAAGGAACCTACGTACTATTCTTCACGGCAGACTGGTGTCCAGATTGTCGGTTTATTAAACCTGTAATGCCACAATTAGAAGAAGAATATAAGGATTATACTTTTATTCAGGTTGATCGTGATGAAAATATTGACTTATGCCAATCACTGGGGATTATGGGAATTCCAAGTTTTGTTGTTTATCGCGATGGAAAAGAAATTGACCGTTTTGTTAATAAAGATCGAAAAACAAAGGAACAGGTAGAAAGTTTCTTGAATCGGATCGACTAAATAGATTATTTTGTTTTACTGTAAAAAAATAATAAATGTTAGCTGATCTAGATAAAACTAAGATAGTTTTTAAATGGGTTAACTTATTGAAGCAGTTTAAAACATACTTAAGTAATAAGGTACTATTTAGGTTGCAGTAAGAAGGAGAAGAAAAAGTTAAATGGTGATTGCAAGTTATAATCCTAATGTTTGGGGGGATATCCTCGTTACAGTTGTTCATGCAGATGCAAAACAACAGAAGGTTGAAAAAAGGGGAAAAATTATTTGTATTAAAAATGCAGATGATGGAACTATACTAGGCTTTAATTTTTTAGATGCATCTAAGATGGTCAAGGGATTAGCTGGTCAAGGACAAGTAATATTAAATGGCGAACAGCTTATGGCATTAAATAGTATTTTGATGAAAGCCGGTTTTGAGTATAAACTTATTGCTGACGAGGCACCTAAGTTTGTAGTCGGTTTTGTGGAAGAACTAAGTAAACATCCCAACTCAGATCATTTGCATATTACCAAGACAAGAGTTGATAATGGCGAACTTTTGCAGATTGTATGTGGAGCGCCCAATATTGCACAGGGACAACTGGTAGTTGTCGCTAAAAACGGTGCTTTTATGCCAGATGGACAGGTTATTTGGCCTGGGGAATTACGAGGAGTAAAAAGTGATGGGATGATTTGTTCAGCAAGAGAACTGAATCTACCTAATGCTCCAGCTAAAAAAGGAATTTTGGTCCTTGATCCTGATAAATACACTACAGGTTTAGAATTTAATTTAAGAAATTAGGATATTTTGTGAGTACAAAAGATAGAATATGTTTTCTATGATAGAATGGGCTAGTAGAGATGATAAAACATTGATACTAGCCCAATTTTTAGTGTTAGGATGAGAAATAATGCAGCATTATGATGGTCCAGCTTTTTACCGAATGAATAAAAAAGCAGTAAAAAAGAAAAAAGATACAAAACGTGTAACAGAAGAAGTTGCTAAAAATAAAAAAATAAAACAAGTTACTAAAAATAAGCTTGGAAAAGAAAATGATCGTTGGTTTGGCGGACATGCTTTTCGACCAACATATGTTCCACCATCAATCACGAAGCTGCAGCTTTTCACTAGTGAAGAGGCAAAATATAACCATCTTTGTGAGCAGTTAAAAAAAGAAAGTGAAACATTTTTCCTTTTTGATGGTGAACCTGAAGTTGATTTAAGCAAAGTAATTATACTCGCTGATGAACAGAACAACGAAACACCAGAAACGCCAGAAACGCCAGAAACACCAGAAACACCAGAAACACCAGAAACACCAGAAACACCAGAAACACCAGAAACACCTAAAAAAGTAGAAAGTGAAAATCAAGTAGTATCAAATAATCTAATAGATAGTGCAGATTTATCAAAAAATCAGCATTTACATTTATTGGATAAAGAGAAAATAGATACTATTGCTATAAATGAAAAGAAACCAACAATCAAAAGTGCTTATCTTCTTCCACGTGATGAGCGGGACGTGCGAGATACTAGTGAGCAGAAAGATAAAGTAGAAAAGGATACCTCGTTTGAATCGGAATCTCTAACTGCTAAAAACAAAATAAATGACAGTGTGGTAGCTCAAAGCAATAATGGTTCATCCGTATTCCTGCAAAATAACCTCCAAGCTGAAGATAGTTCTTCTGGACCAATAGAAGAAACAAAAGAAGTCGAAGTCAAAGAAGAAGGTCAACCAGAAGCAGTTCGACGACTGCTTAGCAGATCGAGTCAAACACCGTTCTCGAACTCTGGTGTTAAGCAGACTGGTAAAGTAGTTGCAGCCGAAGAAAAAGAACATATCAAGGATAAAGAAACTTTTCAAACTGCTCCAATAGTTGAAGAGAGTTTAACCCATGAAACAGTGGGAGCTTCTGCAAATAGTCTTTATCAGAAACCACCAATTTCGTTATTACCATCACCAGTAAAAAAAGAAGACGAATCGATGGATGAATGGGTCCTTACTCAGATTGATGTTTTGAATGAAACTTTAAAATCCTTTAATGTTAAAGCTAGTGTAAAGGATTGGACGATTGGTCCTGCTGTGACCCAATTTGAGATTGTTTTGGGCAGAGGTGTTAAAGTTAATAAAATTACTAATCTTAGTGATGATTTAAAGTTGGCTTTGGCTGCGCGTGATATTAGAATTGAAGCACCTATTCCAGGAAAGAGCAGTGTTGGAGTTGAAATTCCTAATCTCCATTCACGGCCGGTTATGTTGGCTGAAGTCCTAGCAACGAAAAAATTTGATCAAAAAGATTCTCCGTTAACTGTTGCACTTGGAGTTGATCTGTTTGGTAGACCGCAAGTAACAGATCTAAGAAAAATGCCACATGGCTTGATTGCAGGAGCAACTGGATCAGGTAAATCGGTTTTTATTAACAGTATTTTAGTTTCATTATTGTATAAAGCCAATCCGACCCAGGTTAAACTGCTATTGATTGATCCTAAAGCAGTTGAATTAGCTCCTTATCATGATATTCCACATTTGTTGGCACCAGTTATTTCTGATCCAGCTGCCGCAGCCGCCGCATTGAAATGGGCAGTTGAAGAGATGGAAGAACGATATCAACGTCTAGCAGCAGGTGGTGCACGTAATATTGAGAATTATAATGAAAAGGCAGAGGCACATGGTGAGTATGGTTTGAAGATGCCATACATCGTTATTATAATCGATGAGTTAGCAGATTTAATGATGGTCGCATCATCGGAAGTCCAAGACTATATTGCACGTATTACACAAAAGGCGCGGGCCGCTGGAATTCATTTGATTATCGCAACACAGCGCCCAAGCGTCGATGTAATAACGGGGACAATAAAGAACAATATTCCAACAAGAGTTGCATTTATGGTTTCCAGTCAGGTTGATTCGAGGACAATTTTAGATTGCTCTGGTGCAGAACGCTTGTTAGGTCGGGGAGATATGTTGTATCTTGGGAATGGCGCAAGTCAACCAGTGCGGTTGCAGGGAACATTCGTTGAAAATGAAGTTGATCAAATTGCAGATTTTGTTCGTTCTCAAGGAAAGCCAAAATATGCCTTTGATCCGGACAATTTAAAAAAACAAGTTGAACGTAATGAACAAGAAGATGAGCTTTTTCCCCGTATTTTAGACTATATCGTGAATGAAGAAAATATTTCAACTTCTAAACTGCAGCGAGTCTTCTCAATCGGTTATAATCGTGCTGCTAATATTATTGATGAACTTGAGCAAAAGAGATATGTTTCACCTGCGAGAGGATCAAAACCGCGCGATGTCTTTTTAACACAGAGCGGTCTTGATAAGTTGAGAGCAGAATAAGATATTCAGAAATTTAAAACAAATACCAGATGTTTTGTGGTAAACTATGCAATGATTGCAATGATAGAAAAGAGGATAATAATAAATGGACACCACTTACTATTTTGTTGGGATCAAGGGTACAGGAATGAGTTCGCTGGCCTTGCTCCTGCACGACCAAGGGCTGAATGTTACAGGCTCTGATATTGAAAAGTATACTTTTACGCAACGAGGCTTAGAATTAGCTGGGATTAAAATATTACCCTTTGATAAAAGTAATATTAAAGAAGGAATGACGATCGTTGCGGGGAATGCTTTTGCTGACGATCAAGAGGAAATTAAGACGGCTCGCGAGATGGGGCTAACTGTAATCCGTTACCCAGAACTTGTAGAAAAACTAATTGAGAAAACAACTAGCATCGGAATTGCCGGTGCACATGGGAAAACTAGCACAACAGGTTTACTTGCACATGTTTTAGGCGGTGTCTCACCAACTAGTTATCTTGTTGGTGATGGTTCCGGTAAGGGTGTACCTAATGAGCGCTTCTTTGTCTTTGAAGCCGATGAATACCGGCGCCACTTTGTTGCGTATCATCCGGATTATGTCATTATGACGAATATTGATTTTGATCACCCAGATTATTTCACGGGTATTGAGGATGTTTGCGATGCTTTTTCAACCCTGGCTGCACAAACTAAAAAGGGAATCTTTGCTTGGGGTGAAGATCAAAATTTACGGAATTTAAAAGCAGAAGTGCCTATTCATTACTATGGGACTGAAGAAAATGATGAATTTAGAGCTATTAACATCAGACGAACAACTAAAGGATCATCTTTTGATGTTTACCGCCATGATGAATTTCTCGGTAATTATCAGATCCCATTATTTGGTGAGCATAATGTGTTAAACAGCTTAGCAGTTATCGCTGTTTCATATTTTGAAAAAGTTGATCAAGAGGAGATAAGACGTGAATTATTGAGCTTTAAAGGTGTTAAACGACGGTTCACTGAAAAATTTGTTGCTGATATGACAATTATTGATGATTATGCACATCATCCTTCAGAAATAAAGGCAACTCTTGATGCTGCCAGACAAAAATACCCTAAAAAGAAAATTATTGCAGTATTCCAACCGCATACTTTTAGCCGGACAATTGCATTAATGGATGATTTTGCTACGAGTTTGAGTATGGCAGATCAGGTCTTCTTAACAGATATTTTTAGTTCAATTCGTGAACATGGTGGGAATGTTTCTAGTGGTGATTTAGGAAATAAGATCACTAAGGGTGGAACAGTGCTGAAACTAGATAATATGTCACCTTTATTAGATTTTCATGATGCTGTAGTTGTATTTATGGGTGCCGGTGATATCCAAAAATATGAGTACGCATATGAAAAATTATTAAGTAGTTTAAGTTATAAAAATAATTAATTTATCTTATTGCATAGATATTGGCTGTGACAACCTAAGATAAGTATAAGCAATACACATATAGATTGAGCCTGTGAAAACGATATGCTAAAATATAGCTAAGACTATATGGAGGTGGCACGATCTATGTCAGAGGATACACACAGAAAGGGTAAAACAATTGATGAAATAACGGAGGGAGACTCGTTAACAGTCAATGAAAGTCTTTCTGATCGCGATATATTACTTTATCTGGGAATGACTAATGATAATAATCCCTTATATATTCAGCATGGATATGCGAAAGAAAATGGATACCAAGGTCCAGTTGTACCTCCAGTATTATTGACTGGTATTATTACAAGTTCTATCTCAAAACTTTTACCGGGACCTGGAAGCGAGGTTGTCAACTTATCAGTTAATTTTATACTTCCAGTGTATCATGAAGAAAATGTGACTTTTAGTTTTAAGGTCATTAAAGTGGATACCATGAAAGAGGTCATTACTTTTTCAATCACAGGGATGAAAAATGAAGATGAGCGTGTTGTTGATGCTATTGTAATGGTAAAACCTCCCAAGAAAAAACAAGAACCGCTTAATGGCGTAAATATTGAAGAGGTGAAAGCATAATGAATAATGAACAACAAGTGGTAAGTAATGCGGGCTTAAATAGTTTCTTAACAAAAATGTACGGTTTTATGGCTGGAGCTGTCGGAATATCAGCAGTAGTAGCGTATCTCATTTCGAATGTTTACTATCAGCAGACCCTAGCTTTTATGGCACAGAACCGTTTTGTGATGTGGATTTTAATCGCAGTTCAATTTGGAATTGCTATCGGGATGTCATTTAAGGCAGATCGTTCACCGGTCGCAAGTGGTGCAGGCTTAGTACTGTTTGCAGTGATCGAAGGATTATTCTTTGGAGTAATTTTAACGGCATATACTTCTCAAGATGTTACGATGGCTTTTGTTTCGGCAGCTGCTGTTTTTGTGGTTCTGGCGATTATGGGAACCGTAACTAAACATGACTTATCTCGAGTAGGAACTCATGCGTTAGCAGCTTTGATCGGTTTAATTATCGTATCTGTTATTAATATTTTTCTCCAGAGTCCGATGATTGCATTTGTTTTTTCATTTGTAGGTGTGATCATCTTTACAGCCTTGATCGCGTGGGATGCACAGAAATTTAAGTTACTATACCATCAAACAGCTGGTCAAGTTAATGTTAATAGTTTAGCTTTAATGGGAGCTTTACAATTATATCTTGATTTTGTTAACTTATTTATCAGCTTATTGAATATTTTTGCGGGATTTGGCAACAAAAACTAAGTTTTTAAAACTAACTGAGGAGGCTAGGGCGTATTATTATTTTGCCCTAGCCTTCTTTTCTTTTTTTTAGATCGTAGTCTTTTTAATGTAAGTTAAGGTGAGAGAAAACTAGTTTAGTGAAGGGGTTTTAAAGTATGGGAGAAAATAAGAAATTATTGTTAATTGATGGGAATAGTGTGGCTTTCAGAGCTTTTTTTGCATTACACCAATCATTAGACCGTTTTGTTAACCATAATGGTTTGCATACTAATGCAGTTTATGGATTTAAAACAATGCTGGATAATATTATTACGAGTGTTGAACCAACACATGTTTTAGTTGCTTTTGATGCTGGTAAGAAAACATTCCGCAATAAAAAATATGCTGATTATAAAGGCGGTCGTGCTAAGACCCCAACTGAATTATCGGAACAGTTTCCTTACGTAAAAAAACTACTGGAAGCGTATGGGATGAAGTACTATGAGCTGCAAAATTATGAGGCAGATGACATTATTGGTACACTCGCAAAACAAGCAGAAGAGCAGGATTTTGAGACAACAATTGTTACAGGTGACCGCGATCTAACTCAGTTAACAACTACTAAAACGATGGTTGCTGTGACACAAAAGGGTGTCACAGAAGTTGAAAGATATACTCCAGAGCATGTTGAAGAGAAGTATGGTCTGAAACCAGCGCAAATTGTTGATATGAAAGGACTAGTAGGGGACAGTTCAGATAATTATCCTGGTGTTACAAAAGTTGGTGAGAAAACAGCAATTAAATTATTAAAGCAGTTTAAATCAGTTGAAGGGATCTACGCTAATATTGATGAACTGAAAAAGTCAAAGATGAAGGAACATTTAGTTGCAGATAAAGATGTAGCTTTCATGTGTAAGGATTTAGCACAAATTAAGCGTGACGTTCCTCTTGAAATTACGCTAACGGATACTACTTGGAAGGGTAGCAATGAGAAAGAACTTATTGCGTTTTTTCAAGAAATGGACTTCAAACGTTTTCTTGAAAAGTTAAGAGCTACTACACCGGAAGCAAAAACTGCGCAAGTTATTGAGCAGATTAAATTTGTTAATTTAACAGCTGATAAGCTCGCTGAAATAGATTTCAGCAATCCAAAAGAAGTTGTTTTCTACCTGGAGATGTTAGGTGATAATTATCATAAAGCACCACTTGTCGGGTTTGCCTTTAAAATTGAGGGGAAATACTATGTAGCACGTAACACAGACTTACTAAGAGAGCCAAAATTGCGTGCTCTTTTAGAAAATGAGAACGTGGTAGTGGATCTTTTTGACGGTAAGAGAACTTTTGTCGGTCTCAATCGGCTAGGAATTCACTTGGCAAATATAGGATTCGATCTACTGCTTATTTCATATTTACTTGATACAAGTGACAACAGTAATGATTTAGGTAAATTAGCACGACAGCACAATTATGATCAAGTTCTTGAAGATGAGCAAGTTTATGGAAAAGGTGTCAAGGTAAAGATCCCAGAAGATGATACTTTGTATTACAGTCATCTATGTAACAAGGTGCGTACAATTCAAGCCTTAAGAAAAACGCTGCTGGAAGGATTGGCTAAAAACCGGCAAGAAGAACTTTACGATAAAATCGAGCGTCCGTTATCTTTGGTTTTAGCTGAGATGGAAATTGATGGGATAACCGTTGATCCACAGAAGTTAGAGGAAATGGGTAGTGAGTTCAAAGAAAGAATAAGTGAGATAAAAGAAATGATTTACCAGGAAGCTGGTGAAAAATTCAACCTTAATTCACCTAAACAGTTAGGCGTTATTTTATTTGATAAAATGAAGTTGCCAGTAATTAAAAAGACTAAGACTGGTTATTCAACGGCCGTCAGTGTTTTGGAAAAGTTACGCGGAATGGCACCGATTATTGATAATATATTAAAATATCGACAGATTGCCAAAATTCAATCAACGTATATTGAAGGGCTACTAAAGGTTATTTTTGAAAAAGACAGTAAAGTTCATACTCGTTATACACAAACATTAACAGCAACCGGTCGTTTATCATCAGTCGATCCTAACTTACAAAATATCCCTGTACGCTTAGCTGAAGGAAAGAAAATTCGGCAAGCGTTTGTGCCGCGAAAAAAAGGCTGGCAGATTTTCTCGTCAGATTACTCGCAAATTGAACTGCGTGTACTCGCGCATATTTCACACGATGACAATATGCAGGCGGCCTTTAGGGAAGGACAAGATATTCATGCCAATACAGCTATGAATATTTTTGAACTAGCATCACCAGAGGAAGTAACCAGTAACATGCGTAGACAAGCTAAAGCAGTTAATTTTGGAATTGTTTACGGGATAAGTGACTACGGTTTAGCACAAAATATTGGTATTACACGCAAACAAGCAAAAGAATTTATTGAGAAGTATTTTAGGATTTTCCCGGGAGTTAAAAAATATATGAAGGATATCGTTGAAAAGGCCCGTGTAGATGGCTATGTTGAGACCCTTTTTAAACGACGGCGGTATCTACCAGATATTAAGAGTCGCAATTATAATATTCGTTCTTTTGCAGAGAGAACAGCTATGAACACGCCTATTCAAGGAAGTGCAGCTGATATTATCAAGGTAGCAATGATTAATATGCAAAAGATGTTAAAAGAAAAAAATCTAAAGGCAAGAATGCTTTTACAAGTTCATGATGAACTTATTTTTGAAGCTCCAAATGAAGAAATACCTATTCTAGAGGAAATAGTTCCTCAAGTAATGGATGCAGCAGTCTCGCTTGATATTCCACTTAAAGTTGAAAGTTCATTTGGAAAAACTTGGTTTGATGCAAAATAAGAGGAAGTGTAGTTAGATGCCAGAATTACCAGAAGTTGAAACAGTCCGCCGCGGTTTAGAACAAATGGTTCTTGGCGCGACGATTCAGGAGGTAACAGCACCGTACCCTAAAATAATTAACGGTGACCTAAACAATTTTTGTCAGCTTTTACGAGGACGAAAGATTTTATCGATTGATAGACGAGGAAAATATTTGCTTTTTAACCTTAGTGGTGAGCTATCATTAATCTCGCATTTAAGAATGGAAGGTAAATACTTTGTCAAACTTAGTGATGAACCTGTTGAAAAGCATACGCACGTTATTTTCTCTTTAACAGATGGAAGACAGTTGCGCTATAATGATGTCCGTAAATTTGGGCGAATGGAGTTAGTACCGACAGCACAAAAATTTGAATTTGCAGGGATTAAAAAACTAGGACCAGAACCAACAGAAGACACTTTTCTCGTCAAAGCTTTTTTTGATAGCTTATGTAAAAAAAAGAAGGCCATTAAGACAGCATTACTTGATCAAACACTAGTAGCTGGTCTAGGAAATATTTATGCGGATGAAGTTTTATGGCTCAGCCGAATTCACCCAGAGACGCCAGCATGCCATTTAACTCAGGATGAAACTAAATTACTACATGATAATATTATTAAGGAATTAGCGGAAGCAGTTGAAGCGGGTGGAACAACTATCAGAACTTATACAGATGCTTTCCAGCACACAGGCTCTTTCCAATTTGATTTACATGTTTATGGAAAAAAAGGTAAACCCTGTGAACGTTGTGGAACAGCTATTAAAAAAATAGTAGTCGGACAACGAGGAACACATTTTTGTCCCTTATGTCAAAAGGTTGAATAGATGACATATATTTTAGGCTTAACGGGCGGTATTGCGAGTGGAAAATCAACCGTCAGTGCTTTTTTAAAGCAAAAGGGTGCAGTTATTATTGATGGTGACGTTATTGCACGTGAAGTGGTTGAACCCGGAACAACTGGTCTGACAAAATTGAAGAGTATTTTTGGTGAGTCGATAATTCGAACTGATGGGACACTGAATAGAAAATTGTTAGGAAAAACTGTTTTTAGAGATAAAACACAACTGGCGCGCTTAAATGCAGTGGTGGGACCTCTAATTAGGGAGAGAATTAAGGCGTTGATTGCACAATCACGCCGGTTAAAATATAAGCTACTTGTGTTGGAGATCCCACTTCTGTTTGAGGGGCATTATGAAAAGTATTGTGACAGTGTAATGGCGGTCTCTATACCGGCAAATATTCAGGTTGAACGGTTAATGAAACGAAATAACCTGAGTAAGGAAGAAGCAGAATACAGGATTAATTCCCAAATGAGCCAAGCAGAGCGTAATAAACGGGCTGATGTTGTGATCGACAACTCTAAACAAGTTGAAGAGACCTTGGCACAAGTGATAGAATGGCTTATAATGAATAAATTTGCATAGAAAAAGAAAAAGAATTCATTTTTAATGAGGTGAAGGATATGAGATGTCCCCATTGTCACCATAATGGTTCACGTGTCGTTGATAGCCGTCCAGCTGATGACGGGCATGTAATTAGACGTCGGCGCGAGTGTGAAGCCTGTGGATTTCGCTTTACGACTTTTGAACGAGTTGAAGCAACCCCTTTATTGGTCATCAAGAAAAATGGTACCCGTGAGGAGTTTAACCGTGAGAAAATATTACGAGGCGTAATTCGTTCGGCAGAAAAAAGACCAGTAGGTATGGATGAGATCACACGAATTGTTGATGAAGTTGAAAATAAAGTTCGTTCGTTAGGTGAAAATGAAGTTTCCAGCCAGTTGGTCGGCGAATATGTCATGGGTTTATTAGCAGATGTTGATGAAATAGCGTATATTCGCTTTGCAAGTGTCTACCGTCAATTTAAAGATATGAGTGTCTTTTTAAAAGAACTGCAAGAGATAATGGCACGTGACAAGAAGAATAAGAATAATACTGATAATAAGAAGAATTCAGAAAAGGGTAAGAAATAAAGGATGTGTTTTGGATGGACACGGGGTGGGAAAGCTTAGCGCCTAAAGATGGATTCATAGTTGTTTCAAATGAAAAAATATTTGATAGCGATCTGGATATTGTCTTGCATCTTTATCAACCGTTGATGGGTGTGGCAGCCTTTGGCCTCTACTCGTTACTGCGAACACAAATTGAAATGAAGCCACAGCTTGCCACACGTCAGATGCACATGAAGTTATTTGATCTGTTAGGGATCGGCTTACAGACTTTTTTTGAAGCCCGTTGTAAGTTAGAAGCACTTGGCTTATTAAGGACATTTGAGCAGCAAGATGAATTAGGCAAGCTTGCTGTTTACGTAATTCAAGCACCACAAAAACCGGCAGCTTTTTTTAATGATGATTTACTGCGGGCAGTTTTGTTAGAGACAGTCGGTGAAAATCATTTTACAGAACTGCAGAAGTTATATTTTCCTGCAAAATTAGCTAACTTTAAGGCTCGGGAGACGACAAAGCGTTTTCTGGATGTTTTTTCACTACAACCACAGGCACTACACAATGCTGCGGCTGTAGTTCAAGATCAGCCTGAAGAAAATAACCCTAAGATAACATTCATGGATAAGAACAGCAATTTCGATATGACATTTTTACAAAAAATGCTTACTAAATCTTTTGTTGATGCTAAACAGGTTTTGGCACAAAAGGAGCGACTTTTAGTAGCGCATACAGTTTATGGGCTCGATGAGCTTGAGGTAATGCGTTTACTTGAAGAGGCGGCTAATGTTCAGACAAATGAAGTTGACTTTAAGCTATTTATGTCTTTGCTACACAAAAAATATAGTAAGCAAGAACAACTACGGTTAAATATAGCTAGTACGCAATCTCAGCAAGAGGACAGCCCTAGAAAATATAAGCAGAATAATAACTTGAGTCAAGATGATGTTGCATTGTTAAATGCATGTCAAGCATACGCGCCTGCAGAATTTTTACAAGTTTTAAAGTCTGAGAAGGGGACGTTCGTTACTACCGCCGAACGAAATACACTTGAATGGGTGGCAGCCAAGCAACTATTTGCAAATGCTGTTATTAATATTTTAATTCACTATATGATAGTTGATCGTGGGATGTCCGTTTTAAACCGAGCTTTTTTTGAAGCTGTTATTGCCGATTGGGCACAGAAAAAAATTAAAGATCCTGAGGAAGCAATGGAGCAAGTTCGATCTTTTAATTCGCAAAAGCGACAAAAGACAGCTGCTTTTACAGGCTACTCTAAAAAAAGACGAGCAGGGATTGTTCAAAAAGAAGAACTGCCAGATTGGGCACAAGATGGATATAAACCCAAAAAAGGTTCGACGGTTAGTGAAGAAGAACGTAGGAAGATTAAAGAACAGTTAAGCCGATTTCGTAAAAATAAAAATTAAACTCGAAAGGAGGTTAGTCGGATGAAAGATGTCGGGGAAGAGTTAGCAGAACGTTTGCGAAAACTTAATTGGAATAAGGATTATCGCCAATTGATTCGGGATGCATTTAATGATGAGGAAGTTAGAGAGTTTATTAGAAAAAATAAAGCTGAGCTTTCACAAGAAGATATTGCCAAAAGTGCTAGTAAAGTATATGAGTTTGTTAGTATTAAAAATAAAATAAAACGTGGTGAAGAAACGCTGGCTCCTGGATATGATCCACAGTTGATTATTAATAATCATTTAATCGATGTGACATATGTCCCGAGTGAAACCCTTCTGTTACACAAGAAGCAACAGGCAATCTATAATCGCGTTCGCTCAATCAACATGCCTAAAGATATTCGCGACGCAGAATTAGCTGACTACGAGCTAGAAGGTCGCGAACTAGCAGCACAGGCAGCCGGTAGCTTTATAGATGAATATACTAGCGCCCCTAAAAAATTTCACCGTGCACTTTATTTGCAAGGTAGTTTTGGAGTTGGTAAAACCTACTTGTTAGGTGCTATTGCGAACGGCTTAGCAGAAGAAGGCTTTACATCGACATTGCTTCATTTTCCAAGCTTTGCAGTTGAAATGAAAAACTCAATTGGGAGCAATGGGACGATGAAGATGGTTGATGAAGTTAAGCGAACACCGGTCTTGATGCTTGATGATATCGGTGCGGATCAGCTATCAAGTTGGTTAAGAGATGATATTTTAGGCGTTATTTTACAATATCGTATGCAAGAAGAACTACCAACGTTCTTTAGTTCTAACTTAGATATGGTTAAGCTTGAAAAACAATATCTGACAACTAACAATCGGGGAGAGGCAGAGCCACTAAAAGCAAAACGCATTATGGAGCGGATTCGTTTTTTGGCGGAAGAGTATACAATTGTAGGGCGTAATCGCCGCCAATTTAAAAAATAATTTTTAGACTTGAACGCTTAGTTTATTAGTGGTTTAATATTAGATAGTTGATGTAGGAGATAAACGGTTTATCAATTCAGGGATGAGTGACCTTGACTGAAAGTCACTCAAGCAGTAAGCTTACCACTTCTATTTTTTTATCTGATGAAAAGTCAGATCGGATAGCATCCGTTAACAGCTTTTTAAGGAGGTTGCAAGCTTACTGCAATCTTGAATTTGGGTGGAACCACGTAAAAACGTCCCTAATGTATTTATTGAATACATTAGGGATCTTTTTTTATCTTATTACAATTTGGAGGAAAAGATTATGGAGAAAATCAAGATTAAATTTCCAGATGGCGCCGTTAAAGAATTTGATAAGGGGATTACAACAGAAGCAATCGCTAAAACCATTAGTACTAGTCTTGCAAAGAAGGCTGTTGCAGGAAACTACAATGATCAATTGGTTGATTACCAACAAGGTTTGTCTGAAGATGGGACATTGAAGATCATTACTAAAGATTCAGAAGAAGGTTTACAGGTATTATGGCAGACGGGTGCTATTTTAATGGCAAGTGCACTATCTGAATTATATCCAAAGATGCATTTTGGTAAAAGTGAAGTAACTGAACACGGTTTTTATTTTGATACAGATAATGCCGAAGGACAGGTTGCTGAAACTGAATTTGATAAGATCTCACAAAAAATGAAAGAGCTTGTGAAGGCAAACAAGGTAATCGAGTACAAAGTACTCAGTGAAAAAGAGGTACTAGCAGCTGTTGATGGTGATCCTTACCGGATGGAATTGGCGAAAGAGATAGCTGATGACAATAATGGGCAAGTTGCAGTACATGTTTTAGGTGATTTTGTTGATGTTTCAAAGGGTGCTAAGCTCGCAAGTACAAAAAATGCCAAAATTTTCCAATTACTCTCAGTAGCAGGTGCTTACTGGAAGGGTGTTTCAAGTAATCCAATGTTGCAACGTGTTTATGGGACAGTCTTTTTCAAACAAAAAGAGCTAGATGCTGAATTGAAACGCCGTCAAGAAGCACGCGAGCGCGATCATCGCGTTATTGGTAATGATCTTGACTTATTCTTTGTCGATCCCAAGGTGGGTGCGGGCTTACCATATTGGATGCCTAAGGGTGCAACGATTAGAAGGACGATTGAACGGTATATTATTGATAAAGAAGTCTCACGTGGCTACGAACATGTTTATACCCCAGTACTTGCTAATCTTGACTTATATAAGCAATCAGGTCATTGGGATCATTACCGTGAAGATATGTTTCCACCAATGGACATGGGGGATGGCGAAATGCTTGAATTACGTCCTATGAACTGTCCTTCGCATATTCAGATCTATAACCGCCATATTCGTTCATACCGTGACCTTCCGTTACGAATTGCCGAATTAGGAATGATGCACCGCTATGAAAAATCAGGCGCGTTGACAGGCTTATCTCGTGTTCGTGAAATGACGTTAAATGATGGACATACATTCGTTGCACCAGACCAAATTGAAGAAGAATTCAAACAAACTCTTCAGTTGATGGTTTCAGTCTACAGTGATTTTGATATTACGGACTACCGTTTCCGTCTTAGCTATCGTGATCCAAAGAATACACATAAGTATTTTGATGATGATGAAATGTGGGAAAAATCCCAAAAAATGCTAAAAGCTGCAATGGATGACCTTAAGCTTGATTACTATGAAGCTGAAGGGGAAGCTGCTTTTTATGGTCCTAAGTTGGATGTGCAAACCAAAACAGCGCTGGGTGGAGAAGAAACCTTATCTACAATTCAGTTAGATTTCCTATTACCTGAGAAATTCGATTTACACTATGTCGGTGCCGATGGTGAGGAGCATCGACCAGTGATGATCCATCGTGGGATCGTTTCGACTATGGAACGTTTTACAGCTTATTTGACAGAAATCTATAAAGGTGCCTTTCCAACTTGGTTAGCACCACAGCAAGTAACTATTATTCCTGTTAAGAATGATCTTCATTTGGCATATTGTGAACAGTTACGTGATCGCTTAGTTGCAAGTAATGTTAGAGTTAATATCGATGATCGCAATGAAAAGATGGGCTATAAAGTTAGACAGGCACAAGTCAGCAAGATTCCATATATTTTAGTTGTTGGAGATAAAGAAGTAGCTGAAAAGGGTGTTGCAGTTCGGCGCTATGGAGAAAATGATACCAAGGAAGTAAGTACAGCTGAATTTTTGGAAGAAATCTTAGCCGACATTGCAAGTTATAGTCGTGAAACAAAGCAAGACTAAGTTATTTGAAAAAAGATTTTAAAAATAAGACTTGACTAAATATCCTTTAGAATGTTATGATACCTAAAGTTGAGGAAAAAGCAGAAGCTCCCGCTTCTCGCCTTGAGGACTATTCGGTTCCCGGGCATTTCTAATGGATTTCGGAATAAATGAAGTGAAGGAAGCGGGGGGCTTAGTAATAAGTCTTCCGCTTTTTCTGTATTTTCTCTGATTATATTTGGAGGTGAAACACCATAGCAGTTGATAAAATGGTAAATGAAGGTATTCGAGCACGTGAAGTGCGTCTGATTGCTAGTGATGGCTCTCAGCTTGGTGTTAAGTCCAAGCAGGAAGCTTTAAGCTTAGCTGAACAGTCGAATTTGGATCTAGTTTTAGTTGCACCAAAAGCAAAACCGCCAGTTGCCAGAGTCATGGATTATGGAAAATATCGTTTCGAACTGCAAAAGAAGCAGCGTGAAGCGAGGAAGAAACAAAAGGTTATTAATGTTAAGGAAGTGCGTTTAAGTCCTACAATTGACACTAATGATTTTAATACCAAGATGAAGAATGCACGCAAGTTCCTTTCTAAAGGGGACAAGGTTAAAGTGTCTATTCGCTTCAAGGGCCGTGCAATTACGCATAAAGAAATCGGTTATGATGTTTTAAACCGTTTCTCAAAAGCAATTAGTGATATTGCAGCGGTTGAATCAAGAGCTAAAATGGATGGTCGTAGCATGTTTTTAATGTTAGCGCCTAAAGCCGAGAAATAGGCTTTATAACATAGGAGGAAAAAAGTATTATGCCAAAACAAAAAACACATCGCGCATCAGTAAAACGTTTCAAACGAACAGGAAATGGCGGATTAAAACGCTCAAATGCTTTTACTAGTCATCGTTTCCACGGAAAAACAAAGAAGCAACGTCGTCAATTGCGTAAGGCTTCAATGGTATCTAGTTCAGATATGAAACGTATCAAACAGATGCTTTCACAAGTTAAATAATAATTAATTAGAAAAGTTTTTTGGAATAATAATAAGATGAGGTCATCTATGTATGATTAGTGATATCTCTTACAGAGAGGTATCTGTTCTAAGGGTCATTCGTGTAGTGCGGATAATACTTTATTTATTAGCCCTTAGGTCAATTTAAGGAGGAATTTTCATGCCACGTGTTAAAGGTGGAACAGTTACACGCCAACGTCGTAAAAAAGTAATTAAATTAGCAAAGGGATACCGCGGATCAAAACATATCCAATTTAAGGTTGCTAAACAGCAGGTTATGAAGTCATACCAATATGCATTCCGTGATCGTCGTAAGACTAAATCTAACTTCCGCAAGTTGTGGATTGCACGGATCAATGCTGCTGCACGTGTTAATGATATTAGTTATAGCAAATTGATGCACGGGTTGAAGTTAGCAGAAGTTGACGTAAACCGTAAAATGTTAGCCGACTTAGCAATTAATGATAGTGCTGCTTTCAGCTCAATTGTTGAAGAAGCAAAGAGAGCTTTAGCTAAGTAAGTAACCTGAACAAGAAGATAGAGTCTAGGACAATTTTGTTCTAGACTTTTGTTATATCTGGGTTATTTTATAGTTGAGACTGTGGTGACAATAATTTTTGCGTAATTTGATAGAAGTAGCATATAATGAATTAGTTAAGAAAAATTAGGAGTGTATTGTATGTTTACACGTTTCAAACCAACTTGGATGCTTGAATCAATATATGATTTGAAACCAGCCGAGTTAAAAAAAAGGGGAATTAAGGTTGTTTTAACCGATTTAGATAATACTTTAATTGCATGGAATAACCCTAATGGGACAGCAGAACTAAAACACTGGTTAGAAATAATGCAGGAAGAAGCAATTCCGGTGGTCGTTGTATCAAATAACAGTAAAAAACGTGTTGCTCAGGCTGTTGCTCCATTTAAGCTGCTATTTATTTCCCGTGCATTAAAGCCATTTTCGTATGGAATAAATAAAGCTAAACGAGAGTTAAAGCTTAAAAACCATGATTTAATATTAGTTGGTGATCAACTAGTAACTGATGTTGCGGCAGCACATGCAGCCGGTATTAGAAGTGTTTTAGTCAAACCTATTATTGAGACAGATGCATGGAATACAAGAATAAATCGCTTTTTTGAAAGAATAATCAAGAAAAAGTTAATTAAAGATAAAGCTATTTCGGCTACATGGAGGCATTCACTAGATGATTAAAGAAAACGAAGAGCTGTATTGTATTGGCTGTGGGGCACCGATTCAGAGTTCTGATCCTAAGGGACTTGGTTATGTTCCGGCTTCGGCGATTCAGAAAAACACAGAGGAAGAGGATCTGTATTGCAAGCGCTGCTTTAGGTTGCGCCATTATAATGAAGTATCTGATGTGGCGCTGACAGATGATGATTTTTTAAAAATTTTGACACAGATTGGCGCAACTGATTCACTGATCGTTAATGTTGTTGATCTTTTTGATTTTAGTGGTTCTGTTATTCCGGGTTTGCAGCGTTTTGTAGGGAACAATCCTATCCTTATTGTTGGAAACAAAGAAGATTTACTGCCTAAATCATTAAAACGTTCCAAACTGCGGGATTGGATCAGACAAAGTGCTAACATGCAGGGGCTACGACCAGTAGATGTTGCGTTAATTAGTGCGAAAAAGAACCATATGATTGATTCACTATTAAAATTGATTGATAAATACCGCGAGGGTCGTGATGTTTATGTTGTGGGGGTTACTAATGTTGGCAAGTCAACTTTGATCAACCAAATTATTAAGCAACAAACGGGGATTTCTGAACTGATTACAACTTCCCGTTTTCCTGGAACGACGCTTGATAAGATTGAAATACCTTTTGATGATGAACATTCATTAATTGATACACCAGGTGTTATCCATCAGCAGCAGATGACACATTTTCTTGTCGGTAAAGAATTAAATATTGCTGTTCCTCAAAAAGAAATCAAACCTAAAGTTTATCAGTTAGGTTCTGGTCAGACCCTCTTCTTAGGGGCGTTAGCGCGTTTTGATTATTTAAAAGGTGAGCGTAAAGGTGTCGTCGTATATGTTGACAATAACTTAATGATTCACCGGACGAAGACGAGTAATGCTGCAATTTTTTATGAAAAGCATGCTGGTGAGTTATTGCAGCCGCCATTTGCAGAAAATATGAAAAACTTGCCACCACTTGTTCGCTTCGAATTTAAGATAGCTCAAAAAAGTGATCTCGTTTTTGCAGGCTTAGGTTGGATTACAGTTAATGCGGATACGATAGTTGCTGGCTGGGCACCTAAGGGTGTTGCGGTTACTTTGAGACGAGCAATGATATAAGGAGGAAATAATGTCACTAACAGGAAAAGAAAAACGCTTTTTAAGAGCACGTGCGCATTCAATGCGACCGCTATTTCAAATTGGAAAAGAAGGTTTAAACGCTATATGGATTGAACAGGTAAAAAGGGCTTTAAATAAACGTGAATTAATAAAGGTCAATCTTTTGCAAAGCGCACCTTTTGAAACAGATGAAGCACGTGCCTATCTGGAAGAAAAAACAGATTTTCAAGTTATTCAAGAAATTGGACATATTCTGGTTCTTTACCGACCAGCAGACAATGTTAAGAATCGCATTATCTCAGATGAATTAAAGAAATTATAGATTGAGATCTCGGAGGTGTAGACTTTGACCGTCCAAACGGTAAAAGAACCACAAGTTTTAACCACAACAGAACTTAATTTTAGTGGAAATAAAAAAAGAATTGGTATTTTAGGTGGAACATTTAATCCACCGCATTTAGGGCACTTGATTATTGCAGAACAAGTTGCTGATCAACTAGGGTTGGAAAAAGTTTTTTTTATGCCGGATGATAACCCGCCACACGTTGACCATAAGGAATCTATCGCTGCAGCTGAGCGGGAAAAAATGGTTGCTTTGAGTATAGCAGGAAATCCACTTTTTCGGATTGAAGAATGTGAATTAAGGCGTGGTGGGGTGAGCTATACTTACGATAGTATTAAATATTTGCAAGAATGTCACCCTGACTATGAGATTTATTTTATTATTGGTGGTGATATGGTAGCCTATCTACCTAAATGGCATAAGGTCGAGCAATTAGTAAAGATGGTCCATTTTGTAGGAGTGGCGCGCCATGGCTATCCACGTCAGAGTCCCTATCCAATTATGTGGATAGATATACCCTTAATTGAGATCAGTTCAACTTTGATCCGACAAAAACTACGGCAGCATTGTTCAATTAAATATTTAGTGCCGGATGCTGTTGAGAAGTATATCAAGGAAAGAGGATTGTACAATGGTTGAGTTAGAGTATCATCAAGGCTATTTTAATGGAACTCGTACTGAGCTTTGTGCTAGAGTTCAGCAAAGTGTAAGCCCCAAGCGTTATCAACATATTTTGGGAGTTGAAGAAGCTGCAGTGCAGCTTGCACAACGGAATGATGTTGAAGTTGAAAAAGCCAGTATTGCAGCACTTGTGCATGACTACGCTAAGGAACGCAGTCCAGAGGAGTTTAAAAGTGTTATTCAGCATAAAAAATTAAATTCTGATCTTTTGAATTGGAATAATTTTATCTGGCATGGTGTTGTTGGGGCTGAGATTATAGCAGCTGAGCTTGAAATAAATGATATTGAAATTTTAAATGCAGTTAGACGTCATACGGTAGGAGCAGTTACAATGACTCAGTTAGATAAAGTCATTTATGTAGCCGATTTTATTGAGAAAGGGCGTCTTTTCCCGGATGTTGCTTTTGCACGGACCATTGCATTTAATGACTTGGATCAAGCTGTTTCTTTTGAGACCAAACACACATTGCAGTATTTGTTAGCTGCAAATAAAATAATTTATCCAGCAGCAATAGCAACTTATAATCGCTGGGTAACTGAATAGTAAACGAAGGAGAATCAAATGAATAGTAAAGATATTTTGAAAGTAGTTGTTGAGGCTGCTGATAGTAAAAAAGCAGAGGATATTGTAGCACTGGATGTTCAAAAAATAAGTTACGTTGCTGATTATTTCGTTATTATGCAAGCTGATTCAGAACGTCAGGTTAAGGCAATTGCTGATGCAATCGAAGAAAAGGCTACGGAAAATAAAATTTCAATCAAACAAGTTGAAGGGAAAAATAGCGGTACATGGATACTGATTGATTTAGCTGATGTCATAGTTCATGTTTTCAAAACGGAAACACGTCATTTTTATAATTTAGAAAAGCTCTGGTCAGAAGCACCATTTGTTGAGATCACTAAATGGTTAACTAATTAGTAATGATTTATACAACTTTTGCTCAATTATATGACGAATTGATGGAACCAGAGATGTACCGCTGTTGGGAGCATTTTATCGAGCAGCAGGTTCCTAAACTTGAGACCGCTAGTATCCTTGACCTTGCATGTGGGACAGGCCGGCTAGCAATTTTACTTGCACAGAAGGGCTATCACGTTACTGGCTCTGACCTATCATCAGATATGTTGGCATTAGCTGAAGAACGAGCTAGAAACGCGCATGTTACTTTACCTTTGGTAGAAGCCAACATGTTGGTTTTAAATGATTTAGCACAATTTGATGTAATTACTTGTTGTCTTGACTCGTTGTGCTATTTAGAAAATAAAAAAGCGATGCAAACAGTATTTGAACAGGTATTTGCTCATTTACATCCCAACGGAACTTTCATCTTTGATGTAATCTCACCCCATCAGACGGATGTCGTCTATCCAGGGTATATGTACAATTATACAGATGAAGAACGAGCCTTCATCTGGGAGTCTTATAGTGGTGAAAAATCTCATAGTGTGGTTCATGACTTAACTTTTTTTGTTTATGACGAGCTAACTAATGGATATACCCGTTTAAGTGAGACCCATCATGAACGAACTTACCCGCTAGCTGATTATATGCAGATGCTTAATGCAGCTGGCTTTAAAGAAGTTAGCAAGTCGGCTTCTTTTGGGCAAAAAGAGATTTCTCAGTCAACAGATAGATGGTTTTTTGTCTGCCATAAAAAGTAGAAAGAGGGATGCCCATGACAGTAGTTGGAATAATCGCTGAATATAATCCCTTTCATAACGGACATCTATACCAGCTTGAGCAAGTTCGAGAACAGTTTCCCACTGCAACAATTGTTGTTGCAATGAGTGGGAATTTTTTGGAGCGAGGGGAACCAGCATGTCTTGATAAGTGGACGCGTACGCGCCAAGCTTTAACAGCAGGTGTTGATGTCGTTGTTGAGCTGCCCTTGGCTTTTTGCGTTCAACCGGCAGATCGTTTTGCATTAGGTGCGGTGAAGATCTTGAAAGAGATGGGAGTTGAGCAGCTCTTCTTTGGTGCAGAACATGCGGAGTATGATTTCAATCTAATGGCGGAAAAAACACTGAATATTCATGGAGACTTTTCTAAATATAATGAATCATATGCAGCTGCATATCAACGGGCCGTCTATACACAATTAGGGTACAGTGTAGATACTCCTAATGACTTGCTAGGATTAGCGTATGCTCGTGCCAATGTCCGTTTAAATGCACGTTTTAGGCTGGTACCGCTACAGCGAATAATTGCTGGGCATCATGATCTTATATTACAGAAAAAGCAAAATATTGCCAGTGCTTCAGCGATTAGAAAACAGTTGCAGGCACGAAAGATAAAAGATGTTAAGACCTATGTGCCTGAAATTACCTATAAGGCAATAATGAAACAGCCGTTGATTTCATGGAATGATTTTTGGCCTTTGCTGCGTTATCAAATTGAAACAAGTTCTTTACAAAAAATAAGAAGTCTGTATGGTGTTGGTGAGGGGCTGGAGTACCGGGTAAAACAGCAATTGGAAGGACTTCCAGAGGATGCTACTTTCGATGACTGGCTTAAAGCCGTCAAATCAAAACGATACACCTATACCCGGTTGGCTCGTTTAGCGGTAGCAATTTTGGTTCAGGTTACGTCTGGAGAAGTTGAAGAAGTTGAGAAAAATCCTTATTTGCGATTATTAGGCTTTAGTTTCCGAGGACAATGTCATTTAAATAAAGTAAAGAAAAGTAGCTGCTATCCGCTAATTACTAAAATAACGAAAGATAACAAAAAGAGCACTCTACAATTAGACTATCGTGCTGGTAATGTGTACGCTTTAGCTACTGGAGTTAAACAAGATTTAAGACACATACCGTTGCGGATCCACTAAAGTGCTGTCAAGGAAAAAACGTTGACATTACTTTGGGAGAAAGGTATAATTACGGTTGTTGCATTAGGAGGAGATTTGTATGAAATGGTCTCTGAGCGAACTGAGTCAGAACAGTTCCGAACCTCTTCAGGTTGATACGATGGTTGATATTGCTGTGTCAATCAAGGCTCGCGATGAAGACATCCTAGCTATTTCACCGGCACATGTAAAGGGTATTTTTTCCCAAGATACCCTTGGGCTATTAGGTTATTTGCGAGTAGCTGTGACAGTGACGGTACCATCAACCAGATCGCTAGTTCCAGTTGAGGTTCCGCTTAAGTTTGATATTAGTGAGTATTATGTTAGTCACCATGATAATAATATAGAACGTTTTGATGAAAATGACGTCGTTATTATTTTAGAAAATGATGTTATTGATTTAAACCAGATCCTTGAAGATAACATCTTACTACAGATTCCGACGAAAGTTTTGACAACAGAAGAAAGACAGCAAGCTGCTGATTTAAAGGGAAATGATTGGAATCTAATCGAAGAAGATCATAAAGCCAAAAACAGCAATGATGTTGATCCTCGGATGGCTAAATTGAAGGATTTTTTTAAAAATGACGATTAAAGCTTAAGGAATAGTTGCAAAACTAAGGAATACAAAGTACAATTCTTCTTGTTGAATAATTTTTAATTAATTTAAAGGAGGTGGCTGTCAGTGGCAGTACCAGCACGTAAAACTTCAAAGACACGTAAGAGATTACGTCGAACACATTACAAACTGCAAGTACCAGGTATGAGTGCTTGTCCAAATTGTGGCGAATTAAGAAAATCACATCATGTATGCTCAAGTTGTGGTTATTATGGTGATAAGGAAGTCGTTAAACTATCGAAGTAAGACGAACTCCAAATGCAATAAAGCAGCAGCATTCCAGACAGCCTATGTCATGGAGTGCTTTTTTATTATGAAAAAAAGTTTTCGATGAAACTTATTTTTAAAGAGTAGAGGGAAAAACTAAATCTGTGGTAAAATTTAACAAGGTCAAAGAGGAGGGACAACAACGTAAATGAAAGTACATAATGTTGAACTAACAATTAGTGCGGTCAGACCTGAACAGTATCCAGTTGAGGGACTTCCAGAAATAGCCTTGGTTGGGCGTTCTAATGTGGGCAAGTCATCACTTATTAATACGCTTATTAACCGTAAAAGCTATGCACGAACATCTAGCCAACCGGGGAAAACACAAACACTAAATTTTTATAATGTTGAGGATTTATTATATTTAGTTGATGTTCCAGGGTACGGCTACGCGAAGGTTTCGAAAAAAGAACGGGACAAGTGGGGCCGAATGATTGAAACTTATTTAACACAACGACCTAATCTAAAGGGTGTGATCGCGTTGATGGATGCACGTCATGAACCGACTGAACTTGATATACAGATGCTGGGGTTTCTTCATTATTATCAGCTTCCCTTCTTAGCGGTTGGAACCAAAATTGATAAAATACCGCGTTCAAAGTGGAATAAAATGGTAAGTAATGCAGTGAAGAAAACAAGTTTTTTAAATCACGATAATTATGCTTTATTTTCTGCTGTTAACAAAACGGGTAAAGAGCTTGTGTGGGATTGGATTGAAAAAATGGTTGAGTAAGATTGAAAGGAAGATGTTTAATGGAATTTAATGAATATCAAGAAGCTGCTAAACGGACATTGTATGGTAATGAGCAGGTTTTAACAAATTGTGCGTTAGGCTTGGCTGGTGAAAGCGGACAAGTGATTGATTTAATCAAAAATTATACGTTTAAAGGTAAGGACCTCAATCGTGCAGAAATGGTCCATGAATTAGGAGACGTTTTATGGTATTTGTCACAGATTGCAGCTTGGGCAGACATTCCTTTCGATGAAATAGCCCAAAACAATATCCAAACACTTAACCAGCGCTATCCACATGGTTTTGCGCAAGATAAGTAAAACGATACCAGTAAAGCTCTTATTAAAATATGAGTAAAATAAAAAAGTCTAAACAAGTAGTAAGTCAGCTTTCAAGGAGGGAACCGTAGATAAAGCCTTGAAAGAAGAATCAGCTTGTTTAGACTTTTTGACTATCATCAAATTATTTTTTTTTAGTCTCTTTTTTTTCAGTTTTAGTAGCGTCTGTTTTCTTTTTAGGTGGTTGAATAGGATCAACGGCAAACTTCTCAAAGAGTTTGTCTAATTGATTTTGGCGGTTGACTGTAAGCCCCATAAGGTAAAATCACTCCTTTGTTTTAAGGTATTAGTCTAGTTACTTCCAACAGGATAACAGATTTTACTGAAAATTTCAATTAACTAGCTTTTGTATAAAAAGAATATTATTAGCTTTTTTATGAATAAACAGTGCTTATTAATGGAATTTATTGCATAATAATTCTAAATGGGTTATACTGCTTCTTGTAGCAACAGATATTATTGTAGAAGGAGAAAATCTGTATGAAGAAAAAAAGCCTTTTTTTATTTATAATTGTTTTTCTATTAGCTCTTATTACACCTCTTACGCATGTGAATGCTGCAAGTGATAATTCTTTACAACAGGTCAAAGATAAGGGGACGTTAGTAGTAGGGACAAGTGCTGACTATCCTCCTTACGAGTTTACAGTTAAAAAAAATGGTAAAACTAAATATGTTGGGCTTGATATTTCACTCGCTCAGAAATTTGCCAAAGATATCGGAGTGAAGTTGAAAGTTAAAAATATGAACTTTGATTCACTTTTAGTAGCTTTAGAAACGCACAAAGTAGATATGGTAATTGCTGGGATGAACCCTACACCTGAAAGACAAAAAAGTGTTTCTTTTTCTAATATTTATTATACTGGTGATCAGTATATGCTGATCAATAAAAAAGATGCAGCTCAATTTAGAAAGATTAAAGATTTTAAAGGAAAGACGATTGGTGCCCAGACAGGTTCACTACAATATTCGCTGGTTAAAGACCAGATGAAAGGCAACGATGTCAAAGGATTGGCAAAATTAAATGATCTAGTCATAGCACTTCAGTCACAGAAAGTTAATGCAGTTGCAATGGAAGAAGCGACGGCTAAAGCTTTTGCATCAAATAATCATACTTTAAAAGTTATCAATCCGGGTTTTGATATTGATGAGAGTCAGACGGGATCAGCAATTGGTTTCTCTAAGGGGGCTGATAGTCTGGTTAACGCAGCCAACAAGACGATTGCAATGGTTAAAAAAGATGATCTTATTAATAAGGAGTACATTCCAACTGCGGCCAAAAATATGACTTCTAATAGTAAGACGAATTCGATGGCAAACTATTGGACGTACTTTGTCAAAGGGATTGAATATACCTTAATAATAACTGTTGTTTCAGTGTTCTTCGGTTTTATGTTAGGAACTTTATTTGCAATTATGCGTTTGTCGCGCAACAGATTGGCACATGCTTTGGCGGTTGCTTATATTGAATTTGTCCGTGGAACACCTTTAATGGTCCAAGTTATGTTCGTTTATTTTGGGATAGGGGCGATTATTCAATCTCTACCAGCGTTGATTGCTGGTATTATAGCTGTTTCCTTGAACTCAGCAGCCTATGTCGCAGAAGTTATTCGTTCTGGGATCGAATCGATTCCGGCAGGACAGACCGAGGCATCAAGAAGTTTAGGGATGTCACAAAGAGAAACGTATCGCTATATTATTATTCCACAGGCTTTAAAAAACATCTGGCCGGCTCTCGGAAATGAATTTGTTACATTAATCAAAGAGAGTTCAATTGTTTCAATTATTGGTGTCACAGACTTGATGTATCAAATGCAGTTAGTTCAGTCAGCAACTTATAAGGGTGTCATTCCAATTTTTATCGCAATGGTGTTGTACTTTATAATGACATTCGGGTTGTCTAAAGTTTTAGGTTATTTTGAAGGGAAGATGAAACATGCCTAATTTAATCGAAGTTCAAAATCTAGGAAAATCTTTTGGTGACAATGAGGTTCTGAAGAACATTAGTGAAGAAGTAACAAAAGGGCAGGTAATCTGTGTTATTGGACCCTCTGGCTCAGGAAAGAGTACTTTTCTGAGATGTTTAAATGTTTTAGAAGACCCTACAACGGGAAAAGTTCTTTTTGAAGGAAGCAATCTTACTGGAATCAGTGAAAATGAGTTAAACAATTTACGTGAAAAAATGGGAATGGTATTTCAAAGTTTCAATCTTTTCCCAAATATGAATGTGATTGAGAACATTAAGCTGGCTCCACTGAGAGTAAAAAAAATGTCTGATGCAGCGGCAACTCAACAAGCTAAGGAGTTGCTTGAAAAAGTTGGTTTAGCAGATAAAGCGGAGCAATATCCGCAAAGTTTATCTGGCGGACAGCAACAGCGGGTTGCAATTGCTAGAGCTTTAGCAATGAATCCTGAAGTAATGCTTTTTGACGAACCTACTTCAGCGCTTGATCCTGAGATGGTGGGTGAGGTATTAAAAGTTATGCAAGACCTAGCAGAGTCAGGAATGACTATGGTTGTAGTAACACATGAAATGGGCTTTGCTAAAAAAGTTGCGGATGAAATTTGGTTTATGGCGGAGGGAACAATTCAAGAAAAAGGTACGCCAGAAAAGTTCTTTACAGCACCTAAAACAGAGCGTGCACAGGACTTTTTATCAAAGATTTTAAGCTAATATTAATGACAAGATGAATGTAGTGACTAGGATAAGAAGTCGTTTCTGAAGTGTCCCATAATAATTAGGTTTTTGTCTAACTATTATGGGGCACTTCATTCTAACTTAGTCACTTTTTTATTTTGTGCTGGTTAGTCACGGTTAATGACAGGTAATCAGAGACTAATTAAGTAATATTTAATGTTTGTAAGTGGGGAGTTACTGTAAGACTTCTTTATTTAATGCTTTTTCATCCTATAAAGTAATTGCAGGCTGTAATATAATATGAGAGTGATTTACACAGCGAAAGGATGTTCTTAAAGTGGCAACACCGCATATTGAAAGAAAACTTAAATTACTACCTGATTTACCCGGTTGCTATGTAATGAAAGATCTTAATAGTCAGATTATTTATGTTGGGAAAGCTAAAAATCTGAAGAACCGAGTACGCTCTTATTTTAAGAGTGCTCATGAAGGGAAAACAGCTAAGCTGGTTTCTGAAATCAGGGACTTTGAAACTATTATAACTTCAACAGACAAAGAAGCTTTTTTATTGGAAATAACGCTCATTCAAAAGCACAAACCATACTACAATATTAAGTTAAAACGCGGAACCGGTTATCCATATATCAAAATAACTAATGAAAAAGACCCAATGATCAAAATCGTTAGTCAGGTAAAAAAGGATGGTGGCTATTATTTTGGCCCATATCCAAATGTATATGCAGCGGAAGAAACAATGCAACTATTGCAGAAAGTTTATCCACTTCGTCGCTGTAATGGTTATCAGAAACGTCCGTGTTTGTATTACCATATGGGACAATGTTTAGGTGCATGTTTTAAAGAGGTCTCAGCTGCTGAATATGATGTGCAGATAAAGAAGATCAAGTCTTTTTTGAACGGGAATGTGGGTCGTATTAAACAAACCCTGACTAAGAAAATGAAGCAAGCCGCCGCTGGTTTGGATTTTGAACGAGCAGCTGAAATTAGGGATCAGATTCATTATGTGGAAATTACAGTCGAAAAGCAGCAGATTATTTCAAATGATAATACTCCACGTGATCTCTTTAATTTTTATATGGATAAAGGTTGGATCTCTATTCAGGTTTTCTTTATCAGACAAGCGCGGTTAATTAAGCGCGAAAAACGTATTTTCCCATGTATTGATACACCTGAAGCAGAGTTGGAGTCCTTTATTTTACAGTTTTATAATCGTAAAAACAATGTTATGCCAAGAGAGATACTAGTTCCAGAAACTTTAAGTAAGGAAATTTTGGCTGATATTTTGAAGAGACCAGTTCGGACACCCTATCGGGGACAAAAAAGAGAATTGTTGAGACTTGCTCAAAAGAACGCTCGCTTGATATTAGAAGAAAAGTTCAGGCTACTAGAATTGGATGATCGTAAAACAATAGGCGCAATGGATGAGATTACACAAGCACTTAACTTACCTAGAGGGCATCGAATAGAGGCTTTTGACCATTCACATATTCAGGGGGCAGACATTGTTTCAGCAATGGTTTGTTTTGTTGATGGGCGACCGCGGAAAAATGAATACCGTAAATATAAGTTGCGGACAGTCGATCATGCAGACGAAGCTGCGAGTACACGTGAGGTTATTAGACGTCGATATACCCGGCTATTAAAGGAACATGCTCAGCTGCCAGATTTGATTTTAATGGATGGGGCAGCGATTCAAATAGAAGCTGTTAAAGATGTGCTTGAGAATGAATTGAGTTTGACTATCCCCGTTGCAGGGATGGTCAAAAACGAATACCATAAAACTGCTGATTTAATGAACGATAGATTTATGAAAGTTCCACTTGACCCCAAGAGTGAAGGTTTTTATTTGCTTCAAAGAATCCAGGATGAAGTCCATCGCTTTGTTATTACTTTTCATCGCAAGACACATTCTAAGAATTCACTAGCATCAAGATTGGACTTGATCCCAGGCGTTGGGCCAAAATCACGAGTCAAACTGCTACGACATTTTGGATCAATGAAAAAAATTGAGCAGGCGACTGTTGTGGATCTTCAAGCATTGGGTATTTCTAAAAAAGTTGCCCAAACTATTAAATTAAGCCTAAAAAATAGTCATTAGTAAATAAAAAGTCCTCCCAAGTTGAACTGAGATCTTGGAGGATTTCTTAGCATAACGTGTGTGCGAAAGTATTAGTGACTATTTAATTCGTTGGGTTGCATAGGTTCATAGTCTACATCCCATGGTTCGACGTGAACATCGGTATCAAAAACACCGTATTGACGGCGAAGTAAACTTTCAACTTTTTCAGTGATATGATGACTTTCACGGACTGACATTTGTGGATCGACCCAGATAATAATATCTACAAAAATGTTGGCCCCGTATGACCGTCCTTGAATGTTGTGAACTAATTCAACCCCAGGGAGTTCATTAACTGCTGCGGAATATTCGGCTAAGAGAGTATCGTCAAAGCCATCAGAGAGTGAAAAAGCACTGTCAGCAAAAATGCTATAAGCTGTTTTTAAAATAGTAAGTCCAATTAGTAAAGCAACGATACTATCCAGCCAAGGCATTTTAAAATTAGCTCCCACAATTGTAACGGATGTTGCAAAACTTGTTAACGCATCATTACGCGTATCTTTGGCAATAGCAAGCAGCGAGGCCGAATCGATTTTTTGTGCTAGGTGTGAATTGTGCAAGTAGACACCAAACATAATAAAACCACTAAATAGACCAACGAAAAGAGCATAGATATCGGGGACTTCATTTCGCCCAAGTATAAAGTCATTAATTGAGGAATAAAGGACACTCAATCCCACTAGGAGCATGATAAATGAAGTTATCAGTGTTGCCAGTGTCTCAGCTCGCCAATGCCCATATTGATGGTTTTCATCGGGAGGACGACGTGCTAAACGCAGTCCAATCATAATGGCACATGAAGAAAAAATATCAGTAACATTGCCTGAACCATCGGCTAATAACGTTTCAGAGTGGCTGAGACGTCCGATAATAATTTTTAAGAGTGCTAATGTAATATAAGCCGCAAGACTAATAAGAACACCTTTTTGGGCGATTTTCAAGTTGTAATATCGTTGTTGCATAGAAAGACTCCCTGATAAGCTGGTTGGCTGACATGGCCAACCATATTTTTTAGATATAGCATCTATATTTACACAAGTTGTTAAGGCTTGCAAGTCTGTTAGATAGTTAATTATAGAATAGTTTTAACTTAAAGAAAATATATAGCTATTTTGTTTGTGAAAAAAGATTTAAAGTACTATTATATTGGTATACAAATTTTGACCAAAAAGGTTAAAACTGGTATAGTGATGCAAGGCGGGAGAATATTTAATGACCGTTAAGAGTAATATTTGACATGGTTAAATTAAACAAAAATAACGATATATTGTTTTTTTATTAAATGCCCCATCTAGAGAAAGGTGAGTTGGTTAAGTGTTTGTAGATCAGGTGAAAATAAACGTTAAAGCCGGAGATGGTGGCGACGGCATGGTTGCTTTTAGAAGAGAAAAATATGTTCCTAACGGTGGACCGGCCGGCGGTGACGGTGGTAAAGGCGGAAGTGTTATATTAAAGGTCGATGAAGGTATGCACACGTTGATGGACTTTAGATATCACCGCCATTTTAAAGCAAAAAGCGGCGGTAAAGGTATGATCAAGGGAATGTATGGCAGGGGAGCGCAAGATTTATATGTTTCCGTTCCTGAGGGAACGACTGTGACCGATGCCGAAACAGATAAGATTTTAGGCGATTTATTACATGAAGGTGATGAATTAGTCGTCGCACAAGGCGGACGTGGGGGACGTGGTAATATTCACTTTGCAAGTCCCCGTAACCCAGCCCCTGAAATTGCTGAGAATGGCGAGCCAGGTGTTGAACTGCTTTTGAAGCTCGAATTAAAGGTTTTAGCGGATGTTGGTTTAGTTGGGTTCCCATCAGTTGGAAAATCAACGTTACTTGCAGCAGTTACTAGTGCTAAGCCCAAAATTGCAGAGTATCATTTTACAACGCTTGTTCCCAATCTAGGAATGGTTCGTTTGGAGGATGGGCGTGATTTTGTGATGGCTGATTTACCTGGATTAATTGAGGGTGCTTCACAAGGTGTGGGGTTAGGGATTCAGTTTTTACGTCACGTTGAAAGAACAAGAGTTATTTTGCATGTTATTGATATGAGTGGTTTAGATGGTCGAGAGCCATATAGCGATTTTCTTAAAATAAATCAAGAATTAAGCAATTATGATCCTAGCCTACTTGAAAGACCACAAATTGTCGTTGCAAGTAAGATGGATTTACCAGAAGCAAGTAAAAACTTAATAGAATTTAAAAAGAAGATCCAAAATGATCGAACCTTAAAGAAAATACCAGAGGTAATCGAAATCTCAGCTGTAACTCATACAGGTTTAAAAGCATTATTGTTGCGGACGGCTGATGTTCTTGAGCAGACACCTGTCTTCCCGACACTGGCAGAACGTGAATTGCAGAAGCAAGAAGAAGTTTCAGAGTATGTTTATCAAGAGGGCCCAGCTGCTGACTTCAAGATTGAACGTGATCCTGATGCTGTCTGGATTTTGAGTGGTGGAAAGCTTGAAAAACTATTTAAGATGACAAATCTTGACCACGATGAAAGTGTTATGCGATTTGCACGTCAGCTTCGAGGGATGGGCGTTGATGAAGCCTTAAGACAAAAGGGTGCTAAACAGGGCGATTTAGTAAGAATTGGCAAATTTACGTTTGAGTTTGTTGAATAGGAATAATACTTTCCGAAATGTTTTAAAATTTTGAGGTTGATTAAAAGAATGAATAGAAATTTAAAAAAGCGCCGTTATATTAACGGTTTTGATGGTATTCGAACTTTAGCCGTAATAGGGGTAATATTATTTCACTTAATGCCCTACAGTATCCAAGGAGGATATTTAGGGGTTCCTATTTTTTTCGTTTTGTCAGGGTATTTGATTACTGATTTATTGAACCAAGAGATGCAGCAAAATGGTCGTATTGATATTATCAGTTTTTATAAACGTCGGATTAAAAGACTCTATCCGGGATTAGTGACCATGGTTTTAGTTACCGTTTCGTATATCACACTTTTTCAGCGGGAACTATTAACGAATATTCGGCAAGTTATGGTAACGAACTTTATATATGTTTATAACTGGTTTCAAGTAGTACACCGTGAGTCTTATTTTGATCGGTTTGGGCCACAGTCACCTTTTACTCATCTTTGGTCGCTTTCGATTGAGGGACAATTTTATTTATTCTGGCCTTTATTGTTGATCCTTTTGTGGACTCTTGTTCGGAGGAAACAGCCAGTTTTTGATATTATCTTCATTGCTGCATTTATTTCGGCACTATTGATGGCACTGCTTTACAAAGAGGGGCAGGATCCATCAAGAGTTTACTATGGTACTGACACACGGATGTTTTCTATTTTACTCGGCGCTTCTTTATCTATTGTCTGGCCAAGTACTTCTTTGAAAAAAGAATTAACGAATATGGCTAAGCATACCTTGAATATTGTCGGAATCGTTTCGCTGATTCTTATCATCTGGATGTTTTTCACCATGCCAGGTGAGAGTAGTTTAACTTATCATGGGGGGATGTTTTTCTTCTCTTTACTTGCGATGATTTTTATCGCTACGGTTGCTCATCCTGGTGCAGATATGAATAGACTGATGACTAATCGCTACTTTTCTTGGTTAGGTAAAAGGAGTTACGGAATATATCTTTATCAATATCCAGTAATGATTTTTTATGAAGCACATGTGACTAATATTGCAGCACACCCGTGGCTGCACGCGTTAATTGAAATTATTATTATCGTCGTTATCAGTCACCTTTCTTATACGTATATTGAGCGTCCACTACAGCATTTTGATTATGCTCATTTCAGGGATTTTGTTTTAGAATTCTTTAAACAGAAGTCTCGCTACGGCTGGAAACGCCTTTGGGCAACAGGAGCAGTAGCAGTTATCTTTTTGACCTTGATTGGAGCAGTTCAGCAGCCTAGTGCAACTGCTTCTAAAAGTGACCAACAGTTGCAAGATGCTTTGCAGGCAAATAAGGAGAAGGTTGCTAAAAATAATAAAAAAGATATCCAAACAGGTGAAAAAAGTCAAGCTTTGAAGCAAGATAAAAAGACTGTGGCTACAGTTCAAGAAAAGGGAAAACAAACTGATAGTAACACAGCTGCACAGACAGACGGTTTGAGTGAAGCAATGGCCAAAAAAGCACAGACACTAAGAGTAACAGCTGTTGGTGATTCTGTACTGGCTGATGGCTCAGTTAAATTGCAGAGCATTTTTCCGCAAATGTATATCGATGCTAAAGTCGGTCGACAGATGCAGGATGCAATTGCAGTTTTACAAAGTCTGGCAAATAGTGGGAAGTTGGCCAATATTATTTTATTGAGCATAGGGACCAATGGACCTTTTACAGATGATCAGTTAGATTCAGTTATGAGTGTTGTTGGTAAGCGAAAAGTTTATTGGATTAACACGCATGTTCCAACACGTCGGTGGCAAGGACAAGTTAATGATTCATTGACTGCGGCTGCAAAGAAATACCCTAATCTAAAAGTTATTGACTGGTATACTTACAGTCAAAACCATCCAGATTGGTTTTACGATGATAACGTTCATCCCAATGAATATGGGTTGAAGTATTACAGTACTTATATAGCTAAGGATATTTTAAAATAAGGGTTGTAGGTTAAAAAGGTAAATTAAAATACAGTATTTTTAAAAGGCTGAGCAATTAAAGGATAATTGCTGGCCTTTTCTATTGTCTAGTAAGTGGCGCCACGGTGATTTAGGAAAGTAGAATTTGAGTGGAAGTCAACCTATAGCCAAAAATAAGCCTTTCTTGATCATTTAGGGTGATAAAAAGCGGGGCATAATCATTTGAAAGTTCAAAAAAGGATTTTCGTAATTCATTTAGGGTTAATGGAGTTCCCTGATCGGTGGAAGTAAAGATAATTTTTTGGTGGATATTTCTGATCGAAACAATGGGTCGTAAGCAGCCGTCTGCTTCGAAAAAGATTCGGAAGGAACCACTTAAATCCATAGATGAAAGTTTAAAATCAGCTAACCGCATATTCAATGCTCCTTAAAAATAATCTTCTTTTATTTATGCTAATATTATAATATGTGTGAGAGAACCAAACAAGTTGCGCGGATTTTTAACAACAGATTAGCGTATAATTATGAATGTAGTATAATCTTTCATGTAGGAAGGTTACTTGAATTAATAAAAAAATAGTCGGTACTTTTAAGAATGAGTCATGACTAATAGATTGGACTAGAGGATGGAATTAGAATTTTTAGGAACAGGTGCTGGATCTCCAGCCAAGACACGCAATGTAACAGGAATTGCATTAAAACTACTCGAAGAGATTAATGAGATTTGGCTCTTCGATGTTGGTGAGGGAACACAGCATCAAATTTTACGGACAACAATTCGTCCACGTAAAATAAGACGTATTTTTATTACACATTTGCACGGAGACCATATTTTTGGGTTGCCAGGCTTTTTGAGCAGCCGTTCTTTTCAGGGAGCACAGAAAAATGAACCTTTAACGATTTATGGGCCAAAGGGTCTCCAAGACTTTGTGCAAGCAAGCCTGCGGGTATCACAAACTAAATTATCGTATCGAATTAATTTTGTCGTACTTAATAGTGAAGAGACTATTTTTGAGGATGATCATTTTCGTGTTGTTACTAAATATCTTGATCATCGAATTGAATGCTTTGGGTTTCGGGTTGAAGAAAAAGATTATCCTGGTGAATTGATGGTCGACAAGTTGCGTGCAGAACATGTTCCGGCTGGTCCCCTATATGGGCAATTGAAGGCGGGACAAACTGTAACACTCGCTGATGGTCGGATCATCAGAGGCCAGGATTATTTAGGAGCGCCCAAAAAGGGACGTACGATTGCTATTTTAGGTGATACGCGACAGACTGCTAATATTGCTTTATTAGCACAAAATGCGGATGTTTTAGTACATGAGAGTACTTTTGCTAAGAATGAGGAACAACTTGCACATAACTACTATCATTCAACCTGTGTCCAAGCAGCTAAGGTTGCTAAGAAAGCAAAAGTAAAAAAACTTATTTTAACCCATATTTCAGCGCGTTATGTTGGTAAAAAGGCAAACATGCTTCAAAAAGATGCGCAAAAGGTATTTAAGAATACTAAACTAGCAAATGATTTTGATGTTTTTAAAGTTCCCTTTTCAAAAAGATAGGAGATTAGATTAAATGCAAAATTACCGCTACTTAAAGGACCTGCGTAACCGAGTTGCATTAGTGACCGGGGCATCCTCAGGCTTAGGAGAACAGATTGCTTATCAACTAGCCCAAAGAGGAGCTATCGTAGTTGTCTGTGCACGGCGGTTGGATAAGCTGATAACTGTTAGCCGGCGGTGTCAAGAGCTGTCAGGCAGGCTTTCACTGCCAATCAAGCTAGATGTTGCACAACCCGAACAGGTTGAACGAGTGGTTAATAAAGTTGAAGATAAATTGGGCCCACTTGATGTTTTAGTGAATGATGCCGGCTTTGGTTTAATGGAAGAAGTATTGGATTTTGACATGGCAATCGCTGAAAAGATGTTTAGAGTAAATGTCCTTGGTTTGATGTATCTAACTAAGTATGCAGCGTTAAAGATGGCGAAACGAAAACGCGGTGCGATTATCAATGTGGCATCTGTGGCTGGAAAGATAGCAACACCCAAAGCAGCTATTTATTCAGCTACTAAGGCAGCTGTTTTAGGTTATTCAAACGCATTGCGGTTAGAATTGAAGACTTTAGGGATTAGTGTTCTGACAGTTAATCCTGGACCAATTAAGACCGACTTTTTTAACATTGCAGATAAGAGTGGTCATTATCTAGAAAATGTTGGTTTATTTGTACTGGATCCTGAAAAGACAGCTCAAAAGATTGTCAAAGCAATTGGCACAAACCGGCGAGAATTGAATTTACCGTATGTTTTTCAAATTATGTATCACTGTTATCAAGTCTGCCCGTGGGCGGGAGATTATTTGGCTGGAAATATATTTAACAAAAAGTAAGAGGAGTGAAAGTCATGAAAAATCAAGGACGTCTTATCGCAGCCTTAGTTGTTACACTACTAATCGTTATTTTCGCATTGCTTAACACACAAGCAGTTGAGATTAGTCTAGGTTTTTGGAAGTTTAGCCTACCCTTAGTTTTAGTGCTGATTGTCTCTGTTTTGTTAGGGGTGTTGATCGCATTTTTAATGGCAACAGTTACAACCTTACGGTTAAAGTCAGAACTTAAAGAAAGCCGTCAAAGGACCGCTGATATCAAGGATGAGGAAAGAAAACGGTATGAGAAACAGCTAGCTGAGGTAACAGCAAAGTACCAACGTCGAATGAATAAACGCAGTGTAAAGGGATCGTCAACAGAACTTAAGTAGGAGTTGGTTTTTTGTTTGGAGCGCGGTGTACTTGGAATTTTGCTCCCATTGAGCACCAAGATAAAGTGACAGAAATAGCACAAGAATTAAATTTAAAACCGTTAGTCATTCAGTTATTAATAAATAGAGGTTTTGAAACAGTTGAACAGATTAAAAAGTTTTTAAACCCAAGCGACGCTGATTTAAATGATCCTTTTCTTATGCATGATATGCAAAAAGCTGTAGAAAAGATTCAGGCAGCTATTGTTGCTGAGAAGAAGATTGTTGTATATGGGGATTATGATGCAGACGGCATTACCAGTACAACGCTGATGTATGAGACGCTAGAGCAGCTAGGGGCTGAGGTAGAATATTATATTCCGGATCGTTTTAAAGACGGCTACGGCCCAAATAAGGATGCATATCAACGGCTGATAGATGGTGGAGCTGAATTAATCGTGACTGTTGATAATGGTGTTTCGGGAATTGAAGCAATTCAGTATGCGAATGAACGTCATGTTGATGTTATCATTACAGATCACCATGAATTACCGCAGAAATTACCTGCTGCTTACGCTATTGTTCATCCACGGTATCCAGGACAAGACTATCCTTTTGGCGAGTTAGCAGGCGTTGGCGTTGCTTTTAAATTAGCCTGTGCGTTGCTTGATGAGGTTCCACAAGAAATGCTGGATTTAGTCGCAATTGGAACTGTTGCCGATTTAGTTCCTCTTGTGTCCGAAAATAGAGCATTAGTTACTTTCGGTTTGAAAATGCTGCAAAATACGCAGCGCCCGGGACTGATAGCTTTATATCAGGTCGCGGGCTTGACCCAATCGTTAATTAATGAAGAAAATATTGGTTTTGGAATAGCTCCGCGATTAAATTCATTGGGAAGATTAAAAACGGGTTCTATTGGAGTTAAGTTGTTAACAACATTGGATGAAGAGAAAGCACAAAAAATAGCGCAAGAAGTGCAGCAGTTAAATCAAAAAAGGCAGCAGTTGGTTGAAGAAACTACGGTAGCGGCTCTCACGGAGTTGGAGAGTAGAAGAAACAATCACCTAGTTAATTTAGTTTGCCATAAGGGATGGCACGAAGGTGTACTGGGAATTGTTGCTAGTCGTTTAGTTGAAAAAACAGGCCGGCCGTCAATTGTTTTAAGTGCTTTTGATAATAATGCTAAGGGTTCAGGGAGATCGGTGGTAGCTTTTCAACTTTTTGATGCTTTAGATGGTCATCGTGACTTGATGGAAAGCTTCGGTGGACATCACATGGCTTGCGGTTTGACTGTTAAGCTGGCTAAGTTGGACGAATTGCAAAGCATACTTGACCAAGAAGCTAAAAAACAGAAACTGGATACTATTATTAAACCATCTTTAAAGGTTGATGCTAAATTATCATTTAATGAACTTGATACAGAATTGCTTACGGATTTAAAGAAGCTTGCACCTTATGGTAATGGTAATTCAAAACCAGTTTTTGCTTTTTCTGATTATAAGGTCTATGGTGCGAAATTGATTGGTCAAAAGAAAAATCATCTAAAAATATCTCTTGGTATAAAGGGTAAAAAAATTGATGCACTTGCCTTTTCGATTGGTGAGAAAGGTAATGCAATTGTCGCAGACAGTGGTCCTTTAAAATTTGTAGGTCAGCTGGGGCAGAATGTGTGGCAAAATAAAGTTAGACCGCAAATTATTATTTCAGATTTACTGTATCAGGGACTAGCAGTAATCGATCAGCGGGCAAAAAAATTAAACCAATCAATGTTTACTACTAAGGGGACGTATGTTTTCTTTAATGAAAAATTGTACTACCAGGTAAAAGATTATTTACCTGCATCGGCTGGGATAATAATTGGTATGAATACCCCGTTGGGTAACTTGAAAACAGAAAATCTAATTTTTGTTGATTGTCCACCGTCATTGGAAGTATTTGTGGCCGTTTTAAGGAAAGTACCGGTTGCGCTAGCAACACTGATCCTGTATCCCTATCATCCTGTTTATGCAGATGGGATGCCAACAAGAAGTGATTTTGCAAAAACTTATCGCTTTGTAATGACGCATCCCAAAATTGATATCAGAAATAAACTACCACAGTTAGCTGAATACCTTGCAGTAAAAAAAGAGTTGCTGATTTTCATGTTACAGGTGTTTTTTGAAGTCGGATTTGTTAGAATGGATAATGGATTAATGACGGGATGCAGCAGTAACCAGGTTGTTGATTTAAAAGAGGCACCCAGTTATCACTCTAGGCAGCAGTTAATGGAGGCTGAAAAGCTTCTTATAACAAGTAAAACCGATGAGCTGAAACATTGGGTTCTCCAGCATATAATAGTTGAAAACTAAAGGAGCGTTCTTAATGGCATTAGATTTAACGAAGTATGTGGCTAGTATACCTGATTATCCTGAAAAAGGAATTGTTTTTCGGGATATCTCTCCACTGATGGCTGATGGTGAAGCTTACAAGCAGGCAACAGCACAGATTGTTCAGTTTGCGCGTGATAAGGATGTTCAGATGATAGTTGGTCCTGAAGCACGAGGATTTATTGTTGGGTGTCCAGTAGCATATGAACTGGGTGTAGGTTTTGCACCAGCGCGTAAAAAAGGAAAATTACCTCGTGAGACAGTCAAAGCAACCTATAACTTGGAATACGGAATATCAGAACTTTACATGCATAAAGATGCTGTTAAACCTGGTCAGCATGTTTTAGTAACCGATGACCTGCTTGCAACGGGAGGGACAATTGGAGCTACGATTGACCTTGTTGAACAGTTAGGTGGTATTGTGGTAGGCTGCGCATTTATTATTGAACTTGATGCTTTAAAAGGACATGAAAAAATAAGAAACTATGATGTGCTGACCTTGATGCATTATTAATTGGAATAATTGCCAGCTTGAAATATTAATTATAAAGGCAACACTTAAAATATATTGCTACGTATAAGCTCATGTTAAAGTAAGGGGGTAAGTCAAACAAATTGGCTTATCCTTTTATTATTTAAAAAGGCTATTTTTACGTAAGTTATTGTACTTTTAAGTTAATAAAGAACTTAACCGCAGAAAGGGGTATAAAGTTATGGTGAAACAAAACTTTGCAATCATTGGATTAGGTAGGTTTGGCGGAAGTATTTGTCAGACATTGATTTCCGCGGGCGCTGAAGTTTTGGTGATTGATAAAGATGAAGCGCGGATCAATGATTATAAAAATATTGCGACACAGGCTGTTATTGCGGATGCGCAAGATGAGGACGCACTAAAAGCGCTTGGGATCCGTAATTTTGATCACGTCGTGATTGCAATTGGCGAAGATATCCAAGCGAGTATTTTAGTGACATTGATGGTGAAGGAACTGGGTGTAAAATATGTTACAGCTAAAGCACAAAATGAGTACCATGCACGTGTTTTGACCAAGCTGGGGGTGGATAAGGTTGTTCACCCTGAAAGAGATATGGGTGTGCGAATTGGAAAAAACTTAATCTCAAAGAATATGTTGGATTACTTGGATCTTTCATCTGACATAAAGGTTGCTGAGATTAGGATCACCAATCAAAAATTTGCTGACAAGTCGCTAGAATCCCTTAATTTTCGTAGTAAATACGCACTGAATGTGATTGCTATCAGACGTAAAAAAAAGGTTGAGATAGCACCACAAGCAGGCATGGCGTTACAGTTGGGCGATAGCTTACTTGTTGTTGGACGTAAAAGGGACGTAGAGCATTTTGATGAATTAATGGAGAAATAGTAAATTATTATTTTTTTCTACGCCGTTTAGGCTTTATCCACCAAGAAACTAAGAAAGTTCCAAAGAGGCTAACTAATGAAATTAATAGACCAATTCCAAAATAAGGTGGCCAGTAACTTAATTGGATGCGACTTTTTCCATGTGGAAGATCGAAACTCAGGAAAGTTCCTTGAATTTTATAAGTTGAAACCTGCCGTCCATTGATTTTTACATGCCAGCCCTTACTATAAGGAATAGTTGTTGCAAAAAGCTGATGGGGTCTAGTGACATTAACCTTAGCAGTTAATGAACGCTGTGAGTGCTGTGTAAAGCTGACTGGTTGTTGCTTTATGCGGCGGATCTGTTGTTTAGCTAATTTATTATTTAGTTGATATAGGACAAAATTATTCAACCATAATAATTGTTTCTTAAACTTAGCAGTTAAGATGACTTCAGTTCCTTTAGAATGGTTAGCAATATTTACGATCGTTGCATGTCTGAAAGTATTGTATTGATTAAGTTGACGGTTGTTAAGAAAGAAACTAACGTTATCCGAATCTAATGATGGACCAAGTGTCAGGTAATAAGAGTTATTAGTCTTGGGAGTAAATTTAAAAACAACTTGAGCCTCTTTTGAAAGATCATTCCGCCGCAGTGTTGCATCTGTAAGATTGACCTGCTGGTTGACATTTTGAAAGATAACTTCGTTGAAATCAACCGCTTGGAAATACCGGGTATTTTCTGTGGCCCCAACAGCAGCTGACAACCACTGTGTCTGATAATTAATAGGATTATCTGAAAAGTCTTTCAATGTCTTGAGCTTCCGATTAGCAACGTAACCCAAGCCTAGGGCGTTGGAATTACGGTAAGTTTGAGTTAATACATTGCTGGTAACAGAACGATAGGTCCTCAAATCTGGTTTTTCTGTTAGAGGTGTAAGTGGTTGCCTAGAGGTGATCTCTCCTGCACCCTTAGCTGTAATAAAGTATTTCATCCCTAAGAGAGCATCAGAAACAATCGTTCCATTAGAGTAAGTAACGTAATTATCACCATCAGGATTACCCATCATACCGTAAAAATCAGGGATAGATTTTTCAAGGGCAGAACTAAAATAAGATCCACTATTCAAACCATTGGCTAAACCATCATTTTTAGTTCGACTGTATACTTGGCCTGTGCGATATAAAGAAGAATCTAGTGTCTTGAGTTCGCGGCTATTTTTAGCCAGTGCAGTAGCGGGCTGGCTATAATCCAACTGCGTTAAATAACTGAGGTTATTTAATGAATAAACGGCATTAGTGCCTAATTCAGCGATGGAAACTAATAAAAGTAGACTGGCAGCGAGTTTGAGGTGTTTAGGATATGAATATGCAAAAATTCCGAGAATAATAGTTATAAAAAGTGCGAAAATAACTGTTAGGAAAAGTGTTTCTTTTGAAAGAAAAGTAAATTTTTTAATGTTGATTAAAACGTAACAGAGTAGACTGCCGTACAAGACGGCTGCTACGGCTAGCTTGCCAATCGAAGGCAGTGGCATCTTTTTAAATGAGCGGGCAGCAAGAAAAAGCATCCAAAAACTGACAATAAAAGAAAAACGATATGGGTACCAAACAGGAAACTGAAAACCATGCCAAAATAGGTCAAGCGGTTCAAAACAGAGTGAGAAGAAAAGGAAAACTGTTAGGATCATACTTGCCAAACGTTCTTTTAGTTTAAAATGATTATTTAGAAAGTAGAGTAAAAAACCTATTAGTGCTAAAGAGCCAATAAAAAGATTAGGATAGCCTGAAGGCATTTGTTCAAAGTTAAATGAGCCAATAACAAATTTGGATAGCATCTTCAACGGCTGATATTCAAATTTAAAGCTGATAGACTGTTGGGTATATTGACCCTTGCTATCTAGCAATGAGAAGAAGGTTGGGACTAAAATAACCGCGGCAATCCCCACAGCTGCCAGGGAGTGCAAACAAAAATGCCACAGATTTTTAAGAACATTTTTGAAATTTTGATAGTAGACTGTCTCGTGCCAGCAAAAGAAAAAGACTAGAAAAAGACAGATCATGTAACCCATGTAATAATTGTCAATCAGCATTAGTCCAAGTAGCCAAATGTACAAACGGCTTTTTCCGTTAGTCAGCAGTTGAATTAAACCATAGATAATAAGAGGTAAGAAAATTGCTGCATCTAGCCAGAGAAGGTTAAGCTGATTGGCGATAAACCACCCCATGAGAGCATAGCTAGTTGAAAAAAGCGGAATTAAAGGGCCACGTTGAAACTGAGTCTTTCGTAAAAGGAAGGCAAATGATAGTCCAGCACACCCATATTTCAGCAGTGTGAGAAATAAAACCCCTGCTGTAAGGGCCTTTCCAGGGAAGAAAAGCAGCAGTAAGTTAAAAGGGCTCATTAAGTAATAGGCCCATTCGCCTAACATTCCCCCTCCTAAGGCCTTTGAAAATGAATAGAAGAAGTTGCTGGGGTCATGGAGCAGTGTCCTTCTAAAAAAAGCAAAGAAATCAATGTACTGTTGGCCTAAGTCAACTGTTAGTAGACTGCTTTTTCCAAAGGGATACATTTGGCGAAAAATAAAATACCCCAGCATTATAATCAAAGGCAGCAGAAAGCTAAGTATTAGAGGATAATTCCGTTTTAAAAAACTGGTAGATTTCATTGTATAGATAACTCCTAAGTAAAAGTATTTTAAGCCTTGATTGATTTAATCTAGTTTAATACAAATGCTATTTAAAGTTTAGCATAAGGACATAAGTTTTATTAAATTTTACATGTTAGTTATTCAATTTATAGTTGTTTATGGTAGGATATAACTTGAGCTATGATAAGCTGCTTTTAATCTTAAAGGGATTAAAAAAGACACGAGTATTTTAGAGTCATTTATGAATTTATAGTTATAGTAAGGGGAACGGATAGTGAAGTTTTTAAGGAAAGTATCTAAAAAAAATAAACAGGGTAAGTCGCAAATTCCCTTCCGGTTGAATTTTCTTTTTTTTATTGTTTTTCTTCTCTTTGCAGCACTGATTGCACAGCTTGCTTATTTGCAGATAATCAATGGAACAAGATTCCAATCAGAGGTCAGCAGTACGGATACTAAAACGGAAACAAAGAATGTTCAGCGTGGAATGATTTATGACACCACAGGGAAGGTATTGGTCGCTAATAACGCTTCACGAGCTATTACATATACCAAACCCTTGAGTGTGTCTGCCTTACAGATGTATAACATTGCAAATGATCTAGTTAAGTATACTAATATCGAAATCAATACCTTAACTGCTTCGAATAAAGCAGATTATTATCTGGCTGTACCGCAGCATCTAAAGGATGTTCAAAAACGAATTCCTAACTATAAGAAATTAAGTGATAGTGAACTGTACCGTACTTCAGTCGAATATGTAAAGAAACATAAACTAGTTAAAGAAATGACTCAGAAAGAGAAAGAAGCAGCGCTTGTTTACTCGAAAATGAATGGAGCGTATTCTTTATCAACAGTTTATATTAAGTATAGTGGTGTCACTGATACTGAGATGTCACGGGTGGGAGAAAACTTAGCAGCAATGCCGGGGATCAAAGTTGGAACTAGCTGGTCACGTAACTATCCTAACGGTGAAGCAGTTAAAAGTGTTATTGGAACTGTGACGAGTGAAAAGCAAGGACTGCCAAGTGATCAGATTAATAGTCTATTAGCACAAGGATATTCACGAGATGACAGCGTTGGTTCCAGTTATATTGAATCGCAGTACGAAAATATCTTGAAGGGAACCAAGTCAGTCACGACTCTGGAAACCCAGAATAACAAAATTACCCGTGAAGTTAAAACATATGGCGGTAAAAAGGGTGACAATGTCGTTTTAACTATTAATTCGGAATTTCAGAAAAAAGTTCAAGATATTATGAAGAGTTCAGTTGAAAGTGTTGGTGGGGGAAACCCATATTTACCAGGTGCTTATGCTGTTGTTATGAACCCGAATACAGGTGGAATTTACGCCTTAGCGGGAGTTAGCCGCGATTTAGGAACAGGCAAGGTTTCTGAAAATGCTTTAGGTGCGATCAACCAGTCGTTTGTTATGGGTTCTGTTGTCAAAGGTGCGACAGTTATGGGTGGTTTAATGTCCGGTGCGATCACACCCAATAATAATGTGATGGTCGATGAACCGATTAAGTTGCAAGGAACGGCAGCTAAGTCATCGTGGTTTAATAGTTCAGGTGGTAATAATATGTCATTAACGGCTTCGAATGCGTTAATGGTTTCATCTAACTCATATATGATGCAGTTAGCAATGAAGGAAGGCGGCTTTAAGTACAGCTCGGGTGCTGCTTTAAGTATGCCGACCTCGATTTTCAGTAAGCTGCGCGGCTTCTTTAATCAGTTTGGTTTAGGCGTAAAAACCGGGATTGATATCCCGGGTGAGGCGACAGGGTATGAAGGTCCTGCTAATCAGGCCAACATAGGTAAATCGCTTGATTTGTCTTTTGGAAACTATGATTCGTATACAACAATCCAACTGGCGCAGTACATTGCAACTGTTGCTAATGGTGGTTATAGACTGCAGCCACATGTTCTTCAGTCTGTTCATGGAACTAACAAGGATGGAACCTTAGGACAAGCCAAAGCAGAATTCTCACCAAATGTTTTGAATGTTGTAGGTGCCAGCCAAGACCAATGGGATGTTGTCAAAACTGGTTTGTGGCGTGTTGTTCATGGTTCCAGTACCTATAGAACGGGTGGGACGATGTCAGGTGTTAAGCCGCAAATTGCTGCCAAAACCGGGACAGCGCAGACTTTTCACGGTGAAACACCAACTGAAACGCTTAGTGCGGTCTCCTATGCACCTGCTAAAAATCCACAGGTTGTAGTTGCTTTAGTCTTTCCTGGGATGGCAGACAGCACAACTAGCCATGTTAATACTCAAGCAGTAGCATCTATTTATTCAGCCTTTTGGAAATATGTTAAATCAAGTGACGGACTCGAATAAAAGATATCAATTAACTGTCAAGGCTTTTTCCTTAACAAATCCGAAAAAAAGCTGGCATCATATCGAAAAAAATGATATGATATTAACGTTAAAGTCTGAGTTGCTTTATTGAATGAGAGTATTGGAGGTTTAAAGAATGCGTGTACACATTACATTAGAATGTACTGAATGTCATGAACGGACATATTTATCAAGCAAGAATAAGCGTAATAGTCCAGATCGCTTAGCACTTAAGAAGTTTTGTCCCCGTGATAACAAAGTAACATTACATCGTGAAACCAAGTAGCAACAGGATTTTTCCTGTTGTTTTTTATTATAAACAGAAAGGGTTGGACTAGTTGGAGACTAAAAAATTAATTAGGCAGCTGCAGTTAGAAAAACTTTCAAGTTTAAAGGAAACTTGGGAAAAAGAAAGTAATGAGTTAAGCTTATATAAGGCTCTTTTTGCTACTTCAGCTTGGAAAGAAGCTCGGCAAATTGGGGTAACGATTAGTTCAAGCATCGAAATTGATACCAAACCGATTATTCTGCAAGCACAGCTGCAAGGTAAAAAAATTTGTTTTCCGCGTACATTGCCGCGACGTCAGATGGCTTTTTTTGAATTAACGGTTAACACCATTATTCGAAAAAATAACTTTGGTATTTATGAACCCCAGCCTGGCTCCTTGCTTGTTCCCAAGGAAAAAATCGATCTTTTACTTATTCCTGGGCTGGCGTTTTCTTTGGCAGGTGATCGTGTTAGTTTTGGTGGTGGCTATTACGACCGCTATCTAGCTGATTATACGGGTAAAAAAGTTGCATTGGCTGATCCTGCACGTTTATACCCAGAAACTACATGGGAAACAGAAGAAACAGACCAACAAATAAGTGAGTTAATAACGGTAAAAAATAGTAGTAAATAATTATGACAGTTAATTTGAGTTCAGATTGAACAAGGTTAGTTAGTGAAAAGGGAAAGCTGAATCTGGGTTGGAAAGCCTGCTAGAGGTAGGATACTTAGTTCCGAAAATTAAAGACTGGTTGTTAAAGATTTAAAAGCAGAACAAGTTCTTTAGTCAAAATTGTTGTAATAAGGCGCACGAAGGCCTAAATACGCAAGAATCTAGTAGTATTAAGATCATAAAATTGAATAATACTATTTTTAGCAGTTGATCTAATGAATACAATAAGTCGCAAACCAAATGTCACGTATGGTCTAATCGTCATTAATGTAATCGTTTTTTTATTAATGACTTTGAATGGCGGAAGTACTAGCCCACGTGTTTTAATCATGTTTGGAGCTAAGGTAAACAGCCTTATCCTTGCTGGGCAATGGTGGCGCTTTGTCACACCAATGTTTCTTCATATTGGATTTGAACATATTCTTCTTAATATGATAACGTTATATTTTATTGGAACACAAATTGAAATGTTTTTTGGAAGTACTCGTTTTAGCCTTATCTATTTAATTAGTGGCATAGGGGGAAACATTGCCAGCTTTACTTTCAACCCCACGGCACTTTCTGCTGGGGCAAGTACAGCTCTTTTTGGTCTCTTTGGTGCTTTTCTAATGTTAGGGGAATCCTTTCGAGAAAACCCTTATATCAAAGCGATGGCGCGACAATTTCTCTTGCTTGTCATTTTAAATATTCTTTTTAGCTTTTCGGGTAATATTGATCTAGCAGGGCATTTAGGGGGATTAGCGGCAGGCTTTTTAGCTGCTTACATTGTTGGGGTCCCCAAAATTGGGAAGGTACCGTTTCTAAAAAGGCTCTTTAGTTTAGTAGCGCTCATTTTTATTGGCGGGCTATTATTGATAATGGGTTTTAAAATATAAAGATATCCCTTATAATTAGTTGGAGAGGTTTTGATGAAAACACTTTATGATGTACAACAATTATTAAAAAAATTTGGAGTATTTGTTTATGTTGGCAAACGTTTGTGGGATATTGAATTAATGGCGCTTGAAATTGATCATTTACATCAAGCAGGGGTCATCGATAATCGTCTTTTTATCGCTGCCAAATTAGTTTTGGAACGTGAGCACAGAATTGAAGAAAGAAAAGAATGAAGATATAGTTGATGACGGAGGACTATTATGGATAGAAAAATAATTGGTGTTGACCTTGGTGGAACGACTATTAAGTTTGCAATTTTGACTGAAAATGGGGATGTGCAGCAAAAATGGAGTATTGAAACTAATATTCTCGATGATGGGGCACACATTGTTCCTGATATTGTCTCTTCTATTAATCATCACCTACACTTATATCAAATGAAGCCAGAACAATTTATCGGTATTGGAATGGGATCGCCTGGGACAGTTGACCGTGACCGGGGAACTGTCACTGGTGCTTACAATTTGAATTGGAAAGATACGCAAGAAGTTAAGAAAATAATTGAACAAGATACTAAAATCAAATTTACAATCGATAATGATGCAAATGTAGCTGCACTGGGAGAACAGTGGAAGGGTGCAGGTGAGAATGACACTGATGTTGCTTTTATAACTTTGGGAACCGGTGTTGGTGGCGGAATTGTCTCTAATGGAGCCTTAGTACACGGTGTTGGTGCTGCTGGGGAAGTTGGACATATGAATGTTGAACCTGATGGATATTTATGTACTTGTGGGAATCGGGGGTGTCTTGAAACGTATGCCTCCGCAACTGGGGTTGTCAGAGTTGCGCGTGATATGGCAGAAGAGTTTTCGGGTGACTCACAATTAAAAAGTCGGTTAGATGATGGACAAGAAATTACGGCCAAAACAGTGTTTGATTTAGCAAAGCGTAATGACTTATTAGCCAAGATGGTTATTGATCGTGTTTGTCATTACCTGGGGATAGCATGTGCTAATATCGGCAACTTATTAAACCCTTCCTTCATCGTGATTGGCGGGGGTGTTTCTGCGGCAGGAGCATTTTTATTAAATAATATCGAAAAGTATTTCGAAAAATATGCATTTCCATCAGTTCGCAAAACGACCCATTTACGATTGGCACAGTTAGGAAATGAAGCGGGGGTAGTAGGAGCTGCATCGTTAACGTTGTCTTGATAGGCAAAGGCTAAAAAAGTAATTGATCTTAAATGAGGAGAAGGAATAGCTAATGATGTTACAGAACATATCAATTTGGGGAATTTTAAATATTGTATTAGTAGTACTTATCTTAGGTATTATTGGTAACCAATTATACTTATGGTTTAAGGGAAGAAGCGTTGCTAAGCTAGTTGAAAATGAAGAGTTTAAAAAAGGAATGCATCGCGGACAGATAATTGATCTGCGTGAAAAAGACAATTTTAACGCTGGCCATATTATGGGTGCAAGGAATATTCCCTTTGGTCAGTTTCGTGTAATGAAGAATTCAATTCGTAAAGATATGCCGGTCTATCTTTATGATCAAGGAAAATCTTTGAGTACAAGAATTGCAATTAAGCTGCATAAGGAAGGTTACCAAGATATTTATATTTTAAAAGCTGGTTTTGAGCGTTGGGATGGTCGAATCAAAAAAAGTAAGTAATTTGAGTTGAAGAAAATGAGAGTGGGATAAAAGGATGTTTAGTTGGTAAGTACTAACATCGTAAGGCGATTAATTTCAGAATTAGTTTTGTCTATTTTCTTTAAGTGCGACCAGCTATTTTTTGACATACGTTTTAGCATTGGATGTTCGAAAATAAAGGACACAAAAAAGAGTTCGAGACTTTTGTCCCGAGCTCATTTTTATTTTAGATATCGCAAAGATTAATATTGATGAGCTGAATGGCGTTTGCGAATAGCGCGGCGGCGGTGTTCATCAATCATAGCTTCTTTTTCTTCAACAGGATCAACAACAGTCTTTTTAAAAGCATAAAAACATCCAGCGGCAACACCAACTGTAGCTGCGGCCCCAACAAAAATTCCCTTAACAAAATTTTTCATATGTTATCCTCCTCACCCTAAGATTACAGTTTTTATTATGAATGATTTAAGAACAAATATCCAGTGTTATGTATTATTGTTAGTACGGGATAGATTAAAATATAACTTACATAAAGAAGGTTGAAATGGTGCAAAAAAAATTACTCCTTATCGTTGGTCCAACCGCAGTTGGAAAAACTGATCTTTCAATTAGTTTAGCCCAGCATTTCAATGGGGCAATTATTTCTGGTGATTCAATGCAGGTTTATCGTAACTTAGATATTGGAACAGCTAAAGTTAGTAGGGAAGAGATGCAGAATGTTAAACATTATATGCTTAACATCAGAAATGTTGATGAGCGTTTTTCAGTAGCTGATTTTATTCAAGAATGCCGTCAGAGAATTACAGTTATTTCAAATGCTGGGAAACTGCCGATTATTGTAGGTGGAACAGGTTTTTATCTGCAAGCACTACTTGATAACTTCAAATTAGGGGATCACTCATATGACCGCTCACAACTAATTCGGACAAAGTGGCATCAATATGCACAAGTACAAGGCAAAGATGCGCTCTGGAAAAAGTTAGCAGATATTGATCCACAAGCAGCTGCTAAAATTCCTGTCAATAATGAACAGCGGGTAGTAAGGGCACTAGAAGTATTTGAAAAAACAGGTCAACTTTTTTCTAGCCAGGATGATCAAGCAGACGCAGAATTTGATCCGTTGATTATAGGTTTAACGTCAGAACGCCAACTATTATACGAACGTATCAATAAGCGAGTTGAATTGATGCTGAATGCGGGGTTACTCGATGAAGCACGTTGGCTTTATGAAAAAGGCGGAGAACAGCTTCCTGCTGGAAGGGGGATCGGGTACAAGGAATTTTATGCCTACTTTAACGGAGAAAAGGACTTTGCGGAAGCAGTATCCGATGTAAAGAGAAACTCACGGCGCTATGCTAAGCGGCAGTTAACGTGGTTTAGAAATAAAATGGATGTAAGATGGTTTGATCTTTTAAAAAATGAAGAAGATAAGCATAAAATAATGAAAGAAATTTTAAAATGGTTAGATAAGGAGTAGATAGGATGTTTTCGTGGAAAGAAACGTTACCAGAGATACTGCAACAGGAGATAACAGAAGTCGAAGAACAAATTGCCCCAATGCTAAAAACGATAGATGAAAGAGTTGCATATAATCAAATGCGGGTCTTAGCGGGGTTTAGGGAACACCGAGTTGCTGAGGAAGATCTGGCGGGTTCTACAGGATATGGGTATGATGATGTAGGTCGAGACAAATTAGATGCACTTTATGCTGATTATTTTCAAACAGAAGATGCGATCGTGCGGCCACAATTAATTTCGGGGACACATGCGATAACAACAAGTCTCTTTGGGGTTTTACGCCCTGGGGATACTTTATTTTATTTAACGGGGATGCCTTATGATACAATTCAGCAAGTAGTTGGGATTGTGGGTAATGAGCCTGGAAATATGAAAGAATACCAGATTAATTTTGCTTATTCGCCACTATTGAAAGATGGCGAAGTTGACTTTGAAGATGCAAAGGAGAAGTTACTGACAGATAAAACAATTAAAGTGGTAGCTATCCAACGTTCGCGAGGGTATGCACTGCGAAAGAGTTTTACCGTAGCCAAGATTAAAACGATGATCTCTTTTCTTCGTAAGCTCGTACCTAATGTGATTATCTTTATTGATAATTGTTATGGAGAGTTTTCAGAGATACAAGAACCCACAGCAGTGGGGGCTGATCTAATGGCAGGCTCGCTGTATAAAAATGCGGGTGCGGGGATTGCTAAGACAGGGGCCTATATTGTAGGTAAAAAAAGTTTAATAAGAGAAGTTGGCAATCGCTTTAATGTGCCAGGTTCTGGTAAATATGAAGGGGCAACGATTGGGCATATGCGAGATATGTATCATGGTTTCTTTATTGCTCCTAGTGTTACAGGTGCTGCGATCAAAGGCGCGATCTTTACAAGCGCATTATTAGAAAAAATGGGTTTAACTGTGTCACCTAAGTGGAATGAGGCTAGAACCGACTTGGTTCAGACAGTAAATCTTGGTAATCCACAGGCCATGATTGCCTTTTGTAGTGCAATCCAACATTATTCACCTGTTAATTCGTTTGTTGATCCTATTCCAAGTGAAATGGGCGGCTATGAAGATCAAGAAATAATGGCTTCAGGTAGTTTTACGGAAGGATCAACGATTGAACTTTCTTCAGATGGACCGATGCGTCCACCGTATACACTCTATATTCAAGGTGGACTAACATACGCACATGTTAAAATAGCAATTAGTAATGCCGTTAAAGAAACTTTTTTTAAGAAATGATGTAAGAAAAAGTAACATTGAATATTGACAATTAATTTATGGCTTGCTATGATAGGATCGTAGTTTGAAGGAGGGTTGTTATGAAAGAAAAGGAACTCAGACGCTCACTAGCTGTTTTGCCTATCGGAACTGTTATGAAGCTTACCAATCTTTCGGCTAGGCAGATTAGATATTATGAAGAGCAACAACTGGTTACCCCGCAGAGAAACGAGGGAAACCGGCGAATGTATTCTTTGAACAATGTTGATCGTCTGCTTGAAATTAGGGATTTTCTTGATGAAGGAATAAATATGGCTGGAATTAAGCATATTTATGATGAAAAAGCAAAAAAAAGAGCTCAAAAAAGGGCACAGTTAGAAAAACCGCTGACAGATACCGATGTTCGCCGTATCTTGCGGGATGAATTTATGTCTGTTAGCGGCTTAGTGCGAGATGATGAGATTTCTTTTAAACATAACAAAAACTTCTAATTCCAGATGAGGAGTGATTCATAATGGTAAAGCCTAGTTATACAAAAGATGACATTCGGAAAATCGCAAAGGATGAGAATGTTAAATTCTTACGCCTGATGTTTACGGATCTGTACGGTGTTATTAAAAACGTTGAGGTACCAGTTAGTCAGTTAGACAAGCTTTTGGATAATAAATTGATGTTTGATGGTTCCTCGATTGATGGGTTCGTCCGTATCGAAGAAAGTGATATGTGGTTATATCCGGATCTTTCAACTTGGATGATTTTCCCATGGGGAAGCGAACATGGAAAGGTTGCGCGTGTTATTTGTGAAGTTTACAATGCAGACCGGACTCCTTTTGTCGGTGATCCACGTAATAATTTAATTCGTGTTCTTTCAGAAATGAAGAAATTAGGCTTTACTGAATTTAATATTGGGCCTGAACCAGAGTTCTTCTTGTTCAAGCTTGATCCTCAGACTGGAAAACCAACAACTAATTTGAATGATAAGGGTAGCTACTTTGATTTAGCCCCTATTGATCTTGGTGAAAACTGCCGTCGTGATATTGTACTTGAACTTGAAAGCATGGGCTTTGACGTTGAAGCATCTCATCATGAAGTGGCGCCAGGACAACATGAAATTGATTTTAAATATGCAGATGCATTACATGCCTGTGATAATATCCAAACATTTAAACTAGTTGTTAAAACTGTTGCACGTAAACATGGCCTGCATGCAACTTTCATGCCAAAGCCATTGGATAGAATCAACGGTTCAGGGATGCATATTAATATGTCTCTCTTCAATGAAGCTGGTAATGCTTTCTTTGATGAAAAAGACGAAATGCAACTTTCACAAAAGGCACGTTACTTCCTCGGTGGACTCTTGAAACATGCAAGAAGCTTTACAGCTGTTACAAATCCAACCGTTAATTCATATAAACGATTAGTTCCTGGTTATGAAGCACCTGTCTATATTGCTTGGTCAGGTCATAATCGTTCACCACTTATTCGTGTACCGATCGCACGCGGATTATCAACTCGATTAGAATTACGTAGTGTCGATCCATCGGCTAACCCATACTTAGCTATTGCAGCAATTCTTGAAGCTGGACTTGATGGATTGCGCAATAAGATCGAGCCGCCTAAACCGGTTGACCGTAATATTTATATTATGGATAAAGAAGAACGTGAAGCTAATGGAATTACCGATTTACCATCAACCTTGCACAATGCATTGAAGGCATTTGAACAAGACGAAGTTGTTGCTAAATCGTTAGGGCCGCATCTTTGCCAAAGTTTTGTTGAAGGCAAGCGCCTTGAATGGGAAGCATATCGTCAGGAAGTTTCTCAATGGGAAAGAGATCAATACTTAGAACTCTATTAATTAAAAGTTAAGTTTCCAAAATGAATAAAAAAATAGAACCAGGTCATATTTATTGACCTGGTTCTATTTTTTAGGGTCAAAGTCAAATCGTATTGATGGAGATCTTGGCATCACCTTTGGGTGGTGTTT
>NZ_AZEF01000057.1 GCF_001434915.1 Liquorilactobacillus capillatus DSM 19910
TTGATTCATGCAGTTTTGGTTTTGAAGTGAATGATGGTACAGATACATGGACAAAAGATGATGATGGAAACATTACAAGAACGATTAATGCAGTTAAGAGCTTGTTTGATGTGTCCGTTGTCGCTGTGCCAGCATATGACGATACCAATGTTCAAGTAGATACACGTAGTTATGAAAAATTTATCAATAAAGAAAAGGAAGATGATACCATGACAAAGAAAACAATTATTGATCCAGAAAAGCAGACAGAAACAAAGACAGAAACACGTTCATTTGAAGATTATATTCGTTCACGTGGTGAATTACGTGATGGTATTACAACATCAGGAGCGGCCGCAGTTATTCCAGAAGAAATTATCACACCAGTATTTCAGTTAAAACAATCAAAATACAACCTTGCACAATATGCAACGGTTAAACAAGTTTCT
>NZ_AZEF01000058.1 GCF_001434915.1 Liquorilactobacillus capillatus DSM 19910
ATTACACGTTTAGAGAGTGGAATTATTGATTATGATGCAGTCTTTGAATATATCCAGTCAATAATTGGTAAATATAATTTTAGAGTTAAAGCAATTGCATATGATCCATATAATTTTGATGCACTATTAACTAAATTTGAGAAAGCTAATTATCCGCTGTTCGAAGTAAGACAAGGAACAAAGACTTTGAATATACCGACTAGAGATTTCAGAGAAAAACTTTATGATGGCAAGATTCAGCATAATGGGAACAAGATATTAGCTTATGCAGTTAATAATGCAATTTTAAAAGTTGATAACAATGGCTGGCAGATCGATAAAGCAAGAAATAGTAATCGTATTGATCCAATCGCTGCATTAATAAATGCTTATGTTGCTGGTATGGATTATTACGAAGAAAGCGAGGCGAACCAACACGCAAACGATTATTACACGAGTGCAGAATTTTCTTTTTAAATATATTCAAGGCGTTTTATTAGTCCTAGGAATGTTGCTTCTAATAATTGGGGTGGCATTTACATGGGGCTTTTTTATTGCAGTAATGTTGGCGGGGTTGTTGATGATTGTGCTGGCATTCCTGATTAACTATGAAAGGAGTGAGGGATAATTGAGTTTTTTTACAACCAAGACCACAAGCACAACACAAGATCCGTTTTTAGATGCGTTGGTAAGTTT
>NZ_AZEF01000007.1 GCF_001434915.1 Liquorilactobacillus capillatus DSM 19910
AGTTAAAACAATCAAAATACAACCTTGCACAATATGCAACGGTTAAACAAGTTTCTGCTGGTTCAGGTCATTATCCAATTGCAACAAGTCAGCAAACTGCAGTTTTAGCCACTAAGGAAGAACTTGCAGATATTGCAGACATTAACGCAAATATGTTTGCTGATGTTCCCTTTGATGTAAAAACACGTGCTGGCAAGATTGCATTGTCTAACGAAGTTGTCGAAGATGCAGAAGTTGATATTGTTGGTGAAGTTAAAAACCAGTTACAGCAATTAGTTGATAACACTGATAATTCTCAAATTATGACATTGCTTACTGGTTCAAACTTTGCTAAGGCAACCGCAACGGGTGTAGACGATTTGAAGAAAGTCTTTAATGTAACGTTAGACCCAGCATTAGACAAGATGTTCATTGTGAACCAATCAGGATTTAATTACCTTGATACCTTGAAAGATTCCGAGGGTCGTTATCTGTTACAACCAAATCCAACTGCACCAAGTGGCTTTAGTTTGTTAGGTGCACCAGTTGCATTAATTAGTGATAAAGTGCTTGCTAATAATTCAGATGGTTCATTCCCTGTACTTTGTGGAGATATTAGCCAAGCAGTTGCAGTATTTAGACGTAACCAGGTAACAGCACAATGGGATAAATTCGACCAATTCAGTCAAGGCCTATCCGTTATCGTTCGAAACGATTACGAAGTAATTTCTAAAGATGCAGTGGTAAATATTTCGCTTAGTGCACCAGGAAAATAACATATAAGTAGTTTTAGGGGGGTGGCTGATTTTTCGGCCACCCTATACATATTGGGGTTGCGCAAAATTACGCAGACCTTTTTTAAAATTTAGGAGGCAAGAATATGGAAAAAGATGACTTAGGACTTCAATTAGAAGCATGGTTAGAGGCAGCTAAAGATTTGGTTCCTGATTCAGAAGATGCAAAAAAAATTACTAACGAAGGAGCCGGCGTACTTGCAAAACATTTAAAAGCAGAAGCCGATAAACACCGATCAACTAGAAAAGATGTTAAATATGGTCACTTAGCAGACAATATCGTAGTACAGAACACTGATATTGACGGTGAAAAGAACGGCAACAGTGTGGTAGGCTTTGGACAAAAAGCGTATGTTGCTAGATTTCTAAATGATGGTACTAAGAATATGGCAGCTACTCACTTTGTCGATAATGCTAGAAGAGAAGCAAAAGATGATGTGCTTAAAGCACAGTGGAATAAATATAAGGAGATTACCAGAAAGAAGCGATCTGAATAATGACAATAACACCAGCAGACATTAAGGCAAGTCTTAGGATAGAAGTTTCAGACGATGACACTATGATTCAACAATATATAGATAGTGCTTCAAACTACATTCAAACGGCGATTTCAGCAACAGAGGAGCAACTTGAAGCATATAACCAGTATTGGTTTGCGGTCAGTTTGCTAACTCAATTTTGGTATCAGAATAGAGCAACGGACATGAAGAATACACCGTATCAAGTTGTGTCAATGATTCAACAGTTAAGAGGGTTAATAGAGTAGCTTTATACGAACGTATGTTTGCATTTTATGTTAAAAAATGTTATAATTAAGGTGTAAAGTGATGATAAAGCTTTACAAAAAAAGGCTTTGATATTTGGCTTTATCGAAAAACCGCTAAGTTTAACACCGGTTCAAGGTGTGATCAGCGTACGAGGTTATGACCTTGATTAATTTTTGTAGGTAGCGGCTTGGGTTTCAAGATAAACAATTATTAAAACGTCTTTGGTATGATTTTCCAAAAAAATCTTGAATATTTAATCAATGTAATAAGTTATTAGCCGCCGATGCTATCACACAACTGCTTTTTATTTTGGCAGTGTTTGGCTATAACTTCGATCCAAGTTGTTTTAAATTATTTACGTTAGGCGGGTGTAATTCCCGCCCTCCTTATACATATATCTGGGATCTAAGGGGATTCCAACAATGAAACAAGAAATAAAACATATTAAAGCTATTTTAAGCGACTATGCAAGGCTGAAACGTGACTTAAAAGCGTTCAGTCAAGTATCTAGCCCAGTATTAAGTTCAGCACCAGCACATACACGAAAAAACGGTGTTGAATTGTCTATGGTCAATCATGTTGATCTGGCTTGTAGGTTGAAACAAGTTGAAGATGCAATTAATGGCATCAACGACCAAAAGCTAAGAATTATTTTGGTTGATTATGTATTAGCTAAGCATCATTGCGTATCTGATTATTGTCAAAAATGGCAATGGTCAAAAAGTAAGTTTAATTACATGAAAAATAAAGCATTAATAGAGTTTTCCAAGCAATATAAAAAGCTAGTGGCTTGAGTTGCTGGCTTTTTTTTATTACAGGTTAAGCTACACACGTCTTACACGGGTAATAATGGGCTAAAGTTCTTTTATCTCAATGGTTTACACACGCTACACTGGTTACACACGTTGTTTTCAAACTTATTTGTTTCCAATAAAAAACTGCTACTCGATTGAGTAACAGCCAATTAAATTTATTAGGATTTTTTTGAATAAAATGTTAGCATGTATGTATAAAAGAGAGTGTTTTCCTGACTCACTATTGACTCACATTTTTTGAAAATACGTTAAAACTATTGAAAAGATAAAAATAAAAAAGCCTTTAACATCAAGGCTTTTGACAATATATGATAAGTAACGTAAGGTGCATATGCGCCACGTGGGAGTCGAACCCACATTACAAGAACCGGAATCTTGCGTGCGATCCATTACACTAGCGGCGCAGTACTCTTTCCATTGTAGCGGAAATATAGCTAAATGACAAGTAGAAAAGTTAGGTGAAATAAAAATGCCACTTGAACAGGTATATGGTCAGGAACAAAAACAAGTTCAAAAGCTTGCGATGACACAACAGATGCAGCAGTCCATTCAGGTTTTAAGGTACAGTATTGAAGATCTGCATACTTTTTTGTCGCAACAGCAATTGGATAATCCGTTTATCAAGATCAATGATCGGATGAACTACTCGACAAGTACTACTCACTCTGGAGATATGGGAAAAAAAGATGATTGGGTTGCACAAACAGCTGAACATAAGCAACAGTCATTGTATGATTATCTTTTAGCACAGGTTCATCTAACAATGCGGAAAACAGTTTTAAGGGGATGGGTCGTATTCTTAATTGAGCATCTAGATCCGAATGGCTATTTAAGAATTAATCTGACTGAAGTTTTAAAGAAAACTAAGGTTGATGAGACTACGTTATTGGATGCCTTAACCTTACTACAGCAGTTAGATCCACCGGGAATTGGTGCGCGAAACCTGCAAGAATGTCTTTTACTACAGATTGACGATCATGCTAATGCACCTGCTTATACATATCAAATTATTAGTCAGATGTTTATGCAGTTTGCTGATCGGAAATGGTCAGAGATCGCCCAACATTTTGAAATTTCATTAGAAGATATTCAAAATGTTTTTGATTATGTTCGGACACTTTCACCAGCACCAGGGGCTGTCTTTGGACAAGACGACATTGGGTATGTTTATCCAGATCTTATAGTAAAAGTTGATAAAGAGCGGCAAAAGATCAAATTAAGTATCACTAAGCAGAGTATGCCATTAGTAGTTTTCAAAAAGGATTATTTTGATGAGTTTTCGCAAATGTCTGATAAAGAAGTTAAAAAGTACTTAAGAGAAAAAAAGAATGATTATCTCAATATTGCACGCAATTTAGAAAGACGTGGAACAACAATTGAGCGAGTAGGGAAGACAATTGTAAAACATCAAGCTGCTTTTTTTCTTGAAGAAAACCATCCACTCAATCCGTTGTTATTGCGTGAGGTGGCGCATGAATTACATCTACATGAATCAACTGTTAGTCGAGCAGTTAACGGGAAGTACTTAAAATGTGACTTTGGAGTATATGAGTTAAGACACTTTTTTACTAAACGAGTTAATAATAATAAAGAAAATGAAGAATTAACAGCAGATGCAGTTCAGGCACAGATTAAAGCCTTGATTGATGCTGAAAATAAGGCTAAACCGTTATCTGATAGTAAGTTAGTGCAACTGCTCAATCAGAACGAAATTGAAATATCGCGGAGGACAGTGGCTAAATATCGTGATGCAATGGGTATTCGAGCTTCAAGTAAACGTAAACGTTTTGATGGAAAGGATAAAAAATAATTTTAGGACAAAAGTGAAAAAAGAACCAAGTAGGAATATTGTTCGCTATTATTCTTAAAAAAGTTATATTTAAATTATATTATTCGTAAACTATAAATACTTAGTAAAAATATAGGGACGAAATCCGGATTTTAAGTGCTTTTGTCTTTTATGTCTACAGCTTGCAATGGCTTAGAATTATTGCTATAATGCAAATTGTGATGAGGTATAGGAACAGTTTAAGATTAATTGATTGTTGTTGTGCTTTGTTTTTTTTAGCTTGATGGGTCGCTTTGTGACACCGATGGACGAAAGCAGTCCCGCTAGGAAGGGTCGTAAAATGCACCAAGAATTAGAGTGGATAGAAAAGATCGCACCTGACATGGTGGAGATTATGGTGCAGAGATTTATGATACTCCACCACATCTACTGGTCAGGACCTATCGGGAGACGGTTACTGGCTCAAGAAATTGGGGTAACAGAACGAGTTTTACGAACTGAAACCGATTTTTTAAAGAACCAAGGGCTGGTCACTTCGACCAAGTCGGGGATGGTAATAACGAATGATGGAAAAAACGTTATTCGCAAGTTACGTGGCTTGATTGATCAGTTAGCAGGAGTTCAACGGCGTGAAAAACGGCTTAGTGATTTTTTGCAGATTGATCGTTGCTTTATTGTTTCAGGAAACTGTGACGAACAGGTTAAGGTAATTGAAACGATGGGAAAGCTCGTTAACGAAACACTCCAAACATTGTTGCCTGAAGGACGTAATGTCATTGCAGTAATGGGTGGAACAACGATGGCCAGAATTGCTGCTTGTTTAAAACCTAAGCTTGCGGAGAAAAGAGAGTTACTTTTTGTTCCAGCACGTGGAGGCATTGGTGAGGCAGTTGATATTCAGGCTAATAGTGTGAGTGCTCAAATGGCATTACGGACTGGTGGAAAGCACCGGACGTTATATGTGCCAGAGCAACTCAGTGAGAAAGCCTATGCGCCTTTGATGCAAGAACCAAGTATCGTTGAGGTTGTGCAGCTTATCCGCAATAGTAATGCTGTTATTCATAGCATTGGGGAAGCTATTACGATGGCTAAGCGGCGCGATATGTCGAAGGAGAACATAGGTGAACTTAAGCGAAGACGTGCTGTCGGTGAGGCTTTCGGATATTTCTTCAATGAAGAAGGTCGGATCGTTTATAAAATACCGCGGGTCGGATTACAGCTTGAGGATCTCACTAATATGAAAAGTGTAATCGCGGTTGCAGGTGGAGCATCTAAAGCCAAAGCAATCGTCGCTTACATGAAATTGGCTCCTAAACAAACGTGTTTGATCACGGATGAGGGAGCAGCTAAAGTGATTTTAAAAGAGTAGTGTTTAACTAACACCGCTTTTTAAAATAAATTTTTTATTTCCTAAAGGAGGAAATTTTAGTATGACTACTAAAGTAGGTATTAATGGTTTTGGCCGTATTGGTCGTTTAGCATTCCGTCGTATTGCTGAAACTTCAGAAGGTTTGGAAGTTGTTGCTATCAACGATTTAACTTCTCCAGCTATGTTGGCACATTTATTAAAATACGATACAGCTCATGGTCAATTTGACGCTGAAATCTCTGCTACGGATAACGCTCTTGTTGTTAATGGCAAGACGATCCCTGTTTACGCAGAAGCAGATGCACATAATATTCCTTGGGTTAAAAACGATGGTGTTGAATTAGTTCTTGAATCAACTGGTTTCTACACATCAGAAGAAAAGGCTTCAGCACATATCGAAGCTGGTGCTAAGAAAGTACTTATCTCTGCACCTGCTGGCAAGCTTAAGACAATTGTTTACGGTGTTAACGATGATGAAATCACTGCTGATGACAAGATCGTTTCTGCTGCTTCATGTACAACAAACTGCTTGGCACCACTTGCAAAGGCTGTTAACGATGCATTTGGTATCAAAGCTGGTACAATGACAACAATTCATGCTTATACAGCTACACAAAAATTACAAGATGGTCCAGATCGTGGTGGTAACGTTCGTAACGCTCGTGCTGCTGCTCAAAATACAATTCCTCATTCAACTGGTGCTGCTAAGGCTCTTGGTTTAGTTGTTCCTGCATTGCAAGGTAAATTGGATGGACATGCACAACGTGTACCAGTTATTACAGGTTCATTGACAGAATTAGTTACAACTCTTGACAAAGTAGTTTCTGCTGACGAAGTTAATGCAGCTGTTAAGAAAGTTACAGAAGGTAACGCATCATTCGGTTACAACAACGATGGTATCGTTTCTTCAGACGTTATCGGTACAACATTCGGCTCTGTCTTTGATCCTACACAAACACAAGTTGTTGGTAAGGGCGAAGGACAAGTTGTTAAGACTGTTGCTTGGTACGATAACGAATCAGGTTTTACTGCTCAAATGATCCGTACATTGGAAAAATTTGCTAGTTTACTTTAAGATTTAGCTTTTAACGCTAAGTTGATGAACTGAACTGAATGCAAGTCATCGAGGCGGGGGGAGGCAATACTCTCTTCGCCTTTTCTTTTTAAATTATAAATTGGAGGATTGCTTTTTATGGCTAAATTAATTGTTTCTGATTTAGATGTTAAGGATAAAAAAGTTCTGATCCGTGTTGATTTTAATGTTCCTATTAAAAATGGTGTTATTGGTAACGATAACCGTATCGTTGCTGCTTTGCCAACAATTAAGTATGTTGTTGAACATGGTGGTAAAGCTATTCTCTTCTCTCACCTTGGTCGTGTTAAGAAAGAAGAAGATAAGAAAGAATTATCACTTCGTCCTGTAGCAGAACGTCTTGCTGATTTAATCAAAAAACCTGTAACGTTTGTTCCTACAACTCGTGGAGCTCAACTTGAAGAAGCTATCAACAAATTAAACGATGGTGAGATCTTATTAGTTGAAAATACACGTTTTGAAGACTTAGACGGTAAGAAAGAATCAGGAAATGACCCTGAACTTGGTAAGTACTGGGCATCTCTTGGTGACGTTTATGTTAACGATGCATTCGGTACAGCTCACCGTTCACATGCTTCTAATGTTGGTATTGCAAGTAACATGGATCAGGCTGCAGCTGGTTTCTTACTTGAAAAAGAGATCAAGTTCTTAGGTAATGCTGTTGATAATCCTAAACACCCGTTTGTTGCTATCCTCGGTGGTGCAAAGGTTTCTGATAAGATCGGTGTTATTGATCATTTATTAGGCAAGGCTGATAAAGTTATTATCGGTGGTGGAATGACTTATACATTCTATGCTGCTAAAGGGATGAAAATTGGTAACTCTTTAGTTGAAAAAGATAAAATTGAATTAGCTAAAACAATCATTGAAAAGGCTGGAGATAAGCTTGTCTTGCCAACTGATTCAGTTATTGCTGAAAAATTTGATAACGATGTACCTAACAAAGTCGTAGATGGTGAAATTCCTGATGGCTATATGGCACTTGATATCGGACCAAAATCTGTTGCATTATTCAAAGATGTTTTGAAAGATGCTAAGACAGTTGTTTGGAACGGACCAATGGGTGTCTTTGAAATGCCTAACTATGCTAAGGGTACACTTGAAGTTGGTGAATTCTTAGGTACATTAACTGATGCAACAACAATTGTCGGTGGTGGTGATTCAACAGCTGCTGTTCAACAATTAGGTGTTGCTGATAAACTTACTCATATTTCAACTGGTGGCGGTGCATCACTTGAATATCTTGAAGGAAAAACTTTACCTGGGATTGCAGCAGTTTCTGATAAATAGTTCTTTTATTTCTAAGAACTGATTATTAGTAAAATCTGTAGTAACAAGTTTGTTAAAGTAGGATTTGAAAGGATGATAAACGTGCGTACACCAATTATTGCAGGAAACTGGAAAATGAACATGAACCCAGAACAAACTGCTGAATTTGTAAAAGCTGTTAAAGATAGTTTACCAGCAAGTAGCAAAGTTGAAGCTGTTATTGGAGCTCCAGCTGTTGATTTACCAGCATTACTTGAAAATGCAAAGGGCTCTGAATTAAAAGTAGCTGCTGAAAACTGCTACTTTGAAGATGAGGGTGCTTTCACTGGTGAAACTTCACCTAAAGTTTTAAAAGAAATGGGCGTTGATTATGTAATTATCGGTCATTCAGAACGACGTGAATATTTCCATGAAACTGATGAAGATATTAATAAAAAAGCACATGCTATCTTCAAGAATGGCTTATTACCAATTATTTGCTGTGGTGAATCACTTGAAACTCGTGAAGCAGGTAAAGCTGAGGAATGGGTTGAAGGACAAGTAACAGCCGCTCTTAAAGGCCTTTCAGCAGACCAAGTAGCAAGCTTAGTTATTGCCTATGAACCAATTTGGGCAATCGGAACTGGCAAAACAGCTTCTTCTGATCAAGCAGAAGAAATTTGTGCTGTTGTTCGTAAGACTGTTGCCAAGTTGTATGATCAAACAGTAGCTGATAAAGTTCGTATTCAATATGGTGGTTCTGTAAAACCAGCTAACGTTAAAGAATTAATGGCAAAAGAAAATATCGATGGTGGTTTAGTCGGTGGAGCTTCATTAGTTCCTGATTCATACTTAAAACTAGTAAATTACCAAGACTAGTAAAATTTTATATCATAAGTGATTGAAACTGGATGTCAAAACCTTTAAAATATGGTTGAGGTAAAAACTCAAGCCAAACAAACTCAAAGGAGAGTGTATTATGTCTAGTATTACAGAAATCTATGCACGCGAAGTCTTAGATTCACGTGGTAACCCAACAGTTGAAGCAGAAGTTTATACAGAAGCAGGTGCTTTTGGTCGCGGAATCGTTCCATCAGGTGCTTCTACTGGTGAACATGAAGCTGTTGAATTACGTGATGGCGACAAATCTCGTTTCATGGGTAAGGGTGTTACAAAAGCTGTTGCTAACGTTAACGATGTTATTGCAAAAGAAATCGTTGGCTATGAAGTAACAGACCAAGTTGCTATTGATAAAGCAATGATTGCTTTAGATGGTACACCTAACAAAGGTAAATTAGGCGCAAATGCTATTTTAGCTGTTTCAATTGCAGCTGCACGTGCAGCCGCAGATGAACTGCAAGTTCCTTTATACAACTACTTGGGTGGTTTCAATGCACATGTTCTTCCAACACCAATGATGAATGTTATCAATGGTGGTGCTCATTCTGATAACAAGGTTGACTTCCAAGAATTTATGATCATGCCTGTTGGTGCTTCTTCAGTTAAAGAAGCAATCCGGATGGGTGCTGAAACATTCCATAACTTGAAGAAGTTATTGTCAGATGCTGGTAAAGTAACATCAGTTGGTGATGAAGGTGGTTTTGCACCTGACTTTGCTAATAATGAAGAACCTTTGAAGTTCTTGATCGATGCTATCGAAGCAGCTGGTTACAAACCAGGTTCAGAAATTGCAATTGCAATTGATGTTGCTTCATCAGAATTGTGGAACAATGAAACAAGCAAGTACAAGTTACGTTGGTCAACAGGTGAAGAATTCACAACAGACGAATTCGTTGACTACCTTGAAAACTTAGTTGCTAAGTACCCAATTATTTCGATTGAAGATCCTATCGATGAAAACAACTGGGATGACTGGAAAGTAATTACTGACCGTCTTGGCAAGAAAGTTCAATTAGTTGGTGATGACTTCTTCGTAACAAACACTCAATACCTTGAAAAGGGTATTAAGATGGGTGCTGCAAACTCAATTCTGATCAAAGTTAACCAAATTGGTACTTTGACAGAAACAGTTGAAGCAATTGAAATGGCTAAAGAAGCTGGCTATACAGCTATCGTTTCACATCGTTCTGGTGAAACAGAAGATACAACGATTGCTGACTTAGTTGTTGCAACTAATGCTGGACAAATCAAGACTGGTTCAATGAGCCGGACAGATCGTATTGCTAAGTACAACCAATTGATGAGAATTGAAGATCAATTAGGTAAGAACGTAGCGCAATACAAAGGTATTCAATCATTCTATAACTTGAGTGCACAAGCTCGTCAAGAAATTGAAAGCAAATAAGCACACTTCTTTGATAATTGAGTAGCATAAGAAAGACAGAAAATCTTTTGATTTTCTGTCTTTTTTAGTCCAAAATTATCCTGAAAGTCTTAGATACAGGTGTAATTTAGTCAAGTTAGGTCCTCAAAGGAAATGAAACTGGAAAAACATTTGAATTTATGCTAAATTATAGAAGATGTAGGTTGCCTAAAATGGCAAGGAGGTAGAAGCTTGTATAATTTACTCTTAACTTTGTTAATGATCGATTCTGTGTTGATAATTATTGCTGTGATGATGCAGCCTGCTAAGACTGATAACGCATCGACTGCGCTCTCAGGGGGAGCAGCTGACCTTTTTAGTAAACAAAAGCCACGTGGGTTTGAAGCATTTATGCAAAAAGTAACAGTTGTCTTAGGTGTTATCTTTTTTGTACTTTCGCTGGCGTTGGTTTACATTTCTGCACATTGATCAAAGGTAAGACCTCCTGCGTGCATTAATTAGGAGGTCTTTTATTTATTTTTGTGCAGTTATCAGTAGAAATGTGTTACGCTTAAGTTATTAATTAATCAATCGATCGGATGAGGAATAAATGGAAAAAAATAAAATTAAAGATAGCTTATTAGAAACTTTAAAAGGAACACCAGACCAAGCTTTTACAGTCCAAGAACTAGCCGAATCTATTAGAATGACGGATGCCGGCAAATTTAAATTTGTAGTCCAAGCACTCGCGCAATTGGAACACGATAAGGTCATAACTTTAAATCAAAATGGTACTTTCACGATCGCTAAGGATGATAGTTTACCTGTTTTGACTGGTATTTTTCATGCTAATGACCATGGCTACGGGTTTGCAACGGTTGATCCTGAGACACCAGATTTCTTTATTAACCCGACTCAAACTTTATCGGCTTTAAATGGCGATGAAGTTGAGTTGGTTATGCTCCATCCTGCAGATAAAGTGACAGGAAGAGGCCCAGAAGGTAAGATTACAGGAATTGTACATCATTCACTTGAACAGGTCGTTGGGGAATTTCAAGTTGATGTAGATGAAAATTACCCGCATGGAATAATTGGAAAAATAAGGTTAAAAGACCGTAAGTTGGCGAATTATCGTTTCCTAGTGGAGGATAAGGGCTTAAAACCAGTTCCAGGTGAAGTTGTACTGGCTGACATTACTGCCTATCCTGATGCCCATTTACCAGGTATCTTAAAGGGTGTAGTTAAAAAAGTTATTGGAAATGTAAATGATCCTGGGATGGATATCTTACAGGTTGTCTACCAACATGATATTCCAACTAAATTCCCTGACGATGTGATGCAAGAAGTTGAACAGATACCTGACCATGTTACAGAGGTTGAAAAGGCTGGCCGAGAAGATTTAACTAACCAAGATCTTGTGACAATTGATAGCATTGAATCTAAAGATCTTGACGATGCAGTTACAGCATGGAAATTACCTAATGGTAACTACCATCTAGGGGTACATATTGCGGATGTTTCGCACTATGTTGTTCCAGGAACAGCACTTAACGCTGAGGCATATGAACGTGGAACATCTGTTTACTTGACAGACCGTGTTATCCCTATGTTGCCGCATAAGTTATCAAATGGAATATGCTCGTTAAATCCACAGGTGGAACGTTTAGCTATGAGTTGTGAGATGGAAATTGATCCAACTGGTCAAGTGATTAAGCACCGGATCTTTCCGAGTGTAATTAAAACAACCGAGCGAATGACCTATGTTGCAATTAATAAAATCTTGGAATCACAAGATGAGAAAACAATGAAACGCTATGCAAAACTTGTTCCGATGTTCCAAACTATGGGTGAATTGCATAAAATCCTATTAAAAATGCGTAAACATCGTGGAGCAATTGAATTTGAAGATACTGAAGCAAAGATTATTGTTGATGAAAAAGGTCATCCAACTGATATCCAGTTACGTGAACGTGGAATAAGTGAACGTATTGTCGAATCCTTTATGTTAGCTGCAAATGAAACAATAGCTGCTCATTTCAATAATTTAAAGGTTCCATTTATTTATCGTATTCATGAAAAACCTAAGGCAGAAAAGATGCTAGCCTTTTTTGAAGCACTATCAGGTTTAGGCATTGAAGCAACTGGTAGTAGTAGTGATGTTAAGCCTAAAATGTTGCAAAATATCTTAAAGAAGGCTGCTGGGAAACCTGAAGAGGCGATGGTTTCTACGATGCTACTACGCTCAATGCAACAGGCTAAGTATGCTGATCAGCCGGTAGGTCATTTTGGTTTAGGTGCAGATGATTATACACATTTTACTTCACCAATTCGACGTTACCCAGACTTATTAGTTCATCGGTTAATTCGTTTTTATGAAGAAAATGGAGTTAATGCTGAAACTAAAGAAGAATATAAGGAAGAAATTCCAGAGATTGCAACCCATAGTTCTCAGATGGAACGGCGTGCAATCGATGCTGAACGTGATACTGATGCAATGAAGAAAGCAGAGTATATGGCAGATCATGTCGGTGAAGAGTTTGAGGCAGTGGTCAGCTCTGTCACTAAGTTTGGGATGTTTGTTTCGTTACAAAATACGGTTGAAGGCTTAATTCATATTAGTGAGATGAAGGATGACTACTATGAATATCTTGAAAAACAGATGGCACTGGTAGGGCGACACACCAAGCGGACTTACCGAATTGGACAGCCATTAAGTGTTAAAGTTATCAACGTTAATGTTGAACAAAAAGAAATTGATTTCACACTTTTACACCCAGAAAATACGCCCAAGACTGACTTACTAAAGAATAATAGTAATTTTAAGCGTAATGACCGTAATAAGAGACCGGCGCAGGGCAACAAAAAGTACAATAAATCTGGAAAACGTGGTAGTAACTATAAGAAGTTTCACGGAAACCAGCCATTTAAGGATAAGTTTAAACGGCATAAATAAAGCTACGGTTTTAAACGGGGGGTGTTTATAATTGACCACAGGAAAGCAGCATAAAGAGCGTCCACTGGCTCAAAATAGAAAAGCTAGCCATGACTATTCGATTATAGATACTATTGAAGCAGGTGTTGTTTTAACTGGAACTGAGATTAAATCAATTCGGAACAGAAGGCTTAATTTAAAAGATGGTTTTGCTCAGATTCGCAATGGTGAAGCATGGTTGATGAATGTTCATATCTCACCATACGATCAGGGAAATCAATTTAATCATGATCCGTTGCGGAAACGTAAATTACTACTGCATAAAAAGCAGATTCAACGGTTAATGAATGAATCAAGCGATAAGGGAGTTACCTTAGTGCCGTTAAAGGTTTATCTCAAAAGTGGATTTGCTAAGGTGTTGCTTGGAGTAGGAAAGGGTAAACGTGCTTATGATAAGCGCGAATCGATTAAGCGTAAAGACCAGGAGCGCCAGATTCAACGAACTTTAAAGAACTATAGTTAAAGTAAAAAAGAGAGTGTGCCATAAGTCAGAAAAATTTGAGTACTAACTCAAATTACGAACATAGTGAGTACTTTGCTATGAGTAATTCGAAGTTAGACGGAGAATTTTGACTTATGGAACACGTTTATACGGAATAAAAGAGGAGCTGTGCCAAAAGTTAACTTTTGGTACAGCTCCTTTATTATGATGAAGAAATATCTTTTTACTTAAATTGAAGATGATATTAGCGGTAAAATGATCAGACCTTCAAACGCATGTGATGGTATTGATGATTACTGATAGTGGTTGTTGCAACTTTTTTATAACCAAGCCGTGTGTAGAGCTTTTCAGCAAGTGGATTTTGAAGATCAACACTCAAACCAATTTCTGAATTGCCGCTCGCCAATGCTAACTTGGGTAATGCATTTAAAAGTTTCGTGCCAATTCCCTGACCTTGGAAGGTAGGAGCGACAGCAAGAGAATCAAGATACCATTCATGTGGGAGTGTTTCATCATCAGTGAAAAGCTCAGTCTCTTGTGGAAGACCAGCTTTTAGAATAGCTGAAGTCCAAACATTATTAATTTTTTCTTCCGCAGCAGCCGGGTAGCCAAAAGCAAAACCAGCCACCTGATCCTTATTTTTCGCAACAATAGTAGTCCCAATGCTGTTGCGAAAGGCTTTTGATTCAAATGCTAATTGGATAATGTAATCGAACTGGCCTTGTGGAATAGTTTTTAAAGCTGGTAATTCCATTTCATGAAGAATAATCTTAAATAATGGAATGATTTGAGGTACATCATCCTTTTGAGCTGGTTGAATTAACAATGTAGTCGATCCCTTCCTTACAACAGAAATTAATTATATTTAATGCGTAGGTTATATGAACGAGTCCGTTTTTTAGAAATTGAATGAACAAGATGATCTAAGATAGCAACAATACAGATACATAAAACTTCATCTTCGGCATTGTTGATCGAAAGTTCAAGGTAGTCTCCATATGGAAGCGTAACTTCTTGGAGTGTCATAATAGTATGCCGTCCATGGAATATCCGATAATGTGAGGTATATAAATCACCAACAATAAACCAGTTTAATCTGCGAACGATAAGAATATCTTTTCTTCCAAAGTGATAACGGCGTAAAGAACCAACGAGTTCGTTATGTTTAAATAAATCAAAATGAGGTAAGAGCCCAAATCCACGCTGCTTTATCTCGGCTAGAGGAGTTCCTGAGATCGCATAAACTGAAAGAACATCTTGATGACGTCCCCACTTACCAACAATTAGATAGAGTTTTTTTCTGTTTATATCACTTATAGTTGAAGCCCCATGTTCTGCAAGTCGCCCTTTTTGGACGTATAGCTTACGCAATCTGATCCCTCCTTAACTGATAACCTGTAATGAAAATCTTTTGGATTTTAACTTTCGGTTAAAAGTTCATCAATTGCTTTGCCGACACCATCTTCAGTATTGGTAGCAGTTAAGCGGTTTGCGAGCTGTTTGACTTCAGTAATGGCATTTCCCATTGCATAACTAACACCTGCAACTTTCAACATTGAAATATCATTATTATTATCACCAATTGCCATAACATTGTCCATTGGAACGTTTAACTTATCAGCATAAGCTTGCAAAGCGGAACCCTTTTGTGCGTTGACATGATTGATTTCAATATTTGAGCTTGAGGAAGAAGTAACAATTAAGTTATCGTATTGTTGGATCTCCGCTTTGATGGGGTCTAAAACTTTATGCCCCTCATTACTAAAAGCCACAATTTTAAAAATACTAATATGTTCATCATCAATCAGCTTCTGATAGTTATCGATATAATTGATATTCATTAATTCCATTCTAGCTGCTGCCATTGTAACAGCTAGCTTATAAGGCGTCTCAGGACTGACATTCGTAAGTAATTCAGCGAAGTTCTCAATTCTTTTAGCTCTGTTATCTGAAAAGATTCCTTTTGAGGTTACAACTTCAAAATAAAGTTTCTTTTTCTTTAAATAATAAATTAGTTTGCTGGAAAGCTGATCATGAATAGGCGACGAACTTAGGATACGCCCAGTTTCATCAAAGATCTGCGCACCGTTGAGCGTTATTAGGGGACAATTAATACCAGCATCTTTGATCAGCGGCATGATTTCGGTATAACCACGACCGGTCGAAACAATGAATTTAACACCGGCTTTTTGTGCACGCTTAATTGCATCGGCATTCCCCTTAGAGATGATCATTTTATCATTTAATAATGTTCCATCCATATCTGAAGCGATAATTTGAATCATAATGTTTCCCCCACTTAATAACACATATTTACCTGTATTCTACCATGAAAAAGTAATTTTTTTTAGTAAGTCGACTGGTAAAAAAATATTTTGGACTAATTATCGATAATAGTAAAAAGAATAATTAAAATATGTTAAAATATGTGCGAGGTGTCGATAATGAAAACGCTTATTAAAAATGATTGGCAAGAAGTCCTGGGTCCAGAATTTGAGAAAGCATATTATTTAAAGCTACATGAATTCTTAAAAGAAGAGTATGCAGCACAGTTTATTCATCCAGATATGTATCATATCTTTGAAGCTTTCGAATGGACACCCTTTTCAGAAGTTAAAGTCTGTATTTTAGGACAAGATCCTTACCATGGACCTAATCAAGCTCATGGCTGTAGTTTCTCTGTTTTACCAGGAGTTAAGATTCCCCCTTCACTTATTAATATTTATAAAGAATTACAAGATGATTTGGGGATAAAACCAGTCGCTCATGGTTATCTTGAAAAATGGGCCAAGCAGGGAGTCTTATTGTTAAATACTGTTTTGACAGTTAGAAACGGGCAGGCATTTTCACATCGTGGCAAGGGTTGGGAACAGTTAACCGATGCTGCGATCGAAAAATTGTCAGCACGTCCGCGGCCGGTGGTCTTCATTCTTTGGGGTAAGTCAGCACAAGCTAAAATAAAGTTGATTGATACCACAAAGAATATTGTTTTACAATCTGCACATCCTAGTCCGTTATCAGCTCACCGTGGGTTCTTCGGGTCAAAACCCTTTTCTAAGACGAATGCCGCATTAATAGCTATGGGTGAAGAGCCAATTGATTGGCAGTTACCAGAAAAAGTTAATGTTAAGTTATAAAAAATGTTGGAGGCGAAAGGTATGGAATTATTTGAGAGTTTAGTTGCTAAGATCAAGGGTCATAATAAAAAAATTGTTTTCCCTGAAGGTAACGATGGGCGAGTAGTAGGTGCGGCTATTAGATTGGCTAAGGATGGCCTATTGCAACCGGTTGTTCTTGGAGATGTAACTACAGTTGAAAAAACAGCCGAGAGTATAGGGCAGAAACTACCACATACATTGACAGTGATTGATCCAGTCAAATATCCCACAGCCAAATTTGAAAAGATGGTTGCAGCTTTTCTTGAAAGACGAAAAGGGAAAAATACGGAAGAACAGGCACGTAAAATGCTGAAGGATGCTAACTATTTTGGAACAATGCTTGTTTATATGGGGTTAGTTGATGGGCTTGTTTCGGGTGCAGTTCATCCAACAGGCGATACAGTCCGACCAGCGTTACAGATAATCAAAACCAAACCTGGTATTAGTCGGACCAGTGGGGCCTTTATAATGACACGCGGCGAAGAACGTTATTTATTTGCTGATTGTGCGATCAATATCAATCCAAATGAACATGAACTAGCTGAGATCGCAGTTGCAAGTATTAAGACGGCGCGTCTTTTTGACATTGATCCTAAAGTGGCACTGCTTAGTTTTTCAACTAAGGGTTCAGCTAAAGCTGCAGAAGTTGAAAAAGTAGCTGCAGCAACTAAAATTGCGCAGGAATTAGCTCCAGACGAAAAAATCGATGGTGAGCTGCAATTTGATGCGGCTTTTGTTCCCTCTGTTGGGGAACATAAAGCTCCGGGTTCAAAGGTTGCAGGGCATAGTAATGTCTTTATTTTCCCAGAATTAGAAGCAGGGAATATTGGCTATAAAATTGCTCAGCGTTTGGGTAACTTTGAAGCAATTGGTCCAGTTTTACAAGGTCTAAATAAACCAGTTTCTGACTTATCTCGTGGTGCAAATGAAGAAGATGTGTATAAGGTAGCAATTATTACAGCTTTACAGGCACTCATATAAGAGTTTTTTGATAGAAAAGATGGGTCTCCAAAATAAGAGCGGTTATTTCATGGCTTTTGGATTTTTATGTGGTTCGCTCTGGCGGAGGCTCATCTTTTTTGCGTGTTTCTAAAATGTTATCTTGATTAATAAGGAATATTGGCTAGAAGGGGATGAAGTAATGCAAATTGAAGTTAATAATGCTAGTGAGACACGTCAGGTTGCTCAGCTGCTAGCTTCTTACATTGAACCTAATGATATTATTTTATTAGATGGTGAGTTAGGAGCCGGGAAGACGATGTTTACCAAAGGCTTAGCACTTGGACTGGGAATTGAACATAACATCAAGAGCCCGACTTTTAACTTGATTAAAGAATACCATCAAGGAAGGATTCCACTATTTCACATGGATGTTTATCGTTTGGAAGGAGTAGGTGGTGGTGATTTAGGACTTGAAGAATATTTTAATGGCGGTGGAGTTAGTGTTGTTGAGTGGTCGCAATTTATTCAGGCTGAACTACCACAAGACTTTTTACGAATTAAAATTATTAAAGATGAATATAATGATCAACAAAGAACACTGCAATTTACAGCAACTGGGGCTCATTATAAAAAACTACTTCTAATGCTTGAAAAAGAATACGCAAATTTTAAATGAAATTAATATCGTACAAACGTTTAAACTAAAAGATGAGGCCAAACAATTATGTTTGACTTCATCTTATTTTTTGCTGGTTTAAAGTAAAAGTTGCATCTTCTTATAGAAGATAGTTGATTTAACCCTGTGGAGCTTGCCAGGTATACTGTGCCCGTTCACCACCAATTAGTTTGGGACGGCTGCGTAAAAAGGTCGTATGTGCGTTGCCAACTTCTTTAATAGAAGTACGCACAGGGATCTGAACGAACTTAACGTGCATCCCAATGGCTGTGTCGCCAATATCCATCCCAGCCTGAGCAACAATATGTTCGACCTCAATGGGCTCGTTAAAGGTTTCAAACGCAGCTACTTGAGCGGCTCCACCAGCATGGAGCGATGGGAAAACAGAAACTTGCTCAAAATGATGTTGTTTGGCAACGGTGCGTTCGACTACTAGTGCCCGGTTAAGGTGTTCACATCCTTGTACAGCTAAGGATAAATTTAAAGGTTCTAAGGTAGATAGAGCTGTCTTGATAATAGCTCGTCCGATTGCAAGATTAGAATGTTTACCAATTTTTGCACCTTGAACCTCACTAGTGCTGCAACCTAAGACGACAAGATCACCCGCTTCAAGATGTGCAGCTTGTAAAAGTTCGGTTAGACCTTGTCGGGTGCACTGTGAAATCTCCTCTAAATCTGTAATCATTGCTTTCACCTTCTTTAATTAGAATATTCTAATTATAACGCAACTACCTGAAACTACAATATAAACCAGTTTCTATATATAGTTGGGTAAGAATATCATTAGAAAAGCTGAAAAAAATTTTTTAAGCCCCGAAAAGCGATGATAACCGGCTTTTGCTTCAGTAAGTTTTACACAATATATAGGGCGGGCCTTAAAACTGAACACAATAGGTTGTATTTGGAGGGATAGAGTAATAGAATATAAATAGAAAAACAAACAGGGGGAATTAGAAATGGCAACGACAGAAACCAAAAGGAATACAAAGAATTTAACCAGAATTCCGACATTTTTTATTAAAAGAGATGGGTATAAAACGCCGTTTGCTATTTACAAACTTGAATTAATACTCGATCAGCTGAGTTTGGATAAGCAGGAACAGCCGCTGATTGGTACAATACTCAAACAATTTGAAGATAAAACAGAGGTAACTGCACAGGATGTTCATCGTGCCTTTATAGTAGCTCTAAATGACCTTGGCTTCCATGATGAGGCCGTAGAATACATAAGTGTTCACAAGGAACGCCTTGCTCAATGGAATGAAAAAACTGACCCGACTAAACGTTTAGAAAGATTGCAAGCAAAGGACCCTGCTCTTGTACATGAGAATGCTAACAAGGATAGCAATGTCTTTAATACACAGCGTGACTTGACCGCAGGGACCGTTGGAAAGACGTTGGGTTTACGCATGATGCCGGAACATATAGCTAAAGCACATTTGCGTGGAGATATTCATTATCATGATTTGGATTATACACCATGGAGTCCAATGACAAATTGTTGTTTGATTGATTTTAAAGAAATGCTGACCAATGGTTTCAAAATTGGAAATGCTGAGGTTGAAAGCCCGCATTCAATCCAGACTGCTACTGCACAGATGGCACAAATTATTGCTAATGTAGCTTCTAGCCAGTATGGTGGATGTTCGGCTAACCGGGTGGATGAGTTGCTGGCTCCATTTGCACAGCGTAATTACAATAAGCATTTAGAGGATGCACATGAATATATCGATGATGATATTAAACGTCAGGAATTTGCTAAAAAGCGGACCAAAAAGGATATTTATGATGCGATGCAAGGCCTTGAATATGAGATAAATACCTTATTTTCATCTCAAGGGCAGACCCCCTTTACAACCCTTGGTTTTGGGTTGGGAACATCTTGGATTGAACGTGAGATCCAACGATCAATCTTACGAATTCGGATCCAAGGCTTAGGACGTGAGAAGCGGACGGCAATCTTTCCTAAATTAGTCTTTACTTTAAAGAATGGGTTGAATTTAAGACCTAGTGATCCGAATTATGATGTTAAAGAATTGGCAGTTGAGTGTGCCACCAAGAGAATGTACCCCGATATTTTAATGTACGATAAGATCAAGGAATTAACTGGAAGTTTTAAAGCACCAATGGGCTGCCGCAGTTTCTTGCAAGGCTGGAAAGACGAACAGGGAAATGAAGTTAATAATGGTCGAATGAACCTCGGGGTCGTCACGGTTAATTTACCGCGAATCGCATTACAGGCACATGGGAATAAAAAACTTTTCTGGGAAATTTTTAATGAACGGATGCAATTATGTAAAGAAGCACTTGTTTTCAAGGTTAACCGGGTCAAACAAGCAATTCCACAAAATGCACCAATTTTATACCAATACGGGGCTTTCGGTAAACGTCTCAGCTCAGAAGATGATGTTGATGAGCTTTTCAAGCACCGTCGTGCAACCGTTTCGTTAGGGTATATTGGTTTATATGAAGTTGGAACTTCATTTTATGGTTCGGACTGGGAACAAAATAAAGAAGCACATGCTTTTACCTTAGCAATCGTCAAAGAACTAAAGGCCAACTGTGATAAGTGGTCGGATGAGTACGACTACCATTTCAGTGTTTATGGGACACCAAGTGAATCATTGACTGATCGTTTCTGTGTTGCTGATCGTGAAAAATTTGGTAAAGTTCCCGATATTACTGCTAAGGATTATTATACTAATAGTTTCCACTATGATGTTCGAAAACATCCGTCTCCATTTGAGAAATTGACTTTTGAGATGGCATATCCTAAATATAGTTCAGGTGGCTTTATCCATTATTGTGAATACCCTAATTTACGTCAAAACCCCAAGGCATTAGAAGCAGTCTGGGATTGGGCTTATGATAAGGTAGGGTATTTAGGGACCAATACACCTATTGACCACTGTTATAAGTGCGGTTTCCAGGGTGAATTCAAGGCAACAGCCAGAGGATTTGAATGTCCTGATTGTGGAAACCATGATCCTAAGAGTTGTGATTGTGTTAAGCGGACTTGCGGTTATTTGGGGAATCCATTACAACGACCAATGGTTCATGGACGACACGCTGAAATTGCTTCAAGAGCTAAGAATATGTTTGATGGGATGGGCGAGCTAGATGAAAAATAGTGTCAAAAGGGAACGTAAGCCGCGTAACCCGCAACCAAAAGAATGGCTTGCCAGTGAATTAAGCCAAAAGTACATTGCTGATTATAAACCATTTAATTTTGTTGATGGTGAAGGAGTAAGGTGTAGCTTATATGTTAGTGGCTGTAAATTTGCTTGTCCAGGTTGCTATAATAAAGTGGCGCAGAATTTCCATTACGGGACACCTTATACACAAAAGCTAGAAGACACCATTATTAAGGATTTAGGTGAAGATTACTGTCAAGGACTTACTCTCCTTGGAGGCGAACCATTTTTGAATACACAGGTTTGTTTACAGATCGTGAATCGCTTACGTGCAGAATATGGGCATACAAAGGATGTTTGGTCCTGGAGCGGTTATCGCTGGGAAGAGTTATTGCAGGACTCAGATGATAAGTTAGAGTTGTTATCTAAAATCGATGTTTTAGTAGACGGACGTTTTGAATTGCCGAAAAAAGATTTGACTCTGCAATTCAGAGGGAGTTCTAACCAGAAGATAATTGATGTACAACGATCCTTAAAAGCTGGAAAAATAGTTCTTTGGGATAAACTATTACGGTAGTAATTTTTTCTGGAGACAACTGGCTAGGTTTAATATTGGGTTGAATAAAAGAGAGTGTGACATAAGCTGGAACACGTTTATACGTAATAAAAGAGGGACTGTGCCAAAAGTTAACTTTTGGCACAGTTCCTTTTTTGTGCTAATAATCGTTTGGATCAGCAGCTAACGGTTTATAAAAATCACTTTCAGTGTCACGATAATCCCACCATTCATTAGGATAGCCGATGAAACCAGCTGTAAGCATGGCATTATTTAAAAGTTGATAATTCTTTTCTAGTTTAGGCGAACGTGGACTGCTGCGAAAAGCAAGTTTAGAAAAGTCATCAAAGGCAGTTGGCATTTCTAGTTCCTTACCAGCTAGGTCCGTGAGTGTCAGATCAAACGTGACCCCCTTTTGATGGCTAAAGTTAGGATCAGGTAAAGCGACGAAGGTCGGGTCGGGATAGACATCAAACAACTTCTGTTGTGCACTGACTGGTCGATAAGCATCCCATACTTTCAGACGGTAACCCTGTTGCTGAAGAAGTTTATTTGCGATAACTAACTTTTGGGCGGTACCAGTTCTAGCGATTGCAGTCGTAAAGTCATAGATAACTTGATGGGTAAAATTATTTTTGGTTGCATAACGAAGTTCAACAATGATAGTGGGGTCCAACTTTTGAATATTGCTAAAACCAGTTTTTATATCGTTCATCAGTAAACCTCCTGTATAATGTAAAATAAGTACACAATAAAGACTACAGTATTATTGTAACCGCTATTTTAGTAGGAAGCTATCTTTTTATAATGCTAAACCAGTATTTAGAACGAGTCAGGTCGTGACTGATAAAGCGTCGTATGTGCTTGATATTGTGGATTCTTTAGATAATTTTGACTAAAGAATAGTGGGGCAGAATTACTCCAATGAAAAAAGTCTTCTTGATTAGACCAAAGTGAAATTAAAAGGAAGTTAAAATCATGCTTGAGGGAACGTGCAAGAATGATATTATCTGCCTTGGAGCGTTCAAATAAAGGAAGAAAGACTTTTTGTTCATCACTGTTTAAAGTAAAGTAAGAAAAAACAAAGTAGTAATTAGCTTTTTTAAGCAAACTTCCACTAATTATCTTAAAAGATATACCGCCAACAAAAGGACTACTAGTTTCAGAGAGGTCCAAAAGTAGATCATTTTCAGTGCCAGAAAGAGAATATAGTTGTGTTAGTGCGAGGTCTTTTTTTCTTTTTCGTAATTGTGAAATAACAGGTGTGGATCCAAAAGTTAAATGTAATTTTTTCATAAGGAACACCTCCAACCTAATTATAACGCTTACCAGTGTATGTGTTATAATCCTTAGTAAGATAAATCAATTAAGTGAGGGAGTCGTTAAAATGAAGATTACAATACTAGGTTTTTATGGAGGTTATCCCTATGCTGGGAAAGCGACAAGTTGTTATCTCGTTCAAAGTAGTGGATATAATTTACTGCTAGATTGCGGGAGTGGAGCTTTATTGAATCTAGAAAAGATCATTGATCCACTGCAGCTTGATGCAGTTCTATTATCGCATTATCATCAAGACCATATTGCAGATGTAGGGGTCTTACAGTATTATTGGCAATTAAATAATGAGCAAATAGATGGCAAGATTTTACCGATCTATGGACATATGCAAGATAAAGAACATTTTGCTAATTTGACTTGGGCAAAGGCAACCATTGGGCGCGGCTATCTACCAGACGAAACTCTTTCGTTAGGGCCTTTTGAGCTAAGCTTTTTACCAGTAAAACATCCAGTTACTGCGTATGCGGTGAAAATAAAAGAGACTAGCACGAATAAATTTTTTGTTTTTACAGCAGATACAGATTATATTCCAGAATTAACAGCTTTTGCGCAGGGAGCCGAAGTTTTACTGACGGATACAAATTATAGTAATGGAAAAAAAGAACCAAAGTGGCATATGACATCGACCGAGTCTGGGCAATTAGCTAAAAATGCAGCAGTTAAGAAACTTATTTTGACGCATTTGCCCCAAAAAATAGCTTTCGACCTATTGCTTAAACAGGCACAAAAAGCGGCGACTCGCGCTGTTAAAGTTGAGTTGGCCGAAATCAATAAAGAGATAGAGATTAAGTAACATAAAATTATATTAACATAAAAATTTAAAGCAATGATGTAAACGCTTTTTAACAATGCTTGAATCAGCATTGGTTAGCGCTTTCCTTGATGATGATTGTTTTTGAGTATAACTAATATATTATAATAATTATAAATATTTAAGAGGGAAAACATTTTAAAACAATGATAAGCCTTTTAAGGTCCCTTATAAAACAAGGAATAGTAAGTGATTTACGTCTATTAATAAATAAAATTTGCTAATTTGTTTGTTTTTTTTAGAAAAAAAGGTATTAATTTTTTGATAGAAGTAGTATAATAAATTTGCGGGCGATATGATTTATAGTTAATAGGTTTTACAGAGAAAAGGAGCGAAAAAATATGGTTACTCTATATACTTCACCAAGTTGCACTTCCTGCCGCAAAGCGCGTGCATGGTTAAAGGAACACAATATTTCTTTTGAAGAGCGCAATATTTTTTCTGAACCGCTAAGTATTAATGAAATTAAACAGATATTGCAAATGACAGAAAATGGGACAGAAGAAATTATTTCGAAACGTTCAAAAGCATACCAAAAACTGAATATCGATTTAAATGATATGCCATTACAACAGTTATTTAATCTTGTCCAGAAGAATCCAGGTTTATTACGTAGACCAATTATTTTAGATGAGAAACGTTTACAAGTTGGTTATAATGAAGATGAAATTAGAAGATTCTTGCCACGTGAAGTTCGTGCGTTGGAATTACAGCGAGCACAGAAGCTGGCAGGCTTTTAATTGCTAGTAATAAGAAAAGTTGTAGACCTCAGCTTTTTAAGAAATTGTATGTAGTTGAATGGTACAGGGACTGAGACGGATGTCTTGGTCTCTGTATTTTACTTTTTTATAAGATAAAGTGCTTTACAATTTCTTATTTTTAGTTATCATTAAGCGAGAGGGTATACTGGAAAGGTAGGTGACCTAGATGGAGATGGAGAAAATCAATGATAACACAATTCGTGTGTTACTTGAAACCGAAGATTTAACTGAACGCGGTATTACTGTCCTTGATCTACTTGGAAACCATAAAGAAATTGAAAGTTTCTTTTACAGTATTTTAGAGGAAGTTGACGTTGATCATGAGTTTCGTGAGAATGATGCTGTGACCTTCCAGTTGCTTCCAAATAAAAATGGTCTTGAACTGTTCATCAGCAAGGTCGATCCTAAGGAAGATAAGAAAGATCAGACTGCTAATGGTGATAGTTCTGAAGGAGATGAATTCTCCTTTCTTGGTGCTAATGAGGATGTTTCCGAATACATTCGCCAAGAGTTGTCTGCTTATAAGTCTAAAAACAAAAAGAAAGCACTTGAGAATGACGGTGATGGAGTTTCGGAATATTTAAAAGATGAAACAGTTAAACAAAAACATGTCGTAGTCAGGTTTGAAGATTTTGAAAACTTTATTCAGGTTGCTAAGATCTTGCGTAATGAAGAGATAGCATCGACGTTATATTTGCTGGATAATAATTATTATCTTGATTTGGTTTTCTTTACTAATCAGACGAGTGACAGTCAGATTAAAGATACACTTTCATTAGTTGTTGAATATGGTAAACGTGTACCTATCTCAGCTGATGTTTTGCAAGAACGAGGGAAGAAATTATTAAATAGTTCGGCCCTTGAGCTAGCGCGGTATTACTTTAAATAATAAAAGACAGTAGAACCCCTTAAGAGCTTTAGTGAGATTACTCTAAACCAATTTTAATTTTTGGTTTAGAGTTTTTTTGGTGCAATTACGTATTATTTAGTAAGGTTAAGACGCGTAATACTGATATCCTTACTAAGGAGGAAACGAAATGCTGATAGCTCAAATTAATGGTCGTTCAATTGCAGCAGTTGATGCAAAAAAAGGGGTACAGTACAAGTGTCCAGGGTGTCAGGGTGAATTGATCCTAAAAAAAGGTGAGTTTAAAATCAGTCATTTTGCTCATAAAAATAGTATGTGTCAAATTTTCTCAGAGGGAGAGACTCCAGAACATTTACTTGGGAAAAAGAGTATATTAGCGGCGTACCAGAAAGCGGGGTATTTTGGGAAGCTAGAGGAGTATATTAAAAGTCTGCAACAGAGACCAGATGTTTTAGTCCGTTTGCGGAATGAAAAAGCAATCGCACTAGAATTTCAGTGTGCACCATTAAATTTGACCAAATTATCTGAACGCTCACAAGGATATTTTCAAGCCGGTTTAAAGTTTTGCTGGATACTTGGACAACGTTATCATCTAAAGAAAACATTGACCCAACAAACTAGTCAGTTTATGCAATGGTCACAACGATTGGGCTTTTACCTTCTCTATTTTGATACTACAAGAGAAAGATTTGAATTAGTCTATGGTATCCAACAGGCTGATTTTTTACCATTACGTTATTTTCACTTTTTTACAAAGAATGTTAGCGAGCTAAAAATGTTTATGCAACAGGACCATCAGATTGATTATTATGAATTAACGATGGAAGAACGTTTTAAACAGCAAAAAAATTTTTTGAGAAATTGTTATTACTCCGCTGGGGAATTTCGAAAAATACAGGAATTGGCATATATGTCCGGAATTAGACTGCAAGATCTAACGGCTATTCTTTTAAAAAGAAAATATCAGGTTCCTTTATTCCAAAAAAATGAGTTTTATTGGCGAGCTAAGATAGTATTAAAGTATAATAAGGGAGTAATTATTAATCAGAAGGCTAATATCATGGTCTTAAGGGGAATTAATGAATATTTATTTCAGAATCCTTTTATTCGAAAGAAACAATTTGTTGAACAAATTATCCAGGATTTCCAAGCGGATTTACAATTAGTAAAATAATATTATTAAGCTAGATCAAATGATGCTTAGGGGTGTATTTAAACGGGAGGGTAAGAAAGATGGAAAAGAAAAGTATTAAACTACCTACACGAGATGAAGTCCCACAGGAGTTAACCTGGGATCTGAAGTCAATTTTTAAGAGTAATGAAGAGTTTGAGAAGGAATTTAAATTAGTCACAGCACAACTTGATGAAGTAAAAAAATATAGTGGGAGTTTAGCTAAGGGAGCAAAGACTTTTCTAGCAGCATTAAAGGCAGTCCTAAAGCTAGAACGTAGAGCGGAAAAAGTATTTGTCTATGCTAATTTAAAAAATGATCAAGATACAAGTAATAAGTATTACCAAGGTTTGCTTAGTCGTACACGGCAGTTAGGAGCTAAAGTAGGCGCAAGTGTTTCGTGGTTTGAGCCAGAATTATTAGCATTACCTGCGAAAAAATTAGCACAGTATTTTATGCAAGATACTGAACTTGAGGCATACCAGCACTTAATCTCTAAAATAACTTCGCAAAGAGAACATTTTTTATCTATAAAAGAGGAGGAACTACTAGCTGGGGCAGCCGATCTATTTGCTACACCTGAAAATATTTTTGGTATTTTGAATAATTCTGATCTAGAATTTCCAGAAGTTCGGGATGCACAGCATAATTTAATTAAGTTATCACATGGAAACTACGGCAAACTGCTAGAATCTTCACAGCGAGATGTTAGAGAAATGGCTTTTAAAGGGATGTACCGGACGTATCAGCAGTTTCAGAATACGTTTGCTTTAGCACTTTCCTCACATGTGCATACGCATAATTATCTTGCGCAAAAACGTAGCTACCCAGATGCACGCAGCGCGGCCTTAGCTAGAAATAATATTCCTGTTTCTGTATATGAAACATTGGTCCAGCGAGTAAATCACCATTTAACTTTGCTGCACCGTTACGTGGCATTACGAAAGAAACTCTTAAAGATTAGTGAGGTCCATATGTATGATCTTTACACACCAATCACAAAATTACCTGCTAGAACGTATGGTTATCAGGAATCACAGGCAATTATACTTAAAGCACTGCGTGGTTTAGGTGCGGATTATATTGCTAAAGTTAAGGAGGCTTTTGAAAATAGGTGGATTGATGTTGTCGAAAATAAGGGGAAACGTAGCGGCGCGTATTCTTCGGGAATGTACGATACAGCACCTTTTATTCTCTTGAATTGGCAAGATAATCTTGAAAGCTTATATACGCTAGTCCATGAAATGGGACATAGTATGCACACATATGCCAGCAATACAAACCAAGAATATCAAAATAGTGATTACTCGATTTTCGTTGCTGAAATCGCGTCAACTACGAATGAGAATTTACTGACTCAATATTTATTAGACCAAACGACTGATCCTTACTTTAAGGCCTATATTTTGAATCATTATTTGGATGGATTTAAGGGAACGGTTTTTCGGCAGACTCAGTTCGCCGAGTTTGAACAGTGGCTGCATGTGCAAGATGCACAACAGCAGCCTTTGACTGCTAAAGAGATGAACGATTTTTATCTATCTCTAAATGAGCGCTACTATGGTGCAGATATTTTTAATGATCCCGAAATAGCCTATGAATGGGAACGTATTCCACATTTTTATTATGATTTTTATGTTTATCAATATGCGACTGGTTTTGCAGCAGCATCAGCGTTAGCCCAAAAAATCTTAACTAAAGGTCCTGAAGATTACCTTAACTTCCTACGCGCAGGTAGTTCAGCTTTCCCAATAGAAATTGTTAAGAAGGCGGGGGTAGATATGACAAAAGCCGCTTATCTTGATGATGCTTTTGCTCTTTTTGCGAAGCGATTAGACGAATTAGAACAAATAATTGCTGATTTAAGTTGAAAATATAAACTTATTTACGTCGATCCAAAAAGCCTAAGTCAAGTTTTCTTGATTTAGGCTTTTTTTGGTAACACCTTAAATCCAAAGATAGCTGGATTAGGGGGCATTGGACTAAAAAATTATAAAGATAATAAAAAAGCGGAAGCTGTCTGTTACAGTTCCACTGGAGATCCTATTAAACTAAAGAATATGCAAAGAGGTAGAAGGGTGCTTTTTGACAGACGCATTAGGCTCTGAGACAATCTCATCATTAAGTTGTCCGGTACATAACTGCTTTAATAAGTCATATGAATCACAGCCGGTAAATGATATTCCGCAGTCAACGCCTTCTAGATTATAAACGACGACAGTTGGATGTTCATGTACATTCATTTCTGCAGCCATTTGTTGATCTTGTTTAAATGAGTTAATTGTAAAGGATGAATGCCGATCATCGTTAAACATAGCGCAATCTAGATTACTAACTTGCGCTGTTGCCTGCGCAACATCTTCACTATAATCAGTTCCTAAATCAACAATTTGTTTCTGGAGCTTCAACAAGTAACTACGCCCACAACGTTTTCCTTGGAATGATGCTGCTTTATAATCAAGAGATGCTTGATAAATATTATTAAAAATTTGATTGCGTGCTCGCAAATCATTTAGAGGAATGTTTTTCTTTTTCATAATTGAACTTACTGTCTGTAAGTTTAAAAATGGAATAAAACTAATTCGAACTTCAACGTCTAACTGATCTACTAGTCTTAGTATGTTCTGCTCCGAACGGTAGCATTCGCTGCCTATTGGGTTGATAAACAAATACATTTCTAACACTAATCTTTCCTCCACTTAATATGAATTTCTGCCTTTTTACACTAATTTAGTTAATTGCTAACTATACTTTAACAAATTTTTCTCTTTTTTCAATGTTTCTGCCCCATTTTTTTTAGTATGTTTTAGAAATTAACCTGTTATTGCGTAGTATGTTAAAATATTGGGTATATGATGTATAGCAGAGGGGATTATTGTGATAAAAAAATGGGATAATTTTTTATTGCCGTACGAACAAACGGTCTCAGAACTTAGAGCAAAGTTTGTGGCACTGAGACATCAATTTGAGTTGTCGCAAAAACATGTCCCGATTGAATTCGTAATCGGACGTGTCAAACCTGTTGATAGTATTATTGAGAAAATGCAGCGGCGGAAAATTAAAAGTGAGCGATTAGCAAATGATATGGAAGATATTGCAGGTGTGCGGATTACTTGTCAATTTGTTGATGATATTTATCAAGTAGTTAAACTTATCCGAAATAGGAAAGATATGCATATTGTTGACGAAAGAGACTATATTTTAAATAAAAAGCCGAGCGGCTATCGTTCTTACCATATCGTAGTTGAATACCCGGTTCAGATGTTGGATGGTGAAAAAGAGATTCTAGCTGAGATTCAAATCAGGACATTGGCAATGAATTTCTGGGCAACAATTGAACATTCACTTAGTTATAAGTATCATGGTGAGTTTCCAGAAGATTTAGATAATCGTTTGCAAAGAGCTGCAGAAGCCGCCTTTCAATTGGATAAAGAAATGACAGCTATTAGAGAGGAAATTCAAGAAGCACAGAATTTATTTTCTTATAAGCGCGGATATAAGAAAGAATAGTGTAAGTTTGATATGCTATAGTTGAGTTAGAAAACTGAGATCAATATAGAAGTAAATGGTCAATAGTTAACTTACTTTTAATAAAACTGTAAAGTGTTATTGTACTAAAGGGTTAACTAAAACATAGTTATATGCAGATAAAATGTAAATAGAAGAGGTTAGTTATGAGAATAGCTATTTTTGCTAATGAAGGTCGCAAGTCGATGCTGGTTAGTCGAAAGCTGCATCAGAAGTTTAAAGATACACACTTTATTTTAGATAATGAGAAACCGGATATTATTGTAACTGTCGGTGGTGATGGGACACTCTTAGCTGCTTTTCATCAGTACCAAAATATTTTGGATAAGGTACGTTTTGTTAGTGTACATACTGGCCACCTGGGTTTTTATACAGATTGGCGCGATGATGAAATTGATGATCTTGTTATTAGCTTACAATCAGATAATGGTCAATCTGTCAGTTATCCGCTGCTAGATGTTAAAGTTAGTTACATTGACCAGTTGCGACCTGAATCCTTTTTGGCACTTAATGAAGCAACATTGAAGAGAAATAGCGCAACCTTGGTAACTGATGTGTATATTGGTGGGGAGCTTTTTGAAAAGTTTCGGGGTGATGGTTTGTGTCTCTCAACGCCAACAGGATCTACGGCCTATAATAAGTCTTTAGGCGGTGCAGTTATTCATCCAAATTTAAGGGTTTTACAAATGACTGAAATCGGTTCAATCAATAACCGTGTGTTTCGAACATTAAGTTCACCGATGATTATAGCACCTAACGACTGGGTTACGTTGTATCCTAACCGAGAAAGTGATTATATTTTGACAGTTGATCAGAATAGTTATCATGGACGGCAAATTAAACAAATAACCTTTAAAACCTCTAAAAAGAGTATTCATTTTGCTAAGTACCGTCACATGCAATTTTGGCAACGAGTCCAAGATGCATTTATTGGTGCAGAGTATGCAAATTAAGTGGAAGTATACGGGTGACAGCCCTATTAAGGTGCGCACTTTTTTAAAATTAAAAGGTGTCTCACGTCGCTTGCTGACCAAAGTGCGGACTCAAGAATTAGGAGGGCGTCTCTTACTTAACGGGCAAGAAGGACGTAGAACTGATAAAATGTTGCCCAATGATCTGTTGACACTTGTTTTTCCGACAGAAAAGCCACGAAAAAATTTGTTGCCGTCTTTTGTACCGCTAGATATCCTTTATGAAGATCGGGATTTTTTAATTATTAATAAACCAGCTGGTGTTGCCTCGATCCCCTCGCCACTTCATCCGAATGATTCTCTTGTTAACCGTGTTTGGGGCTACTATCAACTTAGACAGTATCAAGGAATTATTCCACATATTATAACGCGTTTAGATCGTGATACCTCGGGGATAGTGTTGTTCGGTAAACACCGTTATGCTCATTCATTGATGGATACGCAGTTAAAGGAACATCAACTAGAAAAATATTATCTAGCAATTCTAACGGGTCAGGTCGATAACCGGCATATTGGTATCAATCTGCCTATAGGGCGGGATTTGTCCTCAATTATTAAGCGACGCGTGGTCGCTGAGGGAACTAATGCAATCTCAGAATTAAAACAAGTACAGCGCTTAAGGGATAGTACACTTTATCAAATTCAACTGCATACAGGGAAAACACATCAAATTCGTGTACATTGTGCCTATCTTAAACACCCGCTTATAGGTGACACCTTGTATGGTGGTAAAATACAAATGCCATTGCAGCGACAGGCGCTTCATTGTGAACAACTTATATTTAAACATCCTATTTTAAATACCATAATAAAGATTAAATGTGATTTACCTCGGGATATGCAAATATTTATTCAAAAAAACAATTAGAGAGGTAAGTTGATGATGCCTGAAAATAAAAATACGAACCATAAAAAAAAGCAAACGATATTCTCTCTTTTAGATGAACAAAAAGCGACTAAATTTAGAGACCTTTTTTTAAGCCTCCATATTTATGAACAAGCACAGATTTTTACGAGTTTAAATGAAAAGCAGCGGGTTAGAGTTTATCGTTACTTGACGCCAATTGAATTAGGAGATACTTTTGACGCGATAGAGGAAGATCCTGAAGATATTGTTGCCTATTTTAAAGAAATGACTCCAGATTATGCCGCAAAAGTAATTACACAAATGTATACAGATAATGCGGTCGATGTTTTAGCTTTTGCAGATAAAAAGGATTTGCCAAAGTACTTACGACTGATGTCGCGTGAAAAAGCAGATGAGATTAAAGAGCTACTGCACTATGAAGATAAAACAGCTGGGGCAATTATGGCGACAGAGTATGTCAAAATCGTTGGGAACCAGACTACTCGTTCTGCAATGCATGTCCTTAGACGCGAAGCCAAAGAAGCTGAAACAATTTACTACACCTATGTCATTGATGATGATGAGCGGTTGATTGGAGTCGTAACTTTACGTGACCTTCTGATTAGTGGAGATGATATGCTGATCCAAGAAATAATGAATGATCAAGTAATGTCAGTGAAAGTTGATGAGGATCAAGAAGATGTTGCTAAAACGATTCGTGATTATAACTTCTTGGCGATCCCTGTTACTGATTATGATGATAAAATGATTGGAATCATTACAGTTGATGATATTATTGATGTTATTGATGAAGAATCTGCAGAGGATTACTCTGGATTAGCCGGTGTCGATATTGAAGAAAGCCCGGATAATCCGATCGGGGCTGCGGTTAAAAGATTACCCTGGTTGATAACCCTGCTTTTTTTAGGGATGTCAACTGCAAGCTTAGTGTCGCATTATGAGCACCTGGTCAGTGAAGCAAGTATTCTCGCCGTCTTTATTTCCTCAATAACCGGAACGGCAGGTAATGCGGGGACGCAAAGCTTAGCGGTTGCTGTCAGACGATTAGCTTATAAAAATGACGAAGATAAAACTTTATTTGGGACGATTATCGCTGAAATTTTTACCGGACTTGTTATCGGAATCATTACAGGTGTGACGATTATGGTTATCGTTGGTATTTGGAAACATAATTTTATTTTAGGATTTGTAATAGGTTTAGCAATGATGTGTGCAATTATTGTAGCCAACTTAGCTGGAAGTCTTATTCCAATCTTAATGGATAAAATTGGGGTTGACCCAGCTGTTGCTTCAGGACCCTTTATCTCAACTCTTAGTGATTTGACTTCCGTTTTGATCTACTTTAATATTGCGAAATTGTTCTTAGCCTTTATTATTGGCAGCTAAAGAACTAAGCAAATTAACGCTGCTTTTTAATGAAATATGATATATTTTTTTCTTATAGTAAAGGGCGTTAGGTTCCTCCCTAACGCCCTTTACTAGTTGCTAAAAAATAGTATCCTGAATTATTCGCAGCAGAAACAATTACCTACCGAGACTAACACAAACTCCTTCTGGAACTAAGATGTCTTTTTGCAGACAGTCCAGTTTACCGGTTTCGATGTTACGGCTAAATAAAGTAGCATTATCAGTATTCTGGTTAGCTGCGATTAAAAATCTTTCGGTGGAATCAAGTATAAAATCACGTGGAAAATCACCTTGAGTAGAAACACTTTCAATAAATTCGAGCTTACGGGCCGTGGGGTTGAACTTAAAGACCGCAATTGAATTATGCCCGCGGTTAGAGACGTAAACAAATTTGCCATCTTGTGAAATACGAATAGCGGCAGCACCATTGTGTTTATGCCATGTTACGGGAATCGTTGCGAGTGTTTGCAGATGATGGAATTTCCCCGTAGTTTGGTCGTAAGCAAGTAATGAGATCTGACTACTTTGTTCTCCAACCAAAAAAGCATAGTGACCATTGGGGTGGAAAACAAGGTGACGGGGCGCAAAGCCTGGGGTAGTCGCAAACTCGGCAACAGGAGCTAGTTTTCCATCAGTAGTTATAGCATACGTATAGATTTTGTCGGATCCTAAGTCACAGACAGCTAAACGGTTATCAGGTGTTAGATCAGTAAAATGAATATGTGATGCTTCTTGCTCAGGAAGCGGGCCTTGACCTTCGTGGATAATTTCATCAGTCTTAGTTAGGTGACCATGGGAGTCAGTTTTAAAGACTGTAACTGTACTTTCATGAAAATTAGCAGTAAAAGCTAATTGTTTTTTGTTGTCTAAGCCGATGTAGCATGGTGGAGCACCTTTAGTTAATTCTTCGTCACAAAAAGTAGGCGTTGTGTTATTTAAATTATAGCTGGCAATCCCCCCACGTTCTTCTTTCTTTGAAATCGTATACAAAATATTATCTGCTGAGACACGCAGATAAGTAGGGTTCTGTACTTGCACCAAGAGTTCTGGAGTAGTAATTTTCTTTGTTTCAGTATCGAGAATGGCACGGTAAATACCTTGAGATCTTCTTTTAGTGTACGTGCCAAATAAAATTGTTTCCTGCATTATAAAACCTCCTCTTATTGCTTATAACTATGGATAGTATAGCATATAATAGTTTAGAATAATGCAATGCCTAGATATAGTGGAAAATAACGAAAAGGCTTGCAAAAAGGAACACTGCTCAAGTATTCTAAGAGGACATATGATACAATATAACTATTCTATAGATAATTTGAAGGAGCCAGACGATTATGTTAAAAGCTAAAGTTGTTGAAATTGGGCCTGAAGCTATCTCTAAAAATGATCCATTGTTAATACTTTTTGACGAGACCGCTTCAGCCCAGCTAAGACGAGTTTCCATTGTTCAACGTTTCGTTGAAGTAGATGGTCAAACTTTTGACCTCACGATAGGTGACACAATTAGTATCGATGATCAAGAATTCAAAGTTACTTATGTTGGGCAATTAGTAAAAAGTAATATGGAAATGATTGGACATGCAACTTTTTGTTTTCAAGAGGTACCAGAACAACCACAACACAATGGGATTTATCTCACGCCACAAACTTTTCCTAAAATTCATGTGGGTAGCATAATTACTTACAGTTAAATTAATTTTACGATATGAGGTTTGAGTGAGCTAAGAATTTTATAGGTAATTAGGTGACACTAATAGAGGACAATTTAATACTTACCTTAGATCGTACTGTAGTTAGCGAGGATCGGCTAATAAATTAGGGCTGTGCCGTAAGTCCTTCAAAGTAAAAGAGATTAGTGAAAACCATTCTTTGATTTTCACTGATCTCTTCTTTTGGTTCCCAGTCAGTTTTGCTAGTAAGTACGTATGTAAGGGGATTATTCTTGAAGGTATTAGCTGCAACCAGTGCTTTTTTATTTTTAATGATACTAAAAGAGCTACACTAGAAAAATGATGCCTTTTTCTAATGTAGCTCTTTCAGTGTTTAGAGACTTATGGCACAGCTACTCTTTCAGACTAGTGAATGTATTTAGTTATTGATGCTAAGCTGTTAAAACTAAATATTGTCACCATTAAAAATTGAATTTTTAACGATAACATAGTCAACTTTACGTAAAGCAGCTAAATCACGTCCGCCTGCATATGAGATCGAAGACTGTAAGTCCTCGTGCATCTCCGTCAAAGTGTCCGCAATATCGCCACGATAAGGAACTAAGAGCTTCTTACCTTCAACATTTTTGTATTGCCCCTTTTGGTACTGCGAAGCAGAGCCAAAATAGGTTTTGTATTTTTGACCGTCTTTTTCGATCACTTCTCCAGGGCTCTCCTTGTGGCCAGCAAAAAGCGAGCCAATCATACACATTGATGCTCCGAAACGAACAGATTTAGCAATATCACCGTTAAAGCGAATACCACCATCTGCAATAAGGGGCTTGCTAGCGGCTTTACTGCATAAACGGAGGGCAGCTAACTGCCAACCGCCTGTTCCAAAACCAGTTTTGAGTTTTGTAATGCAGGCTTTGCCAGGACCAATGCCAACTTTAGTCGCATCTGCACCAGCATTTTCTAATTCACGAACACCCTCAGGCGTACCAACATTTCCAGCAATGACAAATGTACCTGGGAGCTTTTTCTTAATGTGTTGGATCATGTCAATAACGGTGTCAGCATGACCATGAGCGATATCGATTGTGATATACTCGGGAACTGCTCTTGTGGCTGCTAATTCATTGATGAATTCGTATTCTTGTGGCTTAACACCAACTGAAATGGAAGCAAAGAGTCCGTCTTTGTGCATTTTTTGGATAAAGGGAAGGCGTTTATTCTCATTAAAACGATGCATAATGTAAAAGTAGCCATTGCGCGCTAGCCAAGCTGCAAGCGGGTCATCAATAATTGTTTGCATATTAGCAGGGACAACTGGAATCTTGAAAGTCATAGGGCCAAACTTGATTTTAGTGTCGATCTCAGAACGACTTTTAACAATACATTTATTAGGTACTAATTGAATATCTTCATAATCAAAAACAGGCAATATGAAAACCTCACATTCTAGATTTATCGGTATTATTCGCTGATTTGTGACTTATACTTCACAAACACTGTTAAATCTACCTTAAATAGCTTTTAAAGTCAAATAAAATAGCAGTCTGAATTACTTATTATTCGGATTCTTTAGGATATGACTAATTTTAGCATGCAGGTTATAATGTAGAAGAAGATTGGTTAAGGAGTGAAAGAAATGGCGAAGAAGGCCAAAGTAAAGAAAACAAATGATGAAAGGATATTAGATCAGCATCAAATTACCTACCGTGAAACACGATTTGATTGGGTAACAAATGGTGAACAGGCCCTGACGGAAGCTGAGGCAGAGGGAATTCCATCTAAAAGTATTTTGAAAACGATCGTTTTAAAAGGAAGTGACAGTTCGCAGGATTATCTCGTAGTATGCTTACCTTTAGAATATGAAATCAATTTAAAAAGAATTGCTAATGAACTTGGGAAAAAGCAAATTCATTTAGCAGACAATAAAAAATTACTTAGCATAACTGGGTATGTTCATGGGGCCAATACGCCAATTGGGATTAACGTTCGGAAAGGCTTCCCTATTTATTTCGACGTACGAATTAAGTCCTTTGAAGAAATCTCAGTTTCAGCAGGAAAAGTCGGCAGATCTGTTCGCTTAAAACAAGCCGATTTATTAAAATTAGTTCAGGGTAAGTATCTTGAAATTGGGTAGTTAGCCGATAGTGGAGGAAAAGTGTGAAAAAAATTGATCGTGGGATAACTTTTGTGGATAAAGATATGGGACTCTTTAAATGTCCTGTTTGTGATGAAGGCTTTAGTAAAATAGTGCATAAAAGCATTGTCTGTAAGCAAGGGCACCAACTTGATTTCTCGAAAAAAGGTACTCTTTATTTCCTAAAGCATGGTGTTAAGAGTGACTATGATGATGAGAAAATGTGGCAAGCACGGCGCTCAGTACTCACTGCGGGCTTATTCCAACCAATTATTGATAAAATAGCCTCTTTTTTGCCTCATAATAAAGCGTTAAAAATCGTTGATGCAGGTTGTGGTGAAGGGTCAACCTTAAACTACTTAGATCAGCAGCGTGCAGGCCTGAACGATATCTATGTTGGTTTTGATATTTCAAAAAAGGCAGTTGATTTGGCAACGCAAATCAGTGGGAACAGTTTCTTTTGTATAGCTGATCTTGCCCAATTACCCTTCATGACGAGTTCCTTTGATGTAATTATTGATATGTTTTCACCTTCATCTTATGAAGAGTTTGAACGAGTTTTGAAAACAAAGGGTTTATTAATCAAAGTTATTCCAAATAAAAACTATTTAGTTGAACTACGACATATGTTGTATGAAAAAGATGATCTTCATTACTCTTATAGTAATGATAAAGTCTTAACTTTGTTTAAGCAGCATTACCCGCAAGCTAAAACGAAAAGGTTGACTTATAAATTTTTACTTGCAAAAACAAATTTTGAGAGTTTATTGTATATGACGCCGCTACACTGGGGTGCGACTGAAAGCAGAATTAGTGCAGCACTCTCACAGGGATTAGATGAGGTAACTGTCGATGTCTCGTTGCTGATAATTGAAAACAATTGAAAACTAAATATTTTTTGAAAATAACTTGTAAAGCAAAAAGCATAATGGTATTATAGCGTAGAGAAATCGGTTGTTAACAATTAACGGAACAGTCGTTAGTTGTTGAATGATTGTACTTCACTAACGTAGCTGTTCGCCGTGCCCACACCGAATGGCTGCGCTTTTTTTGTTGAAAAAAATATAAATAGAGAAGGGGAGATCGCAGTGAATCATATCGTATTGTTTGAACCGTTAATGCCCGCCAACACGGGTAACATTGCAAGAACATGCGCGGGAACTAACACAGAACTGCATTTAATCGAGCCATTAGGCTTTTCAACGGATGATAAGTATCTAAAAAGAGCAGGTTTGGATTATTGGGACAAGGTGAAGATAACTTATCATAAAAACTTACCAGCTTTTATGAAGACTTTAGGATCTGCAGATGAACTATACCTTGTGTCAAAGTTTGCTAAGCATGCATATACACAAGTAGATTATAGCCATGAAGATAAGAATAACTATTTTATTTTTGGTAAAGAGACGACCGGTTTACCGGAACCTTTTATGCGGCAAAACGCAGAGAAATGTATTCGAATACCGCAAAACGATACGCATATTCGTGCGTTGAATCTTTCTAATACAGCTGCAATTATTATTTATGAAGCGTTACGTCAGCAAGACTTCCCAGAACTTGAAAAAAGTCATATTTACGAGAATGATAAATTAAAATAATAATGATATACGTTATCCTTTAGTTTAAGTAGCAAAGAATGTTAGTGCTGTACCTCAGTCGGAGTCAATGCCTTATATTATAGTTATGTTATAATCAAATCATATAGTTAATGGGTGAGAGGGGTATTATCTTTTGGCACAACGTAAGCGTAGAAAAAGGAAAACAACAAGGAGAACAAGCAGGAAAGCAGAGTTTATTTCTAAGCGCACAAGTGGGGTTATTCTTATTCTCGTGGGCTTATTAGGCTTTCTAAAGTTGGGCTATATTGGTATTTTATGTGTCAATCTTTTTCGACTTTTTATAGGAGATGCTTTCCCTATTGGTCAGATGGCAATTATTATTTTAGGGGCATATTTACTCTTGACGGGTAAGGAACCACAACTGAAAAAGCGCTATTATCGAGGGGCCGGTCTCATAGCAACCAGTGGCTTGTTACTATTGCATAGTTTATTTTTTCGGCAATTAGATCTACATACTGATTTTATAAGTATTACGTGGCAATACCTCCGTACTGATATTATTACAGGTAGTATCGGCAGCAAAATCGGTGGTGGATTAATAGGAGCCTTGTTATACACCCCTTCCTATTTTTTATTTGCCCAAATTGGAACATATATCATTACAGGCGCAACTATGATTCTCGGTATTTGCATTCTTAGTGGCCTTCCACTTACCCGTATGCTAGAGTATTTTGGTCAGCTTCTTTATCAGTTGTTTATTTTAATAAAGGAAACTATAAAACTCTTGTTTAAGGGTGTTGCTAGCCTCCTGTTTAAACTGCGCCAAAAGTTTATTTCTTTACGGCGCTCGCAAAAGGTTCGCCAAAGAATTGTCAAAAAAGATCCAGTACTTCATACGGAGCCTAAGCAAGAAATTATTGAAGAGACAGATGAGGCTAAGGCGAAAAAGGAAGATGCACCAGAAAATGAAACAGCTGTTATTAAGACTGATACATGGAATACCGGTGCAGAACATACTGAAACGATGTCAAAGGAAGCAAAGACCACACAGGCTGTAAAAAAAGAGCAAGCTTTTAATGATAATCCAATAAATGACAATTATGAGTTACCACCGACTACTCTTTTACAGACAGTTGATCCGACTGATCAGAGTGGTGAGTATCAAAAAATTGAGAAAAACACCCAAGTTCTCAAAAAAACTTTCAACAGTTTTGGTGTTGATGTTGAGATAAAAAGTGCTATTTTAGGACCGGCAGTTACAAAATATGAACTTCACCCTGCGATTGGAGTTAAAGTCAGTAAAATTGTTAATTTGGCTGATGATCTTGCCTTGGCACTTGCCGCAAAGGATATTAGAATTGAAGCACCGATACCGGGAAAGTCATTAATTGGAATCGAAGTACCTAATCAGAAGGTTTCAACGGTTTCTTTCAGAGACATTATTGAAGCGCAAAAAAAACAAAAAAGTAAGCCTTTGGAGGTTCCACTTGGTAGAGATATTTCAGGTAAGTTAGTAACGGCTAACTTGGCAAAGATGCCGCATTTACTGATTGCAGGATCGACCGGGAGCGGAAAATCGGTTGCAATTAATGGAATCATTACGAGTTTGTTAATGAATTGTCCGCCACACTTGGTAAAATTGATGCTTGTTGATCCAAAGAAAGTTGAACTAGGTGTTTACAATGGTATTCCACATTTACTAACACCAGTTGTGACTAATCCTAAAAAAGCATCAAAAGCCTTGCATAAGCTGGTAGCGGAGATGGAGAGACGGTATGAGTTATTTGCTAATACTGGTCAAAGAAATATTGCCGGTTACAACGAGATGATCCAACGTCAAAATACGGAAACAGGTTCTGAAGAAATGCTGCTGCCGTACATTGTTATCGTCGTTGATGAGTTATCGGATTTAATGATGGTCGCGGCTAATGAAGTTGAAGATGCAATTATTCGTTTAGCTCAAATGGCACGGGCTGCGGGAATTCATATGATTCTTGCAACACAGCGCCCTTCAGTCGATGTTATTACAGGGCTAATTAAAGCTAATGTTCCTTCGCGAATGGCTTTTGCTGTTTCTAGTGGAACTGATTCAAGGACGATTATCGATACTAACGGCGCGGAAAAACTACTTGGCCGCGGTGATATGCTTTTCTTACCAATGGGTCTTAATAAGCCGATCCGAGTTCAAGGAGCGTTTATTTCCGATAATGATGTTGCAAGTGTAGTTGGTTTTGTTAAACAGCAGCAGCCTGCTGAATACGATGAATCATTAATTGTTTCTGATGAAGAAACAATGCAAGATGAAAGCGAAGACTCTGATGATGAACTCTTCAGTGAAGCTGTTCAGTTGATTACAAAAGAACAGGCTTGCAGCATCTCAATGCTACAGCGGCGTTTTCGAATTGGGTATAATCGTGCGGCAAGGCTAGTTGATGAGATGGAGGCCAAAGGAATGGTTGGTCCCTCGGAGGGCAGTAAAGCACGTAAGGTGTATCTTAATAGCGAGGCTGAACAGAAGTAATAAAACACAAAGTTATAGGGTGTATCTTAAACGTTAAGGTAAAGGTTACAACTTTAATGTGAGAGACACCTTATTTTGTATTCAAATGTTAATTGATGGGTTGGATAAAAAGGGCTTATCTGCAATAGAATCTAACCTTATTTGTAATTTTTACTTTAATCAATTATGATACTGTAGATAAGCAATTTTTGAGGAGGAGACAAAAGTGCGTACCGAAATAACGCCGGGTGTGAACTTGACGGTCACACCAACTAAACAATTCAAAACAACAAGAATCGCCATTGCACTAATTGCGCCTCTAGATAGCAGAGCGCTAACTAAGCGGATCCTACTGGCCAATGTATTGGAAGCTGCTAGCGCACATTTTCCCACCCAAAAAGCGGTTGCTGAGAAGCTTTCAGAAATGTATGGAGCTGGTTTTGGTGTAACAGTTGAAAGACGCGGAGATGCACATATCATGAACTGCGTTTTTGATAGTGTCAATGAGCGTTATCTCCCAGATGCAGGAAATTTAGTTAGTGCAGCTTTTACTTTTTTAAAACAAAGTCTTTTTGAACCATTGATTTCTGATGGAGCCTTTGATCGCGAATCGTTTGAACGCCAAAAGAAGAATCTAGGTTCTTATATCCGCTCGGTTCGAGATGACAAACAGCTGTATGCTGCACTTTCCTTACAAAAAAACTATTTTACGGATGAAGCGCAAAGTACGCCTTCCTTTGGAACTTATGAACAGCTACGCGAGATAACTCCAACAGAGTTATACGAGTATTATTTAAAGTGTCTTGCAAATGATCAGATTGAAGTCGTTGTTGCAGGAAATGTTGATGAACAAGAATGCCTTGCGTTAGCAAGTACGTTACCTGTAAAACCACGTAGGTTATATCAAGGACCGCTTTTTTACAATCAAGAACGGCAACAGGCTGTTTATGAAGGTAATGAGCATCAAGCTGTTGTACAAGGTAAATTGGACTTGGCGTATAAGTTTCCGGTTTATTATCGTAAAGAAGGTTACTACGCTGCTTTGATTTTTAATGGGATTTTTGGAGGGCTGCCACTCTCCAAACTTTTTATGAATGTTCGTGAAAGGGCAAGCTTGGCTTACTATGCAACGAGTTCATATGATAGTTTTAGGGGCTTTATTTCGGTTCAAACTGGGATACAGTTCCAAAATAAAGAGGCAGTCCAGACGATTATAACTAAACAACTTGCAGATATTAAAAATGGCGAAATTTCACAAAGAGAATTCCAAGATACTAAAAAAGCGTTACAGAACTCTTTTTTGAGTAGATTAGATAGTCCAAGCAACAACCTTGACCAGACACTGGTGGATATTTTAACAAGAAAGCACGTTTCAGCTTATGAATGGCAAGCGAAGTTGAATGCTGTCAGATTTGAAGATGTTATTGAAGTAGCTCGTAAAACGGAGTTGCAGACGATTTATTTTTTAGATGGAGAAGTTAACTAATGGAAATAGTGCAGTATGAGCAATTTGGCGAAAAAATGTATAAAGAAAAACTTATCAACGGTTTAGAAGTTAATATTCTTCCTAAGGAAGGATACCATAAGACATATGGGATTTTGACCACGGATTATGGGTCATTGGATAATAAGTTTGTTCCGTTACATAAAACAAAGATGGAACAAGTCCCGGATGGAGTAGCTCATTTCTTAGAGCATAAGTTATTTGAAAAAAAAGATCATGATGCGTTCGACTTATTTGGACATTATGGTGCAGATGCGAATGCATTTACTAGTTTTACCAATACCAGTTATCTTTTTTCAACAGTTAATTATCCGCAAAAAAATTTGGAGATCCTTTTAGACTTTGTGCAGGATCCATATTTTAATGCAAAATCAGTTGAAAAGGAAAAGGGAATTATTGGTCAGGAAATAAAAATGTATGAGGATGATGTTGAATGGCGTTTTTATTTTGGAATACTCAAAAACTTGTATCCTAATCATCCTTTAAGTGTTGATATTGCAGGAACCGTGGACTCCATTGAGCAGATTACAGTTCAAAATCTATATGATTGTTACCAAACTTTTTATCATCCAAGTAACATGAATTTGTTTGTAACAGGTGCGATCGATCCTGAGGAGACCTTAAAGCTGATAAGAGCTAATCAAGCTAAAAAGCAGTTTGCATCAGATGCTGAGATCAAGCGTGCTGAGTTGCCCAATGATGAAACAGGAAAAGATATTATTCCTTATCGAATGCTTGAGTTAGATACACAACGCCCTAAGGCTGCGGTGGGAATCAAAGGACTAGACGAAGTTCCGGAAGGAAGGAACGGCTTAATCTACAAAATGCAGGTTGAGATGCTTCTCTGGTTGTTATTTAGTGATACTTCAGTTAACTATACCCGGTTATATAATGAAGGAATTATTGATGACAGTTTTGATTTTACTTTTCAATTGGAGCGTAGTTTTCATTATGCTTCAATTACAAGTGATACAGATAATCCAGAACGTTTCTGTCATGATATCATTGATATTCTCGAAAATGCTGAACAGCTGTTAAAGGGACAATATCAGCAGTTCAATTTGGCAAAAAAAGAAATGATTGGTAGACAGATCCATGCGATGAACTCACTGGAGGGCATTGCAAATCAATATTCAGGCCATCTATTTACGGGGGCAACTATTTTTGATAAGGTCGCTATTGTACAAAAAATGAAATTTGAAGAGGTTCTGTTAGTTTGCAGGAGCTTCCTTCGTTCAGAAGCAGTAAGTGTTTATCAAATTTTACCCAAAGAAGGTAGTTAGTAAGATGAAATGGGCTTTAATAGTCGGTTCATCTGGAGACATAGGCAGTGCGATCGTACGTGATCTTGCGTCTCAGGGATGGTCGATTTATTTGCATTATTTTAAAAATAAGAAAAAAAGTGATAGGTTGTGCAAGAAGCTCCAAAGGCTCTATCCTAAGCAGGATTTTTTACAACTTCAGGGTGACTTGACTCAGCCAGAGACGTTAGATGGGATGATTGGGCAGCTTTTTAGTTTAGATGCAGTTGTTTTTGCACAAGGTACAACCTGTTATGGACTTTTTCATGATTTAAAACCGACTGAATTAAATACGATGCTTACGATGCAACTAACCGCGCCTTTATATTTACTGCAAAAACTTGAAGATAAGCTGGCCCAAAACCATTTTGGACGAATTGTATTTATCGGGTCAGTTTATGGTGGAGCTGGTAGTGCAATGGAAGTTGGGTATAGTACAGTTAAGGGTGCCTTAAGTTCTTTTGTAGCAGCATACAGCAAAGAAATCAGTTCATTAGGGATTACAATCAATGTGGTTGCACCTGGAGCTGTTGAGACGCAGATGAATACATTATTTTCTGAAGAAGATAAACGACAAGTTAATGAGCTGATTCCGGTAGGCCGTTTTGCGGCTGCAAATGAAATTAGTTATTGGGTCCAAACTATTCTTGGCGAGCGTGCGTCTTACTTAACTGGAGAAACGATTTATGTTACTGGTGGATGGCTAAAATAATCAATTCTTAATTAATATTTGTTCTGAGCTATGCTATACTAGATAGAGAATTTGTATAGTTTGAGAAAGCGTAATTGGATAATAATGGAGAGTTAATAGATATGACTGAAATTGGAAAAAAATTAAAAAATGCAAGAATCGAGAAGGGGTACACGCTAGATGATTTGCAGCAGATAACGAAGATCCAAAAGCGTTATTTAATTGCGATTGAGGATGAAAAATTCGATGCTTTACCGGGGAGATTTTACGTTAAAGCTTTTATCCGCCAGTATGCAGAGACGGTAGGGTTAGATCCAGAAGAACTTTTACTTAGTATTAGTGATAATGCTGAGTCAGAAAAGTCTGAGACGGCGGATAAACCGGTAGCAACACGAGAAGATGCGCGTACTCGGATGGAAGCAACACGTCAAAGCATGGCAAAAACGAATAATTTTAACCGCTTTTTATCATATTTGCCAACTATTATTATTGTACTCGTTGTAGTCGGAATTTTAGGATCGATCTATTTCGTTGCTTGGAATAAGCATCAAAAAACAGCTGATTCCCAGCAAATCCAGAGTAGTAGTACTAAGGTTTCAGTTTCGTCTGAAAAGACGGGTTCAAGCCAAAAACAAACAAAGAAAAAAGACACGGAAAAGAAAAAGACCAGTTCAACATCCAGCGCTTCTAGCACCAAAAAAGAAAGTAAAAAAACTGATAAAAAAGCACGGCTTAGCTTGGCTTCTAATTCAGGCTCATCTTTTGTTTATAATTTAAAAAATAGTCCAAAAGAGAATACAGTCAAAGTGAGTGTTAAGGATGCCAGCGCATGGACAGCCGTTTCTGTAGACGGCTCACAACAATGGCAGGGGACGCTAAGCTCTGGTGAAGATCACGAACTTAAGATTCCAACGGGAACTGAGTCGATTACTATTAACTTAGGTAACTCGAAAGCGACCAAGTTAACCATTAATGGACGTGGATTTAACTTTATAAAAGATAATAGTTCCTTAACTGTGAGGACTTTGACAATTAATCTTAAGTAAGACTTGAGTATAATAGTTATTGTGATAGAAGAGAGGAGTGTGGAGGTATGAATTTACCGAATAAGCTGACAGTGCTTCGGATATTCTTAATTCCAGTATTTGTTTTAGTCTTAATTCTTCCATTAAGTTGGGGTGAATTACATGTAGGGGGTACGGTACTGCCACTAACCCAACTGGTAGGAGCTATCATTTTTGCTGGTGCATCTTTTACTGATTTTGTTGATGGTCAGATAGCTCGTAAACGGAATCTAGTAACTAATTTTGGTAAATTTGCGGATCCCTTAGCAGATAAGATGCTTGTTATGACAGCTTTTGTACTGTTGGTTTCGATGGGAAAGGTTCCGGCTTGGGTAGCAGCAATTATAATTTGTCGTGAATTAGCCGTAACAGGTCTGAGACTGATTGTTGTTGAAAATGACGGTAAAGTCATCGCGGCAGCAATGCCAGGGAAAATTAAAACGATGACCCAAATGTTCTCAATTATCTTCTTGTTATTAAACAATATCTTTTTCGCAGCGATCGGGATCCCATTAGGGGAGATCTTGTTGTATATCTGTTTGTTCTTCACTGTATATTCAGGAATTGATTATTTTGTAAATAGTAAGCAAATATTTACTGATTCATTTGATAAATAACACTTAAGGGACTGATCTTTCAGTTCCTTTATTTTTATGGAAAAAAGCAGTAATTTGCGTAGTTAGATATGGGAGGAAAGAAAATGCATACTGAGATAATTGCAGTTGGCACAGAAATACTGTTAGGACAGATCGTTAATACGAACGCAGCCTTTATTGCTCGTAGATTAGCTGGAATGGGAATCGATGTTTATCATCAAACCGTTGTCGGCGATAATCAGCAACGCCTGACTGAGGTTATTGAAATTGCTGCAAAACGAAATGACCTAGTAATTTTAATGGGCGGCTTAGGATCAACGCCAGACGATTTGACTAAACAAACGGTAGCTCGTTTCTTAGGTAAGAATTTAGTCGAAGATGCGGCAGCAATGAAAAAAATAATAAATTATTATGCGGCAAGTGAAAAAGAAATGACTGCTAATAACCGACTTCAAGCCCAATACATAGAAGGGTCGACCCCCTTGAAGAATGAAACTGGTTTTGCGGTTGGGGAGTATTACCAAAATGAAAATGGTTGTGACTTTTTATTACTGCCAGGACCTCCTAGCGAGTTGCAGCCAATGTTTACTAATTTTGCACAACCGTTATTGCATAAGCAGTATAACCATGAAAACTTATTATTCTCGCGAGTACTACGGTTCTTCGGGATAGGGGAATCTCTATTAGTAACTAAAATAAGTGATTTGATTGACGAGCAGTCTAATCCAACGCTTGCGCCATATGCTAAAACAAGTGAAGTTACGTTAAGATTAACGGCAAGCGCGGTGAATGAACAGACCGCCAAAGAACTTTTAGACAAAATGGAAAAGAAAGTTTGTAGCCGTGTGGGTGAGTACATGTATGGGTACGGGGATGACAATACACTTGTAGCAACAGTAGTGGCTAAACTAATGCAAGAAAATTTAAGTATTACTGCTGCGGAAAGCCTAACAGCGGGAGCCTTTCAAGCGGCTCTAGGCAATGTCCCTGGTGTTTCACATATCTTTCCTGGCGGTTTTGTAACATATGCTAATAATGCTAAGAGTAGCTTGTTAGATATCCCAGCTGACCTTATTCAAAGGAATGGGGTTGTGAGCGAGACAACGGCCAAGTGGATGGCGCAGAAAGCTAAAGAAAAAATGAAAACGGATATTGGAATCTCATTTACTGGAGTTGCGGGACCAGAAGCACTTGAAGGTAATGAGGCAGGAACAGTTTGGATCGGTCTTGCATTTAAGGAGCAGCCAGTTCAAGCTGAATTATATCATTTTGCCCGCCAACGGTCTCTTGTTCGTGAACGGAGTGTTTTAACTGGCTTAGATTGGATAAGACGTGAACTGCTAAAATAGTTTTTTCGAACCTTTGTTCGATTTTTCTTGCATTTTATTTTTTTAATCGGTATTATTGAGTGGTAAACCATAGAGATAGTTTGGGATGTATGGTTGGACTGAGGAGGAATTACATTGGCTGATGAAAGAAAAGCAGCGTTAGACGCTGCCTTAAAAAAAATTGAAAAAAATTTTGGTAAGGGCTCTATTATGCGGATGGGTGAAAAGGCTGACACTCAAATTTCAACTATTCCTAGTGGATCACTTGCACTTGACGAAGCTTTAGGAGTAGGTGGATACCCGCGCGGTAGAATCGTTGAAGTCTATGGACCTGAAAGTTCAGGTAAAACAACCGTTGCGCTCCACGCTGTTGCAGAAGTACAGAAAAATGGCGGAGTTGCAGCGTATATTGATGCTGAGAACGCCCTTGATCCTGCTTATGCAACTAAACTAGGTGTAAATATTGATGATTTACTTCTTTCACAACCAGATACGGGTGAACAAGGACTTGAGATTACAGATGCACTTGTGTCTTCAGGAGCAATCGATATCGTTGTTGTTGATTCGGTAGCTGCGCTTGTTCCGCGGGCTGAAATTGAAGGTGAGATGGGTGACGCGCACGTTGGACTCCAAGCACGTCTGATGTCTCAAGCTCTACGTAAATTATCCGGGTCGATCAATAAAACTAAGACGATCGCTATTTTTATTAATCAGATTCGTGAAAAAGTTGGTGTAATGTTTGGTAATCCAGAGATTACCCCTGGTGGACGCGCGCTTAAATTTTATTCGACGATCAGATTAGAAGTAAGACGTGCTGAACAAATCAAAGATGGTGCTGATATCATCGGAAACCGTGTTCGTATTAAAGTTGTTAAAAATAAGGTTGCGCCACCCTTTAAACGTGCAGAAGTTGATATTATGTATGGCGAAGGAATCTCTAAAACCGGTGAATTGGTTGATATGGCCGTTGAGAAGGAAATTATTAAAAAGAGTGGTTCTTGGTACTCATATGGTGAGGATCGGATAGGTCAGGGAAGAGAAAATGCTAAGCAATACTTGACTGATCATCCTGAAATGATGGAGGAAGTTGTGCATAAAGTTCGGCATGCATATGGGATAGCAGATACTGATGAACCTAATGCTCCTGAATTACCGCTAGATGATAAAAAAGAGAATTCAAAAACAAAGGATTAGTTTGCTAAAATATGACCTTAATAATAAGAAGCTCGAATTAAAAAATAAATTTTAATTCGAGCTTCTTATTTTTTTAGTTTAAAGCTAGATTATAAAGCTAAATACCAGTCTGGCTTAAGTTTATTTGTAGCAAAAAAGCTATTACATTATCCCGTAAGATTAATATCTAGAGATCACCAGCTTACTTTGGGAACTCTTTTTATAGAGAAATTAATTTACTAGCAGAAGATCGTTGTATTACCAGTAATAGTCGCTTTTTTAAATAGGGAGCAGTATTGATTCTAAATTTGTGAAACAATTTGTTTTATATTGACATCATGTGGTCTAACACCGTAGAATATAAGAGTATGTTGATCAAAATAACATCTTAAAAGTAATGGTTATCTTTGAAATTTAATCATTTTTTTGACGATGTGGAGGTGAAAATTTGGAACTAACAATTATTATCCTCGCCATCGCTGTTATAACTTTGGGTATTGGTTTAGCTTTAGGTAAAGTTCTTCAGAAAAATAGTTATAAAAGGACTCTTGACGCTGCTACACAAACTGCACAAGGAATTGTGAGGAATGCTAAAAAAGAAGCTACAGCATTAAAAAAAGAGGCTATTTTAGAAGCTAAGGATGAAAGTCATCGTTACCGAGGCGAAATTGAAAATGAATTAAAGGAAAGACGTTCTGAAGCTCAGAAACAAGAAAACCGGTTACTGCAACGCGAAGAAAATCTGGATCGCAAAGATTCAGCACTTGAAAAGCGCGAACAAGGACTTGTCAAGAAAGAAAATCGAATAGAAACCGATCGAAAAGAGCTGGAAAAGAAACATCTTGAAGTTAATTCCCTAATTGAACAGCAAAAATCAGAGCTTGAACGAGTTGCTTCACTTACCAAAGAAGAAGCTAAAACTTTGATTATAAGCGAGACAAAGGAATCTTTAAATCATGAACTTGCTATTATGATTAAAGATAAGGAGATAGAAGCTGAAGCTAATGCTGATCGAACTGCTAAGAATTTAATTGCTCAAGCAATTCAGCGAAGTGCGGCTGATACAGTTTCTGAGACTACGGTATCTGTTGTTTCACTACCGAATGATGAGATGAAGGGAAGAATTATTGGGCGTGAAGGACGAAATATTCGTGCCCTTGAGACTCTTACCGGTATCGATCTAATTATTGATGATACTCCAGAAGCAGTTGTTCTAAGCGGTTTTGATCCAGTTCGGCGTGAAATAGCTAAAATGGCACTGGAGAAATTGATTCAAGACGGGCGTATTCATCCGGCAAGAATTGAAGAGATGGTCGAAAAAGCAACTAAAGAGATTGATGCTAAAATAAGAGATACAGGTGAAGAAGCAATTTTTGAATTAGGTTTGCATGCAATGCATCCAGATTTGATCAAGACAGTTGGACGCTTGAAGTATCGGACAAGCTATGGTCAAAATGTTTTAGATCATTCAATTGAAGTTGCTAAAATAGCTGGTGTCTTAGCTGCCGAACTAGGTGAAGATGTAACTTTAGCCAAACGCGCAGGATTACTACATGATATTGGTAAAGCAATTGATCACGAGGTTGACGGCTCACATGTTCAAATAGGTGTTGAGTTAGCAGAGAAGTACAAAGAAAGCGATGTAGTGGTCAACTCGATTGCTTCACATCATGGAGACGTAGAAGCTAAGTATACTATTTCAGTGTTGGTCGCAGCCGCTGATGCTATTTCAGCAGCACGTCCAGGAGCTAGAAGCGAGTCGTTAGAAAATTATATTCACAGATTGGAGAAGCTTGAGAAGATCACCAATGAATTTGATGGGGTCAAGAAGAGCTACGCAATTCAAGCCGGTCGTGAAGTACGTGTGATTGTCAAACCAAATGAAGTTAATGATTTGGAGTCGACGGTTCTCGCACGAGATATTAAAAACAGGATCGAAAGTGAAATGGAGTATCCTGGACATATTAAAGTAACCGTTATTCGTGAAATAAGAGCAGTAGAATACGCTAAATAGTCATTATTTTAGATGCTTTATTTACTAGTAGGAAAACTGGGATGTTAATTATCCTAGTTTTCTTTTTCTTTTTAATTTAAAATTGGTAAAGTTTACGTGCTGACTGGAATTATAAAAATAGTATTGTAGTTGCTATGAGCAATACGATGGTGAACATAAAAGTTCAACTATGAGATAACTTTCAAACTATTAAAAATAACGTATAGACAGTTGAAGAGCGATAATTTTTGCAGCAACTATCTTATGTCTAAGTGGTAACGACGCTGCTAATATTTCTTTTGCAGCAAAATCAAAATAAAACTGCTTTCGCAACATTGTGCTAAAAATGCTAAAATTGAACTGATAGGTAATGAATGGTAGAAAAGGGGAAAATTATGCGTATTTTGTTTGTTGGCGATGTTATGGGGAACACTGGGCAGGAAGTATTAGAGGAATACCTGCCTAAGTTAAAACATCTATATCATCCCCAAGTAACAATTGTAAATGGTGAAAATGCAACTCGAGGTCGGGGGATTAATGAAAAAGTCTATAAACGGATCTTAAGTTGTGGGGCTGACGTTGTTACCATGGGAAATCATACTTGGGATAATCCAGAGATAACTGATTTTATCGGTTCAGCTAAAAAGTTGATAAGACCAGCTAATTTTTCTGCAGGACAGGTTCCAGGAATAGGTTACACAACAATCAAGATTAATCAGCAAGAGTTAGCCGTACTTAACTTGCAGGGCCGCATCTTCATGACCCCTTCGGATGATCCTTTTGCGGTCGCAAAAGATATTATTACAGACTTAAGGAAAAAAACAAGTTTGATTTTCGTTGATTTTCATGCTGAAACGACTAGCGAGAAAGCTGCCTTTGCGTGGTACTTTGATGGACAGGTTTCGGCGGTAGTTGGGACACACACGCATATCCAGACAAATGATGCACGTATTCTCCCACAAGGGACAGCTTTTTTGACAGATGTTGGAATGACTGGACCTTATGATGGAATTATTGGAATGAAACGGCAAAATGTTATTGCACGTTTCTTAAATCAGATGCCGACCAGATTTGAAGTAGATGAGAGTGGTCGACGCAATCTTTCAGCATGTTTACTTGAGATTGATAATGAAATGGGTAGAGCTAAAAAAATTAAAACGATTCTTATTAATCCTGACCACCCGTTTATGCAATAAAGGAGAAAAATTGATGCCTCAAAAGACAAAAAACACACCAATGATGGAACAGTACCTAGCTGTTAAAGAGCAATATCCAGATGCCTTTTTGTTTTATCGTCTAGGTGATTTTTATGAGATGTTCTATGACGATGCAATCAAAGGGTCTCAACTTTTAGAATTAACACTGACAACACGTAATAAAAATGCGGCTGATAAGATACCGATGTGTGGTGTCCCACATCATGCGGCCCAAAACTATATTGATATTCTAGTTGATCAGGGCTATAAAGTGGCTATTTGTGAACAAATGGAAGATCCTAAGCTGGCTAAGGGAATGGTTAAACGTGAAGTAATCCAGTTAGTGACGCCTGGGACAATGATTGATCCTTCTGCTAGTGAAGCTAAGGAAAATAATTATCTTACGGCTTTGCATGAGGACGAGGGGAAATACGGGTTAGCATATGTTGATCTGTCCACAGGTGAACTGAAGACAGCAACATTGGATAGTATCAGTCTTGTTCTAAATGAACTAATGAGTTTGCGAACCAAAGAAATTGTAATTGATGCTTCTGTGACCAAAGAAAGTTTAGCAAAAATAGCAGTACTTAAAGTATTGGTTTCAAAACAAGATGACGTAAAAGAAAGTTCTGAAACAAGTTACACTATTCAGGATTTGAAAAACAGTCTTGAAATTAAGGTAGTTCAGCATTTAGTGACTTATCTTAATGTTACACAAAAACGCAGTCTCGGCCATTTGCAGAGGGCAGTTCATTATGAACCAACTGATTTTTTAAAAATGGACTCTTACTCTAAACGTAATCTGGAAATTCTTCAGAATAGCCGCACAGGTAAAAAGCAGGGTACTTTGCTCTGGTTGTTGGATGCAACTAAAACGGCTATGGGAGGACGCTTGCTGAAACAATGGTTAGAGCGCCCATTACTAGATGCAAAAAAAATTGTTAGTCGTCAAAATAAAACAGAATCGTTGCTGCAGCATTATTTTGAACGCAGTACTTTACAAGAAGAGCTGACAAGTGTTTATGATCTAGAGCGTCTAGCAGGACGCGTGGCATTTGGAAATGTCAATGGTCGTGATCTAATCCAGTTAAAACAATCATTACAGCAGGTCCCCAAAATAAGTTATGTTTTAAACGAATTAGATGATGGGAACTTTACCGATCTTTTAAAACAGCTTGATCCGGTGGAAGATGTTGTTGATTTAATTGAAAATGCAATTGTAGACGAACCGCCTATTTCAGTTAAAGATGGTGGGATGATCAAGGAAGGATATAACACAGAGCTTGATGAGTATACGGATGCAATGAAAAACGGTAAACGCTGGTTAGCTGAAATGGAAGCCCAAGAACGTCAAATAACTGGTATTAATAACTTAAAGATTGGTTTTAACCGGGTCTTTGGCTACTATATAGAAGTATCAAAAGCACATTTGGCTAAACTACCCGCAGAACGTTATGAGCGAAAACAAACGCTAACTAACGCTGAACGTTTTATTACACCTGAACTTAAAGAAAAAGAAGCAATGATCTTGGGAGCAGAGAGTAAAGCAACTGAATTGGAGTATCAGCTTTTTGCCGATATTCGCGAGCGGATCAAGGAACAAATTAAACGCCTACAGCGACTTGCACATGCGATCGCTATTTTGGATGTATTACAGTGTTTTGCGGTCGTTAGCGAACGAGCACACTTTATCAAGCCGAAGTTAACAGTCAACAAACATGATATTGAGGTTATTGGTGGATGGCATCCGGTTGTCCAGCAGGTGATGGGGAAGCAAAGTTACATTCCAAATGATGTTGTAATGTCAGCGAAGCTTAATATACTTTTGATAACTGGGCCTAATATGTCTGGTAAGAGTACTTATATGCGCCAGCTGGCACTAACTGTTGTTATGGCACAGATTGGCTGTTTTGTTCCAGCAAAAAGTGCGCTTTTACCTGTTTTTGATCAAATTTTTACCCGTATAGGTGCAGCTGATGATCTAATTGCGGGACAATCAACTTTTATGGTAGAAATGAAAGAAGCTAACCATGCACTCAGCTATGCAACGCGTAATAGTTTGATCCTGTTTGATGAAATCGGTCGTGGAACTGCAACCTACGATGGGATGGCTTTAGCACAGGCAATTATTGAATATATTCATGATCATGTGTTTGCCAAAACGCTTTTTTCGACCCATTACCATGAACTGACAGCCTTATCTGAAAAATTACCTGCTCTGCAGAATATTCATGTTGGAGCTGTTGAGAAAAATGGGGATTTAATTTTCTTGCATAAAATGCAGCCAGGAGCAGCTGATAAATCATACGGGATTCACGTTGCTAAACTCGCGGGGATGCCAGAAAAGCTCTTAAAGCGGGCGGATCATATTCTAGGAGAGCTAGAAAGTAAAAATAAAAAGCCAGCTGTGACTAAACCATTGGTAGAAGTAGACCCAACTGATGAGCTACCAGCAGAGAATTCCGAAGAACAGTTGCAGATAAAAGAAGAACAGCTGTCATTGTTTGAACCGACTCAAACTCCCTTTAAGAAAAGTGATCGTAAAGTTTTGACTGAGTTAAAAGAGGCTGATTTAATGTCATTAACACCGCTTGATGCAATGAATGTTTTGTACAAATGGCAAAAGGACCTGAGAAAGAAACGGTAGTTGGAGGTAATTTTAATGCCAAAAATAAAAGAACTTGAAGAAGTACTTGCTGATCAGATTGCTGCCGGAGAAGTTGTCGAAAGGCCAGCTTCGGTGGTGAAAGAATTAGTTGAAAATGCAATCGATGCTAAAAGTACCCAAATTGATATCGTTGTTGCAGAGGCCGGTTTAAAACAAATCAAGGTAATCGATAATGGTGAAGGAATTCCAGCAAATGAAGTAGAGTTGGCTTTCAGAAGGCACTCAACGAGCAAGATAACCAGTAGAGATGATTTATTTAGGATCAAAACACTTGGTTTTAGGGGTGAAGCGCTACCTAGTATCGCATCAGTTGCTGATGTCTCATTGGAGACTAAAACAGCAGATGCTGTTTCGGGTGTTCTTTTACACGTTAAAGGTGGTGAACAGCTGGAAAAGAAAAGCAGTGTTCGTCCGCAGGGAACTGAGATTATAGTTAACGATTTATTTTATAATACACCCGCGCGCTTGAAGTATCTAAAGAGCTTACAAACTGAACTGGCGGCGATTAGTGATATTGTGAACCGTTTAGCTTTAAGTCATAATAATATTGCGATCTCATTGACTAATAATGGGCGTGTGTTACTGCAAACTGTCGGTAATGGGGATGTACAACAAACAATCAGTGCTATTTATGGTGTGAAAAATGCACGTCAGATGATTGCCTTTAATGGTAAAGATCTTGACTTTAAAATTAGGGGTTATGTTTCACTGCCTAAATTGACTCGAGCAACAAAAAGTTATATTAGTTTGCTTTTGAATGGAAGATATATTAAAAACTTTCAACTAAGTAATGCAATTATTAGGGGCTATGGTTCTAAATTAATGGTTGGGCGTTATCCAGTCGCGGTCGTTGATATGACACTTGACCCACTACTGGTAGATGTAAATGTTCATCCGACAAAGCAGCAGGTCCGTATCAGTAAAGAAGAACAGTTAGCGCAGTTACTGACAAAGTCAGTTTATGATCGGATAGCACAAGAAAACTTGATTCCTGATGCTTTAAAAAATCTAAATCAGAAAACGCGCAAGGATGTTAATATTGACCAACTTCAAATAGACTTGAATGAGTCTTCACGATCGTACTATCACGATAAAAAGAGGGTCATTTCTCCACCAGCAGAGCGAGTCACCTCGTCAGAAGAGAACTTAGATACTAAATATAATGAAGGTGAGATAAATAATCATGCAGCTAAACAAGCGATCATAGAAAACGTAGATGAAAGTACGCCGACTGTGACGGTAGTTAAAGATAAAAATGATTTAAAAAACCAAAGCTTAGCTGCTTGGGATGAGAAATATCTAAAAGCAGCAACACAACCTGTTGAAGAACAGATGAATCCACTTCATCTAGTAGACCAAACAGAACAGGCAAAGGGACAGCGGCAAGCTGAGAAACGTTTCCCAGAACTGACTTATGTTGGACAAATGCATGGGACGTATTTGTTTGCGGAGTCGCAAGATGGTTTATATATTATTGACCAGCATGCGGCACAGGAGCGCTGCAAATATGAATACTATCGCAAGAAAATCGGTGAAGTAAATTCCAGCCAACAAGATCTGCTGGTGCCGATTGTTCTTGATTACATGACAAGTGATGCACTTGTCATAAATGAAAACTTGTCGAAATTTAAGCAACTAGGAATAGAATTAGAAGAATTTGGTCCTAATAGCTATATCATTCGACATCATCCAACCTGGTTTCAGGAAGGACAAGAAGAAGAGACGATTCGTGAATTGATTGATTATGTCTTAAAAGACGGTAAAATAGATGTTGCGACTTATCGCGAAAAAACAGCTATCATGATGAGCTGTAAACGTTCGATCAAAGCTAATCATCATTTGGATGATAAACAGGCTAAAGCTTTGTTAGAGCAGTTAAAAAAGTGTGAGAATCCTTTTAACTGTCCACATGGACGACCAGTGCTAGTTCATTTCACAAACTCTGACATGGAGCATATGTTTAAACGAATTCAAGACCCGCATCAGAGTTTGCGTGAACAATCATAATAAGTAATTTTTTGAGGAAGGAAGAATAGATGTACGAATATTTCAGAGGTAAGATAACAGAAGTCACACCTTACTATATTGTGGTAGAGGTTGGGATGATTGGCTATCAAGTTTATGTTTCTAATCCTTTCAGGTATCAAGTAGATGAGCAAAGTGAGGTAAAGGTGTATATTTATCAAGCTGTAAGGGAAAATGATATTACACTTTACGGTTTTTGGGATCTAAATGAAAAAAGCATTTTTGTTAAACTACTTAATGTTTCGGGGATCGGACCTAAGAGTGCACTTGCTATTTTAGCTAATGATGATCATCAAGGACTAGTCACTGCAATTGATAATGAGGATATCGGTTACTTAACCAAATTCCCAGGTGTGGGTAAAAAGACAGCTAAACAAATTGTATTAGACTTAAAGGGAAAAATGGATGTGGATGCTACACAGACAGATTTGATTGGGCAGCAGGGCTTAGACTTAGCTACGCATAGTGGTGGGGCCAATCAGTATTTTGAAGAAAGTATCGCGGCATTGACAGCCTTAGGGTATACTAAGACAGAAGTTAAACGAATTAGTAAGAAACTGGTACAATTTAAGGGCAGCTCAACTGATGAATATTTACGTGAGGCATTGCGGCTGCTGATCAGCAAGTAATTTGAGGAGGTGTCTAAATGTCAGACGATGACCGCATAATATCAAGTGATTTAGTTGATGATGAGCATGAAAGTTCACTGCGGCCGCAGATGTTTGCTCAATATATTGGACAAAAAAAGATTAAAGATGAGTTACAAGTGTACATTAAGGCTGCTTGCCAACGTCAAGAAGCGCTCGACCATGTTTTACTCTATGGGCCTCCAGGACTGGGGAAAACTACGCTAGCAATTATTATTGCAAATGAACTGAAGGTGTCTATCAAAACAACTAGTGGTCCTGCAATTGAACGTCCAGGAGATCTAGTTGCACTTTTGAATGAGCTTGAGGCGGGTGATGTCCTCTTTATTGATGAGATTCACCGCTTACCCAAAGTAGTCGAAGAGGTTTTATACTCTGCAATGGAGGACTTTTACGTTGATATCGTCATTGGTCAAGGGCCAACTGCACACCCTGTACACTTTACGCTGCCACCATTTACTTTGATTGGGGCAACAACAAGAGCTGGACTACTATCAGCTCCTCTACGTGACCGTTTTGGAATAGTTGCACATATGAACTATTATACTGAAGACGAGCTGTCAAAAATCGTTGAACGTTCAGCTGATATTTTTCAAACACTGATCAGTTTAAGTGGTGCACATGAGATTGCTCGTCGTTCACGAGGAACACCGCGGATCGCTAACCGTTTATTGAAGCGTGTTCGTGACTTTGCAGAAGTTGCTCATCAAAAAAAGGTTGACGAGCAGATTGTCCAGTATGCACTTAACTTATTACAAGTTGATGATCATGGTCTGGATGAGACTGATCGTAAAATGCTGAAAATAATGATTGAACTTTATAATGGCGGACCGGTGGGTGTGAATACTATTGCGGCTAATATTGGGGAAGAGATCGAGACAGTTACCGAGATGATTGAACCATATTTGATGCAAAGTGGCTTTATTAAGAGAACACCGCGTGGTAGAGTTGTGACGCAAGCTGCATATGAACATTTAGGCTTGCCATATATTAGAAAATAATAACGATTCTTTTTTAAAGAAAGGTGAAAGTTTTGGCAGAAGAACATTTGACAACAGAAGATTTTGATTATGATTTACCCCAGAATTTGATTGCACAGACACCATTGAAAGAGCGTGATCATTCACGGATGCTTATTTTAGATAGTAAAACGGGCGCTTATAAGGATGATATTTTCTATAATGTCATTGATCAGTTGAATGCAGGGGATGCATTAGTGATGAATGATTCACGAGTTATGCCAGCCCGCATTTACGGTGTTAAACCAGAAACGGGTGGACATATTGAAGTCTTATTATTAAATAATACCCAAGGTGATAACTGGGAGACATTAGTTAAACCTGCTAAGAGGGCAAAGGTGGGGACCCGGATCGTTTTTGGAGACGGTAAACTGAGCGCTGTTATCACTAAAGAGTTAGAACATGGTGGGCGAATGATCAGATTCGAGTATGACGGAATCTTCATGGAAATTCTTGATCAATTAGGTGAAATGCCCTTACCGCCGTATATTAAGGAAAAGCTAGATGACCCTGAGATGTATCAGACGGTGTATTCCCGTGAAGTCGGGTCGGCTGCTGCGCCCACTGCTGGTTTGCACTTTACCAAAGAACTGCTGCAAAGAATTGCGGATAAAGGTGTACGGTTAGTTTATCTGACTCTCCATGTTGGCCTGGGAACCTTTAGGCCCGTCAGTGTTGAAAATATTGAAGATCATAAAATGCACAGTGAATTTTACCGGCTCTCAGAAGAATCAGCTAAGGTTTTAAATGATGTTCGTGCTAACGGCGGTAAAATTGTCGCGACTGGGACGACCAGTATACGAACGCTGGAAACGATCGGCACAAAATTTAATGGTGAGATTCGTGCGGATAGTGGTTGGACAGATATCTTTATTAAACCAGGTTATGAATGGAAAGTAGTCCAAGCATTTATTACTAATTTTCATTTACCTAAATCAACTTTAGTAATGCTTGTTTCAGCATTTACAGGACGAACAAATATTTTGAATGCTTATAAACATGCTGTGGAAGAAAAATATCGCTTCTTTAGTTTTGGCGATGCAATGTTTATTAAATAACGATAATTAAGAAGAAATGGAGAACTTTTAATGACTGAACCAGCGATCAAATATCGTTTGATCAAGAAAGAAAAGCATACTGGTGCCCGATTAGGTGAGATCATAACTCCACACGGGGCTTTCCCAACGCCGATGTTTATGCCGGTGGGAACGCAAGCTTCTGTGAAATCACTGGCACCAGAGGAATTAGATGCAATGGGAGCTAATATTATTCTCTCTAATACTTATCATCTATGGCTACGGCCTGGTGAAGAACTTGTTAAAGAAGCCGGTGGACTGCATAAGTTCATGAACTGGCCTAAGGGAATACTAACTGATTCTGGTGGTTTTCAGGTCTTTTCGTTAGCCAAGATGCGAGATATTACAGAAGAAGGAGTTCATTTTCGTAGCCATTTAAGTGGCGAAAAACTTTTTCTGTCTCCGGAAAAGGCAATTCAAATTGAAAATGCTCTTGGCGCGGATATCATGATGAGTTTTGATGAGTGCCCACCCTTTTTTGAGACGTATGATTATATCAAGAAGTCCGTCGAACGAACGAGTCGTTGGGCTGAAAGAGGCTTAAAAGCTCACCAAAATGAAGCAACTCAAGGATTATTTGGAATTGTTCAAGGTGGTGGACATAAGGCACTTAGAGCACAAAGCGCGCATGATTTAGTTTCAATGGATTTCCCCGGTTATTCAATTGGAGGATTGTCTGTTGGTGAGAGCAAGGCAGAGATGAATCATGTTCTTTCATTTACGACACCAATGCTGCCGGAAAATAAACCCCGGTATCTAATGGGAGTCGGTTCTGCAGACGCATTGATTGATGGTGTGATTCGTGGGGTCGACATGTTTGATTGTGTCTTACCAACACGAATTGCTCGTAACGGAACTTGTATGACGTCACACGGACGACTAGTAGTAAAAAATGCTGTCTATGCGCACGATTTCCGTCCGATAGATGATAGGTGTAATTGCTATACTTGTCGTAATTTCTCGAGAGCATATATCAGACATTTGATTAAAGCAGATGAGACCTTTGGATTGCGTCTAACTAGTTATCACAACCTTTATTTCTTGATTCATTTAATGCAGCAAGTTCGACAAGCGATCAAAGACGATAATTTACTTGAATTTAGGGAAAGCTTCTTTGAAGAATACGGGTTTAATAGTAAAAACCCACGAAACTTTTAAAAAATTTGGTTAAAGACCTAGTCAGTAACTTAAAACTTTGTTAAAGTTATATATGTACAGGCTTTATAGAGGGAGTGAAAAAAATGAACGGATCATTACCAACAATCATAATGTTCGTTGCTTTAATTGGTTTGATGTACTTTATGATGATTAGACCACAAAAGAAACAGCAGCAGAAACGGCAGGAAATGTTAGGTAACTTAAAAAAAGGTGATGCTGTCATTACGATCGGAAGATTACATGGTGTTGTTGATAGTATAAATAACGCTGATCACACGGTAACTCTTGATTGTGACGGTATTTTTCTGACTTTCGAACAATCTGCGATTGCAAGCGTTATACCTGCTGCAAGTAACGGCGGTACAACGATCGAAAAGAAGTCACCTGTGACTCCAAAGGAATCAGAAGAAGAAGATAGCGCTCCTGAGGATGAAGAAAAGAAAAGTTAAGATCATACTAGAGAAAGTGATGCTTAGGTAATTTTACAGGCACACTTTTTTGTTTTCTGCAGTGAGCAAGTTAAATGAGATTCTGGTTAGTCAGAATCTAAGAAAAAAATAAGTTGTATTTCTTAAATCGCAGTGTAAGCAGAATGTCGTTTTTTAGTTTAGCGGCTAACCATTGCGGCTGTAAGAAGAGATACGAACTAGTTAGTAGAATAAAAGGGTTATTTTTAGTTAAAAACACATTAAAGTGTTAAACTAATCAACTCTTACTTTTTGAGAAATTATGCTGACTATATTGCTAGAATTTGACAATTTAGGCTGAGTGTAATATTATTCAATCATCGAATATTTCGATGTTCGAAATACTTTTTGGGATAAGTGAGGTGACAAATGTGGTGCTTATGGATGCACAAGAAATTATGGACCTGATTCCTAACCGCTTTCCAATAATCTATATCGATTATGTCGATGAACTAAAGGCCGGTGAGTCAATCGTCGCTACAAAAAATGTAACGATTAATGAATCCTTCTTTAGGGGTCATTTTCCAGGTAATCCAGTAATGCCTGGGGTATTGATTATTGAAACTCTGGCACAAGCGGCTTCGATTTTAATTTTGAAATCGCCTGAGTTTGTTGGGAAGACAGCCTATCTGGGAGCAATTCACAAAGCTAAGTTCCGACGAGTTGTTCGTCCAGGGGATGTGCTTAAGCTACATATTACCTTGACAAAGAAACGGGAAAATATGGGAATCGTAGAAACGAAAGCGGTTGTTGATGGAAAAACAGCATGTGCAGCTGAACTGATGTTTATCGTGGCAAATCGAGACGAGAAGATCTGATTTTAATCGTGATATTTCGTTCTCGAATTGCAGTTAAATTGAAGTTGGATAAGGACGAACATTGAACACATGGAAAACCAAGTAAAAACAATCAATGATTCCCTTGTAAGGATTTATAATGACATTCTTTGGATTGAGGAACATGAACTGAAAAGAAGTCATTTTAAAGACGTCTCTATCAAAGAAATGCATGCAATTAATGCAATAACAATGTATGATAAAAAAACGGCATCGCAAGTAGCAAAAGAATTGCACTTGACGCCAGGTACACTTACTTCGACTATTGATCGGTTAAGTAAGAAGAATTACGTGACGCGGATTCGGTGCAGTGATGACCGTCGTGTTGTTCGACTCGGGCTAACTAAAAAGGGACGTCTTATGTACCGAGCACATGATGCTTTTCACCGTATGATGGTTCGGAGCTTTTTGAAAGATCTTGAACCAGAAGAAATAGAAACGATCGAAAAAGCCGTTTGTAACCTAGAGGATTTTCTTAGGGAGCATTCGTAAATTAAGGAGTAGACAGCATATTGGAGACAATTAAAGTTGTCAAGACTGCTAGCTATGTTCCAGCTAAAGTTGTAACCAATGATGATTTAAGTCAGATTATGGATACTTCAGATGAATGGATCAGCAGTCGGACAGGTATTAAACAGCGGCACGTCAGTGTTAATGAGAATACTTCACAATTGTGTTTTAATGTGGCAAAACTACTGCTTGAAAAGAGTGGCTGGGATGCTGCATCAATTGATTTGCTGATAGTTGCGACTATGTCGCCAGACAGTTATACGCCTGCAACGGCTGCGTTAGTTCAGGGTAAGATCGGCGCACATAATGCAATAGCATTTGATGTTAGTGCTGCGTGTTCTGGCTTTATCTATGGTTTAAATGTAGCTGAAAAATTTATGGGGTCTTCGAATACAGCTTGTAAGCGGGTCATGCTAATTGGTGGAGAAGTCTTGTCAAAAGTTATTGATTGGAGTGACCGGACGACAGCTGTTTTGTTTGGTGACGGAGCGGCTGGGATGTTGTTAGAACAACAGGATGACAGTGAGAGCCGCTTTATCGCTTCTAGTTTGCATACTTATGGTGAATTAGGTGATAAGTTGGAGGCGGGAAAGACTGAAGCACTGACAGCTTTTCCTATGACAGGTGAGCATCAAATCAAGGCCTTTTCAATGTCTGGAAGAGATGTTTATAAGTTTGCGACACATAAAGTCCCGTTATCAATTGAAGAAGCAGTGGCCAAAGCGGGAGTAACTTTAGACCAAGTCGATTATTTTGTTTTACATCAAGCTAATTCACGGATCGTTACCCAGATCGCTAAACGCTTAGAACAACCATTAGCGAAGTTCCCAATGAACATTGCTGAATATGGTAATACTTCCGCTGCAAGTGTCCCGCTTCTCTTAGATGAATTGATTACAAATAAGACACTTAAACGTGGGCAAGTAATTGTCTTAAGCGGTTTTGGCGGTGGGTTAACAGTCGGAACACAAATTATTAAATACTAAAAATAAAAAAAACAGGAGTGTATTAAAATGACAGAACAAGAAATTTTTAACAAAGTAAAAGATATCGTGGTTGAACAATTAGATGTAGATGCAGACAAGGTTAAAATGGATTCAGATATCAAAGAAGACCTTGAAGCAGATAGCTTAGATGTTTTTGAAATCATGAATGAACTTGAAGATGAATTAGATATCAAACTTGAAGCAGATGAAGGCGTAAAGACAATTAAAGATGTTGTTGCATACGTAAAAAAAGAAGTCGAAGCAAAATAATAATTTAAGGGAGTTCTTGGATTATGAAAATAGGCTTTTTATTTAGCGGACAAGGTGCTCAGTACAGCCAAATGGGGTTGGACTTATATGAATCAGATCAGGAATATCGTGCAGCGATTGACGAAGCAGCTGAACTGACTGGGATGGACCTTAAAGCTATTTACCGCAACGAAAATAATGAGTTGGCACAGACCGTCTACGTGCAACCCGCTATTGTTGCTATGAGCCTGGGGATAACCCGAATGCTTAAGAGAGATCTTCCGCAGCTGAATGTTCGCGGTATGGTTGGTTTGAGTTTGGGAGAGTACTCAGCTTTGATAGCAGCTGGAAGTTTGAATTTTAAGGATGGTATGCAGGTTTTAAAAGACCGTGCAACATATATGCAAAGTGATGCAGAGGAAACTGATGGTGCGATGGTAGCGGTTTTGAAGACGGATATTGAACTTATCAAAAAGGTCTGTCAAGAAGCCAGTACAGCAACTGAAGTTGTGTGTCCTGCAAATTATAATTCACCTAAGCAGGTTGTTATCGGCGGTAATAAAGCAGCTGTTGATCGTGCGATTAAGCTATTTCATGAGCAAGAAGTTAAAAATGTTATTCCATTAAAGGTTAGCGGGGCGTTCCATACCCCGCTTTTTAAAAAAGCAAGTACTTTGATGGGACGACGTCTTGCTAACGTGCGGTTTGAAAAAACAACTGTACCAGTGATTAGTAACACGACAGCACAACCTTTTATAGCTGATCAGATGCAAGAAGTTTTGACACAACAATTGATAACACCGACACATTTTTATCAGTGTGTCGACTACATGATTGCAGTATTAGGAATTGATACGGTTGTTGAAATCGGGCCGGGTCAAACATTAAGCAAATTTACGAAGCAGATTAACAGAGACATTGAACGCTATCACATTGATAGTCAAACTAATTACCAAAAATTTATTGAAGCAAGTCGAGGCTGATACTATGGAATTAAAAGGAAAGAATGCTTTTATTACTGGTAGTTCTCGTGGAATTGGGGCTGCAATTGCACTTCAATTTGCCCAAGAAGGCTGTAATGTTATCTTAAATGGACGCAAGGAGATCTCACCTGAATTGATTGAGAAAATCAAAGCACAGGGTGTACAGTGTAAAATTGCGTTAGGTGATGTTTCACAAACTGATGACGTCAAGAAAATGCAGACAGAAATTTTTGATGAGTTTGATAAACTTGATATTCTAGTTAATAATGCCGGTATTACAGCAGATAAGTTAATGATCGGAATGAAAGAGAAGGATTTTCGACGGGTAATCGACGTTAATCTTGTGGGGACATTCAACGTAACGCAGGGAATCCTTAAGAAAATGTCGCGTCAGCGCAGCGGCGTTATTATTAATCTGGCAAGTATTGTCGGCTTACACGGGAATCTTGGTCAAGCAAATTATGCAGCTAGCAAAGCTGGGATTATTGGCTTAACTAAAACGATCGCGCGTGAAGGTGCACTCCGTGGAATTCGCTGCAATGCGATTGCACCAGGGATGATTAATAGTGATATGACGGCTGAAGTTAGCCAGAAGATCAAGGACCAGATGGTAAAAGATATTCCGCTGCAACGTTTTGGTGAGCCTGTTGAAGTAGCAGAAACAGCAGTTTTCTTAGCTAAAAGTGATTACATCACGGGACAGGTTATCACGATTGATGGCGGAATGACGATCTAGGAGGGTTTTATCGATGAGTAGAGTGGTAATTACGGGAATGGGCGCCGTTACTCCTGTAGGTAATGATACGGCTACATTTCTAAAAAATATTTTTGCGGGTAAAATTGGTTTTAATAAGATTAGCAAATTTGATGCAAGTGAAACAGGGATTACAATTGCAGGTGAAGTTAAGGATTTTGATCCAAAACTTCGCGTCGGTAAGAAAGCAGCAAAACGGATGGACTTATTCTCACAGTATGCTGTTGACAGTGCTATTGCGGCAGTTGAACAAGCTGGAATCAATAGTGAGAACACCGATGAATACGATATGGGTGTGATTTATGGTTCTGGTATTGGTGGTTTAACAACTATTCAAGAACAGGTTACCAAGATGAATAAAAAAGGTCCGCAAAGAGTCTCACCTTTGTTTGTGCCAACCTCAATTGTAAATATGGCTGCTGGTAATATTGCGTTACAATTTAAAGCCAAAAATATCTGTACTGCCATTGTTACGGCTTGTTCTTCAGGTACCAATGCAATCGGTGAAGCTTATCGTCAGATTAAAGAAGGCAGAGCTAAAGTAATGTTGACTGGTGGTTCAGAGGCATCAGTTAATGAGATTGGAATCGCTGGATTTGCTGCTTTAACAGCATTGTCTAAAGAAACTGATCCAACACGAGCTTCATTACCATTTGATGAAGATCGTTCGGGCTTTGTTATGGGTGAAGGTGGAGCAACCTTAGTTTTGGAAAGCTTAGAGCATGCACAAGAACGTGGTGCTAAAGTTTTAGGGGAAATTGTTGGTTACGGAAGTACCTGTGATGCCTTTCATATGACTTCACCAGATCCAACGGGTGAAGGAGCTGCAAGAGCAATGCAGGAAGCAATTTCTGAAGCAGGTGTGACACCTAAAGAAGTTGGATATATCAATGCTCACGGGACAGCAACACACGCTAATGATTCAGGTGAAGCTAAGGCCATTAACCGTGTCTTTGGGGTTGATAGCCCAGTTAAGGTCAGCAGTACTAAAAGCATGACCGGACATTTACTAGGAGCTGCTGGAGCGATCGAAGCTGTTATTACAGTTGCAGCACTTGCACAAGGTCAACTGCCAGCTAATGTCGGTCTAAAGAAACAAGATCCTGAATGCACTGTTAACGTCGTGACGGAGAATGCTGAAAGTGCACCAGAACTTGAATATGCAATCAGTAATTCATTGGGCTTTGGTGGCCATAATGCAGTATTAGCATTTAGAAAATGGAGTGAGTAGGATTGAATTATAAAGAAATACAAGAACTAATTGCGAATTTCAATGATTCACCTAGTCGTGAATTAGAGATTACTACAGGTGACTTTCATATTCGCTTAAGTAAAAACGAAAACGTTCAGCCGCAGGCAGTGATACCAAACAATGAACCACTTCAAAGAGCTGAGAGTAATCAGTCATTCCCAATTGAAGAGAAAAATGATGAAAAGATTGGTAAAACGATTGATTCCCCAATGGTTGGAAGTGTCTACTTACAATCAGAACCTACCAACCCACCTTTTGTTAAGGTAGGAGATAACGTTCATAAGGGTGATGTTGTTTGTATCATTGAAGCAATGAAGATGATGACTGAGATCAAGAGTGAAGCCGAGGGTGTTATTACTAAGACCCTAGTTAAAAATGAAGAATTAGTTGAATTTGGGCAACCTCTTTTTGAGATTGAGGAGGCATAAAAATAGTATGGTTTTAGATATCACTGAAATAAAGAAAATTATTCCGCATCGCTATCCAATGTTATTAATTGACCGTGTCGATGAGCTTGTTCCGGGCGAGATGGCCGTGGCTAAAAGGAACGTAACGATTCATGAAGAGGTTTTTAATGGACATTTTCCTAATAACCCGGTATTACCTGGCGCCTTAATTGTTGAATCATTAGCACAAACAGGGGCAGTTGCGTTATTAACACTACCCGAATTTAAGGGGAAGACAGCTTATTTTGGCGGAATTAAAGAAGCTAAGTTTCGCCGTGTCGTACGACCAGGCGATACATTACGTCTAGAAGTGAAATTAGATAAAATTAGAAATAATGTGGGTCTAGGAAAAGGTATAGCAACTGTTGAAGGTAAGAAAGTATGTACTGCAGAACTGACATTTATGATTGGTTAAGTTTAGGGGTGATTTGATGTTTAAAAAAGTTCTAGTAGCTAACCGTGGTGAGATTGCTGTCCGCATTATTCGCTCACTAAAAGAATTAGGCATCAAATCAGTAGCGATTTATTCTGATGTTGATCGTGAAAGTTTGCATGTCCAATTAGCTGATGAAGCTGTTTGTGTTGGAACTGCACGGCCGCAAGCATCGTATTTAAATATGAAAAATATCTTGAGTGCAGCCGTTGGAACCGGTGCTGAAGCAATTCATCCCGGTTTTGGGTTTTTATCTGAAAATAGTCAGTTCGTTGAGATGTGCGAAGCTTGCGGTCTGACCTTTATCGGCCCTAAATCAGAAACAATTGATTTAATGGGAAATAAGGCCAATGCGCGTGAACAAATGCGAGCAAGCGGTGTACCGGTTATTCCTGGTAGTGAAGGATTCGTTGCAGATGTAGCTGAAGCTAAGAAAGCGGCTGATAAGGTGGGTTACCCAGTCTTATTAAAAGCTGCTGCCGGTGGTGGTGGTAAAGGGATCCGCAGAGTTGATAGTGAAGATCAGTTGCAAAGCAACTTTGAAGAAGCCCAGCAAGAAGCAGTTGTTTCTTTTGGTGATGCAAGGATGTATTTAGAGAAGATCATGGAAGATGTCAAGCATATCGAGGTTCAGATTTTTCGTGACCAGCATAATAACGCTGTTTATTTCCCAGAACGAGACTGTTCTGTTCAACGTAATAAGCAAAAAGTCATCGAGGAGAGCCCGTGTGAGTTAATTACAGAAGAACAACGGCACTTCTTAGGTAAAATTGCAGTTAGAGCAGCCAATGCAATTGGTTATGTTAATACAGGGACAATTGAATTCTTGATGGATAAAGACCATAATTTCTACTTTATGGAAATGAATACGCGAATTCAGGTTGAACATACAATAACTGAGATGGTTACGGGAGTTGATCTAGTCAAGGTGCAAGTTGGTGTGGCAGCGGGTGAAGTATTACCTTTTAAACAGGAAGATATTCACTGTCAAGGTCATGCTATTGAGTGTCGTATTAATGCTGAAGATCCAGCACATAATTTTGCGCCATCTGTAGGTAAGGTCAACTATCTTTACTTCCCAGTTGGTAATCTGGGGATGCGGATCGATTCGGCTTTATATGCTGGTGCTAAAATCTCACCTTTCTATGATTCAATGGTTGCTAAAGTAATTGCGTTAGGCAATAATCGTAATGAAGCAATTCAGAAGATCAAACGACTTCTAAATGAAATGTTGATTGATGGAATTACAACGAACCAAGCTTTTCACTTAGCGTTACTTGATGATGATACTTTTAAGAATGGACGAGTAACAACGGATTACCTTGAGAAAACCTTCCTGCCAAGATGGAAGAAGGAGGTCTAAGCGTGCAATTATTTGATGAGTTAAAAACGTTAGGTCATAAGCATATTAAAGCTGATAAAAAAGCAGGCGAACGAGTTCCTTCAGGGATGTGGATCGCATGTCCGAAGTGCCACCAGTCTTTCTACCATAAAGACTTAGGTGTCTACCAAGTTTGTCCTAATTGTGGGTATGGCTTTAGAATTACAGCACGCGAACGTTTGAAGTGGTTGGTGGATTCTTTCTCGGAAATTGACGATTCCCTTGAAACAAGCGATCCATTGCATTTTCCCAACTACCAGAAAAAGCTTGCCAAGGCACGTGTTCAGACCGGCTTAAACGATTCTGTCTTGACGGGAATTGCTAAAATAAATGGTCAGTCTGCAGCGTTAGGCATTATGGACCCAGACTTTATTATGGGTTCAATGGGAACGATCACTGGTGAAAAAATAACCCGTTTGTTTGAACGCGCAACTCGTCAAAGTTTACCCGTTGTGTTATTCACTGCATCAGGTGGTGCAAGAATGCAAGAAGGTATCTTCTCGCTTATGCAGATGGCTAAGATCTCACAGGCGGTTAAACGGCATGCAGATGCTGGGTTATTATATATCACCGTTTTGACAGATCCAACAACTGGTGGTGTAACTGCTAGTTTCGCAATGCAAGGTGACATTATCTTAGCTGAGCCACGGGCTTTGGTTGGTTTTGCTGGTAAACGGGTAATTGAACAAACAACGCATCAGAAAGTTCCAAATGACCTGCAGGATGTCGAACGTGTGCTTGAACATGGATTTATCGATGCGATCGTTGCACGAAAAGATATGAAGGAAAAACTTGCATGGCTACTTGAACTGCACAGCAAAGGACGTGGTGCAAATGGTTAGTTTACTTGATAAGAAAAAAACAGCAGCACAGATTGTTGCTAATGCTCGCAGTGAAGAAAAGATGTCTGCTTATGAGTTGATTGAAGGTATTTTTAGTAATTTCATGGAATTCCATGGGGATCGCTCAGCAGAGGATGATGCTGCAATCGTTGGTGGTGTGGCTGAATTTAATAATCAGCCGGTAACAGTTCTCGCAACAAATAAGGGGAAATCAGCAGAAGAACGTTTACGAACTCACTTCGGCTGTCCTGAACCATCAGGTTACCGAAAATCATTACGGCTGATCAAGCAAGCGGAAAAGTTTAGTCGTCCTGTGGTTGCATTGATTAATACTGCTGGTGCGTATCCAGGCAAATCAGCGGAAGAGAATGGCCAAGGCGAAGCTATTGCACGCAACTTACTTGAGATCAGCAGTGTAAAAACACCTGTAATTTCAATAATTTACGGTGAAGCTGGTAGTGGTGGGGCCCTTGCTTTAGCGTGCGGCGATCGTGTCTGGATGTTTGAAAATAGTATGTATACAGTTTTATCGCCTGAAGGATTTGCAGCTATTTTATGGAAAGATAGCAGTCGTGCTGACGAAGCAGCTGAAGTGATGCAGTTGACACCGACAAAACTACTCGAACAACATGTGATTGATGGGATAATCCCAGAATCACGGTCTCACAAACGTGTATTTAAAGCTGTAAAGAAAATATTACAAAAAGAATTGACTGATTTGGAGAAGTTGACGCCATCTGAGCTAGTTGAAAAGCGTCATCAACGGTTCCGCCAGTTCTAGTTTTGATGGAGGTTTAAAAAGTGGATAAATTATTAAGCGGTAAAAAAATTCTGATTATGGGAGCTGCAAATAAACGAAGTATTGCTTGGGGTTGCGCGCAATCAATGCTTGATAATGGTGCAGAACTTATTTTCACGTATCAAAATGAACGGTTAAAGAAAAGCTTGTTGCGCTTAGTTGAAGATGAGAGTCGCTTAGTTGAATGTGATGTTTCTAGTGACGAAAGTATCGAAAAAGCATTTGCGCAAGTAGCAGAAAAATTTGGCAAGGTTGATGGGATCGTTCATGCAATTGCTTTCGCTAAAAAAGATGAACTTTCTGGTGATATTATGAATGCTAGTCGTGAAGGCTATGCATTGGCACAGAATATTTCAGCTTATTCATTGATCGCTGTTGCAAAATACGGGATTAAGATATTAAATAATCCTGGGAGTATTGTTACACTGACCTATTTTGGATCAGAACGAGCTATTCCTAATTACAATGTTATGGGTGTTGCTAAAGCTGCACTAGAAGCTAATGTAAGGTATCTTGCACGTGACATGGCTAAGTATGGTGTTAGAGTTAATGCAATCTCTGCCGGTGCTGTTAAGACCTTAGCTGTTACAGGAGTTAAGGATCATGGGGATTTGTTACGTTTATCTCGTGAAAGAACAGTTGACGGTGAATCAGTAACAACTGACCAAATTGGTGGAGCAGCATCATTTTTAGTAAGTGATCTATCAACTGGGGTTGTCGGTGATGTTATTTACGTTGATAAGGGTGTTCATTTAATTTAATTAATTATTCTTTGTTTCACTAGAGAGATCTTGAAACTTAATGAATTACCTAATTCTTACGCTTTTCAGATACTACATAAGCTTTAAAAGCATATCTGATACTTGTTAAAACATTATTTTGCAAGTACACTAGTGTGTGTATGGGTGTAAAGATATTAAGTGAAAGTGGTGCAGATAATTATGGATACTAAACAACAGGCACTCTTTATTATTTTCGGTGGAACAGGGGATCTCGCAAAGCGAAAATTATATCCGTCGTTGTTTGAACTATATAAAAAGGGCTTTTTGAGAGATAACTTTGCCGTGATCGGGACGGCACGCCGTCCGTGGACTGATGAATATTTTCAAGAAGTCGTAAGAGAAGCGGTAACTGCGGAGCATGAGTCTGAAGAAGATGTGGCTAATTTTGCACAGCATTTTTATTACCAGTCGCACAACGTCAATGATACAGAGCATTATGTAACTCTGCGGAAGTTGGCGCAACAACTGGATCAAAAGTATCATATTGGTGGCAATCGTTTATTTTATTTGGCAATGTCGCCACGTTTTTTCGGAACGATTGCGAAGCACTTAAAATCACAGCATATAGTAACAGACAATGGTTATAATCGTTTGATAATTGAGAAACCATTTGGACATGATTTAACAAGTGCCAAGGAACTAAACAATGCAATTGGGTCCTATTTTACTGAAAAGTCTGTTTTTAGAATTGACCATTACCTTGGTAAAGAAATGATTCAGAATATTGCAGCTGTTCGTTTTGGCAATAATCTTTTCCGTTCTCTGTGGAATAATCGGTATATTGATAATATACAGATTACATTAAGCGAAGCACTAGGCGTGGAAGAACGTGCTGGTTATTATGAAACAGCTGGGGCTTTACGTGATATGGTTCAAAATCATATTTTACAAATTGTCTCACTGCTAACAATGAATATGCCGGCTTCTTATACCGAGAGCGATATTAGACGTGAAAAGCTTGATGCTTTGAAAGCATTGCAAGTTTATACGCCCGAACAGGTAAAAAATAATTTTGTACGGGCTCAGTATACAGGGACTAATGAGCTTAAGGGATATCGGCAAGAAGAAAAGATTGCGGATGATTCACGGACGGAAACCTTTGTAGCTGGAAAGCTGTTCGTTAATAACGAGAATTTTGCAGGTGTTCCAATTTATATTAGAACTGGTAAACGCTTGGCTAAAAAGACGACCCGTATCGATATCGTCTTTAAGGATATTCCCAAGAATATTTTTGGAAGTGCAAAGCTGGGTAAGAATATTTTGACAATAATTGTTGAGCCAAAAGGTGAGATTTATCTGCAGATGAACGTCAAGCAGATTGGTCAGGATTTTGGTTTACAGGTTCAGAAAATGGACTTGTTACAAGTGAAAGATAATAAGGTACAGATTCCGGAAGCGTATGAAAAACTAATTTTAGACGCTTTACGCGGGAATGCAACGAACTTTACACATTGGGAAGAAGTTGCATACTCATGGAAGTTCGTTGATGCTATTCGTAGTACATGGGATCAGCAGCAGGATTCATTAGCTGAATATGCTAGCGGTTCAATGGGGCCTAAAGTAGCGGATGATTTATTGGTCCGCGATGGTCACAAATGGGTTTTTACCGTGAACGGTGAAGAAAATTAGCTAAAAAAACAAACAAGTAAAATATTATTTTTTGAGTGTTAAGGTAATGGCAGAACATAGATTTTGCTGTTACCTTTTTTGTATAGTTAGCGTAGGGTTATATTTTAGCAAATGGTAGCATTTGAAAACGAACTTACGTTCTGATACTATTTAAATAGTTAAAATAAATGCTGGGTGGTGATTGAAGTGGAGTTGAAGCGTAAGATTATACATGTTGATATGGATGCTTTTTATGCATCGATTGAAATGCGTGATCATGAACAATATCGAAACAAGCCGCTTGTAATTGCACGTGATCCACGGCATACCGGGGGAAGAGGTGTGGTAACAACTGCTAATTACACAGCACGCCATTTCGGTATTCATTCTGCAATGAGCGCGCAAGAAGCATATCGCTTATGTCACCAAGCAGTTTTTGTTAAACCTGATTTTGCTAAATATAAACAAGTTTCAAGTGAGATCCATACTATCTTTTACGAGTACACGGATAAGGTTGAACCGATTGCTTTTGACGAGGCATATTTAGATGTGACAAGTAATAAATATGGCCTTACTTCAGCCTTGCGTGTCGCTAAAATGATTCAACAGGAGATTTTTAGTAAAACTCATTTGACGTGTTCGACGGGAGTGTCATACAATAAATTTCTTGCTAAATTAGCTTCAGATTACCATAAACCTGCAGGTGTTACATTAGTCTTACCTGAAGAAGTCCATTCTTTTTTAGGTACGATGCCGATAGAAAAGTTTCGAGGAGTAGGTAAAAAGACAGCTCCTAAAATGCACCAATTGGGGATTAAGACCGGGAATGACTTGCTTAAATGGAACGAAGTCGAATTAATCGCGAAATTTGGAAAAATCGGACAGGTTTTATACCAAAGGGTTCGTGGAATTGATGAACGTCCCGTTGAATGGAAGAGAAAACGTAAATCAATTGGTTTTGAGCGTACATTGGGGCAACCTTTAAAGAGCTCTGTTGAGGTTGATGATATGCTGCATTTTCTGGCGGCTAAACTAGCTAAAACTATTCAGCAGAAACAAAAACATGGTAAAACATTAGTTTTAAAGCTCAGAAATAGTCAGTTTGAAACAGTGACGAAAAGAATGACTTTTGATGACTACCTTGTTAATGATAAGGAGAACTATGCCTTTTGGGGCCGCCAATTATTTGATCAGATTCAGCCTGATGAAGTTGATGTACGCTTGCTGGGGTTGACGTTAACTAATATTGATGAATTAAAATTTGAAAATATTAAGTTGCCGTTATGGAAAAAGTAGTGGTTTTGTATTTACTGGTTTTTATGGGTATACTTAGAATGTAAACTAGTTATTTTAGGAGGTGGACTGATGAAGCTGATATGGCATGGACATTCTGTAATTGAAATTATCACTGCAGATAAAACCAATATTTTAATCGATCCATTTATTACTGACAATCCTTTAACCGATTTGAAGGTTGAGTATTGCCATCCTGATTATATTTTGGTAACGCATGCTCACTTTGATCATGTAGGCGATACAATTGAAATTGCACGGCGAACAGGAGCTGTAATCATTGCCGTAACTGATTTAGCTGGGTATTTTGAAGAAAATGGTTTGAAGTCTGAAGGAATTAATTTTGGCGGTTCCTTAAAGAAAACTTTTGGTTCAGTTAAACTCGTTCCTGCGTGGCATACAGCAGCTTTACCGCAAAAGGGCGCATTTCCACGGACATTGGGTGTTGCGGCGGGATTTGAACTGCATATCGATGGGAAGGTTCTATATGATGCTGGCGATACCGCGTTGTTTTTAGATATGCAATTGATCAACGGTGGGAAGGGTGTTGATTTGGCTTTTCTACCAATTGGTGATCATTTTACAATGGGACCAGAAGATGCTCTTCGGGCAGCTTCTTTTGTTAAAGCTAAGCATGTACTGCCGATTCATTACGATACTTTTCCCCAGATAAAACAAAATGTAGCTAGTTATTTAGCTGGCTTGGCTCCTGGAGTGGGGATTAAAGCTGAAATAGGAAAAATTTTTGAATTCTAAGGAGAACGAGAATGTCGATAGAAACAAGTATTCTTGAACAGATAAAAAAAAGCGAGACGATTATTATCCATCGTCATCAGCGCCCAGATCCGGATGCATACGGGTCACAATGTGGGCTAGCAGCAATTATTCGTAATAGCTTTCCAACTAAAAAGGTTTATCAGGTTGGGGAAAATGTGCATGGTCTTGCATGGATCGCGGAACAAGAAGAAATTGAAGATGATATCTACAAGGATGCACTTGTCATTGTTACAGATACTGCTAACCAACCACGGATCGATGATAAACGCTATATGAATGGTCACTATCTAATCAAGATTGATCATCATCCCAATGAAGATCCATATGGTGATATTTGCTGGGTTAATACGGCTGCTTCAAGTTGTTCTGAAATGATCGTTGATTTAGTCAATGCCGCCGCAGGTGAATTAATTATACCTGACGATGCTGCTCGGATGTTATATGCTGGTATTATTGGAGACACTGGTCGTTTTATGTATGATGCCACAACACCACATACTATGTGTGTAGCAGCCCAGTTAATGCGGTATAATTTTAGTGCTACAAAAATCAATCAGAAACTGGATAGTATTGTTTTACCGGTCGCGCGTTTAGCTGCCTATGTTTATGAAAATATGACGTTGACAGAAAGTGGTGCGGCTTATATTGTTTTGGCTAGGGAAGTGATGGAGCAATTTGCTATCAAAGATGCAAGTACAGCTCCGATCGTGCCATTGATGGGAAAGATAATCGGAGTTAAGTGCTGGACGATCCTTGTTCAGCAAAAAGATGGGTCATTTCGTTTGCGAATCCGTTCGAAAGGCCCAGTTATTAATGAACTTGCTAAGGAGTATTCAGGTGGTGGCCATCCGTTAGCTAGCGGAGCATTTATGCCTGATGCTGAAAAAATACCAGAATACATTAAGAAGTTAGATGCTATAGCAGCTAGCTATGATGATCAAACAGGAGAATCTAATGAGTAATTCATTTAAAGAATTTGGGTTTCAGCCTTTTATTGAGAAGGCACTTACTAAAATTAATTTTAGAGAACCAACTGAAGTACAACAAAAGTTAATTCCATTAATAATGAAAAATCAAAGTGTTGTAGGCCAATCGCAGACAGGAAGCGGTAAAACACACACCTTTTTGCTGCCGATTTTGAATAGTATCAAACTGGATAATAAAAGTGTTCAGGCTGTTATCACAACACCCAGCAGGGAACTTGCTTATCAGATTTATGAAGCTGCAAAACAGCTAGCGGAGCAAGAAGAACGTCTTATGATTCATAATTATGTGGGTGGAACAGACAAGCAGCGCCAGATTGAGAAACTACACCGACAACAGCCACAAGTTGTTATTGGGACACCAGGACGGATCCTAGATCTAGTCAGTAGCAATGATTTGGATATTCATAATGCACATTACATGGTTGTTGATGAAGCAGATATGACTCTTGATCTCGGCTTTTTAAAAGAAGTTGACGGGATTGCTTCAACGCTACCAAAAGATCTGCAAATGTTAGTTTTCTCAGCAACTATTCCAGCTAAACTAAAACCCTTTTTACGTAAATATATGCAGAATCCAGTTGTTGAAGTTGTTGAAAATAAGAATATTATCAGTCCTACAATTGATAATTGGTTATTATCAACTAAAGGGCGTAACCGTAATGAAATTATTCATCATCTGATAACACTTGGACAGCCATATTTGGCCTTGATTTTTACCAACACAAAGACCCGAGCAGATCAATTAACAGATTATTTACGCGCGCAAGGATTGAAAGTTGCTAAAATACATGGGGGGATCCCACCGCGTCAGCGTAAACGTGTTATGCGTGAAGTCCAGAATTTAGATTACCAATTTGTCGTTGCAACTGACTTAGCTGCACGCGGAATTGATATCGAGGGTGTTTCACATGTTATTAACGACGACTTGCCTGATGATTTGGAATTTTTTATCCACCGTGTAGGTCGAACTGGTCGGAATGGAATGTCGGGAATTGCGATTACACTTTACGGACCAGATGATGACGCTAAGATATCTGAGCTTGAACAAATGGGGATCAAGTTTAAGCCCAAAGCCTTTAAAAACGGCGAGATTATTGATTCTTATGATCGTGATCGTCGGCAAAAACGCAAGGTTAAAAAAGAACAATTAGATGTTAATCTGATTGGCTTAGTCAAAAAGGAACGAAAGAAACGTAAGCCTGGCTATAAGAATAAAATTAAACGTGCTATCAAGCGTAAAGAACAGCAAGATAGAAAAATTGCCCATCGTCGAAAAAAACGCAGTTAAGACTAAAATCCAATTGACATTCTAACTTATTTTGGATATACTTTGAGAGAATTCAGGATATATTTATAGGTGGACTGTTTAAGAGAAGATCCGGTTGGTGTAAGGATTAACGGTTACTTATAAGTGCTCCCTGTAAAATGAACGAACGTCACTCAACGTTATCGAGCTTAAAGAGGTAAACGACAAACATCGTTGCAAGTAAGGTGGTACCGCGCAGAAGCGTCCTTACTGGCAACGGTGTTTTTATGTTCATTAAGAAGAGAAAGGGTGTAGTTTTGAGAATGAAAAAATTATCAAGTTCACAAGTCAGACGAATGTACTTGGAGTTCTTTAAAGAAAAAGGACACCAAATTATGCCAAGTGCATCACTGATCCCACATGACGATCCAACTCTGTTATGGATTAATTCTGGGGTTGCAACAATGAAAAAATTCTTCGATGGAAGTGTTGTTCCTAAGAATCCACGGCTTACAAGTTCACAAAAAAGTATTAGAACTAATGATATCGAAAATGTCGGGCATACAGCGCGGCACCATACTTTATTTGAAATGTTAGGGAATTTTTCTGTAGGTGATTATTTTAAAGAGGAAGCTATCTCCTGGGCGTGGGAATTATTAACAAGTTCTGAGTGGTTTGCGATGGATAAAGAAAAGCTATACGTTACGGTCTACCCTAAGGATACAGAGGCTAAACGGATCTGGCACGAAGTTGCTGGTGTGGCACAAGATCATATTTATGAAGTTGACGATAACTTTTGGGATATCGGTCAAGGACCTAGTGGACCTGATTCAGAGATTTTTTATGATCGTGGACAAGAACTTAGTGATCTACCCGAAGATGATCCTGAGAACTACCCTGGCGGAGAAAATGAACGCTATTTAGAAATCTGGAACATTGTCTTTTCTGAATTCAACCATAAGCCAGACGGAACCTATGAACCACTACCACATAAAAACATTGATACGGGAATGGGTTTGGAACGTGTAGTTTCGGTTTTCCAGAATGCACCAACAAACTTTGAAACGGATCTCTTCTTACCACTTATTGGCCAGACTGAGAAGTTTAGTGCAGGTAAAAAATACGGTCAGTCTAAAGAAGATGATGTATCTTTTAAGGTGATCGCTGATCATATCAGAGCTGTTACGTTTGCAATTGGTGATGGTGCAATTCCATCTAATGAAGGAAGAGGTTATGTTATTCGCCGTTTGATCAGACGAGCTGTTATGCACGGACAAAAACTTGGGATTGACCATGCCTTTCTAGCAGAATTGGTACCTGTAGTGGGGCAGATTATGGAGTCACACTACCCTGAGGTACTTGAGCAGGCTGCTTATATTGCTAAAGTAGTCCGAAGCGAGGAAGATCGTTTTAATGAGACATTAAAAGATGGACTTGAACTGCTTAATGAGATGATTGCAGTAGCTAAAGCTAAGAAGAGCAAGGAAATATCTGGTAAAACAGCCTTTAAACTCTATGATACCTATGGTTTTCCAATTGAGTTAACTAAAGAATATGCAGATGACCAAGGAATGACAATTGACCAAGCTGGCTTTGACGACGAGATGAAGCAGCAGAAGGCTCGTGCGCGGGCAGCCCGTAGCGATGCTAAGTCAATGGGTGTCCAAAAGAGAGTTTTAACAGATATCAAGACAAAAAGTACTTATGTCGGTTATGATTGTCTACAAGCAACTGGGACCTTAAAAGATATTATTTTCGAAGATAAACTTGTTGATAAAGTTGACACGGGCTCCGCACAGCTAATCTTTGATCAGACACCGTTCTATGCCGAAATGGGAGGACAAGTCGCTGATACAGGTATCATCAAGGATGAGGCAGGGACAACAGTAGCTAAAGTAACTGATGTTCAGCATGCCCCTAACGGACAAAACATGCATACAGTTGAAGTCTTGCACCCATTAGTGGCAGAAAAGAAATATACACTGGAAGTTAATCAGAGCTTACATGATAAGACACGTAAAAATCATACAGCAACTCATTTACTTGATCAGGCATTGCGGGATGTTTTGGGCTCACATACACATCAAGCGGGTTCTTTGGTCGAGCCAGGTTATCTTCGGTTTGATTTTACCAACCTCGGTTCGGTAACCAAAGAAGACTTAGTTAAGATCGAACGAATAGTCAATGAAAAAATTTGGGCTAATATTCCAGTTGAAACAATTGAGACAGATTTCGATTCAGCTAAAAAGTTAGGAGCGATCGCGCTTTTTACCGAAAAATATGGGGATATCGTCCGAGTTGTTAAAATTGATGATTATTCAATCGAATTGTGTGGCGGAAATCACGTTGATAATACGAGTGAATTAGGTTTGTTTAAGATTACATCTGAGTCTGGTATTGGTGCAGGTGTTAGACGAATTGAGGCAGTTACTTCAAAGGAAGCTTATGAGTTCTTAGAGGAGCATAACCAGTTGCTTGAGGAAATAAGTGGACAATTGAAGATTGCTCAATTAAAGGAAATTCCGCACAAATTGACACAGTACCAAGAACAGATCAAGGACCTAGAACGGCAAAAACAAGCACTTGAAGATAAGTTTGCTAACCAGCAAGCTGACGCTGTCTTTAAGCAAGTTGAAGAGATTAAGGGTAAGACATTGATCAAAGCACAAGTTAAAGTTTCGGGGATGGCGCAATTACGCCAGTTAGCAGATCAGTGGAAGACCCAGAAGTATTCAGATATCCTGGTACTTGCGACTGCAACTGAAGATGGTAAAGTCAATCTGATTGCAGCAGCTGATGAGACCGCAATTAAAGCCGGTCTGAAAGCAGGCGATCTTATTAAGACTATTGCACCATCAGTTGGTGGCGGTGGCGGTGGACGCCCTGATTTAGCTCAAGCTGGGGGTAAAAAACCAGCGGGAATTCCAGCCGCATTAAAGGCAGCAAGTGAATGGTTAAAACAAAAAGCGTAATTTTTAGTTACTACTTTCTATAGTTTAAATGCGTATATTAAAGGACTGGATCAAAATTATTTTTGAGACGGTCCTTTTTTATATCGTCCGTTAAATCCGTTTTATAATTATTTTTGCGGTTAAGATCGTGATGGTCAGATCTTCTTTCATTTGACAGTTGTGTTACGGTATGATTACAACCATATTTTTTGATTGTGACAATCTTTTTTCTCTAGTAGAATGATACTAGGAGTTGTTATGCATGCGGAGGTGCTTGCAATGAGTTCATTAGATAAGACAATGTATTTTGATTTCGAAGACGGTCGTCGCAAGGACGTACACGAGACGCTAGATACTGTATACAAAGCGTTGGAAGAAAAAGGTTATAATCCAATAAACCAGATTGTCGGGTATTTGTTATCTGGCGATCCAGCTTATATTCCACGTTTAAATGATGCACGTAATCTAATTAGAAAGCATGAACGTGATGAAATAGTCGAGGAATTAGTTCGATCATACCTCGATAAGGGGGAAATTAAGTGACGCGCTTAATGGGCTTGGATGTCGGCTCTAAAACAGTCGGCGTTGCCGTCAGTGATCCATTGGGATGGACGGCACAAGGAATTGAAATAATCGCGATAAATGAAGGTAATAAGGAATTCGGCATTGAGCGAGTTAAGAAATTAGTCGAAAAGTATGAGGTAACCGGCTTTGTCTTGGGGTTGCCCAAGAATATGAATAATACTTCTGGTCCGAGAGTTGAGGCATCGCGCAATTATGGAGCTTTGCTTGAAGAAACTTTTGGATTACCTGTTGATTACCAGGATGAACGACTGACAACAGTTGAAGCTGAAAGAATGTTGGTAGAACAGGCCGATACGTCTCGTAAAAAGAGAAAAAAGGTTATTGATAAGTTAGCAGCTGGTTTAATTCTGCAAAACTATCTAGACAGTCAAGGACCGTTACTTAAGAATAGTTAGAAATGGGGGAAACCGATGACCGAAAAAGATAATTTGATTACGCTCGTAGATGAAAATGGAAACGAAACTTTATATAAAATTTTATTTACCTTTGAATCTGATGACTATGGAAAGTCATATATTTTATTGATCCCTACTGATTCACAACCAGAAGAACAGGTTGATGTACTGGCCTTTTCATTTGACCCAGATGAAAATGGTGAAGCGACTGATGCAGATTTGCATGATATTGAGAGCGACGAAGAATGGGAAATGGTTGAAGGAGTACTTGATACTTTCTTGAACGACGAAAAAATGCAGTAGTTGTGTGTTAACAACAGTCAGAGTAGGTAATAGAGTCTATCATGTGGACTCTATTTTTTTATTATTTCACTGTTTAAAATAATGCCTAAACATTAGTTTTGTCATTTTAGTATTTATGCTAGAATTAGTTGATGTATTCTGAATTAAAGGAGGTTAATAAAATGTCTGTGGGAAAAAGACGTTTTAAAGCCCATATAGATGGTAAAGACTACATTATTATTGGTGAGAGCAGTACCGAACATATGGAGACCGTTACAAAGTTAGTCGACCAGCAATTACAAGAGATCAATAAATTACTACCCGGTTTAAGTAAGGAAAGGGCAGCAATTCTTTTAGCGATTAACGCTGTTTCTGACCAAGTGTATAAGCAGGAAGAATTAGATCGATTAAAACAGCAACTTGACGATGACAACAAGTAGGTGAAAATATGCTGATATCTTTATTAATAGTAGTAATTTTGTTTTTTGCATATATCCATGGCGCTAGAAGAGGCTTCTTTTTAACCCTGATGAATTTAATTGGGATTATTGTCTTATTTGTGGTTGCTAATAAGTATGCTGACACAGTGAGTTTATGGGTTGAAAAAGGTATAGGCTTTTTTACTAGAGGAAATACTGACACTGCAGTTTTTACAAGTAGTACATTCTTTTATCATGGAATTGCATACTGGTTGATTATTATTATTGGAGGGGTGATTTTAGGAACGTTTGTGCGGAAACTAAACTTGATTACACGTCTCCCTGTAATTAGTCAGCTAAATGCAATTGCAGGTGGAATACTATCATTAGTGATAGCTTATTTACTTGTTTTTGCCAGTTTGTTGATCTTAGTAGGGTGGCCAACTGAAAACGTTAGGCACAGTGTGAAACAATCACCACTTGCGATGTTTATTCTAAGAGAGACACCAGTAATCTCGGAGAACTTATACCAAAACTATTTACAACAGCCAAATGAATAAGGAGGTGCGGAAGTGAATTCGAAAGTATTGGATACGCTGGAATATGGCAAAGTAATTAATAAATTACTTCACTTTGTTGTTACGCCGATGGGAGAAAAAAAAGTTCGCGAACTAAAACCAAGCAGTGAGCTAAATGTTATTCAAAAAGCATTGGCCCAAACAAAAGATGGTGCTGACATTTTGCGCCTTAAAGGCGGTATCCCACTTCCTAAATTACACAATATTCGTCCGTATTTAAAGAGACTAGATATTGGAGCATCATTAAACGGAAAAGAACTGGCAGCTATTGGTCGTATTCTACGGGCAACCAATGAAGTGAGACGCTTTTTTATCGATTTAGATGATGAAAAGATAAAATTAGAGGAACTATATACATTAGCAGATAATTTACAAGTGTTACCTGAGATAAATAAACGTCTTTTAACAGCTGTAGAGACAGATGGTCATGTCACAGATGAAGCCTCAAGCTTTTTGCGCAACGTACGCAAAACTATTACAACAACCGAAAACCAGTTACGTGAACGTCTAACTGGTTTCATCCATGGTAATTCAGCTAAGTATTTAAGTGATGCTGTTATTACAATTAGAAATGACCGCTATGTTATTCCGGTCAAGCAGGAATACCGCAATCATTTCGGCGGGGTCGTTCATGACCAGAGTTCTTCCGGACAAACACTTTTTGTTGAGCCACAGGCAATTGTGGAACTGAATAATCGTTTAAAGCAGCAGCAGCTACAAGAAAAAGAGGAAATTCAACGTATCTTGCGTGAACTCTCAGAAATGATTGCACCTTATACTGCTGAACTAGAAAATAATGCTGATATTTTAGGGAATTTTGATTTCGTTAATGCAAAGAGTAAATATGCAGCGGCAATCAAAGCAACAGAACCACGTTTATCTGAGACAAACGATATTTATTTAAGACAAGTTTGGCATCCGTTGCTGAAGATACAAACGGCGGTTTGCAACGATTTAATGTTAGGTAAAGATTACCAAGCAATCGTTATTACCGGCCCCAATACGGGTGGGAAAACAATTACATTGAAGACGCTCGGACTTGTCCAAATGATGGGGCAGTCAGGGTTGTTTATCCCTGCCTTTGAAGGTAGCCGCATTGGGATCTTTAACGATATTTTTGCCGATATCGGTGATGAACAGTCGATTGAACAAAACCTCAGTACTTTTTCTTCCCATATGACTAACATTGTTTCCATTCTAAAAAAAGCAGATCATCATTCCCTAGTTCTTTTTGATGAATTAGGTGCAGGAACAGATCCACAAGAAGGAGCCGCCTTAGCGATCGCAATTCTTGATGCTGTTGGGGCTAGGGGAAGTTATGTTCTTGCAACTACTCATTACCCAGAGTTGAAGGCATATGGTTTCGATCGCCCGCAAACGATTAATGCAAGCATGGAGTTTGATATTGATACATTACAACCGACATACCGACTACTGATCGGTATTCCTGGAAGAAGTAATGCATTAGATATCTCGCAAAGATTAGGTCTTGATAAACAGATAATTGAGCAGGCACGACAACTAACACATAGTGATAGTCAAGATTTGAATGATATGATCCAAGATCTAGTTCAGAAACGGCGTTTAGCGGAAGAGGAACATTTAGGTTTACAGAAAAACTTATCAGAAGCAGAGAAACTACATGCTTCTTTAGAAAATGAATACCAGAAGTTTAATAACAGTCGAGATAAATTACTTGAAAAAGCTAAAATGAAAGCTAATGATATCATTGAAACAGCAAGTCGTGAATCAGATAAGCTAATTAGTGAATTACGAAAAATGAGCTTAAATGCTGGCACGCGAGTTAAGGAAAACGAACTAATTGATGCTAAAACTAAGATGAATCAATTGCACCAGCCTACTAATTTGCGTCAAAATAAGGTTTTGCAGCGAGCAAAAAGGCAACAGGCATTTCATCCTAATGATGACGTCATGGTCAAATCTTATGGACAACAAGGTGTTTTATTGCAACGTCTTAGCAAAGACGAGTGGGAAGTTCAGCTAGGGATCTTAAAGATGCGTATTAATGAGAATGACCTTGAGAAAATAAAAGTAACTGATGATAATTCTAAAAGGGGAACACGCTCAACTTTAAAAACAGCTAGTCAATCTCACGTATCACCTCGACTTGATTTACGCGGTCAGCGTTACGAAGAAGCTTTGACTAATGTCGATCGCTATGTCGATGCGGCTATTTTGGCCGGTTATGCTTCGGTAACTATTGTCCATGGAAAAGGGACGGGGGCTTTACGCCAAGGAATTACTGCTTATCTAACCCAGAATCCAAGTATTAAGAGTTTTAAATTTGCACCGCCTAATGCAGGTGGTAATGGTGCAACAGTTGTTTATTTTAAATAAAATAATCTTAGGCAGATAAGTTGTCTTTTCTGGTTTATTTGATATGATTTACTTACGAAAAGAAAGCTAGGAGGAATTTATAAAATGAAAGAATTAACGGATCAAACATTTGATAGTGGAACAAATACAGGGGTTACCTTAACTGACTTTTGGGCTACTTGGTGTGGACCTTGTCGGATGCAGGCACCGATTGTTGAACAACTGGATGAAGAAATGGGTGATAAGGTTTCATTCAGCAAGGTTGACGTTGATCAAAATACAGCTACTGCTAGCAAGTTTGGTATTATGAGTATCCCTACGTTACTTATTAAAAAAGATGGTGAGGTTGTTGATACTTTGGTCGGCTACCATCCTAAGGAACAGATCCAAGCAAAATTAGAACAGTATCTTTAGTTTTGTATTAGAACAGTCTAATGAAGAAAGCTTTCCTTTAGCAAACGGTGATTCTGAAATTACAGGTTTAAGCCTATCACCGTTTAGCTGGAAGGCTTTTTTGTAATTCATTTTTAATTTTTAACCGCTTAATAATTAATTGATATTAAGTTTTTTTAATTTTACTATGATAATCTTTATAAAGTTTTATAAAAATTATGGTTGTAAATATTCCATTTTCGTGACATTCTAGACAATAGATAGTTTGTTAGCTAGTTAGTCATTGTATTAACTTAAGGACAAATTTAGATAGCTGAAGAAAGACAAGGGATGTTGGGAGGCATAAATTATGAACAAAAAGCAGGCCCCTCTGATCAAAAATCCAACTTTACGTTTTGCATTACGTACAGTGTTGTATTTTATGATTATGCTAGTTTTGGTCTATCTGTATAATTACAGCGGAATTAATGGGCCGCATTTTATTTATAACGAGTTTTAGTCAGGGAGAGATAATGAATGAAAAAAAGTATCATTGAAAAAATTGATGGATATGCCACGGTTGAACCTGATCGTATTGCGTATGAATGTTCAGGAATGGTAAATACTTACCAAGACTTAAAAGAGTATTCAGATGCATTGGCAGCCCATATCACTTCAATGGGATTAACTAAAAAAACACCGATCATCGTATATGGTGGGCAAACTTTTGAAATGGCAGCTGCCTTTTTAGGAGTAGTTAAATCAGGCCATGCTTACATACCAGTCGACACTAATTCTCCAGGAGAACGGTTGACAATAATTAATCAAATTGCCCAACCAGCAGCATGTATAGCTGTTGAAGAATTACCACTCACTTTGTCAGAGGTACCTGTGATCATGCCGACTGAATTGAAGACGATTTTTAAAAACCACGTTGCTGGCCCAACCAAAGAAAATTGGGTTACTGGTGACGAGACCTTTTATATTATTTTTACTTCCGGAACAACTGGTGTTCCTAAGGGTGTTCAGATTAGTCATGATAATTTAGCTAGTTTTTTGGATTGGATGGCGGATGACTTTGGGATCGATGACGGACAGAATTTCTTGTCACAACCACCATATTCATTTGATTTATCAGTGATGGATCTTTATCCAGCTTTAACGCGTGGCGGTAAGCTAGTTGCTTTGCCTAAAGAAGTAACAGATAATTTTAAGGAACTCTTTGCAGTATTGCCGACCTTAGGATTGAATACGTGGGTTTCAACACCGTCTTTTATGGATATTTGTTTGCTAGAACCTAACTTCAAAGAAGAGAATTACCCGCAACTAACCCACTTTATGTTTTGTGGAGAAGAGTTAACACATAAGACAGCTGCAACGTTGAAAAAAAGATTTCCGAGTGCACGTCTCTTTAACACATATGGTCCGACGGAGACAACTGTCGCTGTTAGTCAAGTTGAGATTACAGAGCAGGTTTTGGCGGACTACGAACGTCTGCCGATCGGAATTGCGAAGGAAGATACTGTAATCCATATCGTAGATGAAGATCTGCAAGATGTTCCTACAGGTCAAGATGGTGAAATTATCATTAGTGGGCCGAGCGTGTCTAAAGGATATTTAAATAACCCTGAGAAAACGCAGCAGGCTTTTGTCGTTCTTAACGGACAGCACGCCTATCGAACTGGTGATTTAGGTCAATTAGATGATGTGGGTCAATTACTATATAAGGGTCGAATTGATTTTCAGATCAAGTTGCATGGTTTCAGAATTGAGCTAGAAGAGGTCGACCATCACTTGGACCAAGTCTCATTAATTGCCCAAGCGACAACTGTTCCTAAGTATGGTCCAGATCATAAAGTCAGTCAGTTAATTGCATATGTCGCAGCTAAGGATAATGACTTTAAGAGTAACTTTGAATTAACTAAAGCCATCAAAGAGGAATTAAAAGATTTGATGATGCCTTACATGATGCCGCAAAGATTTGTTTATCTTGATTCGTTACCATTAACACCTAATGGTAAAGTTGACCGTAAATGTCTAATTAAAGAGGTTAACGGATAATGCCGAATATGCAGCCTTATCAGAATCCAACGTATTTTTTAATTTTAGGTGTAGCATTATTGCCGATAATCATTGGAATGATGTTTGGGAAAAAATTACATTGGTATCAGACATTGATTTCCTTTGCCTTTTTGTTATTGACTTTTGGTGGACCAAAGTGGGAACAAGGGCTTGCTCTGATTGGTTATATTATATTTGAGGTTATTTTAATTGGGTGTTATTATTTTTATCGACAGAAAAAAAACGCTACATGGATTTTCTATTTAGCTGTTTTTCTCGCTATTATACCGCTCATTATTGTTAAAGTAACACCGGCACTTGAAGGTGGTCAATTATCTATAATCGGTTTTCTAGGTATTAGTTATTTGACCTTCAAAGTTGTCCAGATGATCATGGAAATTCGAGACGGCATTATTAAGGAATTCAAACCCTGGCTTGTGCTGCAGTTTTTGTTGTTTTTCCCGACTATTTCGTCAGGACCGATTGATCGTTACCGGCGTTTTATTAAAGATTATAAAACACCAATGGCGCGTGATAAGTATTTAGATTTGTTGGATAAGGGAGTTTGGTATATCTTTCTCGGCTTTTTATACAAGTTTATCTTAGCTTATTTCTTTGGTTCAAGACTACAGCCGGTAGTTATGCAACTCGCGATTAGCCATGGTGGAATGTCATGGTGGGTTGTAGCTTTCACGTATGTATATTCAATGCACTTGTTCTTTGATTTTGCTGGCTATAGTCTATTTGCAGTAGGAATTAGTTATATCATGGGAATTGAAACACCGATGAACTTCAACCGACCTTTTAAGGCACATAATATCAAAGACTTTTGGAATAGATGGCATATGACATTATCTTTCTGGTTCCGTGATTATATTTATATGCGGTTAGTCTTCTTCATTATGAAGAATAAGTTAATAAAAAGTCGAATAACGATTGCCAATTTAGGCTATTTGACCTTGTTCTTGATTATGGGCTTTTGGCACGGGCTAACTTGGTATTATATTGTCTATGGTCTATTCCATGCGTGTGCCATTATTTTGTGTGATGCATGGCTTCGTTTCAAGAAGAAGCATCAGGCACATATTCCAAGTAATAAGTTTACAGAATGGTTTGCTATTTTTATCACATTCAATACTGTTTGTTTTAGCTTTTTGATTTTCTCAGGTTTTTTGAATGTGTTATTTTTCCACGGTACTTTAAATTAAGATAAAGGGGATATTTAAAAATGAAGGATCAAGTTATTGAAATTTTAGAGAACTTAACAGGTAGCGATGAAGTCGGCAAGGATTTAGACGTTAATTTATTTGAATCAGGATTGTTAGACTCGATGGGGACAGTTCAATTATTGTTAGAACTGCAGTCACAATGTGGAATTGATGTGCCAGTCTCTGAATTTGAACGGAGTGAATGGGATACACCTAATAAAATAATTGCGAAAGTTGAAAATATGCAGTAATGAGTGTTTTCAAGAAATTATTCCAAATCTTTGGTCCGATAGTTTTAGCGGCTCTAGTTTTGTTTGTTTTTCTCATCTCCCCATTCGGTGTTAAAAGAATCTCGCAAACAACTATTGAGAAAGCAGCCCTTTCACAGTCACCTAATATTTTTAAAGGCTCAGCTGTCAAGAAAGCTGCGTTATCGCAAAACTATGTTCCGTTCTTCGGTTCATCTGAGTTATCAAGGATGGACGCACTGCACCCATCAGTTTTGGCGCAGAAGTATCAACGAAGTTATCGTCCTTTCCTTTTGGGCTCACCCGGAACTCAATCACTGACTCATTATTGGGGGATGCAAGGGATCAGTCAGCAGTTAAAAAACAAGAAGGCTGTTTTTATTGTTTCACCGCAGTGGTTTGTTAAAAAGGGAATTGACCCTAACGCATTTAGCTTTTACTATTCTAATCTAGAGACGGTTGAATGGTTACGACATGCCAAAAATACTCGAATGGATCGTTATGCAGCGATGCGTTTGTTGAATATGCCATCTGCGCGTTCATCAGAGACGATTGAACGTTGTATTTTAAGAATTGCGGCTGGGCAAAAGTTGACATCAACAGAGAGAACGTATTTGAATTTGAGGTATAATATCCTACAGCATGAAGATCAGATGTTTTCTATGCTGACATTAAAAGATAGAAGATCGTTGATCGAAAAGGGTGAAAAGCAGTTACCCGATGCATACAGCACAGCTGGCTTAAATCAAGTTGCAGAAAAACTGGGTAAAGAAAATACAACAAATAACCGGTTTAATGTTGATAACAACTTCTGGAATAAACGTTTGAAAAACAATTACCAGAAATTAAGAAATGAACAGAGTAATTTTAGCTATGTTCAATCGGTTGAATACTCAGATTTTGAACTTGTACTGAATGAGTTTGCCAAACAACATACGGATGTTCTCTTTATCATTCCACCAATTAATCAAAAATGGGCTGATTATACAGGTTTATCGATGGATATGATTCACCACTTTAACCGTAAAATCAAATACCAATTAAATTCACAAGGATTTAGTAATATTGTTGATTTAAGTGATGATGGTGCTTCGCCATATTTCATGCAGGATACGATCCATTTAGGCTGGAAAGGCTGGTTAAGGGTCGATCAACATGTTGACCCATTCTTAAATAAGAAGCAAGGAAAGACGGCTTATAAGATCAATAACTATTTCTATACCAAGAACTGGCAACAAAAAACTAATGTGACTTCGGACTAAATCATGAGTTAAAAAAGAAGAAAACAAGTTAATTACATCTTAACTTGCTTTCTTTTTTTGACTTCTAGTAAAAATAATTATTGCTTAGTTTACTTAGCTTCATTAGTAGCGGCTGTTTCTTGAATAAAGTCTGTCAAATGCAGTGGGTCTTGTTCAGGAATCAGACTAGGGTCGATCTTGTCATTTTGATCCAGTTGATTAAGGAAGGTAATAGTGTGTTTACGTTTATCAACGTCTTTAACAATTGTTTCCGCAATAAACCCATTCTGGTTTTGAATCGTTTCCGCAATAAATCCGGCTTCTAAAAGGAAGTCTGCTTTAAGATTATTTGTTAGTCGTTGTTTGATAATAGGACCATCTAGTTTATAAAGCTGTTGCTTCTTGTCGCTTTTTATTTTTTGTAGGTGGCCCCAGTTAGCATGTTGGAAAAATAATGGCAGATCATCTTCGGTCGCTAGGAAAAATTCTCGGGCTAGTTTTTTCCCTGACCAGTATAAAATACTAGTATTATCACCCATAAGGTCAGACAGCAAAGTGTCGCGAATCAGAGCGTACCCAAACATCGTTGTTTGTTCATTATTAGTAATTAATTCGTGGAATAATTTAACATCCATAGCTAATCTCCTCTATTTAAAATCTATCTTTAATTATACCTTGCTGATTTATAAAACAAAGACTAAATTAACATCCTTTAGCAAATTAGTTGGAGTTGTGAAGCTGGTAAGAAACCCAAAAATGTATTATATTTGTGAAAAGCATGTATTAAAGACGGAGGCGGTCTAGTGACAACAATTTTAATTGCAACTAAAAATGAGGGTAAAGCTAAGGAATTCAAAGCCTTTTTTGGGCCAAAGGGATTTAAGGTTAAGACATTGAATGAAATGGACGAGCTGCCCGATATTATTGAAAATGGTAAAACATTTACAGAAAATGCTCTTATTAAGGCACAAACATTGACTGACAAATTAAAGATGACGGTTCTAGCAGATGATTCTGGACTTATGGTAGATGCTTTAGATGGAGCTCCAGGCATCTTCTCAGCCCGATATGCTGGCGATCATGATGATGCTGCAAACAATGCTAAACTTTTACGTGAATTGAAGGGACTGCCGCTCTCTAAACGAACAGCAACTTTCCATACATCCCTTGCAGTAACAAGTGTTTCTAAAGAGCCGCTTATTGTAGCGGGAAATGTTAAGGGCCTTATTTTAGATAAGCAGCGTGGTGCAGATGGCTTTGGCTACGATCCATTATTCTATATTCCTGAGTTAGATAAAACTTTTGCTGAACTAACGCCTATTGAAAAAAATAAAGTTAGCCACCGTGGTAAAGCAGTCCAGGTTTTAAGTGAAAATTTTGATGATTGGTGGGAAAGATAATGGGTGAGAAAGCGACAAAGATCTTAGTGGTCAGTGATAATCACGGTGATCATCAGATCCTAGACAAATTAATAACAAAGTATACTGGAAAAGTTGATGCTATGTTTCATTGCGGCGATTCAGAACTTACCCCAGATGATCAGGTCTTTAACTATTTTAAGGTTGTAACAGGTAATTGTGATTATGATCCTCACTTTCCAGAATACCTAGTCCAGGAAGTTGGAGGAACACGAGTTTTATTAGTACATGGACACTTGCTGAACGTCAATATGGGGTTAGAGCGTTTAAGTCTCTTTGCACAGGAAAGACAGGCTCAGGTTGCCTTATTTGGCCATACACATCGTTTAGGGGTAGAGTATGTTGATAATTGCCTTTACTTGAATCCAGGCAGCATCAGCTATCCTCGTGGAGAATACAGTGATTTAGGCGGAACCTATGCAATCATTAAGATAACAACTGCTCAATTTGAAGTAAGTTACTTTGATCGTTCTTTAAAAGCTGTTACAGATTTGCATTTTGTTTTCCCCCGTAATTAAAAACAAGAAGGGGTAAGTTAAGTGCAGGATGAATTACAGCAGTTATATAGAAAACTATTAAAATGGAGTGTGACAGTTGTCATTTTATTTGTCTCAAAACAGCTTTTAGGTTACAATTGGTTAGGTTTAGTTGTTATCAGCGGTGGTTTATACTGTCTTATTATTTTCACTATTTGTGTGTACCTGCAAATTCAGGTTTTAAAAAAATAAGCTTGACAATTACAACTGATAATGTATAATTATAAGAGTAATTTTGCCCGTTGGTCAAATTGGTTAAGACGTCGCCCTCTCAAGGCGGAGTTACGGGTTCGATCCCCGTACGGGTGATAATAGTATCTCTTTTTAATAATAGAGATGGGCCGAAACCTAGTTTTGGCCCATCTTTATTACTATGTTAAGATTTAGGGAACTGTGTGTATCCCGCTGTACCTCAAGGTGGGGGGAAGCAGTTCTGTTTGCTTTTAGAAGTTAGGTACAGTTTGGGTAATAACAGGACTAAAAATTTTAATACAGTTGTAAATTAATTAAATTGATACTATAGTTTAAACTGCTATAATTGAATATGGAGCCAGTTGCTGGGTTTTATACGATAAGTGAGTAGTTAGTAAAGGAGGAGTGACATGCTGAGAAAAACGAAAAATTTTTTACAGGCAAATAACATAAACTATAAAAAAGAGCACGTCAATCCACTGATTGTTCCGGAGAAGGTTTATGTTTTAAAATTCGGGAAAACAAAACTTAACAATCGTTTTATCGTTGAGCACACATATACCTGGACAGGTAGAATTAAAATAAATAAAATTTCACTGCGCTTACATGGACAGAAGAGTCCGCGTGAGTTCCCAAATGAAAGAGAATTGTTGCACTACCTGAAGAGAAACATTGAGCGTTATAATGCTGATGTAAAAGAATAATAATAAAGACAAAGGACTGAAGCATAACAATAGTTGGCTTCAGTTCTTTGTTATTACCGCGTATTTTTCTATCGTGACAATAGTACTTAAAAAAGAAATTTTTTAAAATCTTATTGACAAAAATACCAAAATAAACTATTATTAAGTAGTTGATTTTTGGGCATTCGCCAAATTGGTAAGGCAACGGACTCTGAATCCGTAATTTACTGGTTCGAGCCCAGTATGCCCAATTAATAGTATCTGTTGACCGCTAAGCAAGGTTAAATCCTTGATATGTCGGTCTTTTTAGGTTCTACAATATCTGTTGTTGGTAATAGATTTCTCTATTACTAATGACA
>NZ_AZEF01000059.1 GCF_001434915.1 Liquorilactobacillus capillatus DSM 19910
CCGACTAGATATAGTCATTCCTAAATCATTGGCGATGGCTTTCATATCTTTAATAGCTGTACTCATAATTTCAATGTATGGATTTTTCTTCTTTGACCCATTACTTTTATTGGTTATTACTAAACCATGCTTTGTAATGTCTGTATTGCATGTCTGAACAACTGAATATAGTTTGCAGTAAGTAGCTAATAAACTTCTATCAAGCTCTGATACGGGCGTATTTTGCTTTAAATA
>NZ_AZEF01000008.1 GCF_001434915.1 Liquorilactobacillus capillatus DSM 19910
ATCTGTCATTAGTAATAGAGAAATCTATTACCAACAACAGATATTGTAGAACCGTTAAAAGTAAAATTTTAACTTAGTCTTTTATTGTCTGTAGCTAAACATACTTGCTAAGCTGCGATGGAACTACAATGTTTATCGTGAAGATCACTTATAAAAAAGCATGATTATTTAATGCTATATAAGACACGATTATGGTTGATAATAATTTAAAAAGCATGAAATGATTCATATAAAATGAATAATCGTCGCTAAAAAAACTGTTTGTAACTTAAGAAATAAAAATGTAATATTGCCGCTAGAAAAGGCAATTATAAAATTATTTTGTAAATATAATGTAATGATTAAAGACCCTAGTTAATGCTAATATTATAAGCGTGGTTATTTAAAAAAATATTAATAAATTAACGATCGGTAGAGGTGTGTATCATGGGGAAAAACAATTTGGTGAAGGTTACAACTGCAATTGCAGCTGCACTAGTTATTTTTGGCTTAAAGACAAGTGTGTCTGCATCAGATACGGCTAGTAAAATTAGTGATGTCAATAAAAAAATAACACAAACGCAATCATTGGTTTCGGAAAATCAGTCGAAGTTAGCAAAGCTGCAGGAAAAGCAAACAGCTGATGCACAGGAGATTCAGACGTTAACTAAAAATATTGACGCACGCAAGGCACGTTTAGCTAAGCAGGCACAGTCAGCACAAGTCAATGATGCAGGGTCAATTATTCAGTTTGTAACTGATTCAAACAGTTTCAGTGATGCAGTAGGTAGAGTAGCAACCGTTGCAACTATGGTACATGCTAATAATCAAACATTATCAGATCAGAAGAAAGATAAGTTACAGGTGGCAGCTGACAAGGAGAACATTGATCTTGCAGCAACCCAACAAAAGAAAGTAAATGATAAATTACAAGCGAATATGGCTGACCTAGCAGTTCAAAGAACAGAGCTGCAGGTTAAGAAGGCTAAAGAAGATACTGATCGAAAAAAGGCAGAGGATGCCCTTGCTGTAGCTAAGAAAGCTGCCGATATGGTAAAAACAACTAACGATTCAACTGTTGCGGCAAAAGCTGTAGCTACAGCTAACAAAGCAGCAGATGGGGTAGAAAATAAACCAGTAACGTTAAGTAATAATACGAATAGTCCGATCAATGCAAATACAAGTACAAGTAGCAATAATAAAGCACCGCAGTTAGTAAATACTAGCAATAGTAACAATAGTACTTCAAACAGTAACACTGCTTCCAGCAGCTCTAGTGTTCCAAGCTCAGCAAGTGTAGCTACAGGATCTGTTGTTTCCGCTGCGTTATCCTTAACTCGAATGGGAATTCCGTATGTGTGGGGGGGCGGCTCCCTTTCTGGAATGGATTGTTCAGGACTGACAGCATATGTCTATAGTAAGTTTGGTGTATCTTTACCTCATAACACAGTAGCCCAAGAAGGTTATGTTTCTTATGAATCTGTTTCGCAAGCACAACCAGGCGACTTACTTTTTTGGGGCGGAAAAGGAAGCAGCTATCATGTTGCTATCTATATTGGTGGTGGTCAATACGTCCATGCTCCTACAGAAGGTCAGAATGTTAAAGTGGGAAGTATCTCAACCTTTACACCTTCGTTTGCAGGTCGTATAAAATAAGTTGAATAAGTTTACTAATTAAATAAAAACTTTGTGGAGACTGGGGCAAGAGTAAGATCTTGAACTAGTCTCTTATTAAGTTAGTTCTGATATGTACAGCCAGAAAGTTCATTTTTAAAATGGAATCTGTACTCAATTTTTACAAATGTCCAGAATGGACACCTTTTTAGAATAAATTTTAATAGAGCTTTTATGATGTTTTAAAATTTGGTATGATATGGTGTAAACCTGATAAAAAGAAGGTCGAACAAATTGGTTAAATTAGTATTACTGCGCCACGGACAAAGCCAAGCTAATCAAGCTAATGCCTATACGGGGTGGACAGATTCATTGCTGACGCAAGAAGGAGAACAGCAAGCATTGATGGCAGGGAAATTACTTGCTAAAGAAGGAATACTCTTCTCAGCAGTACATACATCAGCATTGGTGCGGGCAATAAAAACTGCCAATCTTGTTTTAGAGGCGGTTGAACAAACTGATATTCCTATTCAAAAGAGTTGGCGGCTAAATGAGCGGCATTATGGGGCCTTGCGTGGTGTTAATAAAGACTACTCACGTCGATTATATGGGAAACACCAAGTGGCACTCTGGCGCCGGAGCTATGCGGCGGTCCCCCCATTAATGAAGCAGCCAGATTATGAACGACGCTACGCTGCTTTCCCAGAGAGCATACTTCCCTTAGGCGAAAGCCTGAAAATGGCTTCAAATAGAATTATTCCTTATTGGCTTGATCAGATTGCTCCGCAGTTATTACATGATAAAAACCAGTTAATTGTTGCACACGGTAGTACGCTCCGCGCATTGATCAAGTATATTGAAGAAATAAGTGATGCAAAAATCGATGGTGTGGAAGTTGAAAATGCAGAACCGATTGTCTATGATTTAGACAACAAGCTAAAAGTTATAGCTAAGAAAAAGCTCTAAGGACTTAGCAAGTTTTATAAGTTCAGAGATTTGATGATAGACAATTAACCGAAGTTGGAGTTTATTAATAGCCAGTAAGAGCTATTTATCTTAAAGTTAACTAATTAAAGGTGCTAAGACAAAAGTAATTTTATCTTAGCACCTTTAATTATATTATTATTTTAAAGTCGATTAATAAGAATTTCTTTAAGCTAATGAGCCCATTGGGTCCCATGGAGCAAGGGCTTTAGGTTCTTCTTGCAAGACTTTTTGTAAAGCGGCAGGAAGGTGTTTCTTATTAACAACAACTTGATAACAGAATTCATTCATCCAATCATTGCTCATCACGAAGAAGCCGTTGGTACCAACTTTCTTACCCCATGAATTTTCTACTTTCCACTTCTTAGGTTGATTATCGATAAGGTCGACGCCAGTTAGAACCATTGCATGTGTCATTAAGCTTTCACCATAATCAAGTCGTTCTGCTTTAGTCATGTGGAAGTCAATATCAAATAATTCATCCTTATGGTAAAGGGCAGTGTCCATTATCCCTTTCTGACGATCTGATTCTTGACCAACATCACAACCAAACCAAACACTTTCGCCAGCTTTTAATTGCGCGATTGCAACCTGACGGAAAGTATCCATATCAACATTTAAGTGGCGAACTTTACGCCCACCGATAACATTACCGAGCATATCGACCGTGTACATGTGGTTGTAAGGCTTGTCTTCTGTTGGACCATTAATGATTGAAACGTAGTCATCTAGGTTCCAACCAACATATTTTTTGAAGAAGGTTTGGGGTGTTAAGCCTTGATCGAGATGATATTGTTTTTTGTTATCACGGTAAGCAAAGTCAAAGTTAACTGGCGGTTCGCCAAAACTATAAACAAGCATCCGGTAAGCACTCTCGAGCATTTCTTTTCGAGCTATATCAATTTGCTCTGTAGAAACCTTATCCGCAACTAACTGACGAAGTTTAACAGCATCCTTACGTAATTTCAGATTAAAAGTGGTATTAAACTCGTTAGACTTAGAAGAATTGTATGTTTCAGGCATAGCTGATTGTGGGACAACCCCATATTTTTCAATGATGGCAACGATCATGTCCCATTGACCACCATCTTGTTGAGGTGTGGTCATTAGCCAGCTGACTTTACGATCAGAAGTCGGCAATGAAGCAGTATTGAGAACATTTTCGTAAAAATAATTTGCTTTTTCAAGTTTATCCCAGAAATAAGTATAGTTTTGGGATAATTCAAAGTCCTTAGGAACATTGAATTTATTTTTGATATCGTGGCGCATTGTGTTCAATGCTGCAAACATCCAGCAACGACCGGATTGCTTTTGGTTAGCAACGTCACCTGTGTCTAAGTCAATTGAAAAAACAGGATTCATTTCAACCTCAGAATGGTAATCTGCAGTAGTTGCCAAAATCCCGTTTTTAGTTACGGCCCGCTCGATTACTGCATAATCGTTACGCTTTTTCAATGAATTTTTAAATTCAGTTAGTTGGTTTGTATCAATAGCTTTAGTCACCAAGGTCACTCTCCCTTTTTAGAATAATAATATTATATGCTAAATAAGGTTGTGCGTAAACTGAATTTTAAAAGGAGAACTAGCGGGCTGTTAAAACTTTAGGACCTTCAGGATAACCGACAATAACAGTATTGACCATATCTAAAAAAAGTCCGTGTTCAACAACACCAACTTGGTTGGATAAATCGGCTGCTAAAGTGTGTGGATGTTCGATTTCTTTTAAATGAAGATCAATTATTAGATTGTTAGAATCTGTATACTTTAACTGACCAGTATTATCTAAACGAAAGGTTGGGGCATAGCCTTTTTTAGCAAATTTAGAGAATAATTTTTTACTGCCGTAAGGGATGACTTCCACTGGTAAAGGAAATGATCCAAGTCTTTCAGAAAGCTTACTTTGGTCAACGATCCAAAGATTACGACGTGAATTTACAGCTACGATCTTTTCAAAGAGAAGAGCAGCTCCACCACCTTTGATCCCTTGAAAATCACGGCTGATTTCATCTGCACCGTCAATCGTTAAGTCGATTTTTGCAACTTCATCAACAGATTTGAGTGGGATATTCAAGGCGTTAGCTTGTTCAGCGGTAGCGTTTGAAGTTACGACCCCAGTGATACTTAAATGTTCATTTTTAATTCGCCTAGCTAAAGCATCAACCATAAATTTAACGGTCGAACCCGTTCCGAGCCCAACGGTCATACCGTCTTTGACCCATTTAGATGCCTCTTCACCGACTAATTTTTTTAATTCATTTTGATCCATTCCTAATCACCTTCATGCATCATTGTTTTCAGGGGCTAAGATATCATTATATTCAGGATAATGTTCAAAAAAACTACGTGTAAAAGGGCAAAGTGGTAAAACCTTTAGCCCTTTAGCCCGAACTTGCTGCAAAAAGTCAGCTGTAATTTTACCAGCTAAACCACGACCACGGTATTTAGGTGGAACCAGTGTATGTTCAACAACATAGACCTGATCGTTATCAATTAGTTTAAAGCCAATATGTGCGTACGGTTTAGTATCTGTTTCGTTATAATAATTAAATGAATTACTTGTCCATTCAGAACGCATTTTATCACCTCATTTTTGACTAAATTATAGCATAGCCGAGGTTTATTCGATAGTTTCAGGTATATCTGGAAGGATTTTGATGTTAGAATTATAATATTAGTAATTAGAGAAATGAGAGTGGTAGTTGTGAGTCGAGGATTTGAAGTAGTCACTAAGTATCGGGATAAGCAGATCAGCCTTCCTAAAAGAGCAACCCAAAGAGCTGCAGGATACGATTTTTGTGCGGCAGAAGATTTTAAGTTACCAAGTATCTGGAAGATGAATTTTATTAAAATACTCTGGAATATTTACCGACATAAAGAATTGACAGAGGGAGATTATACTAAGGCGCAAAAAGAACTAAAGCCTTTGTTAGTGCCGACAGGGATTAAGGCATATATGCAACCAGATGAATTTTTATTGTTAGCAAATCGTTCAAGTAATCCCTTAAAACGCAAGCTGGTATTACCAAATGGTGTAGGGGTGGTTGATGCTGATTATTACAACAATGAGGGTAATGAAGGCGAGATTTTTTTCCAACTTTTGAACTTCGGCGTAAAAGATTTGACTATCAAGAGGGGCGAGCGCATAGGACAAGGGATATTTATCCCTTTTCTGCTGGCTGAAAACGAGAATAAGCCGCAGATGCAACGTCAAGGTGGGTTTGGCTCATCTGGAAAATAAAATTTTTTAAAGAATTTTACTGTTTGTAGAATATTTAACAACCTGTGCTACTATCAACAGTAGATAAGCTGTACCTGAAAGGAGAATGAGGTTTGGCAAAAGTTAAAACACAATACGTCTGTCAAAATTGCGGCTATTCTTCTCCGCGTTATTTAGGACGCTGTCCCAACTGCGGTGCATGGAACAGTTTAACGGAGGAACTTGAGAAACCACAAACAGCTAAAAAAGCAGCGCGTGTGAGTTTTGATGGAGCACGCGTTAAACCGCAATTATTAGATAGTGTTAATACTGAAGAAAGTCCACGGGTTAAGACAAGACTCAATGAATTAAATCGGGTTTTGGGTGGCGGAGTTGTCCCCGGTTCATTAGTACTGATAGGTGGTGACCCAGGAATCGGGAAATCTACACTTCTTTTACAAGTTTCAGGGCAACTCGCAGCCACTGGTGAGAAAGTACTGTATGTTTCTGGTGAAGAAAGTGCAATTCAGATCAAGCTCCGGGCAGAGCGGCTTAATGTGGGTGGGAGAAATTTTTATTTGTACCCTGAAACGGATATGGCAAGTATCCATCAGTATATTGATAAGATGAAACCTGCTTTTGTTGTAATCGATTCAGTTCAAACAATGCAAGAAGCTGACATGTCTTCAGCGATTGGCAGTGTCTCACAAATTAGAGAAGTTACGGCAGAGCTCTTGCAAATTGCTAAGACAAACGGAGTTTCGATTTTTATCGTGGGGCATGTGACTAAAGGTGGAGCAATTGCTGGACCTAAAATTTTAGAGCATATGGTCGATACTGTGCTTTATTTTGAGGGAGATCTGCACCATACTTATCGGATTTTGCGCGCTGTTAAAAATCGGTTTGGTTCCACAAATGAAATCGGGATTTTTGAGATGAAAGAAAACGGCTTAGCAGAGGTCGCTAATCCATCTGAAATTTTTTTAGAAGAACGGTTAAGAGGAGCAACTGGGTCAGCTATTGTCGTTTCACTTGAAGGAACGAGGCCGATCCTAGTTGAAGTACAGGCGTTAGTCACGCCAACTGCATTCGGCAATGCTAAAAGAACAACAACTGGGTTGGATCATAATCGTGTTTCATTAATCATGGCTGTCCTAGAGAAAAGGACAGGGCTCTTGTTACAGAATCAGGATGCATATTTGAAAGCTGCTGGCGGGGTCAAGCTAAATGAACCTGCGATTGATTTAGCAGTGGCAATTAGTATTGCTTCTAGTTATCGCGATCTTGAAACACCACCTTCTGATTGCTTTATTGGTGAATTAGGACTGACCGGTGAGATTAGGCGTGTCAATCGCATAGAACAGCGTGTAGCAGAGGCGGCTAAACTTGGATTTAAGCGGGTTATGGTACCTAAAAATAATTTGACGGGCTGGACACTGCCTAGTCAGATTGAGGTTGTCGGTGTCGCTACTTTAAGCGAAGCTTTACGGATCGTCTTTAAGTAAGCAAGGAAGGGAGAAATTTGATGCGTAGAAAAATGATACAACTTGTACTAACAATCTTAGGCATTGGTGCGGGGTATAGTTTTATGCCATTCTTATGGTTGCTAGTTGGTTTAGAGGGAAATCTTTGGATCAACAATTTTATAACTAACATAATTATCGGGGTAATAGTATTATTCGTGGTCTCGTTGTTTATCACGGATCCCCTGGAAAAATTTATCCAGCGAATGGAAAATCGCTTGGTGCATCAGAGCCCTGATGTTATTATTTCGACGAGTTTATCAGTTGTTGTAGGGTTAATTATCGCGGCATTGATCTCTACTTTATTTTCGCATTCGCAATTATTTATTTTAAATACGATCATCCCGATAGTTTTAATGGTTATTTTAGGTTATTTAGGTTTCATCGTGGGCAAGAGTCATTTAGTTGATTTTAAAAAGTTGTTTTTTGCACGCCGAAAGGCTGAAAAACAACAAAATAATGATAATGCTAATGTTTTGGACCGTAAAATAGGTGACAATTTTCATAAAGCTAAACTATTGGATACTAATATCTTGATCGATGGCAGAATTTATGACTTAGTAAAGACAGGATTTATTGAGGGGACATTGATAGTTCCAAATTTTGTTTTATATGAACTTCAGTACATTGCGGATTCAGCTGATAGTATCAAACGGGTTCGTGGGCGTCGTGGTTTAGATATTTTAAACAAATTACGTGAAGAAAAAAAGGTTCCGGTTGAAATGTATGAAGGTGATTTTGACGATATCCAAGAGGTTGACAGTAAGCTAATCAAATTAGCTAAACTACTGGATGCTGTTATTATGACTAATGATTATAATTTAAATAAAGTAAGTGAATTTCAAAATGTTCAAGTTTTAAACGTAAATGCACTAGCTAAAGCGTTGAAACCGCGTGTAGTTCCGGGTGAACGAATGACGGTAACAGTTATTAAAAACGGGACTGAGCGGCAGCAGGGGGTGGCTTACCTTGATGATGGGACAATGATTGTTGTTGAAGATGGACGCTATTACATTAATAAACCGCTTGAGGTCGTTGTAACAAGTGCTCTTCAGACAGATGCAGGTAGAATGATTTTTGCTAAACCGGCTCATTCAGGTCGAGAGCTCAAAGAAAAGAATTAACTAAGAATATATTCGCAGAGAGTTTATTTTTTTATTTTTTCATTGTAAAATTATGAAGTGTAGCCTACTGTTTTTAGTCAGTAGATTAATCTGAAAAGAAAGAAGAGACATTCGATTTGGCAGAAGAAAAAATTCGTGTGCGTTACGCACCAAGCCCAACAGGACATCTCCACATTGGAAATGCGCGGACAGCGCTATTCAACTATTTATTTGCACGACACAATAATGGTACTTTTGTAATTAGAATTGAGGATACAGACCTTAAGCGGAATATTGCTGATGGTGAGAAAAGTCAGTTAGACAACCTGAAATGGCTAGGAATGGACTGGGATGAGGGTCCAGATAAACCTGGTGAAGTAGGTCCATATCGTCAATCTGAGCGTAAAGAAATTTATTTACCGCTTATTCAAGAATTATTGGATAAAGGTTTAGCGTACAAGTCTTACATGACTGAAGATGAATTGATAAAACAAAGAGAAGGACAAAAAGCACGCAATGAAGCTCCACGTTACGTATATGAATATGAAGGGATGACAGCTGAGAAAATTAAGGCTAAACAGGCTGAAGCTGAAGCTGCTGGTTTAAAACCAGTTGTTCGAATTCGCGTCCCTAAGGGTAAAACATATAAGTTTGATGACATCGTTAAGGGACCGATTAGTTTTGAATCTGATACAATCGGTGGCGACTTCGTTATTCAAAAACGCGATGGGATGCCAACATATAACTTCGCAGTTGTGGTTGATGATCATTTAATGAAGATTACGCATGTGTTACGTGGAGATGATCATATTGCCAATACACCTAAACAACTGGTTGTCTATGAAGCTTTCGGTTGGGAACCACCGGTCTTTGGTCACATGACGCTTATCATCAATACAGAAACAGGTAAGAAGCTAAGTAAGCGTGATGAAAGTGTCTTGCAGTTCATTGAACAATATCGTGAGTTAGGTTATTTACCCGATGCAATGTTTAATTTTATTACTTTGCTTGGATGGTCACCGGTAGGCGAAAAAGAAATCTTCAATCAAAAGGAACTTATCAAAATGTTTGATCCTAATCGTTTAAGCCGTTCCCCTGCTTCATTTGATGGGAAGAAACTTGAATGGGTCAACAATCAGTATGTAAAGAATGCAAAAGAAGATAATATTGTTGACTCTTCGCTTAAACAGTTGATCAAAGCTGGTCGCATTACAGAAAATCCTGATTCAAAGACGATTGAATGGGCACGGAAGCTGATTAGTATGTATAAACAGCAAATGTCTTATACAGGACAAATAGTTGACTTAGCAGAGGTTTTCTTTAATGAACCACCTGTTCTTGATGAAGCGGCTAATAAGGAATTAGCAGATGAAAGTGCACCGATTGTTTTAAAAGAATTCGCTGCAAGGGTCGAAAAATTAGCTATTTTTGATGCAACAGAAATTCAAAATACGATTTACGCTATTCAAAAGGACACAGGCATTAGAGGGCGTAAGTTATATATGCCTATCAGAATTGCAACTACAAGGGAAACACATGGTCCAGAGCTAGCAGCATCAATTGAGTTATTAGGACGTAAGAAAGCATTAGAACATCTGAAAAAGACTTTGGATGAAATAGACAAGTAAGTATTTTATGATGTCTTCATGCTAATAATAAAGGGGTCTAGGATGAAGTTAAATTGGTCCTAGACTCCTTTTATCATAGATAATGGTACAAGGGGAGGCGCAGAGATGATTCGACTTTATAATACGCTGACAAACAAGAAAGAGATATTTAAGCCGCTGACACCGAAGGTCCTAAATATGTACGTTTGCGGGCCGACAGTCTATAACTATATCCATATTGGTAATGCCCGCAGTGCGATTGCATTTGATACAGTTAGACGTTATTTTGAATTTCGGGGTTTTAAAGTTAACTATGTTTCTAATTTCACAGATGTGGATGATAAGATTATCCGTGCTGGTCACGAATTAAACTTAACGACAAAAGAAGTAGCAGATAAGTTTATTAAAGCATTTTATGAAGATATCGATGCTCTAAATATCGAACGAGCAACTCAAAATCCACGTGTTGTTGAGATGATGGGAGATATTATTGCTTTTGTTAAAGTGTTGATTGAAAAAGACTATGCGTATGTAGTTGATGGAGATGTGTATTACCGAGCACGGAAATTCAAAGATTATGGTCAACTATCTGGTCAGTCAGTGGATGAATTAGAGCAGGGGGCAAGTACTCGGATCAGTTCGACTGAATTTCAGAAAAAAGAAGATCCGTTAGATTTTGCTTTGTGGAAAAAAGTTAAACCTGGTGAAATCTCGTGGGACTCGCCTTGGGGCAAAGGTCGTCCAGGCTGGCACATTGAATGTTCTGTCATGGCCACTAAAATACTTGGGGACACCATTGATATCCATGCTGGTGGGCAAGACCTTGAATTCCCGCACCATGAAAATGAGATTGCTCAAAGTGAAGCTAAAACAGGTCAGAAATTTGCTAATTATTGGATGCATAATGGCTTTGTGACTGTTGGAGAGCAAGATGAAAAAATGAGCAAATCTTTGGGAAACTTTGTTACGGTGCATGAACTACTCAAGAAAGTTGATCCGCAGGTCATTCGTTTCTTTATGGCAACAACACAGTATCGTCGGCCTATCCGTTATAGTCAGGTTAATATTGCTGAAGCACAAACTAATTTAGCTAAGATTCAGACAGCCTTTGAAAACGCAAGTTACCGGTTAGCAGATGCAGTTAATACTGAAAGTACAGCTACTATAAACGAAAAGATAGCAAATTATCATGAAGCCTTTATTAGAGCAATGGATGATGATTTTAATGCCCAAAATGGAATTGCGGTTGTTTATGAGCTTGTTAAAGAGATCAATATTTATAGTTCCCAAACTAAAGTGGTCAAAGCTAGTCTAAAAGCTTTGAAAGTTGAACTAGAAAAATTGATGGGTGTTTTTGGAATTAAATTACAAGAACCTGCTATGCATGATGATGAAGATGATGAAATAGAAAAACTAGTACGCGCACGAGATGAAGCTCGAGCTAAGCGCGACTTTGCCCGTAGTGACGAGATTAGGGATCAATTAAAGCAGCAAGGAATAACCCTTGAAGATACTCCTCAAGGAACAAGGTGGAAAAGATAATGGAAGAACAGTCCTATGAACAAATGAATGGTATTGCATTAGCATATATGGGTGATGCTATTTATGAAGTTTATATCAGAGAGCATCTGTTAAATAAAGGCATTACTAAACCGACAAAATTACATCATCGAGCAACACATTATGTTTCAGCTAAAGCACAGGCCTTCTTGATTGAAAAAATGCAGGAAGAGGATATTATGGCACCACTTGAGGAAGATTATTTTCGGCGTGGTCGTAATGCCAAAAGCCATACTTCAGCTAAAAATACTTCGGTCTTAACGTATCGAATTTCAACTGGTTTTGAAGCACTTTTTGGTTATCTCTTTTTGAGTGGTCAGACTGAAAGGCTAGAACAGTTGACTAGGTGGTGTATTACGACTGTTGAAAGGGAGAAAAAATGAGTTTTAACAAAAATAATGAACAAACTAACAATGATAAGGAAAAAGCTGAATTTGTAATTGGCCGACACCCAGCACTTGAAACCTTGAAGAATAACCAAAATATAAATAAGGTTTTTATTCAAGATCAACTTAAGGCAGATGTGCTACTTGAAATTGCAGCAGCAGCTAAAAAGAAGAAAATTATTGTTAATAAGGTTCCTAAAAGTAAGTTAGATCTATTGGCTGATAATCAAAATCATCAAGGTGTAGTTGTGGCTGTAGCTGCTTATAAATATGCAACCCTAGATGGATTATTAGAAAAGGTTGCAAGTACAAAGCAAGATCCCTTTTTCTTAATTTTAGATGGGATTGAGGACCCGCATAATTTAGGGTCAATTATGCGGACAGCCGATGCAGTAGGTGTTCAAGGAATAATTATCCCCAAGAGACGGGCAGTTCAATTAACTTCAACAGTGGCTAAGACGTCAACTGGCGCAATTGAACATGTCCCTGTTGTGCGGGTAACTAACCTTGTTCAAACAGTTAAACAACTAAAGAAAAAAGGAATCTGGATTTTTGGAACGGATATGGAAGGTAATGATTTTCGGAAGTGGAATGCTCGTGGAGCTGTAGCACTAATCATCGGCAATGAGGGTAAGGGAATTTCACCTTTATTAAAGAAAGAATGCGATGAGATGCTAACTATTCCAATGGTTGGGCATGTTCAGAGTTTAAATGCTAGCGTTGCAGCTAGTTTGTTAATTTACCAAGGATTTACTTCAAGAGGCAATTAGTATGAAAAAGAATATTCTAATAGTTGATGCGTATAACATGATTGGGAATTGGCCGCAACTTGATAAGTTAAAAAAGGCTGGCCGGCTTGAAGATGCACGTGATACATTGTTGCATATCCTATCTAATTTTCGTAAGCAACGGAGTTACCAGATAATTGTTGTCTTTGATGCGATGTATGTCCCAGGATTAGCTCAAAGCTATGACAAGTACGGCTTAAAAATTATTTGGACTGCAGAAGACGAGACTGCAGATAGTTATATTGAATCATTGGCAGGCCAGTTACAGAATAGGTTGACACAAGTTACTGTCGCAACAAGCGATCAAGCTGAACAATGGACTATTTTTTCACAGGGAGCCATGCGAGTCCCTGCATGGGAATTGTATCAAGATATCAAGCAGGCGAAAAAAGAAGTCAAACGACAAACGCAAAAATATCAGGATGAAGTTTCAGTTAGAAGGCAGCCTTGGGATGAACAGCAGCTGCAGATGTTAGCAGATTTACGGGTTAAGTTGGAAAATAGCGATCATGATTGACATAACTTCAGTTGACATGATAGAGTTATATGATGAAGACTAAGGAGTATTGAAAATGGTGCAAAAAAAGATTGCTTTAGCCTGTACTGTTTGCGGCTCAAGAAATTATACAATTGTTGCAAATCCTAATCGGGTTGAACGTTTGACGGTTAAAAAATTTTGTAAGTATTGTAATAAACATACGGTGCATAGCGAAACTAGATAAGTGATTAAGTTGACTTTCTTGGACGGAGGCAGATTATAGGTGAAGTTTTTAAAGAGTGTTACAAAGACAATGAAAGAAACAAGGTGGCCGACGAAAAAGGAAGCTGTTCAAGATACAACAACGGTTATTATGACTTCAGTATTTTTTGCAGTCTTTTTTGCGGTAATTGACTTTGGAGTTCAAGCTATTCTCAAGTTACTAGTTTGAGGATTGTTTAAGGTCTATTCTATAGGGTAGGCACAAGAGCCTTTTTTGTGCTATACTGTGTGTAGCGGGAAAACTTCGAGTATTCGAGGTTTTTTTATTTTGATCATTTAAAATTAGGAGGAAAATTAAGTGGCTGAATCGTTTGAAAAAAATTGGTATGTTTTACATACTTATTCTGGCTATGAAAATAAAGTAAAAACAAACTTGGAATCAAGAGCACAATCAATGGGGATGGAAGATTATATTTTTCGTGTAGTTGTTCCCGAAGAAGAAGAGCACGAAACGACTAAAACCGGGAAGGATAAAATTGAAAGTAAGAAGACTTTCCCCGGATATGTTTTAGTTGAAATGGTTATGACGGATCAATCATGGTATGTTGCACGGAATACGCCAGGCGTTACCGGTTTTGTCGGTTCTCACGGTGCAGGAAGCAAGCCGGCACCACTACTTGGAGACGAAGTCGAATTGATTTTGAGACGTTTAGGAATGAGTTCACGGCATGAAGACTTCGATGTTGAAGTTGGGGAATCAGTAAAAATTGTCGAGGGAGCTTTCTCAGGCCTGATAGGTAAGATTACTGAAATCGATTCAGAAAAGATGAAGTTACGGGTTAATATCGATATGTTTGGGCGTGAAACAGCAACCGAACTTAATTACGATCAGGTCGATAAAATAATTTAAAAAGATGAAGATTAAGCGGAAGACCATTTTATTATTCAGTGGCGGACTCGCTTTTTTACTATGTATACTATCTTTGCATACATTATTAATCCGAGTGCATAAAAAGAAAGCTAAGAAAAATTTTTTTAAAAAACCAGTCTTATTTATACATGGTTATGCAGGTAACCGTTTTTCGTTCGGATTGATGATAAGAAGGTTTGAAAAAAAAAATTGGGGTCTTAAAGCTGCAGTTATCAAAGTAAGTGCTGACGGAAAAATTAAAGTACAGGGAAATCCGGCTATTAAGGGTGCATTGGTGCAAGTTTTGTTTGAAGATAATCGGGCAGCACTTGATGAGCAGGTTACGTGGCTGAAAGATATTTTGAAAAAACTAGCAGAGGATTATGCATTAAAAGATGTTGTCGTCGTGGCCCATTCAATGGGGGCAGTTTCTGTCTTGAATTATCTCACAAGATATGGAGATAAAAAGGCACTGCCTTTAGTTTCAAAATTAGTTACTTTAGGGGCACCCTACAATGATGTTGAGCCGGGGAAAACAGCTAAAAAAATTGAACGTAGCCCTTTGTCAGCTCAAGGACCATTGTATCCCTCGGCTGGTTATCAACGGCTAAAAAGGTGGCGGATGAAAATATCTCCACAAACAAAGTTCTTAAATATTATTGGTGATACAGGTGTAGGGCAGTCCGATGGGGCCGTCTCAATTTCTTCAGCCCGGTCACTACGCTATTTACTTGATAAACGAGTATATAACGAGATCATAGTAACAGGAAAAAAAGCAACACACCGAAGATTGCATGAGAATCACGTAGTAGATTTAAAAATAAAAAAATTTTTAAGTCAGAAGTGACTTGCGTATTTAGTGAGTTCATGATATATTTTTAACGTATGTTTTGCATACAAGTAGTGGGAGGCCAAATTTAACTGGCCATCCGTACCACGCACGGACTTTAAGGAGGTATGTACCGTGGCTAAAAAAGTAATTAATGTCGTTAAATTACAAATTCCTGCAGGAAAGGCAACTCCAGCTCCACCAGTTGGACCAGCTTTAGGTCAAGCAGGTATCAACATTATGGGATTCACTAAGGAATTCAATGCACGTACAGCTGATCAAGCTGGAATGCTTATCCCTGTTGTTATTACAGTTTTCGAAGATCGTTCATTCGAATTCGTAACAAAGACGCCACCAGCTGCTGTTTTATTAAAGAAGGCTGCTGGTGTTGAACACGGTTCTGGCGAACCTAACACGAAGAAGGTTGCTACTGTCAAAAGAGCACAAGTTAAGGAAATCGCTGAAACGAAAATGCAAGATCTAAACGCTGCAGACGTTGAAGCTGCAATGCGCATGATTGAAGGAACTGCACGAAGCATGGGCTTTGTTGTAGAAGACTAGTTTTTCTGCACACCACTGCTTCTCAGTCGGACACTTTACGAAAGTAGATGTGTCAAGTGGGAGGTATATCCGTTACACCACATATTGCAAGGAGGAAAAACCAAATGGCTAAAAAAGGAAAAAAATATATTGAAGCTTCAAAACAAATTGAAGTAGGTAAAACATACGATGCTGAAGAAGCTTTAGCTTTAGTTAAAAAAGTTGATTTTGCTAAGTTTGATTCGACGGTTGAAGTTGCATATAACTTGAACTTAGATACAAAGCAAGCAGATCAGCAATTACGTGGAGCTGTCGTTTTACCAAACGGAACAGGTAAGGAACAAACAGTTATTGTTTTTGCTAAGGGACAAAAGGCTAAAGACGCTGAAGCTGCCGGAGCCGATGTCGTTGGTGACGATGACTTAGTACAACGTATTCAATCTGGTTGGTTAGACTTTGATGTTGCAATTGCAACACCAGATATGATGGCTCAGGTTGGTCGTTTAGGCCGTGTCTTAGGACCTAAGGGCTTGATGCCTAACCCTAAGACTGGAACAGTTACAATGGATGTTACTAAGGCTGTTAAAGAATCTAAAGCAGGTAAAGTAACATACCGGACTGATAAAGCCGGTAATGTTCATGTTCCAATCGGAAAAGTTTCATTTGAAGAAAAGGCACTTGTTGAAAACTTTAATACAATTAAAGATGTGATTGTAAAAGCACGTCCTGCATCAGTTAAAGGACAATATATAAAACATGTTTCAGTTGCTTCTACATTCGGGCCAAGTGTTACACTTGACGCAGCTGCTTTTTAATTAAAATTTGAAATTTGATTGACTTTGGCTAATTTATATGTTAAGTTGGTTAAGGTCAATTTTTTATTGATGATTCTACCTAAGACTCAGGTGGCTTATGCCTTAATTATACCTGCCGAGGAGTATAAGTATTCTTACTTAGAAACTTTCTCTATGTCTTGGTGGACGTAGGGCTTTTTTATTATAATATTAGAGCCCTGACACAATGACTAGGAGGTGAATCAATTTGAGTAAAGAAGTTATTGCAAAGAAGGCAGCCGCTGTTGAAGAGGTTGTTGCAAAGTTTAACGAAGCTGTGTCATGTGTGGTTATTGATTACCGTGGTTTAACTGTTGAACAAGTAACTGAGTTGCGTAAGCAATTACGTGAAGAAAAGGTTGAACTTCGTGTTGTTAAAAACACATATTTAAAACGTGCAGCTGATAAAGCTGGTTACGAAGGTTTAGATGATACATTCTCAGGTCCTACAGCTGTTGCTTTTTCTAAAGAAGATGTAGTAGCACCTGCTCGTATCTTAGCTAAGTTTGCTAAGGACGCAGAAGCTTTAGAGATCAAGGGTGGTATGATCGAAGGTAAAGTTGCTTCATTGGAACAAATCAATGAACTTGCAAAATTACCGAGTCGCGAAGGTTTACTTTCAATGTTACTTTCTGTATTGCAGGCTCCAGTTCGCAATGTTGCTTACGCTGTTAAGGCTGTTGCTGACAGTAAAGATGATGATGCAGCTTAGTCAAAAATTACAGACTGAAAAAATTTTTTTAAATGGAGGATTTTAAAAATGGCATTAGATACAGAAAAAATTATTGCTGATTTAAAAGAAGCAAGTATTCTTGAATTAAACGATTTAGTTAAAGCTATCGAAGATGAATTTGGTGTTTCAGCTGCTGCTCCAGTTGCTGCTGCAGGTGCTGCAGGTGGCGATGCTGCTGCAGAAAAGGATTCATTTGATGTTGAATTAACTGAATCTGGTGACCAAAAGATTAAAGCAATTAAGGCTGTTCGTGAAATCACAGGTCTTGGTTTGAAAGATGCTAAGGGCTTAGTTGATAACGTTCCTTCAGTAATTAAAGAAGGCGTTGCTAAGGACGAAGCAGAAGAACTTAAGACAAAACTTGAAGCTGTTGGTGGAGTAGTTACTCTTAAATAGTTAAAGTTGAGTAGACTTGAAGCTATGCAACAAGTCAAAAAAAGTAATTTGAAGGGATGGTAAGGGGTTTATCTTACCATCCCTTTTTACTATTTTAAATTCGAGGGTAGGATTATGAGCGGGATACAGACTACTTCAAATTTAATTTAAATTACTAACAAATAAAGGTTAGGTATCAGATAAATAAATTTGAATATTTATTAGTAAGCCAAGTTCTTTTAGATGTGAAGTGGAGGTTTTATGTTAAAAATAGTAAATAAAATAAAACTTTTTATTGAACAAAAGTTTGGAATCTTTAAATTATTATTCTTTTTTTCGATTTTGATTTTTATTTTTTATGAAATAGGTAGAATTTTCAAAGGGATTGACTGGTTACAAGTGAGGAACAGCTTAGCAGAACAATCAATATCTTCAGTCGGACTTATGTTAGTGGTGGGATTAATTTCTATAATTCCAATGTTGATCTATGATTTTGCGATTGTTTCTTTTCTTCCCGGTCGGTTTACCAAACCTTACATTGTTAAAAGTGGTTGGATTACCAATACTTTCACAAATATCGCTGGTTTTGGCGGCTTTTTAGGAGCAACCCTACGAGCAAATTTTTACAGTAAGAATGCTTCAAAGAAACAGGTACTATTCGCACTATCCAAGATTGCTCTTTTTCTATTAGCTGGACTATCATTGTATTGCTGGCTTGCATTAGCTGCTGTATTTGGTCTAGGAATAGGCGGTGTTTTTGCACAGTACTGGTTCTGGCTGCTAGGGGGAGGACTTTACTTTCCGAGTCTACTGTTATTGACACGTTTTAAAAATAGTTCTTTCTTTAGTGATTTAACTTTGAAAAAGGAAAGTGCTTTGATCTTCGGTTCAGTTTTAGAATGGGGTGCAGCTGGCGGCTTTTTCCTTTTTATTGGTTGGATGATGGGCGTTAAGGTTCAGCTCGCAGCCGTTTTTCCTCTGTATATTATTGCATCTGTTATTGGAATTGTTTCAATGATGCCTGGAGGATTAGGTTCTTTTGATATTTTTATGTTGGTCGGACTGACAAATCTAGGTGTGTTGAATGAGACAAGTGTTGTTTGGTTGTTATTTTTCCGTCTTTTTTATTATATAATCCCATTTAGTATTGGAATTGGGTTGTTTATTCATGATGCGGGGAGAAAAATAAACTCATTTCTTGATGGAATACCACACTCTCTTTTGAGTAAAGTAGCTCATTTTGTATTGACTGTTTTTCTGTACATGTCGGGAATATTAATATTACTTGAATCAACTGTTCCTAATTTTGCTTTTGGCAATTCCTTTTTTGTAAAACTATATCCGTATACCTTTCTCTTTTTAAGTCAAATTGCAAGTATGGTCTTTGCCTTTCTATTGTTGGGAATGGCACGTGGAATAGAATCAAAGGTTAAACAGGCCTTTTGGCCAACATTGATCCTTCTTTTGGTGGGGATTATCAATACATTATGGCGGAGCTTTTCAATTGGAATGACATGTTTTTTGGCTTTAGTAATGTTAAATGTTATTTTTTCACGTAAAGAATTATATCGTAATCATTTCCAATATTCATTTGGAAAGATGTGCTTTGATGGTCTGCTATTTACGGGGATTTTTGTACTCTATGCGATTGTAGGAGCAATTAATTCAACGCAGTATACAATTCATCACGCTGTTCCAGATGCGTTGTTATTTCCATCTGAGAAGGTTTGGTTGTCTGGTTTTGTTGGTTTAGTGATCGCGGCACTTGCACTGATCCTAATTTTTAAATACTTATCAAATGCAAGAAATAAATTTGCAACAACGGTCTTTCCAGAAGAGCGCATAAAGCAAGTTGTTAAAAGATTTGCAGGAAATGAAACAAGCCACCTAGCTTTTTTACGGGATAAAAATATTTATTTCTATCAGGAAAATGATGAGGATCAGTTGTTTTTTATGTACCGTAAAAAAGCTAATAAATTAATCATCATGGGGGAACCAGTCGGGAACACCGCTTATTTTGAAAAGGCTATCCTACAATTGATGCGTGAGGCCGATAAAGAAGGTTATCAACTAACTTTTTATGAGATCAACAGTCAATTAACGTTGATCTTACATGAATTAGGGTTTGACTTTATTAAAACTGGTGAAGAAGGTTACGTTAAACTGGCGGACTTCACATTAACAGGCAAAAAGAAAAGAGCGCAACGAGCCTTAATTAATAAATTTGCGCGAGAAGGCTATCAATTCTCACTGGAACAGCCGCCTTTTTCATTAGAACAAATGGCTGAATTCAAAAGAATCTCTGATAGCTGGCTTAACGGTCAAAATGAGAAGGGCTTTTCGTTAGGCTTTTTTGATGAGTATTATCTTAACCAGTCACCAATTGCGGTTATCCGTGATGCTGAGCATCAGGCTGTTGCATTTGCCAATATTATGCCAACGGGCAGTAAGAGGATCCTCTCAGTTGATTTGATGCGTCATTCTAAAGAAGCCCCATCTGGGATTATGGATAAGATCTTTGTTAGTTTATTTGAGTATGGTCAAAAAGAAGGTTATGAATACTTCAATATGGGAATGGCACCACTTTCTAATGTTGGTCGTTCGGAATACAGTTTCATCGAGGAACGTGCTGCACACTTAATCTACGAGTATGGTTATCATTTTTATGGTTTCCAAGGGTTACGCTCTTACAAAAATAAGTATGTAACAGAGTGGCATTCTAAATATACTGCTTATCGTAAGCGAAATTCAGTTTTCATAACGATGCTACAATTAGCTTCAGTTGTTAATCAAAAGACAATGGGAGCTGAACGAAAGAAAAGGCTTTTGTTAGTTACTAATTTATTTAAATAAAAAGAAGCAGGGCTAACTTGGATATTACTTTCCAAGTTAGCCCTGCTTCTTTATTCCTATTATTTAGTAGCTTGTATGTGTTAGTTGAAATAATTACTTAAATAACACAGCTCTCACATTCATTAGCACCGACTTCGGTTTCGTCGTCTGTGAAAGTACGAATATAGTAGATTGACTTAATTCCTTTGTGATAAGCATAGTTACGTAGAATTGAGAGATCACGCGTAGTCATTTTGTTGGTACTACCGTTTTTCCATTCATATAAGCCTTCAGGAATAGTTGAGCGCATAAACAGAGTCATACTCATCCCTTGATCGACATGCTGTTGTGCTGCGGCATAGACATCGATCACTTTTCGCATATCGGTATCGTAGGCTGATTGATAGTATGGAAGTGTTTCATTAGAAAGGTAAGGCGCTGGGTAATAGATCTTTCCAATCTTTCGCTCCTGTCGTTCCTCAATCCGGTTGATAATCGGATGTAGGCTGGCAGTTGTATCATTAATATATGAGATTGAGCCATTAGGGGCAACTGCTAGTCGATTTTGATGATACAGACCATGTTGATGGACAGCTTGCTTTAGCTCATCCCAGTCTTCTTGTGAAGGGATAAAGATATCTTTGAAAATAGCTTTAACTTTCGCCGTTTCAGGAACAAAAGTTGTTTGCAAGTATTTGTTGAAATAACTACCGTCGTAGTACTTACTCTTTTCAAAATCAGCAAAAGTTTCCTGCCGTTCTTGAGCAATTTGATTAGAAGCTTTCAATGTCCAATAGTTTAAGAGCATAAAGTAGATATTGGTAAAATCAAGTGATTCTTTAGAACCATAGTAGATTTTATTTTTAGCAAGAAAGGCATGCAGACCCATTGCGCCAAGTCCAATTGTATGGGCTATTTTGTTCCCGTGTTGAATAGATGGCACGACGTCTATATCGGAATGATCGGTAACAAAGGTTAGAGCACGTACCATTGTTTCAACCGATTTACCAAAGTTAGGGGAAGCCATCAAATTAACAATGTTAGTTGAACCAAGGTTACAACTGATGTCAGTCCCCATTTTGTCATAGGTTTGAGTGTTATTGACAGTAGATGGCTTTTGAACTTGGAGTATTTCTGAACATAAGTTACTCATAATAATCTTACCGTCAATAGGATTAGCTTTGTTGACAGTATCGATATTAATAATATACGGATAGCCTGATTCTTGCTGTAACTTGCTAATTTCAGTTTCCAGTTCACGAGCGCTTATTTTTTTCTTAGGGATCCGTGGATCTGCAACTAAGTTGTCATACTCCTTGGTAATGTCGATGTAAGAGAATGGCACACCATAGACACGTTCCACACCCCATGGTTCAAAAAGATACATGTCCTCATCGTTACGAACCAATTCATAAAATTTATCAGGTACGAGGACGCCTAGTGACAATGTTTTTACCCGAATCTTTTCATCAGCATTTTCTTTTTTAGCCGATAGAAAAGAGATAATATCAGGGTGGAAAACATTGAGATAAACAACACCAGCACCTTGACGTTGACCTAACTGATTAGAGTAGGAAAAACTATCTTCAAGTAATTTCATAACAGGAACAACTCCAGAGGCAGCCCCTTGAATATTTTTGATAGGTGCACCTGCTCCACGTAAATTACTGAGAGTGATCCCGACACCACCGCCAATTCGTGACAACTGCAGGGCAGAATTGATCCCACGTCCAATCGAGTTCATATCATCAGTGATTTGAATTAGAAAACAAGAAACAAGCTCACCTCTACGCTTCCGACCGGCGTTTAGAAAACTGGGCGTAGCCGGTTGATAACGTTGATGGATTATTTCGTCAGCAAGTGCCAGAGCCAACTTTTCATCGCCATTTGCAAAGAAAAGTGCGTTTGCAGCAACACGATCAATAAAACGTTCTAGGTACATAGTGTTGTCGTTAGTTTTAAGAGCGTATTGGGCATAGAATTTATAGGCTGCCATAAATGTTTTAAATTTAAAATGTGCTTCTTCCAAAAAATGATAAAGTTTTTCAATAAAGGTAAAAGTATATTTTTCTATAAATTCACGTTCTAGATAATCATTTGTGCAGAGATAATCAAAACGTTCTTTAAGAGACGAAAAAGTCATCATATTGGGTCGAACGTTTTCTTTGAGGAAAGCTTCCAAAGCTTCTTTGTCCCTTTGTAAAGGAATCTGACCGTCCACAGGGATATTAATTTCGTTGTTCAAGTCATAATAGGTAACCTGACTGCTGTCTATTTGTTTAAGCGACAAGTTTTTCACCACTTTCTTAAGATTTAATTCGCTCACTAAGCTTTAATTAAGCAGAGAACATAAATTAACGGAACATGGCATCTATTAGACACAAGTCTTACTAGAAACAAGACGTATGTTGTGGTCGCCAGTTCCGGTAATAGTTACGTTATTGCGCGGGACTCTAAAGGTACTTAGTGACTAAATTGTTCATGTTATTGTTTAGGTATACTTGAATGTTTAAGTGCAAAAAAATATTGAAGCAGGTTCAAACTAAAACAATGATTACTAAAAATAGATGTTTGAATGCTTCAATAAAAATTTATTGTGCTACTAAAGTCTTCAAAAGATCTGGACGAAAGCCGTTAATAATGGGATCACTATTTTTTTCAATAACAGGAACGGTTCGGAAGCCTTTTTCTTGAAGGTAGTCAATATATTTAGGTTCATTAGTAATATTATGTTCTTCAAAAGAAATTTGATGTTCTTTCAAAAATTTTTTGGTCATCTTGCACTGAATGCAGTTATTTTTTGTAAAAATTGCTAAACTCATAGTTGGCACCCCTCATTAATATATTGTATGCTAAGTATACAGCAATTCAGAAAATAATCAAGTATTACAGCACTATATATAGGCCTTTCTCATCTAAGTGTTACGAGATATAGTGTTTTGCTAGAAGGGGATAATCTAGCCTCTTTTAATATTGAAATAAGCTTTTAAATTAAGGAAAGTTGGCTTTATTGATGACAAACTATTATTATTCTAAAAATCCAGATGTTGAGCATAATGAACAGACTTGGAACTTTGAACTATTAGGAAGTAACTTGACGTTTATAACTGATAACGGTGTTTTCTCCAAAAGAACAGTTGATTTTGGTTCAAGGGTACTTCTTCAGAATATCAAGTTAGAGCAGCCGCTTCAAGGGGATTTCCTTGACGTTGGTTGTGGCTACGGACCGATCGGTTTAGCACTTGCTAAAAAGTACCCACAGTCGCATGTCGATATGGTCGATGTAAATGAATTAGCACTTGAGCTAGCTCAAAAAAACGCAGCTAAAAATAACATTACTAATGTGACTGTTACAGAGTCGAACATTTATCAACAAGTAAAAAAAGATGATTATGCCGTAATCGTTTCTAATCCGCCTATTAGAGCAGGGAAAAAAGTAGTGCATTTAATTCTTACAGAAGCATATATGCATCTACAAAAAAATGGTAAGATTGTAGTTGTGATTCAGAAAAAGCAGGGAGCCCCTTCAGCTAGAAAAAAGCTTGAAGAAGTTTTTGGAAATTGTACAGTAATAGCTAAGGAAAAAGGGTATTTTATACTTGAAAGTATTAAAGAAAGATAAGCGGAAGGGCTGATAGGAATAGTGGCTTTAAGTGAAAATGAAAAAAAATATTTCATGAAAGAGGCTATTTATGAAGCGATTCAGGCAGAAAGAATCGGTGAAGTTCCCATTGGCTGTGTAATTGTCTGGAAGGGAAAAATAATCAGTCGTGGGCATAATCTGCGTGAACACAGCCAGAATGCAACAATGCATGCTGAACTGTTAGCAATTCAGGAAGCAAACGATGCTGTTGGTAGTTGGCGTCTACCAGAAGCACAGTTATTCGTAACGTTAGAACCTTGTCCGATGTGTAGTGGTGCGATTATTAATGCAAGAGTTAAAGAAGTATACTATGGAGCTCCAGACCCCAAGGCTGGAACGGTCGGGACATTGATGAATCTACTGACAGATAAACGCTTTAACCATCAGGTCAAAGTAGAACAAGGGTTATTAAAGGAGCAATGTGCCCGACTGTTAAAGAATTTCTTTAAACAAATACGAAAGCGAAGAAAGCAGCAAAAAAAGATAAAGTAAAACTGGTAATTTAAGAGAAAAACGTGTATCATAGTAACTGCCGAAAGGCCTTGAGACAATGTTGTCCTTGTGAATCGTGTCAGATCCGGAAGGAAGCAGCACTAAGCTTGGTTCAGCATGTGTCTTAAGTTAATATGATAGCGAAGCTCTCGATCAATTACGATCGGGAGATTTTTTTTAATTAATGCCAACTATTTAATAGTATCAAGCAAATTTTTACGAAAAGAGGAGTAAAGAATGGGGTATCAAGCATTATATCGTGTTTGGAGACCACAAAGATTCGAGGATCTTATTGGTCAGAAGATGATTACACAAACATTAAAAAATGCAATTTCTACTGGTCAGACCAGTCACGCCTATCTCTTTACCGGACCGCGCGGAACTGGAAAGACTTCTGCGGCAAAAATATTTGCTAAGGCACTTAATTGTCATCACCAAAAAAATGGTGAACCATGTAACGAGTGTGATATTTGCCGTGCGATAACTGAAGGACGCCTAAACGATGTTATTGAGATTGATGCCGCTTCAAATAATAGTGTTGACGAGGTTCGGGATATTCGGGATAAAGTAAAATATGCACCAACACAGGCTGATTATAAGGTTTATATTATTGATGAAGTGCATATGCTCTCAGCGGGAGCTTTTAATGCATTGTTAAAAACACTTGAAGAGCCACCAGCAAACGTTGTTTTTATCTTAGCAACAACAGAACCGCACAAGATACCTGCAACTATTATTTCACGGACACAGCGTTTTGATTTTCGGAGAATAGATATACAAGATATCTATACACGGATGGCTTATATTTTAGAACAAGATAAGTTAACATATGAAAAAGAAGCATTGAAGGTAATTGCCAAAGCCGCAGCTGGCGGAATGCGGGATGCCTTAAGTATCTTAGATCAAGTTATCTCTTTTGGTGGACACAAAGTGACGCTGCAAAATGCATTATTGGTAACTGGTAGTGTTACTCATGAAAAATTACAAAAGTATTTACAAGAGATTTTTGCGCATCAGACTGCACAAGCTTTGCAAGAGTTGCAATTGATATTAGATGAAGGTAAGAATGCCAATCGTTTTATCGAGGACATTATTGATTATTATCGGACTCTGTTGCTTTTTAAAACAGCACCTGAGATCTTACAATCAGATGAAGATGTAAGTGAAAGCGCAGATTTTAAAAAGATGGCAGCAGAGTCGGATGCTCAATTACTGTACAGGGCAATCGATATCTTAAATGAGCAGCAGCAAAGTATGCGCTTTTCAACGCATACTGATGTCTACCTTGAGGTCTTGACGGTTAAATTAGCACAGCTTAAAGTAAATGATGCGGATGAATCAGTAGCTGCAACAACTGTTGCCAAGCTACAAGAGCAACTTCAGGGTTTGACGCAGCAAGTTAGAGAATTAAAGAAACAGGGTTCGATGGTGTCTAACACTAACATGGCACGAGCAACCTCGTCTGGTACGAAGGCTGTAGCTAAGAAGGGATCAGGTTATAAGAGCCCTAAGGTTGAACTAGAAAAAGTTTATCCCATTTTGGCTAATGCAACACGTGATAGTTTGGTACAATTAAAGGGTATTTGGGGAGACTTAATGGCGATGCTTTCTGTAACGCAGCGTGCGATTATGAATATCACACAACCAGTTGCAGCTAGCAACAGCGGAGTTATTGTAAGTTTTAAGTATGATTTTTTGTGCGAAAAAGCAATGGCGGATGAGGAGTTATTACAGGCACTAACTAGTGGCTTAGAACGCTTAGTAGGTGATAAAATGACATTAGTCTTTATCACGCAGACGCAGTGGCCTAAACTAAGGCAGAAATATTTAGTAGAACACAAAGAAGAACTGGAAAATAATAATAATGCTGCAAAAGCTGAGGCAGTTGAACCACCTAAGGATGAGGTAGTAGACCAGGCCAAAAAAATATTTGGTGAAGAAATTGTTGAAGTAAAAGAAGATTAAATGAAGGGATGTTGTTATTATGATGCGTGGAATGGGAAATATGCAAGGCATGATGAAACAAATGCAGAAGATGCAGAAAAATATGAAAGTTGATCAAGAAAAACTTGATCAAACAATTTTTACGGGGAAGTCAGCAGATGATGCTGTAGTTGTAAAGTTCACAGGTAAGCGTGAGATGAAGGATATTGTTATCAGTCCTGAGGCGATTGATCCAGATGATGTAGATATGCTACAGGATCTTGTTATTATGGCTGTCAACGATGCAATGCAAAAAGTTGAAGAAGAGACACAAAAAACGATGGGAAAATATACCCGTAATGTACCAGGGTTTTAATTAGAACTTAAGTGAGAGAGGAACCTTAAAGATGCAGTATCCAGAACCAATTGCAAAACTGATTGATGGTTATATGAAATTACCTGGAATTGGTGAAAAGACGGCTGTGCGCTTAGCTTTCTATACGATCAGTATGGACACTGATGATGTTAATGAATTTTCTCAGGCACTTGTGGCAGCTAAGAAAAACCTTCATTACTGTAGTATTTGCGGTAATATTACTGAAAGTGATCCTTGTGTTATCTGTGCTGATAAAGGTCGCGATCGTACTAAGGTAATAGTTGTAGAACAATCTAAAGATGTAATGTCATTAGAGAAAATGCGTGAATATCATGGGTTGTACCACGTTTTACATGGTGTCTTGTCACCGATGGAAGGACGTGGACCAGAGGATATTAATATTGCCAGTTTAGTGAAACGACTGCAAAAAAACCCTGATTTAACAGAGGTTATTATTGCTACAAACGCCACGCCTGAAGGTGAGGCAACGGCAATGTATATTTCACGGTTAATTAAACCAGCTAACATCAAGGTAACACGCTTAGCACACGGGTTAGCTGTAGGCAGCGATATTGAATATGCTGATGAGATGACGCTCTACAAAGCGATCGAAGGCCGTCAGGAGATTTAAACTTGAGGAGGCGCTGACAAAATTGTTTGGTCGAAATAAAGAGAAACTTAGGACAATTTACGATAGCTTTTTGTTAGAAACGATTGATAGTGCGGCAGCTGATTGGGAGAGTGCTAAACAGACCCAGCAAGCTGTGCGGGAAGTTGACGATGAACTAGTTGCTCAAACTGAACTAGCAGGCGCCAAGTATGCGTTCCTTTATTTGGAAGCTCGTAGAAGAAAAGTTAAGGGACACATCCAAGCATCGATCATTGAGCATTGATTGTATGACGAATCAGTAATTTTTTATTACCACTATGATATATTAAGAAATGCAAGGCTGGTTGCGAAACGGATGTTTTGCTGATCGGCCTTGTATTTTTGTAATGGATAAAGTACATGTGATATACGGAATCAGCAAGAAACTCGGGGTCAAAAAAGAACTTTTGACCTAGCGACTGGCGTTAATAAAGTAAAATATACTATAATAAGACTAGTGAGGTTATCTAACGTGAGAGGAAAGTTTGTGACATTCGAGGGGCCAGATGGATCTGGGAAGACAAGTGTATTGAAAGCAATTACCGCTTATCTTGAACAGACGCAAGCAGATTATTTAGAGACACGTGAACCGGGCGGTAATCGAATTGCTGAAGCAATTCGAAAAATCATCTTAGACAAAGAACTAACGGAGATGGATGCACGTACTGAGGCTTTGTTGTACGCAGCTGCAAGACGCCAGCACCTAGTTGAGACTGTTTTTCCAGCTCTAAAAGCAGGTAAATTAGTGTTAAGTGACCGTTACGTCGATAGTTCAATCGTTTATCAAGGTGTAGGACGTCATATAGGAGAAGATGCCGTTGCACAAATGAATGTTTTCGCAACGGGAGGATTGATTCCAGATCTGACGTTGTACTTTGATGTTGCTCCTGCAGTAGGTTTGCAACGGATAAAAAAGTACCGTACCAACGATGAGGTAGACCGTTTAGATACAGAACCATTAGCTTTTCACGAGAGTGTTCATCAAGCATATATCAAGTTAGCTCAGCGAGAAAAAGAACGAATTATAACGATTAATGCCAATCAACCTCTAGAGAATGTAGTTCGAGAAGCTCTTACTCAGTTAGGCAATAAACTACCGGCTTTCTTTACTAAAGATGGTTTCTAAATGGAGGAATAAAAATGAAAATGATTATTGCGATTATTCAGGATAAGGATAGTAATCGGCTTAGTAATTTATTTATTGAAGCTAATATTCGTGCAACGAAGCTTTCGACAACAGGCGGTTTTTTAAAATCAGGTAACACAACTTATATGATCGGGATCGAGGATGAACGTGTGGACGAAGTCTTAGAAGCAATAAAACACGCTTCACGCACAAGACAGCAATTTATGACCCCACCAGTTAACTTAGATGCGACGATGGATTCTACAGCATCTTACCCTGTTGAAGTTCAAGTTGGTGGAGCGACGGTTTTTGTATTACCGATCGACTCTTTTCTACAATTTTAGGATGGTTTAGAATGAAGCAAGGAACAGCAGTTACATTACAACCTAAATTAACGCAGCACTTTGCTGACTTAATTACAAGTAAGCGTCTGGCACATGCCTATATTTTTGCAGGACCACAAGGAGTTGGCAAAAAGGAACTGGCTATCTGGATCGCGCAGGGAATATATTGTCCTAAGCAGCAAGCGGGCGTTCCCTGCCTTGAGTGTTCTGAATGTAAAAGAATTGCGGATGGAAACCAGCCGGATGTTGTTTTTATAGCTCCAGAAGGTCTTTCGATTAAGGTTAGTCAAATTCGTTTTTTAAAAGAAGAGTTCAGTAAAAGCGGAGTTGAGAGTAATCGTAAATTCTTTATCATTCAGGATGCAGAGAAAATGACAACAGGGGCTGCCAATAGTTTACTGAAATTTTTAGAAGAGCCTAGTGGTCAAGTAACAGCGATACTTTTAACAACAGCCGTTAATCGATTACTTCCAACGATTATTTCAAGATGTCAATTAATTGACCTTCCTGCCTTGACGAGCACTCAAATGGTTACACGGCTTGAAGAAAAAGGACTCTCCAAAGAGAAGGCTTTAATTTTAGGAAGAATAACGGATAGTACAGCCTTAGCAGAGTCTTTAGCCCAAGATACTAATTTTGAACAGCTTTGTAAGAATATTTGTCAGTGGTACCTCCAGATTATGCATAATGATTGGCGTTGCTTTGCAGATGTTCAGGCGAAACTTCTAACACTGCTTTCAAGTAAAAAAGATGAACAGTTATTGTTAGATCTGCTAGTTCTTCTGACTAAGGATTTGTTGTTGCTGCGTTACTCACAGCGTAAGATTTCATTTGCAGCTTTTAATCAGGATTTTACGAAAGCACTGCAACTATTCTCGACCCAGGAAATTCTTAAAGCAGCTGAGCTGGTGTTGGGGATAAGGAAAAGGCTAGCGGTAAATGTATCATTTCAAAATGTTCTCGAGGCACTGACTCTAGAATTATGTCAGTGTTATCATGAATAAACGAAGGTGATTTTTTGAATAAACGCGAGTTATACGATAGTTTTGCAGACATGGGAACAGAAACTAAGAAAATACTTGATAAGATTGAAAAAGTGAAAACAGAAATGATGCGTGTCATTGAAAAAAATGCAGAACTTGAAATTGAGAATCAGCATTTACGTGAACACCTTGAGGAATTAGAGACACAAAAGCAAAGTGATGGACAGGGTCTATCTAAGTCAAGAAAGAATTTAGAGATGCTCTATGAAGAAGGTTTCCATGTATGTAATGTTGATAATATGTACGGAACAAGACGGATTAATGATGAACCATGTGTTTTCTGTCAAGATGTTATCTACGGGGAGAGACGATAATGACTATCAAAGCTATGAGCAGTTTTCATCATTCGGGAACTAAAGGTTCACTCTACCTAGTTCCGACACCAATCGGCAATCTCGCTGACATAACGTTGCGTGCGCTTGAAATTCTTAAAACAGTTGATTTAATTGCCGCAGAAGATACACGTAATACACAAAAATTACTGAACCATTTTGAGATAAAGACACCACAGATTAGTTTTCATGAACATAATACAAAAGAAAGAATTCCGATACTTATCAATAAACTCAACAATGGTCACTCCATAGCCCAGGTGAGTGATGCTGGGATGCCCTCGATTAGTGATCCAGGCCATGAATTAGTAGTAGCTTGTATTGCGCAAGATATTGCGGTTGTTCCTTTGCCGGGTGCTAATGCGGGTCTTACAGCTTTGATCGCGGCAGGATTAGTACCACAGCCGTTCACTTTTTACGGTTTTCTTGAACGTAAACAGTCATTAAGAGAAGCAGAACTTGAAAAATTAAAGAAACATGTCGAAACAATGATTTTTTACGAAGCACCGCATCGTTTAAAGAAAACGCTGCAAGCAATAACTAAAGTCTTTGGGGAAAAGCGAAAAATTGTTTTGTGCCGAGAACTTACTAAAAGGTATGAAGAGTTTTTACGCGGTGACTTGGCAGAGGCATTAGAATGGGCTAAGACAGAAGAGGTTCGGGGGGAGTTTTGCTTAATTGTTGAGGGAAATACAACTTTAGAAGATGAGTCTAAAGAGCAGAAATCGAACTTACCTCTTGAAGAACAAGTTAACCAATTACTTTCAAATGAGACTATGCGTGTAAACGATGCAATCAAATTAGTGGCTAAGGAAAATAAACTGAAAAAGCAACTTGTTTATAATGCTTACCATCATATAGATTCGAAATAGTCAATAACCGGGGGATGGCTAGATGTCAGGAAAAAGATATAGCGAAGAGCATAAGGTCCGCTTTTATGAGACAGACTGCACACGCAAGACAACGGTTGGTATGCTAGTAAATATTATGATGCTGGCATCGCAAGACCAGAGCAATGAATTAGGGATAACTGTCAAAAAAGTTAATGATCTAGGTTTAGGCTGGGTTGTTACGCAGCATATCATAACGGTTAAAAGAATGCCGCAAATTTATGAGAAAGTGATGGTTGCAACGGAGGCAGCAAGTTATAATCGCTATTTCTGTTACCGTGATTTTTGGATTAAAAGTGAAGCAGGAGAAGAACTGGCTAAGATGCATACCGTTTTTGTTTTAATGGATCAAAATAAACGCAAAATAGCCCGTGTTTTACCAGAATTAATTGAACCTTATGCATCTGATTACACCAAAAAGATCGAACGCTTACCAGATCCGGGGAAGATAGTTACAACTGCACAAGTAAGAAATAAAAAGTATCAAGTTCGTTTTATGGATATTGATTCTAACCAACATGTCAATAACGCACATTATTTTGATTGGATGATGGATGTGCTGCCAGCCGATTTTTTATTAACTCATTTGTTGACCAAAATGAACATTAAATACAAGCAAGAGGTTCATTATGGTGATGTAGTTGCGAGTGACGCTCAGATTAGTGGTGATGTTAAAACGGTTCACCGCATCAAGACAGATAAAGGGTTATGTTGTACAGCCGAGTGCAGCTGGGTAAAACATAATTAAGAAATAAGGGATTCCAGTTGTACAAATAACAATAGTTGTAAGGATGTAGATTTGAATACCTTTGAAAAGCATGTTAGTTTTAATGAAGATGGGGCCTAGGTAAGACAGATGTCATACTTATGCCTTTTATTTTTTAACCGGAGTAACATTAGAATGTTAGCATTCATTCGCATTATATTTGCCAAATGTGATAGTATTGTTGTTGGAATTTACGATTAAAGAAGTGGAGCGATAAATATAATGAAAGTGTTAGCAATTGATACTTCAAATCAGCCGCTAAGTATTGCCTTGCTTGAAGACCAGCAGCTGTTAGCTACGATGACAACTAACATTCAGAAAAACCATAGCGTAACATTGATGCCGCTAGTGGAAGAACTTTTTGAACGAGCAAACTGGCAGCCGCAAGAACTTGATCGAGTGGTTGTTGCGCAAGGACCAGGATCATATACAGGTTTGCGGATCGGTGTAACTACCGCTAAAATGCTCGCTTATACTTTGAATAAAGAACTGGTTGGAGTTTCAAGTCTGGAAGTACTGGCAGGTGGGTTTCCAGAGACAAATAAATTGGTTGTCCCGTTATTTGATGCACGGCGGGAGAATGTTTTTGCGGGAGCTTATTATATTAAAGCAGGTAAACCTGAGCAAGTAATTGATGATCAGCATATTAGTCTTACGGGGCTTTGTGAACTATTGCAAGCATATCCACAAGTTGTTTTTATGGGAAAGGATTGCTTGCAGTTTAAGGGACAGCTGTTAGACAGGTTCAGTTCAGAGAAGATTTCATTTGCACAAAAGAACTTTGCATATCCGCAAGCTTATATACTTGGTTTGTTGGGAGAAGAAAGGAAACCCGTGAATATCGACCACTTTGTCCCGCGGTATTTGCGTTTGACACAGGCAGAAACACGGTGGCTAAAAAATCATCAGGAGACTAATCATGAACCGTATGTTAAAAAAGTTTAGTATTTTATTAAAATCATTGTGGGCTAAAGAACCACATAAATTTGAGCCTGTCTTTAAAAACCGACATGTTTTAATAAATAAGCAGTCTTTTTTGGTAAGCCGAGCGATAGTCCCTGATATTCCAGAACTACTTAATTTACAAAAGAAAGTTTACCCGGATGATAATTCTTGGAACCTTAGTGTATTTGAAGGGGAAATAAAGAATGAAAATAAGAACTTGTATTTGATAATGCGTTATGACGACCGACTAGTAGCTTTTATTGGAGCAATGTTTGACCAGCGACAAAAAGATGTTCATATTACTAATGTAGCTGTGTTACCAGTATTTCAAAGAAAAGGACTTGGACGATACTTAATGCAGGTCATCATGGATACAGCAGCTGCCGAAGGTTACCAATCACTTAGCTTGGAAGTCCGGTTAAGCAATAAAGCTGCCCAGACTTTATATCAATCATTAGGTTTTACAAGCTATGGCTTGAAAAAAGAATACTATGTGTCCAATCATGAAGATGCTGTTGATATGAGATATGAATTTTCAAGAAAAGGAAAAGATTAAGCATGGAAAAGCAAAGAGAGTTAGTTTTAGCTTTTGAGTCAAGTTGTGATGAGACGAGTGTCGCTATTATTGAGAATGGGCACAAAATTTTAGCTAATATTATTGCAACTCAAATAAATAGCCATAAGCGTTTTGGAGGGGTTGTACCAGAAGTTGCCAGTCGCCACCATATTGAACAAGTTGTGGGCTGTCTTGAAGATGCTTTGAATGAAGCTCAAGTTAGTTATGATGATTTAAATGCGGTGGCAGTTACATATGGGCCTGGACTTGTGGGGGCATTACTTGTAGGGGTTGCGGCAGCTAAAGCCGTGGCTTTTGCGCACAACCTGCCTTTAGTTCCAGTTAACCATATGGCCGGCCATATTTATGCTGCGCGGTTTGTAGAACCAATTATTTTTCCAGCACTAGCATTGTTGGTATCAGGTGGGCATACAGAATTAGTCTATCTTGCCAAGCCGAATAGCTATGAGATAATCGGTGAGACACGCGATGATGCTGCTGGCGAAGCTTATGATAAGGTCGGACGGATACTGGGAATTAATTATCCGGCTGGAAAGGAAATTGATCGGTTAGCACACCAAGGGCAAGATACTTTTAATTTTCCACGTGCAATGATCGATGAGGATAACTTTGATTTTAGTTTTAGTGGTCTTAAAAGTGCGTTTATAAATACTGTTCATCATGCTGATCAACTAGGAAAAGAGTTGAATCATGCAGATTTAGCCGCGAGTTTTCAGCAAAGTGTGGTTGATGTTTTGGCGCATAAGATGGTTAAGGCACTACGAAAATATCCAGTTAAGCAATTGATTTTAGCAGGAGGTGTGGCAGCTAATAGTGGGTTACGTGAACGAATCAAGAGTGAACTTCAGGACTTTGAAGATGTCTCACTATTAATGGCACCGGTCAAGCTTTGCGGTGACAATGCAGCAATGATCGGAGCAGCTGGTTATATTGCGTGGAAGGCGGGAATTAGAGCAGATATGAGTTTGAATGCTGAACCAAGTTTAGAGTTTCCGTTGAAGAAATAATTATGCACCAAATGTATCTAGGTGTAGATCTGAGGTTTATAACATAAAAGTAAAAGCGTATTAAAGCAAATGAATTCTTGCCTTAGTACGCTTTTTTGGGGGGCTAAACTTATGTCATGTACCTGGGTTTTATGCATATTCCATTAAGTACAGAATTTATTAGGATTGTTTTTCTTCTAGTTCCATACTTTTTTCTTCCCAGAGTTGTTCAAACTGTTCAAGCTGTGTGGTACAAGTACTTAATTGTACCTGTAATTGCTGCATTTTAGTCGCATCGGAGAAGGTTTCTGGTAATGACATCTCAGTTTCAAGGGTTACTTTTTTGTGGGTCAACTGTTCAATTTCATTTTCCACCTTAGTAATCTCACGTTTTAACTTGCGGACGCGTTTTTGAGCGGCCTTGCTATCTTTATAATTACTTTTAGCAAGCGAAATAGTTGGTTTAACCCCAACTTCATCTGTGTTTTTAGCTTCATTGGCGATCAACTCCTGTTCTTCCTTTTTATCAAGGTAATAGTCATAGTCACCTAAAAATAACTTGCTGCCATGAGGCGAGAGCTCTAAGACACTAGTGGTAATTTTGTTGATAAAATAGCGATCATGTGAGACGAATAGGACGGTCCCACTGAAGTTAAGAAGAGCATCTTCTAGAACTTCCTTACTGTCAATATCTAGATGGTTGGTAGGTTCATCAAAAATAAGAAAGTTATGTTTATTCATAGCTAATTTAGTCAGTAATAAGCGAGCTTTTTCACCACCAGAAAGATTATGAACCATTTTTTTAACATCATCTCCAGAGAAAAGAAAGCTGCCTAAAATAGACCGAATATCTTTTTCAGGCATAAGAGGGTGATCATCCCAAATCTCGTTTAGAACCGTTTTAGTAGCGTGAATGTTTTTTAGCTCTTGGTCGTAATAGCCAACATCAACATTTGTTCCTAAACGACTGCTACCCTTAATAAAGGGGATCTTTCCCAAGATACTTTTGAGTAAGGTTGACTTGCCGATGCCATTTGGACCAACAATAGCCATAATATTGTGTTTGCGGAGATCAAGATTGATCGGGTTAGAAATAATTGTATTATCATAACCAATGGCGGCATCTTTTACTTCTAGAACGATATTACCGCTCTCTTGATTAACTTTAAATTGAAAGTGCGGTCCTTGTTCTTTTCCCTTGGGTCGCCCAAGCCGTTCAATTTTTTCAAGTTGCTTGCGCTTACTTTGAGCACGTTTAGTTGTAGAAGCTCGAGCTAAGTTACGATTAACGAAATCTTCCATTTTACTGATTTCAGCTTGTTGTTTTTCATAATTTTTCCACTGGAGTCGCAAACGATCGTTTTTTTCATGGATATAATCTGAATAGTTCCCATGATAAGACTGGATTGAATGCTGGGTTAATTCATAAACAGTAGTAGCGATTTTGTCTAAAAAGTAACGATCATGCGATACAAGTAATAATGCGCCGCTGTACGACTGCAGATATCCTTCAAGCCAACTTAATGTTTCAATATCTAGATGGTTAGTCGGTTCATCAAGAATCAAAAGATCACGTTTTTCGAGAAGTAGTTTGGCTAACGCTAAGCGTGTTTTTTGCCCACCAGATAGTGAAGCAATCTTTTTAGAATAATCTTTCTCAAAAAAATGAAAGCCATGTAAAACAGAGCGAATTTCGGATTCATAACCGTAACCATTTTGTTCTTTAAAATTATGTTGTATTTGATCATACTGATCAAGCAAATTAGCGTATTGTTGTTGACTTTTAGTTTCCGCAGCTTCTGCGATAGCTTGTTCTAACTGATGTATCTGCCGTTCAGTTTTTTGTAGTTCTGCAAAAACGGTTAACATTTCTGCATAGATCGTATTATTTGATTCAAGACCAGTATCTTGTGCAAGGTAACCGATTGTAAGGTTTTTCTTTTTTACAATAGTCCCTTCATCAAGTTTTTGCTGATCAATGATCATTTTGATAAGTGTCGACTTTCCTGCACCGTTACGTCCAACGAGGGCGATACGAGCTTTTTCCTGAATAGTAAGATTTACCTTTTTGAAAAGGACATCTGCTCCAAAATAGCGGGCAGCTTGTTGAACTTCAAGTAAAATCATATTTACACTTCCTAATTGAATAACATGTAGTTATAATAAGTTTTTTAAGAATTGAAAGACAAAATAGGTAACTTATTGCATACACACTTTTTTTAGTGTAGCATAACTATGTTGAAAAAGTGGTGTACGACTCTGTTTAGCGAAAGAGATATGATATTTGTTCTCAGGTCTCAGAGTCTATGTTACAATGATAACAAGTTTGACTTTAATTTGGAAAGGAGGAATTATTATGGCAACATCAAAGATACCGCATGCAACTGCCAAAAGATTACCGATTTATTACCGCTATCTTCATTTCCTATCAGATGCCGGTAAGCAACGGATTTCTTCAACAGAACTAGCAGACGCTGTAAAAGTTGATTCAGCAACGATTCGTCGTGATTTTTCATACTTTGGTGCTCTAGGAAAACGCGGCTATGGTTATGACGTTGAAAGTCTACTTGCTTTTTTTAAGAAGACACTTAACCAAGATAAACTAACAAATGTTGCACTTGTCGGTGTAGGTAACTTAGGTCATGCATTATTAAATTATAATTTTCATCAAAGTAATAATGTCCGCATCAGTGCAGCTTTTGATGTCAAGGAAGATATTACCGGGACGATCCAAAGTAGTGTGCCAGTCTATCATATGAATGATATGAAAGAGCAATTATCTGTCCAACAAATCGAAATTGTTATTTTAACTGTTCCTGCAAAAGTTGCACAAGAAGTAACCAACGAAGTGGTTGAAGCTGGAGTTAAGGGAATTCTGAACTTTACACCTTTAAGGATTACAGTACCAGAAAACGTGCGGGTTCAAAATGTCGACTTAACTAACGAATTGCAAACACTGATTTATTTCTTAGATAAGTTTGGCAAACAGGATGAAACTGATCGTGGCTAGCTTTTTTTACATAGCAGGTATGCTATCAACAAGTTTTATCAAGAGAACTATTTTTGGTTGAAGTGAGATACAACGTAAGTCAGTAAAACTAAGTGCTAACTGGAGAGCATGAATATAGCAGATAGTTTGTCCTGATTAGTTTAAAGTTAGACGTAAAATATTGGCGTATAGATTGCATTTAAATTAATAAGAAAACTAGATTTGGATTTAACTTTGTTGACCTTAATGCTAAGCTGCCCTTTATGAAGGCAGCTTTTTTGGTATTTTTATTAAATTAAATTAAGAATAACGATAATTGTGTTCATGAGAATATGAGCTAGCATAGAAGAATGAAGTTTCCCTGTTTTGGAATAAATAAAGCAAAAGGTTAATCCAATGATAGCATAGGTAAAGAAGTGAGCATCTTGGTGTGCAATACTAAAAAGAGTGCTGGAGAGCAGTGCTGCCCCAACTTGTCCTAGCAAACCACTCAGATTACCGAATAAGACCTTGCGAAAAACAAATTCCTCCATGATGGGAGCAGCCAAAACAATATAAAAAATATAGTAAGGATACTGGCTCAGAATAGTTAACGCTGCTGCAGTATTTTGAGATTCGATTGCTTGATTAAGAAAATTAATTTCAATAAAAGAGCTTAGATGTTGAAGGATTAATGCTGCTACAGCTCCGCCAATACCCCAGAGCAAGGTTTTTAGATAAGAACTCTTTTTGGGAGCCAACGAATTAATGAACGGATATTTATGATTAAAGTAAAACATGGCTAACATCCCTAGGAGACTACATATAGTAATAAGTGCATAGTAGATATTATTATCTTTAAAAAAAGTTAAGAAAATGTTGGGCAACAGCATTACTAGAAGATAAGTTAAGGTTAGTGCTAAAGAATTATTTTTTAAACTCATATATATGCTCCAATCGTAAGGGTGAAATTCAATGCACATAGTATAGCACATTTAACAAAGTGAATTAGCACTTAAAGATAAAGAGTGATAAAAAGGTTGCAATTAATTCTGAAATTGATTATAGTAATAACTGTAGTTAGCACTCACAAGCAATGAGTGCTAAAGGATAACAATATTGGAGGGATATAAAGTGCTTAAGCCTTTAGGAGATCGAGTAGTTTTAGAAGTTCAAAAAGAAGAAGAACAAACTGTCGGTGGAATTGTCCTGGCAAGTAACGCGCAAGAAAAACCGCAAACAGGTAAAATTGTAGCAGTTGGTGACGGTCGTGTTCTTGATAGTGGTGAAAAATCAGTTTTATCAGTTAAAGCAGGAGATACTGTCTTATTTGATAAATATGCTGGTACAGAAGTTAAGTATGAGGAAAAAGCGTACTTGGTTGTTCACGAAAAAGATATTGTTGCTATCATAGATTAATAATAAAGTAATAAAGTTCAACGAAGTTTATGAATAACTCGAAAAAGTATTTAATATGGGGTGAATTTTAAATGGCAAAAGAAATCAAATTTTCAGAGGATGCACGTGCAAAGATGCTTGCAGGGGTTGATAAATTAGCAGATACTGTTAAATCAACAATTGGACCAAAAGGAAGAAACGTTGTTCTTGAACAATCTTATGGTTCCCCAACAATTACAAATGATGGTGTTACAATTGCTAAGTCGATTGAGCTTGAAGACCATTTTGAAAATATGGGTGCAAAGTTAGTTTCAGAAGTTGCTTCTAAAACTAATGATATTGCTGGTGATGGAACAACGACAGCGACAGTCTTGGCACAAGCAATCGTCAACGAAGGTATGAAGAACGTTACTGCAGGAGCCAATCCGGTTGGGATCCGTACCGGGATTGAACTTGCTACCAAAAAGGCTGTTGAGGCATTACACGCAATGTCACACAAGGTTGAGTCAAAAAGTGATATTGCTCAAGTTGCTGCTATCTCATCTGCAAATGAAGAAGTTGGTAAGTTGATTGCTGATGCGATGGAAAAGGTTGGTAACGATGGTGTAATTACTATTGAGGAATCCAAGGGAATTGATACTTCACTTGATGTCGTTGAAGGGATGCAGTTTGACCGTGGCTACCTATCACAGTATATGGTAACTGACAATGATAAGATGGAAGCAGATCTTGATAATCCATATATATTAATTACAGATAAGAAGATTTCAAGTATCCAAGAAATCTTGACCTTATTACAGTCGATTGTTGAACAAGGTCGTCCGTTATTGGTTATTGCTGATGACATTGATGGTGAAGCACTGCCAACACTTGTTTTAAATAAAATTCGGGGAACATTTAATGTTGTAGCTGTTAAAGCCCCAGGTTTTGGTGACCGCCGTAAGGAAATGCTGCAAGATATTGCAACCCTCACTGGTGCAACTGTTATTACTGATGATCTTGGCTTACAACTTAAAGATACTAAGATTGAACAATTAGGTTCAGCTGGTAAGGTTACAGTTACAAAGGATAAGACAACAATCGTTGAAGGTGCTGGTGATAAGGCCTTGATCGCTGAACGAGTAGATACAATTAAGAAGCAAATTAGCGAGACAACATCTGATTTTGATCGTGAAAAGTTACAAGAAAGATTAGCTAAACTTGCCGGTGGTGTAGCAGTGGTTAAAGTTGGTGCTGCAACTGAAACGGAACTTAAAGAACGTAAGTATCGGATCGAAGATGCTTTAAATGCGACACGTGCCGCCGTTGAAGAAGGTTTCGTTCCTGGTGGTGGAACAGCCTTAATCGATGTTATTGATCAGGTAGCTGAAATTAAAGCCGATGGTGATGTTCAAACAGGTGTTAACATTGTTCGTCGTGCCTTAGAAGAACCAGTACGTCAAATTGCTGAAAATGCTGGTCTTGAAGGTTCAGTAATCGTTGAAAAATTAAAGGACCAAAAAGAAGGCGTGGGTTATAACGCTTCTACAAATGAGTGGGTTGATATGGTTGAAGCTGGGATCGTTGATCCTACAAAAGTAACACGTTCAGCTTTACAAAATGCTGCTAGTGTATCAGCCTTATTATTAACAACAGAAGCTGTTGTTGCTGATAAGCCAGCACCAGAATCTGCAGCTCCAGCTGCTCCAGCAGCACCAGGTGCCGGTATGGGCGGTATGATGTAAGTTTAAATTTTCTTAGAAAGACGGGAAAATAAAAAAGTTCTTTATTATTCCAACTAAATGGTAACTCCGCTTTCTAGGCGGTACGGAGTCGATATTTGATCGACGCTGTACCGCCTAGTTTTTTTACTTGATGAGGATTACTTCCCTAACTGCTATTAAATTATCATTGAATAAAGATTAGGGGATAAATGTTTTCTATAAGGATCGTTAAAGCCGGCTTTTTTTAAGAAGACAGTTGAGTTCAAGTTTTTATACTTAAAAATGGTGCATCTCTCTGTAAAATGTGATAAATTGATTGGATGAGGTGTGGTGCTCAGTTTTACAGACTGAATAGGCAGGCTTCTTTTTTAATATTTGAATTCATTTTCAGTATTTTGAAGGAAGACTTAGCCAGCATATCTTTTATTATCAAACGGGTGTAGAATAAACTTACTTGATTTTAAAAATAATTTTTTAGTAAGGATATAAAAGGAGTAAGGAAAATGTGGCGTTATTTAAAACGGCTGCTAATAGGTAAGCCGTTGAAGACAACTGATGAAGGTGGACAATCATTAACCAAGTTTAAAGCATTAGCATTACTTTCATCAGATGCGTTATCATCAGTTGCATATGGTACTGAGCAAATAACAGCTGTTCTAGTTGTTTTGTCTGCGGCTGCCACGTGGTATGCAATTCCTGCGGCTGGGATTGTGCTTGTTTTGTTATTTGCAATCACGATGTCATACCGACAGATTATTCATGCTTATCCGTCAGGTGGCGGGGCATACATGGTTGCTACAAGAAATTGGGGAACCTCTATTGGTTTAGTTGCTGGGGGATCTTTATTAGTAGATTATATGCTGACAGTTGCTGTTTCTGTAACTTCTGGAACAGAAGCGATTACTTCTGCTATACCGATGTTGCGTGAACACAGTGTCGCAATTTCAATTATCATTGTTTTGTTTATCATGACACTTAACCTGAGAGGAATGCGTGAATCGGCTTCGTTTTTGACGACCCCAGTCTATCTCTTTATTATTTTACTGATTATAATGATTTGTTGGGGATTATTTAATATCGTTACAGGAAAGCTTAATTATGAAGCAGCTGCTCCTGTTGGGAGTTTTGTTCCTGGGATGTCATTGGTGCTGTTTCTTAAAGCATTTTCAGCGGGGTCATCATCATTGACTGGGGTTGAGGCTATCAGCAACGCTGTCCCCAACTTTAGAAAGCCTAAGAGGAAGAATGCTGCGAATACGTTAGCAATTATGGCGATCGTTTTGGCTGCTTTCTTTGCAGGCGTGACTTTTTTAAGTTATTATCTGGGAATTATTCCCAATTCCAAGGAAACAGTTTTATCTCAAATAGGGATGGCTGTTTTTGGACATGGTGTCTTTTATTATTTATTGCAGCTTTCAACGGCAATGATCTTAGCAGTTGCAGCTAATACTGGTTTTTCGGCTTTCCCGATTTTGGCTTACAATCTTGCTAAAGATAAATTTATGCCACATATGTATATGGATAAGGGAGATCGCTTAGCTTATTCAAATGGAATTATTTCACTAGCAGTGGGGGCAATTGTACTGATCTTGATTTTTAAGGGGCAAACGAGCCTCTTAATTCCGCTGTATGCAGTCGGTGTTTTTGTTCCCTTTACATTATCACAATCAGGAATGATTATTCATTGGATCAGAGAAAGAGGCCGGAACTGGATCGTAAATCTATTATTTAATTTCTTAGGTGCCTTTATTTCATTAGCGTTAGTGGTTTTTCTGTTTTGGTTGCATTTTGGAAATGTTTGGCCATACCTAATTATTATGCCGGTTTTGATCTATTTATTTTATAAGATTCATGATCATTATATTACTGTAGCAACGCAACTAAGACTAAGGCAAGAAGCTAATTTGCATGAATATAATGGTTCAACGGTAGTGGTATTAGTCAGTTCTGTAACACATGTAACCACCGGTGCTATCAATTATGCGCGGTCGATTGGTGATTATGTTATTGCAATGCATGTTTCATTTGATACGAATCCTAAAAAAGAACATGAAACGGCAAATGAATTTAAAGAGTCATTTCCTGATGTTCGTTTCGTTGATTTACATTCATCGTACCGTTCAGTAGCATCTCCAGTTCTACGTTTTTGCGATGTGATTGCTAAGAACTCAGCTAAGAAAAATTACACGACAACAGTTCTAGTACCGCAATTTGTTCCCCGTAAACCATGGCAGAATATTTTGCATAATCAGACGAGCCTTCGGTTGCGTGCAGTTTTAAATTCACGTGAAAATATTATTGTGGCAACTTATAGCTACCATTTGAAAAAGTAGGTTCGTTAACTAGTACTCAATAGGACCGCAGCAGTCATTATTAGCTGATTGCTGCGGCCTATTTTTATGTGAATAAACGCTTAAAAAGTTAAATCTGCGGAATAAATGGCTTAAGTTTGTTAATGTTTGCGTAAATACCCAACGATCTATGCTATAATAGGCTTCAGCTAGTCCAAGAGCAATTATTTAAACTAATTATGAGTTCTTTTTTGGATGATTATAAAAGAAAGAGGACGGCATATGTATTTGATTATGGTATCTTTATTTGCAACGGCTTTACTATCATTATTATTAACGCCGTTAATACGCAGACTGGCCTTTAAAGTGGGAGCCGTAGATAATCCCAATACAAGACGTGTTAATAAAATTCCAATGCCTACAATGGGCGGTCTGGCAATTTTTATTGCTTTTAACGCCGCTAATTTTTTCTTGTTAAGGAAACAATATCCGACAAATCAAGTATGGATTTTATTTATTGCTGAATGTGTGATTATTGCAACCGGCATAATTGATGATATTTATGAATTGAAACCAAAACAAAAAGTTATCGGAATTACTTTAGCAGCTCTAGTTGTTTACTTCTTTGCGCATGTAAGAATGACTACCTTGACTGTTCCATTTTTGGGAACTTTAGATTTAGGATGGCTGAGTCTTCCAATCACAGTCCTATGGATTTTAGCTATTACAAATGCAATTAACTTAATAGACGGTCTAGATGGTTTAGCGACCGGTGTTTCAATTATTGCCCTGTTTACAAGTGGTTTAACGGGCTTTTTCTTTTTAAACACCACAAGTACTTTTGTTTCTATTATGATGTTTACGTTGGTTGCAGCATTAATCGGCTTTTTACCATTTAATTTTCACCCTGCTAAAATTTATTTGGGGGATACAGGCGCTTTGTTTATTGGTTTTATGATTTCAGTTTTCTCGCTTTACGGGTTAAAGAATGCGACATTTATTACAATCGTTATTCCAGTTATTATTTTGGGAGTCCCCATTACTGATACAGTTTATGCGATTTTGCGGCGAATTTTAAATAAAAAACCAATTTCACAAGCGGATAAACATCATTTGCACCATCGATTACTAGAGATGGGCTTATCACATACGCAAACGGTGCTTGTTATTTATGGAATTGCCCTAATATTTTCCTTTATTTCACTGCTATATCCTATCTCAAATGTAGGAGGGTCTATTTTACTAACAGTTGCAACTTTGTTAGGTCTGGAGCTATTTGTTGAATCAATCGGTTTGGTCGGCAGTCAACGGCGACCGTTGTTGAAGTGGATTGGTAAGATGATGAAAAAGGAAAGTCGACTTTCAACTCATTTAGGTAAAAAAAGTAAAAGTAATAAAGGCAATAAAGGTAATAAAGACAATAACAACAATGAACATTAAGAATTACTTAATTAATAAATTATAAATAGTTCAGCCTATGATTTAGACTGTAAACGCGAAATGAATAAGGTGACGGATCAAAAACTGATTTTTTGATCCGTCACCTTATTTTGTTGTTGTGGAAGCCATCAAAGTTTTAATTTTTAGAATGTAAGTGGTAGTCATGTTCAATATAGCGTTCAGGGCCTTCTTCAAAACTAACACGAGCACTTAATAAATCAATTATTGCCTTTTCAAATGCTTCAACTTGAACCGACTCAACGGCAACTTGGATTGTGACAGCTTCAGTAAAGGCAGTATCGATAAGTAAAATGTTGTTTTTTTCGAGAAAGTTCTTTAAAGTCTTGTGCTGAGAGTAAGTAACTTTAACATAAATAACCTTTTGCAAAGTACATTGAACAATTCCGATTGTTTCCAATGCAGTTACTGTAGCCTGTGTGTAGGTACGAATTAATCCACCAGTTCCTAGCTTGATTCCTCCAAAAAAACGAGTTACCACGGCAGTGGTGTTTCTTAATTCGTTTTTTTTAAGGACCTCAAGGATTGGAATGCCAGCAGTTCTAGCTGGTTCACCGTTGTCACTTTCACGTTGAATCTCATTGTGTTGTCCAATAACATAAGCAAAGCAATTATGGTTGGCTTTAGGATAATTAGCTTTTACATCAGTAATAAACTTTCGAGCTGTATCCTCATCTTTTGTGCGTGCCAGACTACAAATGAAATCAGACTTCTTAATGGTGATAGTAGCATTTCCAGTTTTTTTAATAGTTAAGTATGAATTAGACATTTAGTGTAGCACTCCTTAAAATGCGTATTTTTAAGCTGAAAGGTGGTAAAAGTTTGATGAATGAGAGTGAAGCTTTTGGAAGACTAGCTAGCGTTAAGAAGACTGAGCTAGAGCAGCTTAACTTGCAGGCAGGAACGGTGCTGCCTGCGATCGAAGTTAAAGCAACGGAGATCATCTGTAACCGCTGCGGTCAAAAAAGCAGTAAAAGAAGAGCTGCGTTACCGAATGAACAGTATTTTTGTCCCCAGTGCAAATTACTAGGGCGGCTTAGTACACTAGATGTATTATACACCATCCCTGAACCGAATAGATTTGTTGAAATATATGAACCCTTAAGTTGGCAAGGTGTTCTCTCTGAACCGCAAACTCGTTGTGCACAAGACTTAAAGGTAGTTGTCCAGCAGCGAAAGGCTCATTTGCTATGGGCAGTAACAGGTGCCGGTAAGACGGAGATGTTATTTGAAGCACTGGCATACGCAATTAAGCAGAAGATGCGGATATGCTTGGCTTCACCACGCGTTGATGTCTGTAATGAGCTATTTCCGCGTTTAAAAAAAGCTTTTCAAGAAGTAGATATTTTACTGCAGCACGGTAGACAGGAACAGACTTATCGCTATACACAATTTGTAGTTTGTACGACACATCAGTTGGTGCATTTTTATGAAGCCTTTGATGTTTTGATAATTGATGAAGCAGATGCTTTTCCATTTGTGAATGATAAAATGTTGAAGCGTGCAGTCGAAACGGCACGTAAAAAAAAAGTACCCTGTTATTGTTGACGGCAACACCCACGAAAAGACTGTTGACCGAAGTAAAAAGAAAGAGGCTAAGTTTTAGTTATTTACCGCTCCGTTATCATGGGTATCAGCTACCCGTACCCCGAATCAGACTTACACCTAATTGGGAAAGATTGTTAAGCAAGAAAAAACTACCTACCATAATGAAAATAAAAATTAAAGCTTGGAGTAAGACAAGACGTCCCTTTTTAATTTTTGTTTCAAAAATTGCACTACTGACGACAACCTACGATGCTGTCCAAAAAGTATTGCCAGCAGAGGTTAAAGGCACGACAGTTCATGCTGAGGACCCCCAGCGAATTGAAAAAGTCAGTGCTTTACGCGAAGGAAAGATTATTTTTCTAATTACAACAACTATTCTTGAACGCGGAGTGACCTTTCCAGGGTTAAATGTTTTAGTTTTAGGAGCAGAGGATAGTATTTTTACTAGTTCAGTTTTAGTTCAAATTGCTGGAAGAGTTGGTCGGAGTATACATTATCCGACGGGTGATATTCTTTTTTTATGTCAAATGGTAACACGAACTATAAAAGGGGCGATTAAACAGATTATGTTTTTGAATAGAAAAGGAAGGAAATTGCTAGGATGAATAGGTGCTTGGTCTGTCACCAAACAGTAGAACAGCAGTTAACATTTAAGTGGCTTTTTTCGTTTGGTCAAATGCAAGAAAAAGATATTTGTGAAGAGTGCTGGCAAAAGTTTATTCCGATTCAAGCTAATGAACGATGTAGTGGCTGCGGTCGTAAACAAGCCAAAAATAGTTTGTGTTACGATTGCTCCCGGTGGCAGAAAAACGGTCAAACAGTACTTTTAAAGAACCGGGCATTATTTGTTTATAATGAAGCAATGCAACATTTCATGGAAGAATATAAGTTTAAGGGTGATTACTACTGGCGTTATCTTTTTCAGGATATTTTTGAACAAAATCTGCATTATTATTACCGTAAAGATTGGATTTACGTGCCGATCCCAGTCGATGAACAAACTATGTCTGTGAGGGGATTCAATCAAGTTATAGGCCTGTTGCGGACACCGGCTACGACTGTTGCTGCATTAAAGATGAAACATTTTACTAAACGAACGAAACAATCGCATAAGAACCGTGCGCAGAGATTGGCAACTAAGCAACCCTTTGAATACGTTGAAAATAAAAGTATTACAGGTAAAAAAATATTACTACTAGACGACGTCTATACAACTGGGAGAACGCTTTATTACGCGCAAGAGCTATTATTACAAGCAGGAGCTGAATGTGTTCAATCTTTTACCTTAGCACGCTAAATTAGCATAATGAGAAAGATATTATTTGTTAAATACAACGTTTTCTTTTATAATAGAGATAGCATAAATGAGTGGAATCATAAACACTTGTTACGCATGAAAGTGCGGTGCGTAGTTGTGAAAGGAGAGGTTTGTTATGCTAAAATATAATATTCGCGGGGAAAACATTGAGGTAACAGCTGCTATTCGAGGTTATGTTCAGAAAAAATTGAATAAACTTGAGAAATATTTCGAGGATACATCTAATTCGACGGCCCATGTAAACCTAAAAGTTTATTCAGATAAGACTTCAAAAGTTGAAGTTACCATTCCATTACCATATTTGGTGCTGCGAGCCGAAGAAACCTCGCCTGATATGTATGCTAGTGTTGACTTGGTAACTGACAAGTTAGAACGGCAAATTAGAAAATATAAAACAAAAATTAATAGAAAATCACGTGAAAAAGGCTTCAAAGAATTTCCAATTTCAGATGTAGCTGATAGTAAAACAGATAAAGAAGATGATAAATTCGATATTGTTCGAACAAAGAGAGTTTCTTTGAAACCAATGGATAGTGAAGAAGCTGTGTTACAGATGGACATGTTGGGGCATAATTTCTTTATCTATGAAGATGCAGAAACAAGTGGGATCGATATTGTTTATCGACGTAAAGATGGTCGATATGGCTTGATTGAAGCAAGTGAGAATTAAAAATAATTAAGAGTAAAATAAATTTTACTAATAGGTAAGTAATCGGTCTGAGAGTGGGGATATGACCGATACTTACTTATTTTTATTTTTTCAGTAGTGGTTAGTTTAAAATATCGCTGCATGTTTAAAAATTGATTAAAAAATGCTAGAATAAAGAGCAATACCAGCTTTTAAACAACTATCTGTTATAGTTGCATTAAACGGAGTGTTTTTAGAAAGGAATTATGAAATGGTTAATGTCCTTAAAAAATGGGTTGAGAGTGACAAACGAGAAATTAAAAGATTAAGTAAAATTGCAGACAAAGTTGAGGCGTATGCTGATGAGATGGCTGCGTTAAGTGATGAAGAATTAAAGGCAAAAACGCCTGCGTTAAAAAAACGTTATAGTGATGGTGAAACGTTAGATGATCTACTGCCAGAGGCTTTTGCCACTATTCGTGAAGCTGCTAAGCGTGTTTTAGGACTGTATCCTTTTAGGGTCCAGATATATGGAGGAATTGTACTTCATGAAGGTAACATTGCTGAGATGAAGACTGGTGAAGGTAAGACTTTGACTGCTACAATGCCTGTTTATCTTAATGCTTTAGCTAGTAAAGGGGTTCACGTTGTAACAGTTAATGAATATTTAGCTTCACGTGATGCAACTGAAATGGGTGAGCTATATACTTGGTTAGGTCTTGAAGTGGGGTTGAATGTCTCTAACAAAACACCTGACGAAAAAAGAGATGCTTATAATAGTGATATTACCTATTCAACGAATAGTGAATTGGGTTTTGACTACTTACGCGATAATATGGTTGTTTATCGTGAAGATATGGTTCAGCGTCCACTGAACTTTGTTGTCGTCGATGAAGTTGATTCAATTTTAATTGATGAAGCTCGAACACCGTTAATTATTTCAGGTCAGGCTGAAAAATCAACCACACTTTATACGAGAACAGATCGGTTTGCTAAAACGTTGACTGAAAAAGATGATTACAAAATTGATCTAGAGTCAAAGACCGTTTCGTTAACTGAAGAGGGAATTCAAAAAGCTGAAAAATATTTTGGGCTTGAGAATCTTTATGATCCAGATAATACAGCTTTGACTCATCATTTAGATAACGCGCTACGTGCTAACTTTATTATGCTACGTGATAAAGATTATGTTGTCTCGGATGGTGAAGTTCTGATCGTCGATCAATTCACTGGTCGTATTATGGATGGACGGCGTTATTCAGATGGCTTACACCAAGCGATTGAGGCGAAGGAACACGTTGATATTCAGCAAGAAACAAAAACTATGGCGAATATTACTTACCAGAACTTTTTCCGGATGTATAAGAAAATTGCTGGGATGACTGGGACTGCTAAGACAGAGCAAGAGGAATTTCGAGAAATCTATAATATGGAAGTTATCTCAATTCCAACAAACAAGCCTGTTCTACGTGAAGATCGACCTGATTTGCTCTATCCAACATTAAAGAGCAAATTTAAAGCAGTTGTAGAGGATATTAAGCAAAGACATGAAAAGGGGCAACCAATCTTAGTCGGAACAGTAGCTGTTGAAACTTCAGAACTGCTAGCACATCTACTCGATAAGGAAGGCATTGCTCATGCAGTTTTAAATGCTAAAAATCATGCTAAAGAAGCTGAGATCATTACTAATGCTGGACAGCGTGGAGCTGTTACAATTGCAACTAATATGGCTGGTCGTGGAACGGATATTAAATTAGGTGCAGGTGTTAAGGAAATAGGCGGCTTAGCTGTGATTGGAACAGAACGGCATGAATCCCGTCGAATTGATAATCAATTACGTGGACGTTCCGGCCGTCAAGGGGATCCAGGTTTGACCCAGTTTTATCTTTCACTAGAAGATGACTTGATGCTGCGTTTTGGTTCAGAAAGAATTAAAGCAATTTTGGAAAGATTCAAAGTTGATGATGATGATGCAGTAATTCAAAGTAAAATGATTTCACGTCAGGTTGAATCTGCACAAAAGAGGGTTGAAGGTAACAACTACGATACTCGGAAGCAGGTTTTACAATACGATGATGTGATGCGTGAACAACGTGAAGTGATCTATGCACAAAGACAACAAGTAATTATGGAAGATAAATCACTTAAGCCGATTATTATGCAGATGATCAGGCGGACAGTTGAACATGTTGTTCAAATGCATACACAAAAGGAACAAAAAGACTGGAATTTACAAGCTGTTCTGGATTTTGCGGTTGCAGCAATGGTCAATGAAGACAGCATTTCTCTTAGTGACTTAGAAGGTAAAAAGCCAGAAGAAATTGTCGATTATTTAATGGATCGTTCTGAAGCTAATTATGCACTTAAAGAGAAACAATTATATGATGCTAGTCAGATGCTTGAGTTTGAGAAGGTTGTACTCTTACGAGTGGTTGATTCAAAATGGACAGATCATATCGATCAAATGGACCAATTACGACAATCGATTGGTTTGCGGGGCTATGGACAGTTAAATCCACTAGTTGAATATCAAACTGATGGTTTTAGAATGTTTGAACAAATGGTGGGCGATATTGAGTATGATGTCACACGCTTATTTATGAAAGCCGAGATTCGTCAGGATATCAAACGATAGAAGAAGTGAGCCAATGGTCGTTAGGCTTCAAGCCCTAACTGCAAGTTGTGCGTATAGTCCGTTTTTTGACTATGAACAACTAGTAGTTAAGTGAAGAAGGCTGACCATTGAAACCTGTTAATGGAATGATACCAACTTAAATCAAAAGTACTGGGTCAAAATACAATATTTGACTCAGTTTTTTTAAAGGAGAAAAAAATGGAACTTAGTGAAGCAAGACATGAAATAAAAAAGGCAAAAGAAAAAGTCGCAGACTTTAGGGGGTCTCTTTGACTTAGATGGTCTTAATGAACGAATAGCTGAAAATGAAACCAAAATGGCTGACCCAGATTTTTGGAATGACCAGCTGAAAGCACAGAAAGTTATTGCAGCAAATAATGAGTTAAAAGCTAAATTTGATAATTTTAATACACTTGCTGAAGCACTTGAAGAATTAGAGGTTTTACTTGAATTATTACAGGCAGAACCGGATGATGTGGAAATGAAAAATGAATTGGAAGAGAAATTAGCTAAAACACAAAAAAAATTACAAAAGTACCAGCTTGAACTTTTGCTAAGCGGAAAATACGACCATAGTAATGCTATTATTGAAATTCATCCAGGTGCTGGTGGAACGGAATCACAGGATTGGGGTGCGATGCTTTTGAGGATGTATAGCCGCTGGGCTCAACAGCATGAATTTGAAGTTGAGACAGTTGACTACCTTGCGGGAGAAGAAGCAGGAATAAAAAGCGTTACCTTACTGATTAAGGGAAATAATGCCTATGGCTATTTGCGCAGCGAAAAAGGCGTCCATCGTTTAGTGCGTATTTCGCCTTTCGATGCTGCAGGAAGACGGCATACATCTTTCGCATCAGTTAATATCATGCCGGAACTTGACAACAGCGTTGAAATTGAATTGCGGCCCGAAGATGTAAAGATGGAAGTTTTTAGGTCAAGTGGTGCGGGTGGACAGCATATTAACAAAACATCTTCTGCAGTTCGGTTGATTCATATTCCAACGGGAATTGTTGTTTCAAGTCAGGCCCAACGTTCGCAATTTCAAAATAGAGCTACAGCTGAGAGTATGCTACGTTCAAAGTTGTACCAGTTGAAATTAGAGGAACAGGAGAAAAAAAGAGCTGAGATTCAAGGCCAACAGCTTGAGATAGGTTGGGGTTCACAGATCCGGTCGTATGTTTTTCATCCGTACTCAATGGTTAAAGACCATCGAACAGGTTACGAGACGGGAAATGCTCAGGGAGTGATGGACGGAGAACTGGATGATTTTATCAATGCTTATCTACAATATAAACTTCAAGAAAAAAATCCTAGCTAAAAAATTGAAATTTATTTGTAATCTTTTTGACATCTTAGGAACCCTACAAATGATATAATACTTGGGTGTGTATCAGAAAATGAGGGGGTATCCTTTTGATTGAGTTTAAACGCGTCTTTAAAGAATATGATAACAAGATTACTGCCGCTAATGATTTCAATATTACAATTAAACAAGGAGAGTTTGTCTATGTTGTTGGACCAAGTGGGGCTGGTAAATCAACGTTTATCAAGATGATGTATCGGGAAGAAAAGCCAACATCTGGTCAGATAAAAATAAATAAATTTGAGCTTGGAAAAATTAGAGATAGAGATGTTCCTTTTCTTAGACGTGAAGTTGGAGTGGTCTTTCAGGATTTTAAGCTGCTACCCAAGTTAACGGTATTTGAAAATGTAGCATACGCTTTGCAGGTTATTGAGAAAGCTCCAGCAGAGGTTAAGGCTCGGGTGGAACGGGTTCTAAATTTAGTTGGGTTAGCTGATAAAGCTGATACATTTCCTGATGAGCTTTCAGGTGGTGAGCAGCAACGGATTGCAATTGCACGAGCAATCGCGAATAAACCACAAATTTTAATTGCAGATGAACCAACGGGTAATCTAGATCCTAGGACCGCTAACGATATTATAAAAATAATTGAACGAATTAACAAACAAGGAACGACAATTGTCATGGCGACACATAATAGTGCTATTGTGAATAAATATAAACACCGTGTAATTGAAATTGACGATGGTCGTGTTATCCGGGATCAAAAGAGGGGGGGTTATAAAGATGAAAGCAATAACCTTTAAACGCCACTTGGTAGAAAGTTTTAGAAGTTTAAAGCGGAACGGTTGGATGTCAGTTGCGGCATTTAGTGCGGTTACAGTGACATTACTTCTTGTTGGGGCTTTACTTTCAGTCATAATGAATGTCAATAAGATAGCGTCTGACATTGAAAACGATGTACAAGTACGGGTCTTAATTGATCATGGAACATCCCCCCAGCAACGGGAAGCTTTGAAGAAGAAATTAAGTAGGCTTGATAATGTTCAGAGTATTAAATTTTCAAGTAAAAAACAGGAATTAAAAAATGTTGTCGGAAGTTATGGAAATGATTTCAAACTTTTTGCTGGAGATGACAATCCACTAAATGATGTTTATATTGTTAAAGCTAAAAAGCCGGCACAAACTATAGCAGTTGCTAAAGAAGCACGTACGATGAAAAATGTTTATGCTGCTAAATACGGTGGAACATCAGCTAAGAAGCTGTTCAAAGTAGTGGCCGGAGTGCAAAAATGGGGAACGGCAATTAGCTTGCTATTACTTTTTGTGGCTGTCTTCCTAATATCCAATACAATAAAAATTACTATTTTATCACGGCGAAATGAAATTGCTATTATGCGTCTGGTTGGGGCTACCAACAGTTTTATCAGATGGCCTTTTATTCTCGAAGGAGCATGGACTGGCCTTTTTGGAGCACTTCTTCCGATCATTGTTGTTGATATCGGATACGTGTGGATTCATGGCTTACTTTCGGCTTCACTTGCTAGCACGAATTACCGGTTACTCTCACCAGGAGTCTTTTTGATACAGATCGATATTTTAATGATCTTGATAGGAATTATTATCGGAGCTATCGGTTCTGGTGTTTCAATGCGTAAGTTTTTAAAAATTTAGAAATAAAATACTATTAGTACATTTGAGAAGTTTGTACTGATAGTATTTTTTTCTATTTAATTATGCAATTTTTGTACTTAAAGATATAAATTGCTATACTGTGATTAAGAATTACCTTAGGAGTGTGAAACTTAAATGTGGTTTTTTAGCTTATTGGCGCAGTTTTTTATGCAGCCTGCCTTATGGATATGTTTTCTAGTAACTTTTATCATCTACCAGTATCGGATAAAAAATGAACGTTTAAATTTCCGGATAGCGATCAACCGTGATTTCTATGAGGGCAGACACCTTGTGAAGAATGGTTTTTTGTTTGGCTTATGCGGTTCAGGTCTCTTTTTCTTGCTTGGAGTAGGTGTCCCTATGCAATGGATTATAGTATATGAAATTTTAATTTGTTTAGGTTTACTCTTATTTTTATTCATTGATAGTGGTATTTTTACACTGCTGGTAAGCTTACCTTTATTATTTTTTTTACAACAAATAACAACGGAAGAATTTTCTCTTCTTAAAAAAATTAGTATTGATGAACAAGTCCTTTTAACTAGTGGGCGTTCTCTTTTTATTTTAACGGCACTTTTTTTCTTGTTTAGATATTTAATGTTACGGCATGTTAATCAGTATTTACTTGTCCCCAGCATTCACGAGGGGAAACGTGGCCGACGGTTAATTAAATATACATGGCAAGAATCAGCTTTGGTACCGTTGCTAATTTTGATACCAGGTGATACCTTTCATAGTATGGTTAACTTTTGGCCGGTGTTTATGTTTCACGGGCAAAAATTTGAGTTATTTATTTTACCCTTCTGGATTACAGGAACTATCAAGTTTTGGCGACAGCCGTTGACATCGGCTTTGAAAAAAGTACGTAAACAAGCTATCTATGGGCTCGGATATAGTGTAGCTTTTATTGTGCTTACAAGTTTCTGGCCACGATTATCAGTGTGGGGATTGCTGTTGTTAGTTGTTCTATTAGGTATCCAGGCCTTTCTATCTGCAAGAAAAGATCGGCGTGAAGGGCGTTGGTATGCAGAAACAAAAAGTGGGGTTCGTGTTGTTGCAGTACAGCCGCATACGCCAGCCGCTAAGATGAACTTAAATATAGGTGATGTCATTATTTCATGTAATGGTGTCAAGGTTGCTAACGAAGAAGAGTTATATGCAGCATTAAAGCTAGACTCAACTTATTGTCATTTTAAGATACGGACATATGAAGGTGAATTGAAATTAGCAGAAAGTGCTATTTTTGCAGATTCACCACATGAAATAGGGTTAATTATATTTCATTGATTTTGGAGGGAACATTGTGAAAAAAGTATTAGTGGTTGATGATGAGAGTGCGATTGTAACATTACTAAAATACAACCTTGAACAAGCTGGCTATCAAGTTGATACAGCAATGGATGGGAAAATAGCTTTTGAAAAGGGAGTTACAAGGAAATTTGATTTTATTTTATTAGATTTAATGTTGCCGCAAATGGACGGACTAGAAGTTACGCGACGTTTACGTCAAGAAAAGGTTAAAACCCCAATTATGATACTGACAGCCAAAGGCGAAGAGTATGATAAAGTTATCGGACTTGAATTGGGAGCGGATGATTATTTGACCAAGCCATTCTCCCCCCGGGAAGTTTTAGCGAGAATTAAGGCAATTGGAAGAAGAACAGAGGAATCAAAAACTGACCAAAGAGAGTCAAAAACGTTAGATACTGAGAATGAACAATTTAAATTTGATAACGTACTCGTTGACTTAACCAATTATGTAGTTGAAAAAAATAATAAAAAAATAAAATTAACTCCAAAAGAGTTTGAGTTATTGACATATTTTATTAAAAGACAGCATCGTGTTTTAAGTCGGGAAAAATTATTAAATGGTGTTTGGGGTTATGATTACGTCGGACAGACACGGATGGTTGATATGCACGTTAGCCATTTACGTGAAAAACTTGAAGCAGACCCTAAAAGACCTAAGTATATTGAAACCGTAAGAGGCTTTGGCTATCGGTTTGAGGGTGAGAATGATAAAGAATTTTAGAGCCTTGTTAGTGAACTTTTTGATAAGTCTAGGTTGTTTAACAATAATCTCATTTTTCTTGATGAACTGGTATCACGAACCTGTTACAATTTTTCTGAAGAATAACCGAGTCTTTTTAATAATTTTGACCGCACTTTGTTTAGCAATTGTTTTGTCAGCGATACAAATATTAGGTTATCAGCGGCAGAAAAAGGAAATTGCAATACTAAGTTCCAAGTTGCAGGCAGTTGTTAGAGGTGATGAAGCTGGCCATTTGCTGCTTGAACCCGATGATCCATATTATGAATTAGCACGGGCTATTAATGGTGTTCAGAGCATGCAGCGTGATATCTCGAAGGACTTTACGCTGCAACAGCGTGGGTATCTCTCATTATTAGAGTATCTAACTATTGGAGTGCTTGTCTTAGATCAAGATCAGAAGATATATTTGAGCAACCATGCTATGAGTGACTTGATGGGGCGCGAGTTGAATGTTAAAGGGCAACTATTTGTTAAGGAAGTTCGAACTTATGAATTAAGCAGATTGATTGAGAAAACTTTTGAAACACATCAGGATCAGCATCATGAAATAAAAATAGATGCAACGAGCAAGAATGTTGATGCACACGTGGTTTATGTTCCCGTTAGTGCACGGCACTTTTTAGTGATGGCGTTGTTGTATGATATTACGGAACTTAAGGAAATTGAACGGATGCAAATGGATTTTGTGGGAAACGTCAGCCACGAGTTAAAGACTCCTATAACAGCAATTACTGGATTCACTGAAACTTTACTACAGGGAGCAATGGATGATAAGCAGACGCGAGAAGAGTTTTTAAAAATTGTTTATCAAGAAAGTCTGAAACTTGGAGAATTAGTAGAGGATATTCTTTCACTTGCCAGAATAGATTCCAAACCACAGCTTAATCTTACTTCGCTAAAAATATATGAATTTATAGAAGATATTTTAACAACATTTCAACCAGAACTTGAGAAAAAAGCTATTAAAGTGGCATTACAAATACCAGTTACTGCTGAGGTGAATGTTGATAAAAATAAGCTACGGCATGTTGTTAATAATCTTATTCAAAATGGGATCAAATATAATCAGGCGGGCGGACAGCTGTGGATCAACGTACAGATTAGTCAAAAAGATTGGAATCTAAGTATAAAGGATAATGGCTATGGGATCGCTAAGGATGAGCAGGAAAGAATCTTTGAACGCTTTTACCGAGTCGATACTTCACGATCGAGACAAAATGGTGGAACGGGTTTAGGCCTAGCGGTCGTTCAGGAGTATGTTAAAGCCATGTCTGGTACAATTAAGGTTCGCAGCCAGGTTGGAGTTGGATCGACTTTTACAGTAACATTTCCGCTAGAATTAAAAGATGATCTTGGGTAGGTAGAGAGTATGATTAGAAGGAAACTAAAGGTAATTTTTGTTATGCTGATAATGCTATCTTTTTTAACAGCTTGCCAGCCATTAACTACAAAGTCACTCACTGTTGCTGGGTCAACAGCCTTTCAGCCAGTGGTTGAGCTAGCTGCTGCTGCATATAGTCAAAAAGCTAAGGTTACCGTCAACGTCCAAGGTGGCGGTTCAGGAACAGGAATAAGTCAAGTTGAAGAAGGTGCGATTGAAATTGGTAATTCCGATGTCTTTGCGGCAGAGAAGAGAGGAATTACAGTAAATAGACTACGCGACTATCAGGTTGCGGTTACTGGGATCACACCAATTGTTAATCCTAAAACAGGTATTAACAATATATCTCAGCGGCAATTGAGCGATATTTTTACTGGTAAAATAAAAAATTGGCGTTCCATAGGTGGGAAAAACTTAAAAATCATTGTTATTAATCGATCGATGGGGAGTGGGACAAGAAATAATTTTGAAAAATGGGGTTTAAACGGTCAGAGGAGCATGGTTGCGCAAGAGCAGAGTTCAACTGGCACAGTTCGCAAGATCGTCGCAGCAACTCCTGGTGCGATTTCATATATTGCATTTCCATACGTCAATAGTGAAGTTCAAGCATTGAGTATTGATGGTGTCGCGCCTACAAAAAAGAATGTTAGAAATAATAATTGGCGTATTTGGGCTTACGAGCATATGTATACGTTGAAAAGAAACAATACAGCCGCGCGTTCTTTTATCAATTATATGATGTCGGCTGCTGTTCAGCGTAAGATAATTCCCAAGCTAGGGTATATCGCTGTTTCTTCAATGAAAATAAAACGTTCTGAAAGTGGAAAAGTAACACATAATATAAATAGGAGCGGAGGAAAAATTGTTGGATCCCATCCGGATAGACCTTAAGAAAAAATCAATAGCAAGTAAACGAGAGCTGAGAGGGAGAGTTTTAACCTGTATTTGTGTCGGAATAAGTGTTCTAATGATGACTGCATTAATACTTTTTATTACATATAAGGGGCTACAGCTCTTTAGTCAAGACAAGATTTCTTTGAGCTCTTTTTTGGGTGGAACAAAATGGAATCCGCGGGATAGGCAATTTGGGGCATCAGCACTACTGCTTGGTTCGATTACAGCCACATTTTTAGCAGTGCTATTGGCATTTCCGTTTGCATTAGGAACAGCAATTTTTATCTCTGAATTTAAACCGCTCAAAGTAAAAAAGTATTTAAGGTTTTCAATTGAGTTATTAGTAGGTATTCCAGCGGTAGTGTACGGTTTTATTGGAATTGCAGCAATTGTTCCCTTATTACGCCTTCTTTTAGGTGGGACAGGTTTTAGTTTATTAGCAGGGGTAATTATTTTGGCAATTATGATTTTACCGACAATGACCACCTTATGTGTGACAGCTTTTAAAAGTGTTCCTAGCGCTTACCGGGAGGTTTCACATGCTTTGGGTGCGACACAGTGGCAAACATTACAAAAAATTATTTTACCGCTTGCGCAGTCACAAATTATTATTGCGATCTTATTCGGAACAGCACAAGCTTTTGGGGAAGCAATCGCGGTCCAGATGGTGATCGGTAATGCAGTTTTAATTCCACGCCATTTAATGAGCCCAGCGGCGACACTGACAAGTGTTCTTACAACTGGGATGGGCGACTCAGTGAGAGGCTCCGTGGCAAACAATGCTCTCTGGTCATTAGCTTTACTTTTGTTAATAATTTCATTATTGTTTAATCTGGCAGTGCACTTAACGACACGAAAGAGGTTTTAAGCAATGAGGAAAAGATTAAGTCCCCAAAGGCTTAACCGAGTCTTTGAAATTATTATTTATATTATCGTTATATTTGTTGTTTTGATTCTTTGCAGTATATTAAGTTATATTATTTTAGGCGGTGTTCCTTACCTCTCATGGCATTTTCTAACAGCTAGTTCTAGTTATGTCAGTGTAGGTGGAGGAATCGGAGTGCAATTGTTTAATTCACTTTATTTAACTATTCTTACCTTACTGATTTCATTGCCATTGGCTTTTGGTGCTGGTATCTGGTTAGCTGAATACGCTCCCGCTGATTGGCTAACTGCGATAGTTAGAATTTCACTGGAGGTTTTAAGTTCACTTCCTTCGATCGTGGTTGGGCTATTTGGCTTTTTGTTGTTTGTAATCAAACTGCACTTAGGCTTCTCTCTTCTGGCCGGAGGACTAACCTTAGCATTTTTTAATCTTCCATTATTAATAAGAGTGACGGAAAATGCGATTAAGACTGTTTCTACTGAGCAAGTAAATGCAGGTTTGGCGTTAGGAATTTCACGCTGGGAGGTAATAAAAAATATTATTTTACCAGAAGCCTTTCCTAAAATAATAACAGGTGTTATTTTGGGAACAGGAAGAATACTGGGAGAAACTGCTGCTTTGATATATACTGCAGGTCAAAGTGCGGCGTTAGTTGATTTTAATAATTGGAACCCTTTAAGTATAACTAGTCCGTTATCTCCATTAAGGCCAGCTGAAACGGTAGCTGTCCATATTTGGAAAATAAATTCTGAAGGAACAATGCCAGATGCGGCTGCAGTGTCTGCTGGGTCGGCAGCGGCTCTGCTGTTTATAATATTGTTTTTTGATTTTAGTGCACGTTGGATTAGTAACAGGTATCCAAATGTAAAGAAGAGGTAGGAATAGATTATAGATATGGTCAAAGAGTGTAAGCAGACAGAAACAGAAATATTGGTAACCCAAAAATTGAAAATTTCATATAAAGAACAAGTAGTATTAAAGGAAATTGATGTCAGCTTTCATAAAGGAACGATTACAGCTTTAATTGGACCGTCAGGAACAGGGAAAACAACTTTTTTACACGCGTTGACACGGTTGAATAAGAGTGGAACTATTGTCACAGGAAAAATACTTTATCATGGTATCGATATTAATGATCAAGGTGTCGATGTTTACCATCTGAGAACACATATCGGGATGCTTTTTCAAACGGCATATGTTTTTCCAATGTCGATCTATGATAACATTGCTTTCTCATTACGGTGCCATGGAATGAATGAAAAAGCAGGAATCAATCAGGTGGTTGAGATGAGTCTCATCAAAGCTGGTTTATGGGCTAGAGTCAAAGATCACTTAAAGCAAGACGCACGTTTGCTTTCTAAAAGTCAAGCACAGCAACTATGTTTAGCACGTGCACTAGCTTTAAATCCTGAGGTACTACTATTAGACGAGGCAACAAGTCTGCTTGATCCAGTTGCAACTAATACGGTGGAAAATTCCTTGCGCCTGCTAAGAGGGCAGACAACAGTTATTCTAGCAACACATAATCTTGCACAGGCTGCTCGTGTTTCTGATGAAACACTCTTTTTAAATGAAGGACTTCTGGTAGAAAAAGGGAAGACCAAGGATATTTTTACACACCCACAAGAACAGACAACAGATAATTATTTATCACATAATTTTAAGCGCTAGAACCAATATTGGTTAGCTAGTTTGCTTGTCTAAAACGAAAAGTATACAATCATATTTATTAACTAGATAGTATGTGTTGGAAAGAGCTTGGGAGTGGATAAAGATGCGTGATACTTTTGAAAAAGAATTGAATAAATTACATGTCCTTTTTGCAGAAATGGGTATGATGGTCAACGAGGCAATCTCACATTCTGTTAAGGCTTTTTCTGATCACGATAATGAGCTGGCACAGGAAGTTATTTTACGCGATAAAAAAATTAATGAATGTGAAAACGAACTTGAGAGTTTGACTTTGGAACTGATTGCGTTATATCAGCCCGTAACAACTGATTTACGCGATGTTATCACGGTTTTAAAAGCAAGTTCTGACATTGAGCGTATTGGTGATCATGCAGTGAGTATTTCGCGTGCAACGATAAAAATGAAAGGAACACGGCGAATTCCTGAGATCGAAGTTGAAATTGCTAAAATGGGTGAACAGGCTTGTGTAATGGTAGAACAAGTACTAGATGCTTATATTAAAAATGATGAAGAACAAGCTTATCAAATTGCAGATGATGATCATAAATTGGATAATGCTTTAGAAAGCATTAGAGACAAGTGTTTAAAATTTATGCAAAATGACCCTAAAACCGTTGTCAGCGGTTCACATTATACACTTGTAGCAACCTATCTTGAACGAATCGGTGATTATGTGACTAATGTGTGTGAATGGGTCATTTTTCTTAAAAAAGGTGAAATTGTAGAATTAAATAAAGATCATGAAGAAAAAAGGTAAAATTTATTTATTTTTTTTAAAATTATCTTTTTTTAAGAGTGGCAGTTTGCGTAAAAAAAGGCAACAAGGTAGAATCTGTAGTAGATAACAACTAGAGGAGGGATATTCTTGAATAACGATAAGAAGATTAGACGTTCACGTAACCGACTGATCGCGGGGGTCTGTGCTGGAATTGCCGAATATTTTAAAATCAACCCATGGGTTATCCGGGGCTTGTTTATTATCTTATTATTAATCCCGCATATACAGTTTGTAACAATTTGTATTTATGTTGTTTTGTTGGCGATCCTACCAGCACCAAAGGGTAGTTTTTTTGAAAATTTCAGGGCTCATTTTGGAGAACAGGGAAGAGCTGCTTCAGCAGAACACAAACAACGCTCCACTTCAACTAGTAATAGACGCATCATTAAAGATGTTCGTGAACATGATATTCATTAAGTAATATAACAAGCATCAATGGAGGAATTGATATGTCATTTTTACAGCGTACTGTGATTAATGCAGTCGTTTTTCTGGCAACTGCTGGTTTTTTTCCCCAATATTTCCATGTCTCCAGTCTTTGGGTCTCACTTATTGCCGCCGCAGTGCTAGGTATTTTAAATATGTTTGTAAAACCTTTTTTTGTCATCCTTTCTTTGCCGATTACTGTGCTAACGTTAGGCTTTTTTTACTTAGTTATTAATGCCTTTATGTTGGAACTAACATCAGTTTTAATGGGAGATACATTTAAGTTTGCAAACTTTGGAGCGGCATTCCTAGTCGCACTAGTTTTGAGTGGGGTTAACTTAGTTATTACTAACTATCGAAGTTAATAGTATCGAGATCCCAACTCAATTAGTATAAAGAAGACGAGAAGGCAGTACAGGGATAGATAAATGATAGGGGGGAATAGCACTTGAGTAACAATGTAAATGTTGAAAGCTTGGCAACTGCTGCAGGAATGTCGGTTTACACAGGAGCGACAGTTTTAAAGCAGAAAATGATATCGACTAGTGATATCTCACGACCAGGTCTAGAATTAACTGGGTATTTTGATTATTATCCTGCAGAACGGATTCAGCTTTTAGGTATGACAGAGATTTCATATGCACGGAAAATGACAGCGCAAGAACGTACCAAAGTTATGGAAAAGCTATGCGCGGATCCAACAACACCATGTTTTGTAATTTCACGGTATTTACCTGTACCAGAAGAGCTTGAAACGGCTGCAAAAAAGAATCGGATTCCAATTTTGCGGTCAAAACTATCAACCACTCGTGTCTTATCAAAAATGACTGATTTTTTGGAATCACAATTAGCCGAAAGAAAGTCAATGCATGGTGTTTTGGTTGATATTTATGGGTTAGGTGTCTTGATAACAGGTGATTCAGGGGTTGGAAAGTCTGAAACGGCACTAGACCTAATTAAACGAGGGCATCGCTTAATTGCAGATGACCGGGTTGAAGTGTATCAGAAAGATGAGCAAACGATTGTCGGTGAAGCTCCTAAAATCTTAAATCATCTATTAGAAATTAGGGGAATCGGGATTATTGATGTGATGAATCTTTTCGGAGCAGGTGCAGTTCGTTCTGAAACAGATATTTCATTAATTGTTCACTTAGAGAACTGGAGTCCAGATAAACAGTTTGAACGGTTAGGTAGCGGTGAACAAAAGGTCCGGATCTTTGATGTTGATATACCTAAGATTGTTATTCCGGTCAAGATAGGTCGTAACTTAGCTATTATTATTGAAGCAGCTGCTATGAACTACCGTGCACGAACAATGGGATATGATGCAACTGAAGCCTTTGAAAATAATTTGAATAATTTAATTAAGAATAATTCTAATTAATGTTAGAGAAAGCGTGGCGTAAGTGAATTTTCTTTTAGGAGCCTTAAATCCAATTGCATTTACTTTAGGACCGATTGAGGTTCATTGGTATGGCATTATTATAGCGAGTGCAGTTGTGCTGGCCGTTTATCTTTCTGTGAAGGAAGGCAGAAAGAGAGGTATTATTGATGACGATATCTATGACATGTTATTATGGGCCCTTCCATTCTCAATCATTTCAGCTCGTCTTTATTATGTTATTTTCCAGTGGAGTTATTATGCAGATCACTTAAACGAAGTTTATCGGGTGTGGGATGGTGGCATAGCAATTTACGGGGCCTTGATCGGGGCTTTGATTACAGTTATCGTTTTTTGTCGTAAACGAAAGATACCGGTTTTTCTAATGTTAGATGTTATTGCACCAACGGTTATCTTGGCGCAAGGAATTGGCCGTTGGGGAAACTTTATGAACCAAGAGGCTTATGGAGCAGTTACTTCGTTAGAATTCCTACAAAAACTGCATCTTCCAATATTTATTATTCAGCAAATGAATATTCAAGGTGCATACCGACAGCCAACTTTCTTATATGAATCACTCTGGAATATAGCAGGTTTTATAATTTTGTTCTGTCTTAGAGGGCGAAAAAATCTGTTTAAACGTGGTGATGTTTTTTTAAGTTACGTTACCTGGTATTCTCTGGGAAGATTTTTTATCGAACAAATGCGAACAGACAGTTTAATGTTAGGGGCTTTGCGGGTTTCACAGTGGTTATCTTTAGTTTTGTTTGTGGGAGCAATTGCAATGTGCCTGCTTAAGCGTTACTGGCAGCCACTTGAACCATGGTATCTTGAAGGAATAACTAAGTATGATAATAAATAGGGGTGTTTTTGGTGCGTGAAAAAGTAGCAGTTATTGGAGCAGGATCCTGGGGCAGTGTCTTAGCCAATATTTTAGTGATGAATGGGCACCAGGTACATATATGGTCACGAAGAAAAGAACAAATTGAAGAATTAAACGAAAAACATACAAATCACCATTATTTACCAGATTTTACTTATGATAAAAGACTTGTTGCTTCAGATAGAATGGATGAGGTGTTGACAGATGCGACGACTGTTTTGCTGGCGGTACCAACAAAAGCAATGCGGACAGTTGTTGCTGATGTTGCGCATTTTTTAAATGATAAGCAACTTAAACCTGTTATCGTTCATGCAAGCAAGGGATTAGAATTAGGAACCCATAAAAGAATATCAGAAATAATTGAAGAAGAAGTAGCACAAGAAAATCGGGCAGGTGTTGTTGCACTTTCCGGGCCCAGTCATGCAGAAGAAGTAGCGAAAAAAGATATTACGCTTGTAACAGCTGCAGCAGTAGATTTAAAAGACGCTAAAAAAGTCCAACACCTATTCATGAATAATTATTTTCGTGTTTATACCAATACGGATATTATTGGGGTTGAGCTTGGAGCAGCCTTTAAAAATATTATTGCACTGGGTGCAGGGGCCTTACATGGCCTGGGCTACGGTGACGATGCTAAAGCAGCGTTAATGACACGTGGGCTGGCAGAAATAGCTCGCTTAGGAATCGCGCTAGGGGCAGACCCCTTAACTTTTATTGGTCTATCAGGTGTTGGTGATTTGATTGTGACATGTACTAGTGTCCATTCACGGAACTGGCGTGCTGGCGATCAGCTTGGACAAGGTGAGGCGCTAAGTGATGTTATTCAAAATATGGGAATGGTTATTGAAGGTTTAAGCACGACTAAGGCTGCTTATGAACTAGCTATGCAACAAAAAATTGACATGCCTATTACAACGGCTATTTACCAAGTCCTTTATGAAGGTAAAAATATTAAACAAGCTATTTCAGATTTAATGCAACGTGAAGGTCGATCTGAATAATAAGCTTGTGCTGGAAATCGCTTTAGTGATTTGCATGAGTAATCAGTAAACAAAATACTGGATTACTTACATTAAGTAAGTTACAATAAAAAACATCGAAAAATATAATTGATTGAAAGAGGGTTTCACAAACGTGACTAAAGAATATGATGTAATCATTATTGGTGCGGGACCGGGCGGGATGACTGCGGCGCTGTATGCTTCGCGGGCCAATCTTGCTGTTTTGATGTTGGATCGCGGTATTTATGGTGGTCAGATGAATAATACCGCTGAAGTTGAGAATTATCCTGGGTTTAAGTCTATCTTAGGTCCGGACTTAGCCAAAGAGATGTATGAAAGTTCAACCCAGTTTAATGCGGAATATGCATATGGAAATGTTGAAAAGATAACGATTACTACTGATAATATGAAAGTAATTAAGACAGATAGTGATGAATATAAGACTAAAGCAGTTATTATTGCGACTGGATCACAGTATAAAAAGTTAGGGGTTCCTGGCGAAGATGAATATAGTGGACGTGGAGTTTCTTACTGTGCTGTTTGTGATGGTGCGTTCTTCCGTGACCGTGAAGTAGTTGTCATTGGTGGTGGAGACTCTGCAATTGAAGAGGGATCATATCTCACGCAATTAGTTAAGAAAGTAGATGTTATTCACCGTCGTGACGAGTTGCGTGCACAGAAGATTTTACAGAACCGTGCGTTTGCTAATCCCAAAATAAACTTTGTGTGGGATACGATTGTTACTGAAATAAAAGGTGACGAACAAAAAGTGACCGGTGTGATAACACATAACAAAAAAACAGGTGAAAACAAAGAGTTACCAATCAGTGGTGTCTTTATTTATGTTGGTGTCGAACCAATGACTGAGTCATTTAGAGAACTTGGAATTACTGATGATGAAGGATGGATCACGACTAATGAAAAAATGGAAACTACTGTCCCAGGAATTTTTGCAATAGGTGATGTTCGTAAAAAAGAATTGCGCCAGATAACAACTGCAGTTGGTGATGGTGGAATTGCTGGCCAGGGTGTCTTTAGTTATATTGAATCATTAAAAGATTGAGCAGCTTGTTTTGGAATTAACAAGAAATTATTAAAAACTGAATAGTTGTTTAGGCAGTGTAAAGATAGTTGTAATATATCTTGCACTGCCTCTTTTTGCCTGTAAGTTAGGCAGTAGAGTTGGAAAAAGGTTTGTATGAAGTCTGTAGAAGTTGTAAGTAATAGAATACTGCAGATTTTAAGATGTAGTGAGAATTATGATAAAGATTTTGTTACTTTTTGAATAAAACGGTTTATTTTATAGTATACTAAACTCAGAGATAATTATGGGAGTGATTATGTGAGTTGGGAAAAAATTTATAAAACATGGGCTGACTATCAAGGCCTGGAAAAATCATTAAAACAGGAGCTAACTTCGCTTGAGGGTAATGAAGCAGAACTTGAAGATGCTTTCTATGCTCCATTAGAATTTGGAACTGCGGGAATGCGTGGGGTTCTTGGAGTCGGTATTAATCGAATGAACATTTATACCGTTCGGCAAGCAACTGAAGGGCTAGCTTTATTCATGGATACGTTAGATGACAAAACAAAGCAGCGTGGAGTTGCAATTAGCTTTGACTCACGTCACCATTCTAAAGATTTTGCACATGAAGCTGCTAAGGTTCTTGGAGCACATGGAATACCAAGCTATGTTTTTGAGAGTCTTCGTCCAACTCCAGAACTATCATTTACAGTTCGTCATCTGCATACGTATGCAGGTATTATGGTGACAGCTAGCCATAATCCAAAGCAATATAATGGATATAAGATCTATGGTGAAGACGGTGGACAGATGCCGCCAGAAGAATCGAATATGATTACAAGATTTGTTCGTCAAGCAAGTGACTTATTTGCCATTAAAGTTGCTGATGAAGCAGTACTGGCAAAGAACAAGCTGACAAAAATAATTGGTGATGAAGTAGATCAAGCTTATCTGGCTGAAGTTAAAAAGGTTACAATTGATCAGCCTCTTGTTACCAAAGAGGGTCAAACGATGAAACTGATCTTTTCGCCACTTCATGGAACTGGCGCGATGCTTGGTGAAAAAGCCTTGAAGCAAGCAGGTTTTGCCAACTTTACGATGGTACCAGAACAAGCCAAAGCAGATCCTGAATTCTCGACGGTTACTAAACCTAACCCAGAAGATCCAGCAGCTTTTGATTTATCAATAGCCTTAGGCAAAAAAGAAGATGCAGATTTGTTGATTGCTGTTGATCCGGATGCTGATCGTTTAGGCGCGGCTGTTCGGCAACCAACAGGCGAATATCAATTATTAACTGGAAATCAAATTGCTGCCTTAATGTTGGACTACATCTTGACGGCACGTCAGAAAAATAATAAGTTGCCTAAAAATGCAGCTGTAGTGAAGTCGATCGTGTCAAGCGAATTTGCTACTGCAATTGCTAAAAACTATGGAACGCAGATGATCAATGTCCTGACTGGTTTTAAGTTTATTGCCGAACAGATCAAGCATTTTGAAGAGACAAATGAGCATACTTTCGTCTTTGGATTTGAGGAAAGTTACGGCTACTTAGTTCGACCATTTGTACGTGATAAAGACGCTATCCAATCACTTGTGATGCTGGCTGAAGTTGCTGCTTACTATAAAGAACAAGGCAAGAATCTTTATGATGGGTTGCAGGAGCTGTTTAAAAAATATGGTTATTTCGCTGAAAAGACGATTGCTTTAACCTTTGATGGAGTCGAGGGTGCACAAGAAATTGAACAATTAATGACGCAATTTCGTGAAAGTGCGCCGGCAAGTTTTGCTGACGTTGAAGTAACAGCTATGGAGGACTTCGCAAATTCTGAAAAACATGTTAAAAATGGTGAAACAGAGACGATTGCTTTACCTAAATCAAATGTTTTAAAGTATTTGTTAGCAGATGGCTCATGGATTGCGGTTCGTCCTTCAGGAACTGAACCTAAAATTAAATTCTATATCGGGACACAAGCAGATTCACAGGATAAAGCACTTGCTAAAAGAAAAGCTTTTGAAGATGCTATCAATGCATTTATTAAAAAATAGCTAACAGTTTTAAGTTATACTTAGAAGAGGAAAACGAATCAGAGTTCGCCTTTCCTCTTTTTGTATACACCTAGAATTTGGTTGGAGGGAGACTGTCTATTGAATACTTTACAGAGAAGAAACGCTATTAAAGATGAATTACAGAATCAAAAACTAATCAGTGCTAAAAAACTTGCTCTCAAATATGGTGTCAGTCGGCAAACAATCGTCGGTGATATTGCACTTTTACGTGCACAAGGACAACCAATTATTTCAACGGTAAGCGGATATAAATATCAAGAAGCAGGGACAGCTTATCATGGAGTAGTAGTCTGTCAGCATACGATTGAACAGACAAGAGAAGAACTAGAAGCGATTATTTCATTAGGTGGTGAGGTTGTAGATGTTTTAATTGACCATAGTGTTTACGGGCAAATTGTTGGGACGCTGGGGTTAGCAAATCAAGCAGATATTAATGATTTTATGAGTCGAGTAAAAAACGTGAATCATAATTTGCTTGCTAGTTTAACAAATGGAATTCATCTGCATAATATTAGCTGTTCAGATGAGAAAGTCTTTAACAGCATTCAGCAACGTCTGGATGATCTGCATTTTTTGTACCATGATTGAACTTGACAAGCGACAAATATAAGTATAATTTATATTTAATAAATGTCTTGACACCCCTTGCTGGATAGCTGAGACTAGTTCATTGGAGGAAATAGATGAAAACAAGGAATTTGTCTTTATTGCTTGATTTATATGAATTGACGATGGCTAATGGTTTTTTTAAAAAACACCCACATAAAGTGGGATATTTTGATTTATATTTTCGTAAAATTCCAGATGAGGGCGGGCTAGTAGTTTATACAGGATTAGCACAGGTTATTAAATATTTGAATGAACTTTATTTTAGTGCGTCAGATATTGTATATTTAAGAGAATTAGGGCTCTTCGATAATAATTTTTTGAAATATTTAAGTAACTTTAAATTTGAATGCGATGTTTGGTCTGTTGAAGAAGGAACTCCAATTTTTCCGAATGAACCTTTGATCACAGTTAGAGGACCGTTAATTCAGGCTCAGTTGTTAGAGACAATGCTTTTAAATATTGTTAATCATGAATCACTTATTGCCACCAAAGCTCGTCGAATTTGCATGGTTGCACGAAAAAGACCAGTTATGGAATTTGGGTCACGTCGTGCACAAGGAGCAGATGCCGCAACTTATGGTGCTCGCGCAGCCGTTATTGGTGGTTGCTCAGGAACAGCGAATGTTTTAAGTGCTAAACTTTTTGGCTTGAAGCCGCTGGGGACAATGGCACATAGCTGGATTCAGTCTTTTGCGAGCGAACGTGAAGCGTTTGAAACTTGGATGAAGGTTTATCCACATAATTGTTTATTGTTGGTTGATACTTATGATGTTTTAAATTCAGGTGTACCTAACGCAATCGCAATTTTTAAAAAGCTAAGGCAAAAAGGAATAAATGATCATTTTGGAGTACGGATTGATTCTGGCGACATCACGGTTTTAACACAGAAAACACGTAAGATGCTTGATCAAGCCGGTTTTGAGAATGCAACAATTACAGTTTCGAATGCTCTGGATGAAGATGTCATTCAAAATGTTTTGGAAGAAGGAGCTGTAATCGATAGCTTCGGTGTAGGAGAGAAGCTAATTACTGCCGCATCTGATCCTGTATTAAGTGGTGTTTATAAGTTAGTCGCTACGCAGGAAGAAACTAAGATAACGCCAAAGATAAAATTAAGCAATACAGTTGAGAAAACAACTATCCCAGGTTTTAAGAGGCTATACCGCTTATACGATACTGAAAATAAGGCACGTGGTGATTTATTATGTTTGGATACGGATGAAATAGAAGAAAATATTAATATTTATAATGCTGATTCCAATAAGATGCAACAAATGAAACGGCTACCTAAATGGCAGTTAAAACCTTTACAGAAACAGATTTTTAAAAGCGGGACTTTGATTTATAAACAGTCTGCAACAATGGCGATTCAAGCTCGTTCACAGGAGGCGATTGCTGAATTACCAACAGCATGTTTGCGGTTAAAGAATCCAGATATTTATGATATTTATTGGACAAGTGGGCTAAGAAATTTACAACAGAAAATGATAAAAGAGTATACTTATTAAGAAAATACACAGGACGTGCGAAAGTATGTTCGCTGTGTTAGAATGAATAAGCGAATGGAGAGGTCGTGGCAGTCATGTCGTGGCCTTTTTGTAATTAATGAGAGTACGGAGGTCAGGAATGTGATAGAAAGACAGGAAGACCGCAATTTCAATTTAGTTTCAGCCTACCAACCGACTGGTGACCAGCCGCAGGCTATTGGAGAATTGACAGAAGGTATAAAAAAAGGTGAAAAGGCACAAGTTCTATTAGGTGCAACGGGAACTGGTAAAACATTTACGATTTCAAACGTTATAAAAGAAGTTAATAAACCTACTCTTGTTTTAGCACACAATAAGACGTTAGCAGGACAACTTTATGGAGAGTTTAAGGAATTTTTCCCACACAATGCGGTTGAATACTTTGTTAGTTACTATGATTATTATCAACCTGAGGCGTATGTCCCTTCAAGTGATACTTATATTGAAAAGGATTCAAGCATTAATGACGAGATCGATAAATTACGGCATTCAGCCACTAGTTCACTTCTAGAGCGTAATGATGTTATCGTTGTAGCGTCCGTTTCATCGATCTTTGGTTTGGGTGATCCGCATGAGTATCAAGAACACACCCTTTCCTTACGTGTAGGTCAAGTTTTAGAACGAGAGACCTTACTGCGCCAGTTAATTGATATCCAGTTTGAGCGTAATGATATTGATTTTCAGCGAGGGCGTTTTCGTGTTCACGGAGATATAGTTGAAATTTTTCCGGCTTCACGTGATGAACGTGCATTGCGTGTTGAATTTTTCGGAGACGAGATCGATCGTATTCGTGAAGTTGATGCACTTACAGGCGAGATCGTTGGTGATCGTAGGCATGTGTCTATTTTTCCGGCTACTCATTTTATGACAAATGATGATATTATGGATACGGCGATTACGGGAATACAAACTGAGTTAGAAAAACAGCTGAAAAAATTTAAAGATGAAAATAAGCTGTTAGAAGCACAGCGTTTAAAACAACGAACAACTTATGATATTGAAATGTTGAGAGAAATGGGTTATTGTTCTGGTATTGAAAATTATTCACGGCATATGGATGGTAGAAAAGAAGGTGAACCACCGTATACTCTGCTAGATTTTTTCCCACAAGACTTCTTGATTGTAGTCGATGAGTCGCATGTTACAATGCCACAAGTTCGTGGAATGTACAACGGTGACCGTGCTCGCAAACAAATGCTTGTTGATTATGGATTCCGGCTCCCAAGTGCACTTGATAACCGACCACTGACAATAGATGAATTTGAAAAGCATGTTAACCAAATTGTTTATATGTCGGCAACGCCAGGACCATATGAGAAAACCCAGACGAATAAGGTCGTGCAACAAATTATTCGTCCAACCGGATTATTAGATCCTATTATTGAGGTGCGGCCAATCATGGGACAAATGGATGATCTTGTGGGTGAGATTAATAAGCGGGTCGAACGCAATGAACGTGTTTTTATAACGACTCTTACGAAAAAAATGTCAGAAGACCTAACTGACTATCTTAAGGAATTGAGAATTAAAGTTAAATACCTGCATTCTGATATTAAGACCCTTGAAAGAACAAAGATTGTTCGTGATTTACGCCTTGGGAAGTTTGATGTACTTGTCGGGATCAACCTGTTACGTGAAGGGATTGACGTTCCTGAGGTATCACTCGTGGCAATTTTAGATGCAGATAAAGAAGGTTTTTTACGCAGCGAAAGGTCACTTGTTCAAACGATAGGACGAGCAGCTCGGAATGAGAACGGGCGTGTTATTATGTATGCTGATAGCGTTACTGATTCAATGAAAGCAGCGATTAATGAAACAAAACGTCGTCGAAGTATTCAAAAAGAGTACAATGAAGAGCATCATATCGTGCCGAGAACAATCAAAAAGAAGATTCGGGACTTAATATCAATAACGAAACCAGCTAAAGATGGTGGCAAGAAGACATCATTTACGGAACTGGAATTTAATGATCTAGAGCATGATGAACAAAAAGAAATGATTGAGAAATTGGAAACACAGATGAGGACAGCAGCTAAAAAACTTGCTTTTGAAGAAGCTGCCACTTTGCGTGATACGATTATGGAATTAAAAACACAGATGGAATAGAATAGCAAAAAAGGAAGGAAATGAAGAGTGGGACAAAATAAGATCGTAATTCATGGAGCTCGTGCACATAACTTAAAAGATATTGATGTTACGATTCCAAAAAATAAACTAGTTGTAATGACTGGTTTATCTGGTTCTGGTAAGAGCTCATTAGCTTTTGACACGCTCTATGCTGAAGGACAGCGGAGATACGTTGAAAGCCTTTCTGCTTATGCACGTCAATTTTTAGGTCAGATGGATAAACCGGACGTGGATTCAATCGATGGATTGTCACCAGCAATTTCGATTGATCAGAAAACGACTTCTAAAAATCCACGATCAACTGTTGGAACAGTTACAGAGATCAATGATTATTTACGTCTTTTATGGGCTAGAGTTGGAACACCTATTTGTCCCAATGATGGACATCGAATTACGAGTCAATCACCTGAACAAATGGTTGACCGTATTTTACAACTTCCAGAAAGAACTAAGATTCAGATTCTATCACCGATCATTAGACAAAAAAAGGGGCAGCATAAAAAGATCTTTGAGAAAATTAAACGTGAAGGTTTTGTGCGCGTACGTGTTGATGCGAAAGTTTATGATATTGAAGATGAAATAGAATTAGCTAAAAATAAAAAACATTCCATTGAAGTTGTTGTTGACCGAATCGTTGTAAAAAAAGGAATTCGTTCACGTCTTTTTGACTCTTTTGAAGCAGCGCTGCGTCTTTCAGATGGTTACGCTAGTGCTGATGTGATTGGAGGCGAATTGTTACAATTTTCAGAGAACTTTGCTTGTCCGTATTGCGGTTTTACGATCGGTGAATTAGAGCCGCGGTTATTTTCTTTTAATGCGCCTTTTGGTGCTTGTCCTGACTGTGATGGTTTAGGGATTAAGCTTGAAGTTGATAAGGATCTAGTGCTTCCTGACCCACAAAAGACTCTTCATGAAGGGGTGCTTGAACCATGGAATCCAATCAGTTCAAAATACTATCCTAGTTTGCTTGAACAGATGTGTGCAGCGTTTGAGATTGATATGGATACTCCATTTACAGAGCTGACACCTGCTGAACAAAAAATAATTTTATATGGTGCTGGGGATAAAACTTTTCATTTTCATTACGAGAATGATTTTGGCGGTGTGCGAGATGTTGATGTGCCGTTTGAGGGAGTTATTCCTAATGTTGAGCGGCGTTATCATGAAACTAATAGTGATTTTACCCGTGATGTCATGCGCAAATATATGACAAGTCTAACTTGTCAGACATGTCATGGGTACCGGCTTAATCAAAAGGCACTAGCAGTTAAGATAAATGGCCGTCATATCGGTGAAGTATCAGACGATAATATTGCAGCAGCGTTGGCTTTTTTTGAAAAAGTTAGTTTTAATGAGCAAGATACGGCGATTGCTCGTCCAATTTTAAAAGAAATTAAAGACCGTTTGAGTTTTTTGATCAATGTTGGGCTAGAATATCTAACGTTAAGTCGTTCAGCTCGAACATTATCCGGTGGTGAGGCACAACGGATTCGATTAGCAACTCAGATTGGATCTAATTTATCTGGGGTACTATACATTTTAGATGAACCTTCAATTGGATTACACCAAAGAGATAATGATCGCTTGATTTCGTCGTTAAAGAAAATGCGTGACTTGGGGAATACGCTGATCGTTGTCGAGCATGATGAAGATACGATGCGTGCTGCTGATTATGTAATTGATATCGGTCCTGGAGCTGGAAGTAATGGCGGGAAAGTAATGGCTGCAGGGACACCAAAACAAGTCGCCCGAACACGTAAATCAATTACGGGACAATATCTTGCAGGTAAGAAGTTTATTGCAGTTCCTGAAAAACGTCGACCGGGAAATGGTGAATGGCTTCAGTTAAAAGGTGCAGCAGCAAATAACTTAAAGAAAATCGATGTTGCATTTCCATTAGGTGAGTTTATTGCAGTTACGGGTGTTTCTGGTTCAGGGAAGTCGACGCTCGTCAACATGATTTTAAAACGGGCGTTAGCACAGAAACTCAATGGAAATTCAGATAAGCCAGGTAAGTTTAGTGGAATTACAGGGGTAGAAAAGCTGGAAAAAGTCATTGATATTGATCAAAGTCCAATTGGCAGGACACCTCGCAGTAACCCAGCTACGTATACAAGTGTTTTTGATGATATTCGAACTTTATTTGCGCAAACCAATGCTGCTAAAATGCGAGGGTATGGAAAGGGCCGCTTTAGTTTTAATGTAAAGGGTGGTCGTTGTGAGGCATGTAAAGGTGATGGGATAATCAAGATTGAAATGAACTTTTTACCTGATGTCTATGTTCCGTGTGAAGTTTGCCATGGGGCGCGATATAATTCTGAGACACTAGAGATTGAATATAAAGAAAAGAATATTGCGCAAATTTTAAATATGACGGTGGAAGAAGCACTGGCGTTCTTTGCAGCTATTCCTAAAATCAGACGTAAATTACAGACAATTGTTGATGTCGGTTTAGGGTATGTTAAATTAGGTCAGCCTGCGACAACCTTGTCTGGCGGTGAAGCGCAGCGAATGAAGTTGGCTGCTGAATTACACCGTAAATCAAATGGAAAAACATTTTATATTTTAGATGAACCAACGACTGGCTTGCATACAGATGACATTAAAAACTTATTGGCAGTTCTGCAGCGGCTAGTCGACAAGGGAAATACAGTTTTAGTGATTGAACATAACTTGGATGTCATCAAAACAGCAGATTATTTGATTGATTTAGGCCCTGAAGGTGGGGATGGCGGTGGCAATATCGTGGCGGTTGGAACACCAGAGCAAGTTGAAAATGTTGCAGCAAGTTATACTGGTAAGTACCTACATGCAATCCTTGATCGCGACCGTAAACGCAAGGTGAATTGAGGACTTGCATTTTGTTTGTAAAGTGCTTAGAGTGGATACTATAGATTGGAGTGGATAGTGAATGGCAAAAGTTGAAAGTTTTACATTAGATCATACTGCGGTTAAAGCTCCGTATGTACGTCTGATTACTGTTGAGGAAGGCAGTAAGGGTGATAAAATTTCTAATTACGATTTACGTTTGGTTCAGCCAAATGAAAATGCAATTCCAACTGCAGGCTTGCACACAATTGAACATATGTTGGCAGGTTACTTACGTGACCGCTTAGATGGTGTTATCGACTGTTCACCTTTTGGCTGTCGAACAGGGTTCCATTTAATTACATGGGGTGAGCATGATACTACTGATGTTGCTAAGGCTCTTAAAGGAGCATTACAAGATATTGAAGCTGCAACTTGGGATGATGTTCAGGGAACAGATATAAGAAGTTGCGGTAACTATCGCGATCACTCACTTTTTTCAGCACAAGAATGGTGTCGTAAAATTTTGGATGAGGGTATCTCTTCAGATCCATTTGTGCGTAAAGTAGTTGAATAAGTCTCTTTTTTTATCCTAGAAAAAGAGGTCAAGATGAGTTTCTTTATTTCTTAAAAAGGGTCAAAGTAAAGGCTGTATTGGCGTGTACCCCCAAAGTTAAAGTGAAGATCACTTAACTTTGGAGGTATACCTCATATCCAAGCTTGCTTTGACCTTTTTTTATAAAATAATTATTATCAGTATATTGTGAAACGCCCGGTATGCTATAATAGTCTGAGGTATAAATTGGAGGAATTGTAATGAAGGATCCATTAAAATTAGTCGTTATTACCGGGATGAGCGGAGCTGGTAAAACGGTGGCTGTTCAAAGTTTTGAAGATTTAGGCTATTTTTGTATTGATAACATGCCCCCCACGCTACTGCCGAAATTTTGGGAATTAGTTCGTGAATCAGGTAAAGTTAGTAAGGTAGCTCTGGTAATTGATTTACGTTCTCGGGCTTTCTATGATGAGATTATTGAGATGCTGAATAATTTAGGCAGTGATACCTTTATTGATGCTAAAATCTTGTTTCTAGATGCATCTGATGCTGAATTAGTTGCTCGCTATAAGGAAACAAGGCGTTCCCATCCTTTAGCAATGGAAGGAAGACTGATGGATGGCATTAAATTAGAACGGGATCTTCTATCAGCCATCCGTTCTAAGGCACAACTGGTAGTAGATACAAGTAAATTAACACCGCGTCAGTTGCGAGAAGAGATTTTCCATAATTTTGAAACTAGCGAGTCGACTGCCTTTCATGTCGAGGTACTGTCTTTTGGGTTTAAGTACGGGCTACCGATTGATGCTGATATTGTTATGGACGTTAGATTTCTACCTAATCCCTATTACATTCCAGCACTTAAAAAGAAAACGGGATTAGACCAGCCAGTTTATGATTATGTAATGAAGTCTGATAAAACTGAATCATTTTACCAACAATTTATGGTACTTTTAAAAAATATAATTCCAGGATATATAGCAGAAGGCAAGTCAAGTTTGACGATTGCTATTGGATGCACAGGCGGACAACATCGTTCAGTTGCGTTAGCAAAGCGGATTGGTGATAGTTTAACACCGCTTTATCCAGTGAGAACTTCTCACCGTGATGTCAAACGTCGAAAGGAGTCAGTCAATCGGTCATGATAAATAAGTTAGCAAGCCAACGAAGGCAAAGACCCCATATCGTGGTTATTGGCGGCGGGACAGGGTTACCGGTTATTCTGCGTGCTTTACGTAAACAGAATGCGGATATTACTGCTGTTGTTACAGTTGCTGATGACGGTGGATCCTCCGGCGTGATTCGAGATTATATTAATGTCGTCCCACCTGGTGATATTCGCAATGTCTTGGTGGCGCTATCTAATACACCTGATATTTACAAAAACATTTTTCAATATCGATTTAAATCAAGTGATCAATTCTTTTCAGGTCATGCGATTGGAAATCTGATTATTGCAGCGTTATCAGAGATGAATGGTGATGGTATTTTTAATGCTGTTCAAGAGTTAGCTCAGATGATGAGGGTTGACGGGCATGTTTATCCAGCAGCTAATGATCCATTGATCTTGAATGCAGAATTTGCAGATGGAACAGTTCTCGCAGGTGAGTCTGAGATTTCAGCAGCTGATAAGACGATTGATCGGGTCTGGGTAACGGGGGTTGATGATAAGCAACCATGTGCTGTCCAAGAGGTAGTAGATGCAATTATGCAAGCCGATCAGATTGTATTAGGACCGGGAAGCCTCTTTACAAGTATTCTACCCAATTTGATGATTTCAAATGTCGGTAAAGCTGTTTGTGAAACTGATGCAGAAGTGATTTATATCTGTAATATAATGACGCAAAAAGGTGAAACTGAGCATTTTTCTGATGCTGATCATGTCCGAGTGCTTAACCGCCATTTGGGTAAAAAAATTATTGATACAGTTTTGGTTAATACACAGCCGGTACCTGATAATTATATGGATCATCAAAAATATGATGAATATCTTTATCAAGTTAAGCATGATTTTAATGGTTTAAGGCAACAAGGCTGCCGTGTTATTTCAGATAATTTTCTTGAGCTGCGTGATCGTGGTGTCTTTCATAATGGAAGTCAAGTCGTTAATGAGCTGATGAGACTAACAAGCCGACCATTATCGTGGATTGATGATGAGTTTAACTAAACTGAGGAGGGTTGCTAGTTGTCTTATGCAAGCGAAGTTAAAAAGGAATTAACAACACTCGATGTTCATTTTGCAAATGCCAAAGCAGAATTGATGGCTCTCATTAGAATGAATGGTTCATTGAGTATTGCACAGCATCATTTTATTCTAAATATCCAGACTGAGAATCCAGCTATTGCACGTAGGATTTATACACTATTAAAAAAGTTCTATGAAGTCGAAAGTGAATTACTGGTTAGGCGCAAAATGAAACTAAAGAAGAATAATCTTTATATTGTCCGTCTAAAAAAGGGAAGTAAGTTGGTCCTTAATGATCTTGATATTTTAGAAGGTCTGCATATCAAGAATAGTGTTCCACTGAATTTTCTAAATGATGACGCTAAGGTAAGATCATATCTGCGTGGAGCTTTTCTGGCGACTGGTTCGGTCAATAATCCGGAGAAAAGTCGGTATCATCTTGAGATATATTCACTATACGAAGAACAAAATGATGTTATCTGTGAGTTGATCAACCGGTATGAGCTAAATGCACGTAAAACCGAACGCAGAAGTGGGTATATTACTTATCTGAAAGAAGCAGAAAAAATTGCTGATTTTCTATCTCTAATTGGGGCAACAAATGCGATGTTGAAATTTGAAGATATACGGATTATTCGGGATATGCGTAATTCAGTTAACCGGATCGTTAATTGTGAGAATGCTAATATGAATAAAGTGGCTGATGCTGCTAAACGGCAGATTGAAAATATTCACTACATTGAAAAAAGGGTGGGAATTAGTCAATTACCTCCTAAGTTACAAAATGTAGCTAATGTACGCATCCTTAATCCAGAGGTTAGTTTAAAAGAACTAGGAGAAATCGTACCAGGAGGGCCTATTTCTAAGTCGGGGGTCAATCATCGCTTGCGTAAGATAAATGAATTTGCACAAAAGTTACGCGAAGATAATTCTGTTTAAAAATAAAAGAGAGCTAAACAAATAGCCAGGTCAAAGAATAACTTAACTTTGACCTGGCTAACTGTGTTACAGGGATTATTTAATCTTCTTCTTGTTTTTCATAATACCATCAATCAATCCATAATCGACAGCTTCTTGGGCGGACATAAAGTTATCACGTTCAGTATCACGATTGATAATCTCCATATCTTGACCAGAACCATCGGCTAAAATCTTATTAATTAACTTACGGGTTTTGAGGATATGTTGCGCAGCAATACCGATCTCGGTTGCTTGACCCTGGGCGCCGCCAAGTGGTTGGTGAATCATGACCTCAGAATTAGGCAATGCAAAACGCTTGCCCTTAGTGCCGGCAGTTGCCAATACACTTGCCATTGAAGCCGCCATTCCCATCACGATTGTTTGAACATCCGCATTAACGAAATTCATTGTATCGTAAATAGCTAAACCAGCCGTTACACTTCCACCAGGTGAGTTGATATAAATATAAATATCTTTTTCAGAATCTTGGGCATCAAGGAAAAGCAATTGGGCGATGATCGCATTGGCCATATCGTCATTTACTTCACCTGAAAGCATGATGATACGATCTTTTAGAAGGCGTGAGTAAATATCATATGCTCGTTCACCTCTTGAAGATTGTTCAATAACTGTAGGAACTAAATTCATGTGTAGTACCTCCTAACTAATTTTAACGCCATTAATTTTAGCATTCATAAGTCTATGTTGCTAGTTTAAACTATTGGTCAAAAAAGGTCAAATAAATAGCCTAAGTTAGTGTTATAAACACTGAAGCTATTATAATAGAATAACTACTTAATAGTAGAATACCCGTTCATACTTTTGAAGTACAGTGGATATAATTAGAAAATGCTGGTAAGTAGCTGCAAAGTTGAGAAAAGCCTGTAATTGAGTTTATAAGAGGTAAGTTCACTTAAGTTATTTAAGCTAGCTTAGGGCTATTTATTTTTTTAGAGGACGACTTTAGTATACTGGCTTTAAAAGAAACAAGTTTTAGCCTTAATACTGAACCGTCATTTAAATCGTGGTTGGTTTATTTTTTTAGAGATGGTAGAATGGTACAGAAGAGTGAAATTGCTTACAAAGAATCAAAAAAGAACACCGACATTCGATATTCTAATTAGCTAATTAGACAGCAACCAATATTGGGTAAAGGTTTTATCAAATGAGTGTTCAAATAATTGTAAGTAAGCAAAAATAAAAATGCGCCACGTGGGTTTTGTATCTTTTACAGTTAAATCACTGTTATATAAGCGTTTTTATATCTTTTTTGTATGCTGTGGCTCATTATTGACTCACTTTCTAAAAATCTACATAATTTTTAAATTTGTTAATTGTATCTTTTTTTGCATATTTAGTTACGTGAGTATATATGTTTAATGTTGTTTGAACATCTGCATGTCCAAGCTGTGTTTGTACCTGTTTAATAGTTGCACCAGCCTCAAAGGCTATACTGGCAAAAGTATGGCGTAGACCGTGAACTCCAATGTGTTTTAAATTATGTTTATTTATTACATGATCTAGCCACTTGTTTGCTTTAGTCGTAGCAAGTAGGCTATTTTTATTGTTTGAAAATATTAATTGAGTAGGCAAGGAGGTATCAAAACCACCAATTAAAAACATTTCTTCTTTTTGGAGTTTTTTCCAATTCATTAAAATTTCAAATGTCCTTTTATCTAAGTCTAACGTGCGATATGAATTTTTAGTCTTAGGAGTACCCACTATCATTTTATTGTCCACGGCACGCGTTACAGTCTTATTAATATTTATTGTATGGGCAGTTTCATCAATATCATTCCAACATAGGGCTAAGGCCTCGCCTTTTCTCATTCCAGTAAATGCTAGTAGTCTAAAAAAGGTTACAGCCTTCATGTTTTTATCCTCATATTCTTGTTTCAAACAGTCAAAGAACAATTTTAATTCATCTTTATCCCAAAAATTTTCAAATTTTTCTTCGCCAATTTTTACAGCCTTTTTTGGTAAGGTCACAAGCTCCATTGGATTATCATAAATAATTTTCAATCGTCTAGCTTCTTTAAATACTAGGCCAGCATAATTTTTTATTTTACGAAAATCAACTAATTCATTAGACCACCTATTAACGATATTTTGACACATAGGAGTAGTTATATCTTTAATTGGATATTTTCCCAATGCAGGCAATATATGATGCTTAAAAATGCCAAGAACACGGTTTAAAGTAGATTCCTTAACAGTATTCTTGTAAGACTTAATAAAATACTCGTAGACGTCTTTATATTTTAAATTTCTTTTCTCAGCATATCCATGGTTTTCAACATTCATTAGTTCATGTCTTAATGCAGATTCAGCCTCATGTTTAGTTTTGAAACCACGCTTAGAAGTCCTAATGGATTTGCCTGTAATTGGATTGGTACCAACGGAATATTGACACCGCCATAACTTTTTACCAGATTTAGTTGTGTATTGTGTTATAGACGCCATAAGTAGACCTCATTTAATTTTTATATATTGCTTTATTATTATCTAACGTTAAATCAATACTTTTAATTTCAAACGATTTCTTTAAAAAATCCCAATAAAAGTCAAAAGATATATTTTTGAAGTGATCATTTTTCTCGATAATTTTAGTATCTAGAAATGCTAAAGAAATGTCTTTTAAATCATTATCATCAAGTTTAGCTAAAAAATCTGAATACCCAGGATAGTTTTTTAAGTAAGGTACTAATTTATTATAGATATTTGAGTTAGGGGGAGCTAATCTATTTAGCCTATCTTTGTCTAATAAGTTTAACTTTATGCTTTTAAGCTTTAAGGGATATGTTGTTTCAAACTTATGGGTAACATTCACAACTGCTGAATCTACTTCTTTTCTAATATCTTCTTCTTTATCCATAAGATGATAAATATATCCACTTTTCATTTCGGCATCAAAGTCATTAGAAATATCACCAGGATATCTTTCTCTCAATTTTTTAAATCCCTCTAAATATATTTTCTCAATTAGATTTTTTAATTGCTCATCTTGTTTACTTTCTAGTTGACCTGCTAATTCGAAAGAAATAGGTATTTTATATTTCTTAAATTCTGTATCCACATTTAATAAACTGAGATTTACACCGTAATAATTTGTTCTTTTTTTTAAAATGTTGAAAGAATAACTATTTTTATCTCTAGTTAGAAGATCAAACAAGTCTATATTTAAAGATTTTGAAATTTTAACTAAGGTTTCAACTTTTGTTTGTTCAGGAAACTTATCAGAATTCACCAATTGGGAAAGTGTGGATCTGCTAATGTCAGTAAGCTTACTCAGTGCAGTAATAGTAAGATTTTCTTTTTCTAAAGCTTCTTTAAGTTTAATGTGCATTTAAAAGACCTCCTCTAGTTATTAAAGATACAGTCTTTTATAAAAAACGTCAAATAGCATAAATGAACTCCATAGAACTCGTGTAGTCTGTAAAGTGCACATGGTTAAGTTGTTGACTTTTATAAAACTCAGTATATAATGATTGATATAAACTACTTAATTATCGAATTATGAAGTTTATAAAATACAAGGAGGTGTTTTAAAATGAACGAGTTTCCTGAAGTTATGAATTTGGGGCAGGCAGCAAAGTTTGTTGGGGTGAGTCGTAATTCACTATATTTGTTGATTGACCAGGGGCTAAAGGTTTCGTACATCGGTGAGAGTATTAAGAGAGTTAGAAAGCAAGATATTCTTGACTTTCTAGCGGAGCATCAAAAATAGGGAGCTGGTCTTATGTTAGAAAAGATTCACGAGTATTTAGCAATACCAGATGGAGTACAGGGATTTTGGTTTGATGTGTTCTTAGGATATATGTACATTATGACTGTTGCTGGTGTAATTGTGGCAATTATTTAGAAAAGGAGAAGTGAGTATGAAGCTTGAAACAATTTATCCACCACTCGTTGAGCAGATGTATGCTGCAATGAAAAATAGTGGTGTTACAGGTATCGACAAAGCACATGTTTATAAAAAAATGGTTGAAGAAAAAATAATTGATGTAAATGGTACTCCAACAAAAAAGGCACTAGATGAAGGGCTTGTAACTAATGTCACTGAAATAAGCAATATGACCTTACTGGAGTTTAAGAAAATTTATCCAATATTCAAAAAGTTTCCAGCAAAAGAGTTTGCTAAATATGATGGTCGTTGGTATGTATCAGATAAGATTCTTGATTTTTTAGTTGATTTTGATGACAGAGCTTCATTTGATGAACGAGTAGAAATTAGTGCTTACTTCACTCAAAGAAACTATGAGAACCCACAAACAATTGGAGAGCTAAAAGGAACGATACCTGCATACAGAGGTATTGCTGATTCACATTTCCATGAAACAAGTGATGGTGTACTAGTTGATATTGCAGCAGCAAAGGAACAATGCAAAAAGGTTATTTCTGGTCAACTGCCAGGGGATATAGAAGCAGCTAAAGAGATCTTAGACAAATTTAAAAATTACTAGTAGAGGTAGTTAATTATGGGTGTAAATACAAAAAATCCGCTTATAACTTTGCCGAGTTAAGCGGAAGAAACACAGATATGAAATGTATTTATACCTCTCATTATAACAAAAAGTGGAGGTTATGAACATGGAAAAACAAATCTTTATTGATAAAAAAGTAGTTACAGCAGAGTATTTACAACAGAAAGCATCAGAAATTGTAAGCTTGCAGCAAGAATTAAAAGTGGCAGTTAGTTATTTGAGTGTTATTAATTACTTAGCCATGAAGAAAGATGATTTTGCAACATCATATTTTATTGCTAGTGGATCATTGAGTAACCTTAACGATTCTTTGGAAAACTTAGAAAAGTCTCTTGGCCAGATATCAAGTGACATATGCCCCGATATGTAAGGGGGTAATTAAATGATTGATTTGCAATGTGAATTACCAGCATTTCATTTGTTGGATAGAGGTTTTCAAGTATTCCCACTTAGTCAAAATAGCAAAGTACCATTAAAGGACACTCATGGTTATTTATCAGCAACAAGTGAACATGAACAGCTATTTGATTGGATAGTTAGCGAACCCAAGATGAATTTAGGTTTGAGATTAGATACCAGTAATTTACTAGTTGTTGATGTTGATTTACATGGCGATAACAATGGACGTGAGAGCCTTATAAAGTTATCTAAGCAAGGAATGGTAATGCCTAGTGACACTTATATAGAACGCACACCGAATAACGGATTACATTACTTTTTTAAATACCAGGGTAAAGCAACACGTAAGGTTAATGTACTTACTGGAATAGATATATTAACAGATTTTGTTATTGTGTCGCCAAGTGAAATAAATGGTAAGCAGTATAAGCCAGTTGA
>NZ_AZEF01000060.1 GCF_001434915.1 Liquorilactobacillus capillatus DSM 19910
TGTTCTCGGTTTGTTAATTTAAGAAAAAATATTATCTAGTTTTCAAAGAACAAATTATTGAGCAACCCTCAGGTTGCTAATGGAGCCTAACGGGATCGAACCGATGACCTCCTGCGTGCAAAGCAGGCGCTCTCCCAGCTGAGCTAAGGCCCCATAAAAAAACATAAAAGGATGGGCCTAAATGGACTTGAACCATCGACCTCACGCTTATCAGGCGTGCGCTCTAAACCAGCTGAGCTATAGGCCCGTAACATCCTTCATGAGAGTAGACCTCTCAAAACTAAACAAAGTTTCAA
>NZ_AZEF01000009.1 GCF_001434915.1 Liquorilactobacillus capillatus DSM 19910
CAAAGTAATTAGAACTTTTATAAGTGGATTCACCAACAACAGTTGACGAAGAGCCCTTTTAACTTAGTCCTATTTGAAAGATTATCCTTCTCTTAAAGAAAAACCTTTACTCTTTTAAGATTTTGATGCAGCATTAATGTTCTCTTCTTTGACTTTGTTACCGATAAAGGTCACGACAGATCCAATCAAAATAACAATTATTCCGCTAATAGTCAACAGCGATATTTTTTCACCAATCAGTAGTGCAGCTAGGATCGGTGCAAGTCCAGGTTTAATGAAGAAAACTAAGGATGCAGTTGAAACATCAGAACGTTCCATCGCTAAGAAGTAAAACGCGAAGCCGCCACCCGTAACACATACCCCAAGATAAAACAGCATCGGAAGAGAGCCTAACGTAATATTGTGAATTATTGGAAGATCTTTAAAGCTTGTCAACGCGCTACTTTTTCCTAGCCATGTTGCAACTGCGGGAATATGCGTTATCCAAGAAAGAAGCAATAATTCGACCGTCCCGGTAACAAAAGTGTAGCAAGTCATCACGATCCCGTTAAGACCGCGCTTAGTAGAACCATAACGAGAAACAATTGAATAAAAACCAAAAGTGACCGCAGATAAAAGTGCCAAAACAATTCCTACTGGCCGTGATAAATGTGCTGGATCAATAATAATTAATAAACCAATAATTGAGATAGTAACGGCTAATATGTTTGCCCTTCCAAGATGTTCATGCAATATCAAAAAGGCGAAAATCAAGGCGAAAACAGGGTTGCAGCTGAATAATACTGCCACCGTTGAAGCTTTAGTGGAGACTACGGCTAGCTGAAACAGTGACATACTGACAATTACGCATAAAAAACCTGTTATTAAAAACAATAACCAATCTTGTTTTGTTAAGACCCGTTTTTTCTGCTTAAGTGATTTGTTAGCAATGGGTAACAAAACCAGACTTCCGATAAAGAAACGAATTAAATTTAATTGAATTGGGTTAAAGGTTGCCCCTGCAACTTTTAACGCGATCTCCATTGAACTAAACATTAAGGTTGATATTAAAACATAAACTATCGTCCTTTTCACGACTGATACTCCCTATCCTATATTTTGTGTTATAACCATTAAAACTGGTACTATAACTAATGAAATCAGCGTTGTTTCAGTAACCATCACAGCGGCATAATCTGAATCAGCATCGTACAAGTTGGCAACAACAGGTGCATTAGTCATCACCGGCATGGCTGACTGTAAAATAAATACTTGCTTCATTATTAACGGCATATCGGCAGGAATAACCAGTAACGACATTAATAATGGTGCACAAATAAAACGTCCGAATAAAATTAACGCATGATCCTTCTTAAGAACCAGTTTATTTAATCCAGCATGCGAAACAGAAATCCCGATAAAAAGCATCGATAATGGAATCGTCAAACTTCCAATATAGTCTAAATCAGAATTGACAAAAGCTGGTAGTTTAACCCCTAATAAAACAAAGATAACCCCAATAATGAATCCCAGTAAGGGGGGTGAAAAAATTTTCCCCAGCGTCTTTTTTAGATCAAATTTTATCTCATGCCCACCGTCACGTTGAATCAAGTATGTTCCTAATGTCCAGAAAATGGTGGTATTTGCCATATAGTAAATAAGAACATAAGGAATACTCTCACTTCCGAATAAGGCCTGATTGATTGGTAAACCGACAAAAACGGTATTTGAATTAAAAAACATTGATGAGAATAATCCGGCATGACTATCGCGTATCTTAAAAATACGAACGAGGGCAAATGCTATCGCCATTAAGATCATCATTGAAATAACCGGGAAACGTAGATCCGGCATCATTTTTGCTAATTCACTTGCAGAAAACTTATTCATTATTGTTGAAACCATGTAACAGGGCAATGAAATCTGAGTAACTATTTTTGCGATCAACTTGGTCGAATTTTCATCAAACCATTTACGCTCTGCCAAAACATACCCAAGGACTATCATGACTAAGATGATTAAAACCCCAGAGATACTATGTTCGAAAACTTGCATAGCTTCACTTCTCTTTCTCACTATTCTTATACTAAACGTTCATAAGTATATCACAGTTTTGTAACGTAAATTGAAAGATAACTGAAAAATAAACATTTTTCACTATCCCCCAAAAAAGATCGAATACTTAATTTATCGTTAAACATCTTTTTTACTAGTCAAATTTTAGTATTAAGTAGTATAATTCAGTCATAATGTCGAATTTAAGGAGCCTTTTATGAACAAAAATGATAAAAATGCTGAGGAATTAGTTGATACCCCCTTGCGTCGGAATAGTGGTTCTTCTCACCGAAAAAAAAGTCCGCGCGGAAAACGTCGCCTAACATGCACTCTTTTATTAGGACTGATTCTTATTTTATTTTACGGTACGGCTTTTTATGCTTATAGCATGCTCGGCGATGCTAAAGATACGATCAACAAAACTTTTAAACAAACGAACTTAAAAAAAGCGCGCGATGTTTCACAGGTTTTAAAGGACAAAAAGCCTTTCTCAATTCTCTTGTTAGGAACAGATACTGGTGATTTGGGGCGCAGCGATAAAGGCCGAACAGATACAATCATACTTGCTACTGTCAATCCGCAAACAAAACAGGCGACCTTAACCAGTATCCCTAGAGATACTCAAGTTAAAATAAAAGGCAGTGAAAATTCCTACGATAAAATAAATTCGGCTTACACTATTGGTGGAACTAAAACCGCCGTTGAAACGGTTCAGAATATGCTACATGTTCCGATCGATTTTTATCTTCTTGTCAATATGGGAGGATTACGTAAAGTTGTCGATGCTCTTGGAGGGGTCACGGTTACTCCACAGTTAACTTTTAAATACAGCTATGCTGATGTTACTAAGGGAAAAGCGGTTAAACTTAATGGTCAAGAAGCCTTAGCCTATTCCCGAATGCGTTATAGCGACCCAGAGGGGGATTATGGTCGACAGAAGCGACAAAAACAAGTGATTAAGGCGCTTGTTAACAAAGCGGCTTCTACGGCCTCTATCTCTAATTACAAAAAAATATTAGCCACAATTGAAGATAATATGCAAACTGATATGACTTATAATGATATCTTAACTGTCGAAACTAATTACAAGGATGCTGGTAATTCGATTAAATCTGATGTGCTGCAAGGAAAGGACGCTATGATCGATGGTGCCTCTTACCAGGTTGTATCTGCAAAAGAAAAGCAAAAAATTTCAGATAAGATTCGCGCAGAATTAAACTTAAAACCTTCAACAAAGGAATTCTATGGACAAGTTAGTGAGTATTATTCAGGTGATAACTCATACTCGGACAACTCACAGTCTTCAACGATCAATGGCACTGACAGCACTTCAAGCTACTCTAACAATACTTATGATTCAACCTATTCGACACCTGCTTATTCAAACGGCTATTAAAAAATAAAAAAATTTTTTCTTTTCAGAGGTGCAAGAGCTTACTTAAAACACAAGTTCTTGTACCTCTTTTATAAAATAATTGTTGTTATGTTCATAGCGATGCTTGATCTTTCCTTATTTTCAGTTTAATTCTTAATTTCTATCAAGAAGCACAACCCCTAACACTATTTTACTGTATAATAGTGTTACAGATGCTCGTTGCTTTATTTTAATAACGAGTAATATCTAATCTAAAATCGTAAAGGAAGCGTTTTTCTTGAAAATAGTTTTAGCGAGTGATCATGCCGGTGTCGCATTAAAAAAAGAAATTATTACTCTCCTAGAATCAATGGGACATGAGGTTAAAGATCTTGGCCCCTCTACAACAGACCCTGTTGATTTATCCGACTTCGTTTACCCAGCTGCTTTAGAAGTTGCCAAAAATAAAGCTGATCGTGGTATTTTTATCGATGGTGTTGGTTATGGTAGCGCCATGATCGCTAATCGTGTTTATGGTATTGATGCCGTTGTTTGTCAAGATCCTTTCTGTGCCCAACTTGCACGGCAACACAATGATAGTAACGTCCTCTGCTTAGGCGGAAAAATAATTGGCTCTGCTATTGCTTTAGAAATAGTCAGAGTTTGGATGACAACTGATTTCTTAGCACAAGAAAAATATATTCGTAGAGTTAACAAAGTCAAGGCGATCACAGCTAAACACCTTAAAAAACTCGATGAGATTAATTAAAGCAATAGATTAGTTTAAAATAACCAAATAGAGGACTGAGGCACAAGTTATCTTCTGCTTCAGTCCTCTATTTATTTTTTTACCAGTCACAATTGCTATTTACTTACTACTGTCCTGCCTATGAAAACTAGCTACATCTAATAGCAAGCTCCCATATGCTAACCCTGCTCCAAAACCCGTTAGTAAAATTAATTTATGCTGTTTCTCTTGTTTTAAAACTTGATCTAATCCGATTGGTATTCCCGCCGATGAAGTATTTCCGTTTGTTTCAATATTAGTCGCAAATTTTGTCAACGGTAGCTGTAATTGCTGCGCGATATTTTCTATTAAACGCAAGTTAGCCTGATGTGGAATTATTAAATCTAAATCTACCGGGCGTAGATGTTGTTTCTTTAACAACTGCTTGATATGTTTAGGGATCACCGCCGTAACAAAATCAAAAACGGCATGACCGTTTTGATAAAAAGCATCTATCTTAGGATAATTATCAGCTGTAATCTGACTAAGTGGCGAGATTCGTCCACTATGGATCACTTCAGAATCAGCTTTTGTTTTTAAAGCTTCTGCCATAAACATCTCATCAGCCGGATTTTCACTACCTTCAAGTAATACTCCACCGGCACCATCACCAAAGAAGACCGCTGACGTCCGGTCTTTAAAATCCATCATTTTCGAATTAGTTTCAGCTGCGATCACTAAAGCACGTTTGTAATTACCATTCCGAATAAATTTTTCAGCAGTACTTAAAGCAAAAACAAATCCAGCACAGGCCGCGCTAATATCAAATGAAAAAGCCTTATCTGCTCCAATTTTTTGCTGCACCCTAGCTGCAGTGGAAGGGGTCAATGAATCCGGTGTAATCGTTGCTACTACAATCAGATCAAGCTCAGTCGCTGATAAACGAGCTGCGGTTAATAATTTCTTGGCAACTTTAACACACATATCTGAAGTATTCTCATTAAGTGCAAAATGACGTGTTTTAATCCCAGTATGCCGTTGAATCCATTCGTCTGAAGTTTCCATAAGTTGACTTAATTCATCATTAGTAACGATGCGCTGGGGGACATAATGTGCACTTTCAGTTATCTTAACTGCCTTTTCCAATAATCAATCCACCTCTTATTTCACATAAAAAATTGATCTCTGCTTAAAACGATCTCTAGTTTATCTAATTTACTAACTATCAGTAACACAGTCAACGAGCTTGAATAATACGACTATTACCAAATGAAATAATAAATTGAAGGAGCTGTAACAAAACATATGTTTTGTTACAGCCCCATACGACAAAGGGATGGGACAAAACGTATGTTTTGTCCCACCCCCTTATTCATTAATGCGGGTAAATGGATTCGAACCATCACGGGCTATAAGGCCCACCAGATCCTTAGTCTGACGCGTCTGCCAATTCCGCCATACCCGCAACAACAGAATTCATTATAACAAAATATAAGGTGGCAGGCAATAGTTTATTTAACTTTTCTAATTAAAACTAATTTTCCCCGACATTTAGAACATACATAGCGATTTGTATTAATTCTTCGTGACCGAAAATATTCTTGACCACAGTTTGAGCAACGATAACGTAGCTTTTCTGTTTCTCTCGGTGCTGGCGGTGTATAACGCAGTCCACCTACTTTTTGCAACAATTGTTTAAAAGCTTGGTCACGGTGGTGATATCCTTGTCCAGTTAGATGTAAATGGTAATGACATAACTCGTGCTTAATAATACCAATGATAGTACTACGATCATGTTCCATAATCATCTTAGGGTTAATTTCAATATTATGATTAACTAACAAGTAACGCCCGCCAGTAGTTCTCAAACGTTTATTAAAAAGAGCGTGGTGCTTGAAGGCACAGCCAAATTTTTCCTGTGAAACCTGACAAACTAATCGTTGCAGTTGCTCATCATTCATTGAGCAGCACCTTCATCAGGAGCAAGCATTGTTAATTGGATTCGCTGACGTGCCAAGTCAACGGATTCGATCCAAACAGTAACGATATCACCTACTGCAACAACTTCATGCGGTCGCTGAATAAATTTATTAGTTAGTTTTGAAATATGAACTAATCCATCTTGCTTAACACCAATATCCATAAACGCTCCAAAATCAACCACATTACGAACCGTTCCTTGTAGCTTCATCCCTACATTTAAATCTTCCACTTTCAAAACATCCTGCCGTAATAGAGGTACAGGCAACTCTTCACGTATATCTCTTCCCGGCTTTTGCAAACTCCTCAAAATATCAGCAACTGTTGCTTGACCAGCCTGCATCTTATCAGCTAGTATCGTACTATCCTGTTTAGAAAGTGTTTTGATACTTGCTTCACTCCCAATATCTTTAAGTTGCATTCCGAGATAGCCTAATATTTTTTTAGTTAATGGATAACTTTCAGGATGAATATCGGTATTATCGAGGACGTTATTTCCACCAATGATATGTAAAAAACCTGCTGCTTGTATATAGGCTTTTGGTCCTAAACGTTCAACCTTCTTCAAATCAGCTCTACTTGTAAAAACACCATTTTCATTACGATATTTAACAATATTAGCTGCCGTGACCGCGTTTAGCCCTGCAATATGCCGCAGTAACTCAACACTTGCTGTGTTTAAATCAACTCCAACTTGATTAACGGCTGTTTCAATAACAGCTGCTAGTCGTTCTTTTAATTTAACTTGCGGTAAATCGTGCTGGTACTGTCCCACTCCAATGGCTTGTGGATCAATCTTGATCAATTCCGCTAATGGATCCTGTAACCGCCGTGCAATGCTGATGGCTGAACGCTCCTCAACATTAAACTCAGGAAACTCAGAACGCGCAATCTTACTTGCAGAATACACAGAAGCCCCTGCCTCGCTCACAATCACATAATAAATAGGCTGTGTAATTCTTTTAATCACTTGTGCGACAAACTGTTCAGACTCACGGCTAGCCGTCCCATTACCAATTGCAATCATTTCTACTTGATATTTTCTTAGTAAGTTTTCAAATTCAGAAGTAGCTTTCTGATACTGTTCTTCTGAAACACTTGTGCCCTTTTGTCGTGCATGCGGATAGATTACAGCCTTAGCAATGAATTTTCCAGTCGGATCGACTACTGCTAACTTGCAGCCTGTCCTGTAAGCAGGATCAAAACCCAGCGTTACCTTTCCCTTAAGTGGGGCCTGCATTAAGAGATGGTATAAATTATCTCCAAAAACCTCAATAGCGTGTTCATGAGCCTTTTTAGTTAAATCATTACGGACCTCACGTTCAAGTGAAGGCTTCAATAACCTTTTAAAGCCGTCGGTATACGCCTCTATTATTAGTTTAACTGCTGGTCCTTTATGTTGAAGGATAAGTTGTGAATGTAAATAACGTAAGCTGTAATCCTCATCACTTTGTATTTTAATATTCAAAATGCCTAGCTTTTCGCCACGGTCAAGGGCCAAAGTTCGATAAGTCGGTAATTTAGTTAGCGTTTCTTCAAATTGATAATAATCTCGAAAAACACCATTTTCATCCTTAGCCTGATCTTTAACTGTAGCTACTAGTGTTCCTGTACGCAAAATTACCTTACGTATGTATGCTCTAAAAATAGCCTTTTCACTGATTACTTCCGCAATAATATCTTGGGCCCCAGCGATAACGTCTTCAACCTGTAAAATATTATGTACCGGTGTGATAAATGCAGCCGCCTTTTTCTCAATATCACTCTGAGGAAAGTGTAACAGCCAGTCCGCAAATCCTGCTAACCCAGCTTCCTTCGCTACAGTTGCACGTGTCTTGCGCTTTTTCTTGAAAGGAAGATATAAGTCTTCAACAGTCTGAAGAACGGTTGCACCACTAATTTGCTTCTGCAAGGCTTTTGTCAGCTTGCCTTGCTCGGAAATAGTTGTAATGACCTTTTGCTTATAAATATCTAGTTTTTCAGCTGTCTGATAATCGGCCCATACTTTGCGGAGAACAACCTCATCCATACTGGCCGTCCGTTCTTTACGATAACGAGCAATAAAAGGAACAGTATTCCCATCATGTAGAAGTTCCAAGGCAGCATGCACATATTTATAAGAAATCTTTAGCTTTTGTGCAACAGCTTTTTCAATTTCTGTCTTCATTATATATTTATCTCCTCTTCCTGAACACCATAGAAAATCTACTAAAAATACCCGCTCATTATAACATAGCAGTGAGTGGGTACAGATTAAATAATATTATAAAAAATGTAATGGTCCTTACTTCCAGAAATTATCAAAAACAGTGATCGGCAAGTGCCGCTTATGTTCAGTCCGCATATACCAAGCTTCAATCTTAGTTGCAGCTGCCTCAGAAATCTCATGTCCTTCAAGATAATTATCAATATCATCATAGGTTACGCCTAAAGCTGCTTCATCTGGCAAAGCCGGCCGATCATCTTCTAAATCAGCAGTTGGTACCTTTTGATAAAGGTGTTTAGGAGCTCCAAGAACTTCCAGCAGAGCACGCCCCTGACGCTTATCCAAACGCCAGATAGGTGTAATATCAGCCCCACCATCTCCATACTTAGTATAGAACCCTGTTACAGCTTCAGCCGCATGATCAGTTCCAACTACTGTCCCCTGTGCTGCGCTAGCGATACTGTATTGAGCTATCATTCTTTGACGTGCTTTGATATTCCCTTTGTTGAAGTCACTGACTTTAACCTGATTATTCTCAACACTGGCAACAGTTGCGTCTGTTGCAGCTTTAATATTAATCCTAACAGTTTGATCTGCCTGCATAAATGCAATTGCATCCATTGCATCTTGTTCATCTTCTTGGTTACCATATGGCAGACGAACTGCAATAAACTGATATGCTATATCCTTGGTTTCAGTTCTTAATTCACTGATGGCAAGTTGACAAAGCTTCCCTGTCAGTGTCGAATCTTGTCCTCCTGAGATCCCGAGGACAAGTGTCTTTAGAAATGAATTCTTTTTTAAGTAATCTTTCAAAAAATCAACACTGCGTCTAATTTCTTGTTGCGGATCAATCGTTGGACTCACTTTTAAACTTTCGATAATCTTCTGTTGTAGCTGGCGCATCTTATCCACTCCTCGTAGTATTAATATAGCCTTGTAGGGCTTAAACTCTTAATCAAGCAGTTAAATGTAACATTATCTACCATCAAGTTTATTTTACCCTTTTTTATTAATACCTTCACGAATTTCTTTAATAATTTGCATTTTATTATCATAGCACTCTTGGGATAAATCTACTGGATAATCCTGTGGGTTCAAATCACGTCTATATTCTTCCCATAAATTATCCAAACAATCATGTGCGTACTGTTTGATTTTTACCAAAGACGGTGTCTGATAGACTAATCGGCCTTGTTGAAAAATTTCTTGTAGTAATGGCCGGGCATCAAAGTCAGTTACGTTCTTATTTATATAGACATATTGCGGATGGAACATATATAGCGACTCTTCTGTTCGGGGATCTTCATTCCATAAAGCTATATAATCCCCTTCCGATTTTCCATCTTCTTTTTTGGTGATACGCCAAACTTGTTTCTTGCCTGGAGTTGAAACCTTCTCTGCATTACTGGAAAGCTTAATTGTATCTTCTAATTCACCTGTAGCATTTTCAATTGCCACCATTTTGTAGACTGCCCCTAATGCTGGCTGGTCAAAAGCCGTAATGAGCTTTGTCCCGACACCCCAGACATCAATTTTAGCTCCCTGCATCTTTAAGTTTGTAATTGTTTTCTCATCAAGATCATTAGAAGCATAAATTTTGGCATCTGGGAAGCCAGCTTCATCTAATTGTTCACGCACTCTTTTTGAAATGTATGCCATATCACCTGAATCGATTCTTACACCTAAGAAGTTTATCTTCGCACCAAATTCACGTGCAATCTTAATAGCATTTGGGACTCCACTGCGTAATGTATCATATGTATCAACTAGAAAAACACAATCTTTATGTGTCTGTGCATAAGCTTTAAAAGCTCGATAATCACTGCGGTAAGCCTGAACCAGTGCATGAGCATGTGTCCCACTTGTAGGAATTCCAAAAATCTTACTTGCACGGACATTGCTTGTTGCGTCGAAGCCACCTATATAAGCCGCTCTTGTTCCCCAAATAGCTGCATCAAATTCTTGTGCACGTCTAGTTCCAAATTCCATAATCGCATCATTATGTACGACCGACCTAATCCGCGCAGCTTTTGTTGCAATCAGCGTTTGATAATTAATAATATTTAAAATAGCTGTTTCGACTAATTGACAATCTGCCAATGGCCCTTCAACTTGTAAGAGCGGCTCGTTATTGAAAACAACCTCACCTTCGATAGCTGAACGAATAGTCGCTGTAAATTTAAAATTACGCAAATAAGTAAGAAATTCTTGTGAAAAATTGCCTGTATCTTTTAAATACGCTAAATCAGACTCAGAAAAACGTAGTTTTGAAATGTATTCGATCACTCGTTCAAGTCCAGCAAAAATGGCATAACCATTTTTAAACGGGAGTTTTCTAAAATAAACCTCAAAAACTGCTTTTTTCTGATCAATGCCCTGCAGCCAATATGTTTGAATCATATTAAGCTGATACTCGTCTGTATGCAGTGCATAACTATCGTCTGGGTAATTCGTTAACATTTTTCTTCTCCTTCTCAGCAGTCAGCTGAGTTCCATATTAAGCATAAAATAACATTATGCCTCTTTTTTACACTATTTCATCATTCTATCACTTTTTTATAATATCGTCATTTTTTCTGGTATACTAAATGTAATTTAAAGGTAGGTTAAAAAATTATGTCATACCCACAAGTTGATATTCTAGGTGTCAAGTTTACCAAAATAACCAATCATGAATTATTAGAGCAATTAAAAAAGGATAGTTTATTGCATAAAAATCGTTTTGTTGTAACAGCAAATCCAGAAATTGTTTTATTTGCCCGTCAAAATCCAAAGTATACTTCTATTTTGAATACCGCAGACTATACAACTGCCGATGGAATTGGGATTATTAAAGGAGCCCGCATTCTCAACCGCCCTTTACCTGAACGGGTCACAGGTTATGATACACTCCTAGCCTTATTAAGTTTTGCTAATGAGCAGCAAAAACGTGTCTATTTTTTAGGTGCTCAACCTACTGTGATTACTAAAATGATCGCTAAAATTAAACGGAAGTATCCTAAATTGATAATCGCTGGCTATCATGACGGCTATTTTAGGGATGAGGAAGCTGTCGCGCATGATATTAGACAAGCAGCCCCTGATTTTGTTTTTGTAGCGCTAGGATTCCCTAAGCAGGAATTCTTTATTGATACTTATCGGCATAGTTCACAAGCGATTTGGATGGGAGTTGGCGGTAGTTTTGACGTTCTGGCAGGTGTAACACGCCGTGCTCCTCTATTTTGGCAAAAGCACCACTTAGAATGGTTTTATCGCCTTTTACAGGAACCGAGTCGCCTCGGGAGAATGCTCGCTTTACCCCACTATCTACTATTGATTTTTCAAACAAAATTTTTAAATAATAAAAAATCCTAAACGTAAGAAGCTGAGCCAACGCAACTTTGGGCTCAGCTTCTTTATTTTACCGTTAGACATCTTAAGAGCTCTTAACAATCATTCTCTTCTGACAACTCTAAAACAACGTAAACATTTTTAATCTGCTAACTTATTTTTCCAAATAGAATTCGAAACGGCTACCGACATATTGTGTTCTGACATATTCGAATGGCTGCTTATTGGATAGTTCTGTTATCTGACGTAGCCGTAAAATTGCATCCCCACGTTTGATTTCAAGGTAATCCGCAATTCTTTCTGAAGCGAGCATTGCTGAGACAGTTTGTTCAGCGTGCCCAATTGCATACCCGCTCTCTTCTAGGACCCGATAAAGTGAGCTCGTTACCTGTTTCTTACTGTATTCCTTCACTAATTCCTGCGGGACGGTTGCAACCTCAAAACAAATTGGTGTATCATCAGCATACCGTATTCGTTCCATCCTTAAAACTAAATCTTTTTCATCTAATTCAAGTTTTTCACGTTCACTTAACGAAGGTGTAGCAACATGATATGATATTGTTTTGCTTGAAGGAACTTTTCCTTGAGCTTTAGTCAGTTCTGTAAAGCTAGTTACCCCTGACATTTTCTCTTGAACTTTCTGACGCGCGACATAGGTTCCTGCGCCAATTCGCCGTTCCAAAATTCCTTCATCAGCAAGTGTCTGAATTGCCTGCCGTAAAGTCATTCGGCTAACCCCAAATTTAACCGCCAATTCACGTTCAGAAGGTATCTGATCACCAATCTCCCATTTACCGGCTTCGATCGAACGTTTAATATCATTATGAATTTGAATATATATAGGTGAGGCCACTTCTTTTCCTCCATCTCTCAATTAATCTTGGTAATATTTACCCAAACTATACGTTGCGCACAAAGAAATCTTATCATCAAAAAGGTTAAGATCAGCATCTTTCCCAACCGCTAAACTTCCCTTATTTGTCAGTTTAAATTCACGTGCTTGATTGACTGAAGACATTAGAACAGCTTCTTCAATGCCACAGCCTGTAAACTGCATGATATTTCTAAAAGCATCTTGATACTTCAAAACGGACCCCGCTAAATTGCCACTTGTCAACCGGGCCTGTTTATCTTTAACAATAACTTTCTGTCCGCCTAACTCAGAAACTCCTTCTGGCATCCCTTTGGCACGCATCGAGTCTGTTACCAATTCAATTTTTGTCGGTCCCTTTATTTCATACGCTAATCGAATCATATCTGGTACGACATGAAAACCATCTGCGATTATCTCACAGTAAATATTATCTTCCAACAGCGCATGCCCTGTTACACCAGGTTGGCGATGCTTAAATTCACGTTGCGCGTTATATAGATGTGTTACATGACTTACTTTTGAGTTCAGTAATTCTGCCCGTTTAGCGTTACTGTGCCCCATAGATGGTACTATACCATTTGCAAGACAATAATCTTCGAATGCGGCAGTCATTTTATGCTCCGGTGCGTAAGTTACTAACTTAATCAAATGACCAGATAATTCATTCCATTCATCAAACAATTTAACATCTGGAGCCTGAATATATTTTTCTGGTTGCGCACCTTTAAAAACAGGGGAAATAAACGGTCCTTCCAAGTGGATTCCTTGAATAACTGGGTTTTTAGCTGCCGCTTTTCTTATCCCTTTCATCGCTTTAGCGATTTCAGCGTGTGCTTGAGTCATAGTTGTTGCAAAATAGCTTGTGATCCCCTCATGAACCATTTCGTTTACCATTTTATCAATCTGTTCAGGATCCCCATCCATCGCATCGAAACCGTACCCACCATGACTATGAACATCGATAAAACCGGGAACGATTATCTTTCCTTGAACATCAGTAACTTGGTCTTGCGCAGCTGGAAGATATTCGCTCACTGGTCCGACAGCTTCTATCTTTTCACCAAAACGGATATATCCATCAGTAATTTTCCCATTTCCAGTATAAATTGTTCCATGTTTTAAAACTGTTTTCATTTTTCCAACCTCTAATCAATAAGAATATTATTTCTTCTGATCCTTTGCAATTGTTGCATCTACAGCCTTAACAATTGATGTCATAAAGCCTGCTTCTTCCATAGCAAGTAATCCTGCGACTGTTGTCCCACCTGGTGAGGAAACAGCGTCCACTAACTCCCATGGCGTTTTTGAAGCAACAAGTATCTTCTTAGCACTTCCCATCACTGCTTGTGCGGCTATCTCTGTTGCTTGTTTCTTAGTCAAACCATATTTAACCCCTGCCCGAGCCAATGAATCGATAAAGAAATACACAAATGCAGGTGAACTTCCACCTAATGCTACAAAAGTACTAAAATCTTTTTCTGCTAAAGGTGTTGTTTTGCCTAAAGTATTAAGCAGGTCCTCACAAAAATGATAATGCTCATCTGTAAGTGTTGGATTTCCGGCTAAAGCTGTTATTCCTTCATTAATTTCAACATTAACGTTTGGCATTATTCTCAGTAGCTCTACCTTCCCATTCCCTAAAACTTCTTGGATCTCTGCGAGCGAGACACCACTAACCATCGATACAAGAACGCTCTTCTTTGTTTGAACATCTTGCTTTATTTCTGCCAGTACACTTCCCAAGACCAAGGGTTTAACCGCAAGAAAAACAATCTCCGCTTGTTCAACAACTTCCTTGTTACTTTCAACTGGTACAAGCCCTTTTTCCTCCGCATATGGACCGTAACTCTGACGATGCGCACTATGAATCAAAATATCTGCAGCCGCAACTTTTCCTGTTGCTAGCCAGCCATTAATAATTGCTCGTGCCATATTACCGGCACCAATAAAACCAATTTTTACCATAACGTCCTCCAATACTGAATCAGCTTAAAATGATATATACCAATATAATGAATGTAATCGTTATTTCAATAAAAGTCAATATATAACAATTAATCATAAAACTATAAAAAAAACGCCACTCTTAGTGGCGTTCAATAATATGAATTGGGCTAGCTGGATTCGAACCAGCGCATCACGGGATCAAAACCCGATGCCTTACCGCTTGGCTATAGCCCAATTATGGTGGAAGGGAGTGGATTCGAACCACCGAACCCGAAGGAGCGGATTTACAGTCCGCCGCGTTTAGCCAGACTTCGCTACCCTTCCATAAAAACAAGTCTTAAATACCTGACTCAATAATAATACATGATTAAGTAAGGATATGCAAGACTTTTTTGATCATAATTTAGTTTTTAACGAACTCCGCTCATTAATTTCTTAATTTGAGGAACCATCAATAAGAGTACAACCCCAAAAACAATCGTAATAACCCCTACTAAACCATAATAGACGACTTCTGTTCCTTTCGTGTAGAAACGGACAAGTTGTGAATTGAAGGCCTGAGCAACAGCATCACTTAAAAACCACATACTCATCATTTGTGACTGAAAAGCCTTAGGTGCTAGCTTCGTAGTCGCCGACAAACCAATTGGTGAAATAAGCATCTCACCGACAATTACTAAAGCCCAGCTGGTAATAAGCCATAATGGACTGACTCTTGCATTAGTACCAGACAAAAGACCTGGTAGCATCATCCATAGGAATGAAATTCCTGCAAAAAATAAACCATAAGCAAATTTAGCTGGTGATGACGGCTGTCTATCACCTAACTTTGTCCATAATAATGCAAAAAGCGGTACATAGATCATAATAAATAATGGATTCATACTCTGAAAGATACTAGCTGGATAATGTAACCAACCAATATTAAGTCTTGTCTGTTCTTCAGCAAAGAACGCTAGCACGACTGAACCTTGCTCTTCAATTGACCAAAATAAAATACTAGCAATAAACAATGGTATATAAGCCCAAACTCGTGATCGCTCTTGTTTACTAATTTTCGAGCTTGATAATATCAAGACAAAATAATAAATCGGAATCATTACGGCTAAGATCGTTATTACTAAAATAATATTATCAAGGTTTAAAAGATTAAAGAGTCCCATAATTGTAAATATTAAGGCTAAGAAAATTCCAAAAACTGCTACTTTTTGTAATAAACCTTTAAGTTCGTCTGGATCAATGGGGTCGCTTGGATACAAGCTGTCCTTAGATAAATATTTCTTTCCGTCTATGTAATATTGCAGTAAACCGAAAAACATCCCAAAGGCCGCTAAAGAAAAACCTAGATGAAAATTAACTTTCTGTCCTAAATAACCAACAAGGATAGGTGAAATAAAGGCACCCATATTAATACCAAAAACAAAGATTGTAAATCCCGTATCACGCCGTGGGTCTGTTTCTCTGTATAATTCTCCAACCATTTCAGAAACATTCGGCTTCAATAACCCTGTTCCAATAATTATTAATCCAATTGATATAAATAATGCTGTTTTTCCAAAAGGCGTCGACAGTGCTATATGTCCTAACATTATTAAGACACCACCAACAAAAACGGTCCGTCGGCTACCCCAAATCCGGTCGCTGATAAAGCCACCTAGCGCACTAGATAAGTAGACTAAAGCCCCATAGATTGACATGATAGATGCTGCTGTTGGTTTATCAAAGCCCAACCCACCCCGTGTCACTGAGTAGTACATATAATAGAGTAAGATAGCTCGCATACCATAGTAACTGAATCTTTCCCACATTTCAGTAAAAAAGAGTGTCGATAAACCACGCGGATGGCCTAGAAAAGCAACATCCATTTCTTTTTTATTCATTAATAACTCCTCCAAATTTAATTCCATATTCAGGTGCCTATAATGTTTTTTTGCAAATGCACAATAAAATAATTATAGGAGTCTCTTTCGATTACGTCAATAGATTTAACAATAGGTTAGCTAAGATATCAGCCATTCAAAGAAAACGCATTCATAAATTATAAAAAAATATGTCAGCTTAAGCTGACAATCAATACGGATTACACCGTGATCTAAGATTTAAAGATTTGCTAAACCTAGGTATCATTATGCCGGCTGCAGGCGTTCTTAGAAGAATATAGACTAATATGATAATTAACAAAT
>NZ_AZEF01000061.1 GCF_001434915.1 Liquorilactobacillus capillatus DSM 19910
AAATCTGTCATTAGTAATAGAGAAATCTATTACCAACAACAGATATTGTAGAACCAATTTTGGCACAGCTCCCTTTTTTATTGCGTATAAACGTGTTCCATAAGTCAAAATTCTCCGTCTAACTTCGAATTACTCATAGCAAAGTACTCGCTATGTTCGTAATTTCGAGTTATTACTCAAATTTTCCCGGCTTATGTCACACTCTCCTTTTTTATTTTACTCTCTTTTGACCCTCAGCACACATTGACAATAAAGGGCAATCAGCACAATGCGGATTACGCGCTGTACATTGATATCTCCCCCAGAAAATCATGCAATGATGTGCCTTTATCCATAAGTCTTTCGGTAATTTCTTCATCAAGGTCTTTTCAATCGTTAGTACATCTGCTTTTTGCGGAACAATACGTAATCTTTTTGAAACACGGGTTACATGTGTATCAACTGCAATAGCTGGAATATTAAAGCGCTCAGCTAAAACTACATCAGCTGTCTTACGACCAACACCAGCCAACTGCATCAATTCCTGCCGAGTCCGTGGAACCTGACCACCAAACTTGTGTACAATATCCTTTGCGCAAGCAATAATATATTTCCCCTTATTACGATACAGCCCAATTGAATGTACCAATGGAATAACATCTTCTATCTCTGCAACTGCCAATGTGGCTGGAGTCGGGTATGTATCAAACAATCGCGGTGTTAACAAGTTAACAGCCTTATCTGTTGTTTGTGCACTCAAGATAACCGCTAAAAGAAAATGGAAGTCTGTGTCAGCTTCAAGTGATGTCCGTGCTTCTGGAAACTTTTCACTCATAATCGTGATAGCCTTGACCGTATCTTTACCACTTAACATTAATGCTCATCTCTCTTCTCAGAGGAATCCGACCAATGGTAAAGTGGAATATCTGGTTTATCATAATTGCGTTTAGACGCTCTTTTGTCTGTACTCTCATTTTGCCTACGCTGACGAACTTTCTGCTTTTCACGCTGCACATCCTGCGCTGTTCTAATATGTTGCCGCTCCCAGCTCAATAATACCCGATCAATGTATTTTAAACTATAAGCTTGATTCAAAACAGCCTCACGTAAGGCCAATAAGATCAGTGCCGGATCATAATGATCTTCGCCAAGCCATAAATTAATTGTTTCTAATTCGATAGGCGATAGTGACCGCCCAAATTCAACTTCAATACTACCAAAAACCTGATCACGACTAACTTTATTTTCAGCATCAATTTTAACTTTTTCATTTTGCTGATGCTTAAGTGCTAGTTTTTCAAATAATAAGTCAAATTGATAAATATCATGTTTTCTACCATTATCATCCGCGATTGTTTTGATCTCCATTAACTTCTTTTCGATCAAGCTATGTAGCATCTGATAAACTTCAGCTGTACTTTTACCCATTTTCTCAGCTAGTTTTTCAATTGCGGGAAACGGTTCGCCTTTTTGAATAAAGCTGTCTATTTGTAAATATAAAACAAACTCACCGTCATCCATTCCCAAAGAATGATAATTATGCAGTACAAGATTTGCGACCGTCATCTGACCTTCGTGTAAATATGCTCGTAGTACTTTATCCATTACTATTCCCATCCTTTTTTAATAGCTAAATAACTATAAAAAAACAGCCAAGATAAACAACTCTACCCTAACTGCTTTTAGTCTCTTATCAAGGATAAATACGGTTCAACAAACGTGGGAACGGAATTGCCTCACGAATATGATCTTCACCTGTAATCCATGTCACTGCCCGTTCTAAGCCTAGGCCAAAACCAGAATGCGGTACACTGCCATAACGGCGTAAATCAAGGTACCATTGGTAATCAGCCTTATCAAGTCCAGCTTTTTCGATCTGTGCTTCAAGATAAGCTGGGTCCGTTGCTCTTTCAGAACCACCGATAATCTCGCCATATCCTTCTGGCGCCAAGAGATCAGCACAAATGACAACATCTTCACGTGTTGGGTGTGGCTTCATATAAAATGGCTTGATCGCTTTAGGATAGTTCAAAACAAAAACTGGCTTACTGAAATGTTCTGCCAGATATGTTTCTTCAGGTGAACCAAAGTCTTCACCCCACTTAACATCCGGAAAATCCCCAGCTTTTTGCAGCAGTTCAATCGCTTCATCATAAGAAATACGTGGGTATGGCAGCTCTGTATAACGCTGCAAAACTTTAGGATCACGCCCGAGAAGTTTTAAATCATACTGACAATTATCCAAAACCTTTTGAACAAGAAAAGCAATGTAGCGTTCTTGGATCTCTAAACTTTGTTCTTGATGCATAAATGCCATCTCAGGTTCAATCATCCAGAACTCAATCAAATGTCTTCTGGTCTTTGATTTTTCAGCTCTGAAAGTTGGTCCAAACGAGAAGACCTTACCAAAAGCCATTGCCCCTGCTTCTTCATACAACTGACCAGATTGTGACAAATACGCATCCTTATCAAAATATTCCGTATGAAAAAGCTCAGTAGTCCCTTCTGGCGCTGAACCAGTCAGGATCGGTGCATCAAACTTAACAAAACCCTCTTGGTGGAAAAATTCATAGGTAGCTCTAATTACTTCGCTCCGAATCTTCATAATTGCGAATTGCTTCTTGGACCGCAACCAAAGATGACGGTGATCCATTAAAAAATCGACCCCATGTTCTTTGGGTGAGATCGGATAATCTTGGCTTGCACCAACTGGTTCAATACTTTCAATCTCAATCTCATAACCAAAGTGTGACCGCGTATCTTCATGAATCTCACCAGTTACATACATACTCTCTTCTTGTCTAGCTTCCTTTGCCAATGCAAAAGTCTCTGCACTAACATTGCTCTTAACAACAACGCCTTGAAAAAAAGCTGTCCCATCACGTAATTGCAAAAAAGCGATCTTCCCGCTTGAACGTTTATTCGTTAACCAAACACCTATCTTAACTTTTTCATTAACATGTTTCTTTGCATCAATAATACTAATCGTCTCCAACAACGCGGCCCCCTACATATGTTTTTCAATAAATAATTTAATTCGTTTTAAAGCTTTATTTAAGCTATCTAAGTCAGTAGCATAGCTCAATCTAATATGTTCTGGCATTCCAAAGGCAGCTCCAGCTACAACAGCCACATGTGCTTCCTCAAGTAAGGCAGCAGCAAAATCCTCAGTAGTTGAGAAACCCGTCAGTTTAACTGTTTCCGCAACATTAGGGAAAAGGTAAAAAGCGCCTTCTGGCTTATCTGGTAATTTGACACCAGGTAACGCTGTTAACTGCGGATAAACTATATTCAATCTTTTTTCAAACTGGACCCGCATCTTTTCAACAACACTTTGGTCACCTGTCAAAGCTTCCAGCGCAGCATATTGGCTTACAGCTGCTAAATTGCTCGTTGCATGGCTGATAACAACGTTCATCTTCTGAATAACTTCACGTGGCGCAACAGTGTAACCTACACGCCAACCCGTCATAGCATAGGCCTTAGATAAGCCACTCACTAAAATCGTCTGGTCTCTGATAGCTTGACCAAGTTCAATCAACGAAACGAACTGATGGTCATTATAAACCAACTTGCCATACATATCATCTGCAATGAGCACAACATCATTTTTAACCGCCCATTCACCAATCTGCAACAACTCATCTCGAGTATAGATTAGGCCTGACGGATTTTGCGGTGAATTAATAATGACCGCACGGGTTTTAGCAGTACGCGCCTTTTCAAGCTCTGTTACAGTAACCTTAGCCTTATTTGCTGGCATTACAAAAACAGGTTTTCCGCCCGCAAGTTTCACTTGCTCACCGTAACTAACCCAATAGGGCAATGGGATCAATACTTCATCTTGCTCGTCAAGCAAAGTCTGTGCAAGGACATACAATGAGAACTTACCACCAACAGTAACTGCAACCTGTTCGGGCACGTATGCAACTCCAAAGTCCGACTGTAAGCGATCGCAAACAGCTTGTTTTAAAGCTGTGATACCCGTTGCAGGCGTATAAAAGTCCGACTTTCCTGCTTTAATCGCTTCGATCGCAGCCTCTTTAATCCGGGACGGTGTATTAAAATCTGGTTCCCCAACACCAAGATTGATGACATCAATTCCTGCTGCAATCATTTTCTTAGCTTGAGCTGAAAGCGCCAGTGTTGCCGAGGGTTGAACCTGCATAACTCTGCTTGCTATTTTCATCTTTTACACCTTCATTATTCTAAATATTTTGAATTGTTTTAACTAATGAACCATCTTTAAATGAAATCAAATCATAGCATAAATTATTATATTTATTTAGATATGTTACTTCCCAGACCGGCTTTTTTTGCCACATCCCCATTGCAACTTTAGTTATCTTCCGCGGCTGCTGATCACGCTGGACGATCGTCCGAGCCTTTTGCTCATCAATCCCCTTATCATGCGAGTAGATATTTATCTGCCCACCCTTTTGGGCAATAACGACGTAGACATCCTGTCCACTTGTATTCTGACCTGTAACAGTAAAGTATGTCCGCTGTCTATTATACCAGTAAAAATTCTTCACCGTCTTCAACTTAGCATACTTACGTGCCAGTGTAGTTGCTTCTGAACGAGCTTCCTTCTTAGGTGCTGTTAACTGCGTGTAAATAATAAAGGTCCCAAAAATAATGATCACTGCCATTGCAAAAACCATTATTTTTCTCAGTCTGCTTCGACCATAATTTTTTCTTTTCATAGACCCCTCTCATCTCTTCTATAGCTGTAATAAAACTATTATGTTCGCTTTATTATAGCAATAATCAAATTTTTTTTGAAGTCAAGGTGACGGTTTTTCCCAAAAATTCACTAAATATTTTTTCAATTCGTCCGTTTTAATAACTTTTAGCGGCATTGTAACTGGAAAGACTCTCCGCATCTGATCGCCATAATTCTTAGTAATAATTCGGCTGTCAAGTACGATGACGACTCCACGATCAGCTGGGGTCCTAATCAAACGCCCCAAACCTTGCTTGAGACGCAGCATCGCTTCAGGCAGAGCAATATTCTGAAAGGGATCCTGCCCTGTGAGTGCTAATTGATGATATTTAACCCGATTAAGCAGTGTATTCGGCGCTTGGAAAGGTAAACGTGTGATAATCAATACTTCTAAACGCTTTTTAGGCAGATCAACACCTTCCCAAAAAGTCCCTGCTCCCAATAAAACCGCGTCCTTAGACAATCTAAAACTTTTTATCAGCTTGGCATTGCTCCCTGTAATTCCTTGGGCCAAAAGGTCCCGCTGTAAAGTAACGCCTTTTGCACTGAGGGCGTGGTAAACTTTTTCAATCATTGCTAATGAATTAAATAAAATCAGTGTTTGGCGCTTATTAGATTGGATAATCACCGTCAAGGTTTCTGCCAAGTAGGCGACATACTCATTTAAATCATGTGTAACATCCGGTGCATCGGCTGCTATCAAAGCCAGAGCCTGCTTATGGTAATTAAAGACACCTGGTAATTGAATCAGTGGTGTCTCCCGTGGTAAATCCAACTGGTCAAGCGTATACTCCGTTCCATTCGGCAAAAGCAGACTCGCGCCAACAAAAAGAACATGGTCGAAATTGTGATAGATATACGGACGTAAAAAATTAGTTGCCCGTAATAGACCAAATTGAAGCCGCAAATGTGCATTAGGATGATCTAATGGCAGGGTGAGCCAAACAACCGTTTCATCTACCTGCTTTTCAAGCTTATTCAAGTCTAAACGCAACCAGTATTGCTGGTAAGTATTCAGTTTATCTAGAAGTTCAAAAAAACCATTTAAGAAATGGACTGCTTCTTTGTCTAAACGATCTGCCCCCTTAAATTGCTCGAAGCGCTGCCGTAATTGCAGCGTTTCATGATCAAGCTCTGCAAAAGCCTTAGTAATGTAACGGACACTGGCATAGTTTTCTTTGATAAAACCGCGTAATCGTTTCATTGGAACAATACTTTCAAAAAAGGTTTGTTTCTTATTTCCCCGTGGAATAAAATAGTGAACTAACTTACTCCTAAGAAGTGGGAAACGTTGGTCAAGCACACGTATCTGCGCTAAAATGGCCTCTCTTTCGGCACTAGTTAAGAATTGTTGTGCTTCTAATTGGTTAAAAGCAAAAGAAACTTTAGATTCTGCCTTAACTAAAAGTGAATCACAGAGAATCTTAAGCTCATCAAAATCAATTTCATTACGATTGCTAGTCAGTGCCATGCTGGAAAGATGTTGTGCCTCGTCAATAATCAGGTTTGTACGCGTATTGCCCAATGAGTCAGCATGGTTCAATAAGTAAGCATGGTTTGTTATCAAAAGGTCAGCAGTTGCCTGATAAGTATGCTGCCGCCGAACAAAATCAAACTTTGCAAATTTACTTCCCTCTTCAAGATTCTCAAGTCCATGGTGTCTGATCTCATCAAATAATGGATCTTGATACTTAGTTAAGTGTAATTCAGCTAAATCACCAGTTTTAGTAACTGTCAGCCACACCAGTAACCGTAGCTGCAATAACCGTGTCTGTTTTCCTTGCGGTTGATGTAATGACCAGTTGAATTTCTCTAAATCAAGGTAATGCTGACTCCCCTTTAAGACAGCAGCGGTTACTTCAAAAGGTAGAATCTGCTGTAGCAATGGTAGTACCTGTTCCTTCATCTGCGTTTGTAAAGCTGTTGTTGCTGTACTGATCACAATTTTTTGACCAGTACTGGCGGCATATGCGGCAGGTATCAGATAACCTAGTGTTTTACCTAGACCGGTCGGTGCCTCAAGAACCAGATATGAATGTCTCTTTTCTTCAAACAAACGATGGATATGATCCATCATTTTTATTTGTGCTGGGCGCCACTCAAGCATCTTAGCAAAGAGCCTTCTTTTGGCATCCTCGCTTACAGGATATCGTCCCTCTTGCCGTGTTCTGACATCAGACTCAAAGCGGCGTAAAACAAGGCCGCTTACTTCTTGCAGATAGGGAGGAAGTACATTAGCTTGACGCTGTTTCTTCTTAAGTGCTTCCTTAAAACATACCCCGGTTTGCATCAGCAGACTATTCTGATATGATGCAATCACTTCAAGCACTCGTATTGGCAAATTAGCAATAGTTTTCAATAAAAAGATCAGTAATTGTGCTGTTGCTTCAGCATCACTATCCGCATGGTGCGGATGTTGGTGGCTTAGATTAAGATATTCACTTAAATAACTCAATTTAAAACTAGACAATGTTGGCAACAGGATTTGACTAAGCTGAACTGTGTCTATTCCCTGCAACTCACATGCTGGATAACCTATTCGTTCAAATTCCGCATTTAAAAAGCGATAATCAAAATTGATATTATGTGCTACAAAAGTCGTTTCCTGTAGCAAAGCAAAAATCGTTGCTGCGACATCCTCAAATAATGGTGCCTTTTGCACATCTTTATTTGTAATACCTGTTAAATGCTGAATTTCTTTTGGAATCGGTATTAGTGGATTAATCATTGTGTTAAAGCGATTAATTATTTTCCCACCCTTAACAAATGCACAACTGAATTGAATTATTCGATTTGTCCCATCAATACTAGTACCAGTCGTCTCAATATCAACTACCGCGTACGTGCTTGCCAAGCTCATTGTTCCACCGACTTTCTTCGCATAATCTACTCGCCATTTTAGCACATATTTGTCTGTTTAAGCGTTCTAAATTAAAATCCGTTAATCAAGCACTAGTTCCTAGGCCTCAAAGATAATCTTATTCAATATTTAAAGATTTTAAGGGTTGTTATATTGTCAGCAGGTTGATTAATATGTATAATCTTATTTGTTTGTAACAAGATTATATTTAGAATAATTTAATCGTCTTTGTAGTATGATATTATAATAATAGTAACTATTTATGATAGAAAGGAAGCATCGATTTGGTTAAAATTATGCGTTCCGGAAGTGGAGAAAGCCACGCTAAAATTATCCTAATTGGAGAACATTCTGTCGTTTACGGGCGGCCTGCTATCGCGCTGCCGCTCTCTAAAGTAAAAACTAATGTACATATTGAAGAAACAGACAGTGGTACGCAAATTTTGCATAGTCGTTATTTTGACGGAGAATTGCGGAGAGCACCTGCTTCCTTAGATGGAATAAAGCAGCTGATTAAACACATCTTGGAAGAACTTTCAGCTACAGAAGATTCTTTCATTATGACAATCAATAGCGCTCTTCCGGCTGAACGAGGTATGGGGTCATCAGGGGCAACTGCCATTGCTGTCATTAGGGCTCTGTACTCCTATCTTAATAAGCATCTTACCCATGCTAAATTACTTCAACTTGCTGATATCTCAGAAAGCATCACACATGGTAACCCCAGTGGTTTAGATGCTTCTACATCTGCAAGTTCGCAACCTGTTTGGATGGTTAAGCACCACGAGCTTTTACCGTTACCAATTAATTTAAATGCTTGTCTGTTGATCTGCGACAGCGGTATAAAAGGACGGACTGGTGAGGCGGTCGCAAGTGTCAAAAAACGCTTAGAACTTGAACCACATGAAACACAAACTTTACTTGAAACCTTAGGTAAGCTGGCCTTTATGGCACGGAAACAAATTGCTAATGATGATGCTACTGGTCTAGGACAGACTTTTAACGCCGCACAGGCTCAATTAGCTGCACTTGGTGTCAGCAACAAGCAACTTGATGAGCTTATCAAGACGAGTCTTGATCTTGGTGCATTAGGTAGCAAATTAACTGGTGGTGGACGCGGTGGGTGTTTCATTTCCCTAGTCAGAGATCAAGAAGAGGCCCAACGAATAGCAGCGCAATTACACACACATGGTGTTACTAAAACATGGATTCAACCGTTAGGAAACGCTTCTGAGGAGGAGAATAACTAATGCCTGTAAAAACCTTTACGGCACGTGCTCACACTAATATTGCATTAATCAAATACTGGGGCAAGAAAAACCAGGACCTGATCCTTCCCATGAATAATAGTCTTTCACTAACACTTGATCACTTCTATACCGATACTGAAGTATCTTTCGACCAAACTTTAAAACAAGACAGCTTTTATCTCAATCACGAAAAACAAGATACTGCTAAAATTACTCGTTTTATGGATTTAGTCCGTGCTAAAGCACATCTCAATTCATTTGCACGGATCAATTCAATCAACCATGTGCCTACAATGGCTGGACTAGCTTCATCAGCCTCAGCGTACGCAGCTTTAGCATTAGCTGCCAGCAAAGCTGCTGGGCTAGAACTGTCTCGTCCTGATCTTTCTCGACTCGCGCGCAGGGGGTCTGGTTCTGCAAGCCGATCAATTTACGGCGGCTTTGTTGAGTGGCAACAAGGACACGATGATCAGAGTTCTTATGCGATCCCCATCGAAGAGGACCTCAACTGGGATCTTTGTATGATCGTTGTTGTTATTGATAAGGCTAAGAAGAAAATCTCAAGTCGAGTTGGGATGCAACTAGTCATTGAAACCTCACCCTTCTACCCCGCTTGGATCAAACAAGCTGAACAAGACCTGAGTGCTATCAAAAAAGCTATCAAAGAGCGCGATTTTAAAAAGATGGGAACGATTGCTGAAGAGAATGCGATGAAAATGCACGCACTGAATATGAGTGCTAGTCCGCACTTCAGCTACTTTGAACCTGCGAGTATTGAAGCAATGCAGCTAGTAGAATTATTGCGTTCAGAGGGTATTTACTGTTATTATACATTGGATGCAGGTCCTAACGTCAAAATTCTTTGCTCAGACAAGGACAGCAGTCGTATTTTAACAAGACTTAGAACTAGATTCGCTAAAAATCAACTATTGTTAGCTCACTCGGGACCGGGTGTTCGGCTGATCGATAAAAAATAAGATTATAACTAATTTGTTGAAGGGGCATGATTTTTTGATTACGGTCAAAGCACCAGGAAAACTTTATATTGCGGGAGAATATGCAGTTGTTGAAACCGGCTTCCCTGCAATTCTAGTGGCACTTAATCAGTTCGTAACTGTTACCGTCAAAGAAAGCGGCGACTATGGCTCAATTTATTCACAACAGTATCGGGAGAACTCACTTCTCTGGAAACGTGAAGGCAACCATATGGTTTTCGATAACCGTGATAATCCATTTCACTATATTCTTTCTGCCATTAAGCTAACAGAAACCTACGCGCAAGAAATCGGCAAAAAAATGAAATGTTACCACCTAAGAATCGATAGTGATCTAGATAGTCCTGATGGTAAAAAATATGGTTTAGGCAGTTCTGCGGCCGTTACAGTGGCTACTGTCAAAGCTTTATGCCATTTCTATAATTTACCGATGACAAAAAGCCGGCTCTTTAAATTAGCAGCTATTGCACATCTTGATATTCAAGGAAATGGTTCACTGGGTGATATCGCTGCTAGTGTTTATGGTGGTTGGATTGCTTATAATTCTTTTGACCGTAACTGGTTGAAAAAAGCACGTCACCGTTATTCACTGACAGCCCTAATTGATCGTAAATGGCCGCAGCTCAATGTTGAATTGCTGACTCCCCCCAAGGAACTATCTTTACTAATTGGTTGGACCGGTTCACCAGCATCAACATCGCATCTTGTTGATGCTGTAGGCCTTAAAAAGGCTGAACAGGTCAAAAACTACCAAAAGTTTTTACACGATAGCCGCGCCTGTTTAAAAAGAATGATTAAAGGTTTTCAGACGAAGAGCTTGGCAACCATTAAAGAGGAGATTCGCCGCAATCGTAAACTCCTACAATCATTAGGAGTATTAAGTGATGTTCAAATTGAAACACCCCTTCTCCATGCACTTTGCGAGACGGCAGAAAAATTTGGTGGTGCCTCCAAAACCTCAGGCGCTGGCGGTGGTGATTGCGGAATCGTTTTAATTAACGATTCTAGTAATACTCAGGCACTCTTAGCGAACTGGAAAGAAGTTGGCATCGAGCCCCTAGATCTCCATGTCCACCGTGTTAATGATTAAGAAGTGAAAGGAAGCTGACTGGATGGATACACATTCTCATCGCAAGGATGAACATGTTTTTATCGCTGAAAAACTTTATCAGGCTGATAGCCATAATGGATTAGAACAGGTAAAGCTCTTCCCGCATAATCTTCCCGAGATCGCATGGGATGAGGTTGATATCACAACGACCTTAGCTGGGAAAAAAATTCCAGCTCCTTTTTTTATTAATGCTATGTCTGGTGGTAGCCCAGCAACAGCTAAGTTAAATGAAAAGCTAGCCGTTGCCGCTGCTGCCACTAGTATTCCTATGGCGACCGGCTCTGAAAGTATCGCGCTAAAGCTGCCAGAGACTGCCGCTAGTTTTAGTATCGTACGTGAAAAGAATCCTGTAGGAATCGTCTTAGGCAATTTAGGCGCGGGCCACACTTTTCAAGATGCGCAAAAAGCAATTGCTCTACTCAAAGCTGATATTCTTGAACTTCATTTGAATGCGGCCCAAGAAATCGTCATGCCTGAAGGTGATCGTAGTTTCAAGTGGCGTGCTAGCATTGCAGAAATTGCCGCTAAGTCAACTATCCCGATCCTAGTTAAGGAAGTTGGTTTCGGAATTACCCCACAAACTCTACAACAACTGCATGAGATTGGGATCAAATATGTTGACCTCTCTGGCCGTGGGGGAACTAATTTTGCCAAAATCGAAAATCAACGTAGGCGCGGCAAAGATTTCCCATTACTTGATGATTTTGGTCTTTCGACAGCGGAGACTTTAATTGCCAGCCAACCATTCCAAACACAATTCTCATTTACAGCTTCTGGCGGGATCAAAAATGCTCTTGAGATCGTGAAATGCTTGGTCCTAGGTGCTGATAATGTCGGTCTTTCCGGTTTATTCCTGCATACTGTTCTTAAACAGGGCAGTACTGGCTTAATTGAATTAATTAGTCAGCTCAAATACCAGGTCCAAGCCTTGATGGTGTTATTAGGCTGTCATAACATCGCAGAATTACGTAAGACCTTTTTCACGTTGTCACCTGAGCTAGATTCTTTTCAAAAACAGCTTTTAAAAAAATAAGATAAGCCAGCAGTTATCTCAACAACATGCCAGCTTATCTTATTTTATTTTTTCAAGATAGGATGTAACCGCAATCCTTTAGGAAAGAAATTCTTGATCGTTCCATTGACTAACTTGCCAAAACTAAAGCTCTTATTTTCACAGCACAGCAAATACCAACCATTTGCATATGCTGCATCATTATACGGGATAGTATTGCCTTGAACATAGCTTTCCCATTCTTCATGTGTCAAAGAGATCTTCCAAATTGCCCTTTCTGTTCCCAAGTACAACGCCAACGCATAGCTCGGCTCGAACCTTTTCTTTTTAAAAACCCCCAGTTCTAAACCTGGGCGAAGAAAGCGTAAACCATCAAGGTTAGGACTGCCTTCAGGAGACCAATAGAGATGTTCTCCCCAGCAAGTTAAGTTTTTTAATGAGAGTTGTGTCTCATTGTTAAACATCGACTCTTCAAAAGCCGTCCACAACGTACGTTCACTGCTGACCAAACTGCGTAAAACTTTTTGCTTGGCTTTCTTTTTACGCTTTTCTTTACGCTCTTCTTGCGGACGTTGGTCTTGCAGCTTAGCGATAAAATGACCTTCTCCCTTAAAGTGGTGTGGAAATAAACGAACCGTCCCGCTTAAGTGCGGATCGCCATTAGCCAAGTCAGGCCTTCCAGAATCCATCCCTGACCACTTTTTTAGGGGGACAACTTTAAAATAATTATACTGCTGCAATAACCAGGCAACGATCTGTTCATCTTCTTCCGGCGCAAAAGTACAGGTTGAATATATTAGTTGCCCGCCTGGACGTAACATTTTGACCGCGTCTGCTAAGATCTTACGTTGTCGTTGGGCACATTCAGCTGCATAGTTGGGATGCCAATATGCTATCGCCTGCGGATTCTTACGAAACATCCCCTCACCTGAACAGGGAGCATCAACTAAAATCTTATCAAAAAAGCCGGGTAGCTTTTGCGCTAGTGTATGCGGATCTTCATTTAAAATGACAACATTAGCTGCTCCGACTCGCTCGATATTCTCCGCGAGTATCCCCGCACGTTTCCGATCTATTTCATTTGCAACCAGTAATCCCTCACCCGCTAATTTAGCTGCTACTTGAGTTGATTTTCCTCCAGGTGCCGCACATAAATCCAGAACACGTTCTCCAGGAACAACTTCTGCTACTTCACCGACATACATAGCACTTGGCTCCTGACTGTAAACATAGCCCGTCTGGTGTTCTAATGAGCGGCCTGAGACACTTCCATAGTAACCGGTTGGAACATATGCAAGTGGATGTGACAAATCTAAGTTAACTTCAGTAGCATTCTCTCTCAAAGTATTTAGTCTAAAACCTTTATTAACCTCTCCAGCTAGGCTTTCAAAAAAAGCGGGCGCTTCAGCACCCAAGATTTCTTGATATTTAGAGATAAAACCTTCTGGTAAGTTCATCTATTTAAATCCCCTTTATTTAACTTTTTAGTTTGCCCTTTCAATAAAATAACATACAAACAATTAGCTAAGAGATAGAGTGCGCCATTGTAGACAAAGATAACTGCATATGAGGTGATATTGAAGACCAGCAAACCGATAATTGTTCCAAAGATAACACCTAACGCGTTAAACAAAGCAAAGAATTGCCATTCGTCAAAGATGAATTTTTTGATATCTTTCTGTAAGAAAACTGCAGCTAAATACTCTTTGCGTGCCGGTAGTAAACATACCAATGCTCCACCTACAAAAGCAAGTGCAACTGCAATCAAGCCCAAAAGTTCTTCCCAATGAGATGCTGCCCATGAGTCTTGTTCAATCAAGAAATGCTTATGATTAATATAACGAATAGATGAAGCTGCTACTGTCTTTTTAAGTATCCTCTTATCCAATACCTTTTTACCATCAATCACGATTCGAAAGTTATTTGCCAACATACTTGTGCGCTGGTCTTTATTTAAAGTGATAAAGATTTGGTTGTCTAAATCAGAACCATGATGATTTCCCATAACACCCAGAACAGGAATATATTTATTGTTGATTTTTAAATAGCTTTGATCTTTGGGAGTATAAAGCTTCTTCTGATAGCTTTGCCCAACAACCGCAACATTAACCTGTGATTGAAAATCAGCCGTTGCAAAAAAGCTCCCTTTTATTAACGGTGGGACAGCAAAGTTCCCTATTCCATAGAAATAGGTGATATTTTTATGTTGTTTATCTTGATAATGCACCTGAATATCATCTAACTGAGCTGTTTTTTGTAATCTATCATTAAGTTGTTCAATGGTCAGCTTCTTGCTGAGAGTAACTATATATGCATTTGCGGAAAGATTGTGATTATTCAGCTTGATCGTCAGGTTGCGTTCTTGGATCTTTAAAAATAATAAGACACTAAGAAAGGCTAGTATTGCTGCATACACTACCAACCATACGTTTTTCTTTATCACAGTAATTCTCGTCCCCTAACTGACCATGCTAATGAATGCCTAGTGCCATCTTAGCGTATCTTGTCATTTTATCGATCGACCATGCTGGTTCCCATACAAACTTGACATCAACTTTTTTAACTTCTGGGATGGATACTAACGCACGATCAACCATATCAGCTAGAATATCTGTCAGTGGACACCCCATCGTTGTTAAAGTCATTCTAATCTCACATAAACCGGATGTATCAAGATTGACTTCATAAACTAAGCCCAAATTAACGATATCCACACCTAGTTCAGGATCAATTACGTCTTCTAGCTTTTCAAGTATCTCATCCTTGATTGTTTCTTGGTCCCTTTTTTCTTCCATAGGAAGTCCTCCTAGCTAAATAGCTATTTAATTAACACTTATGCCAAATAAACTGCAAATTTATCTGCCATTTCGACTGTTGTTTCATATGATACCTTATGCACCGCGTCTTGGGTAGTAGTGAATGTTACCTTTTCTGCATAGGAATGGTCCTTGATCTTATCAAAAAAAGTTTTCGTTGGTTGATATGGTACCATCGGATCGCTTGTTCCATGCCAGAAATGTAGTGGCCGCCCCGCGATTTTTTGCGGATTCATTGAAAGATCGATCAGTTCCAAAGCTTTAATTTGCTGTTCAATGTAGTTAGGATCAACATCTTCCATTCCCGGTATGGCTTCTAAAAGAGCCCGTGCGAAATCACAGGGAGCCGGTGATCCCATTAAACACACAGCTGCCGTTATTTGCGGATAAGTGCGTAACAAAGCACAGGTTGTAATTCCGCCCATTGACAAGCCACTCACACCGATTTTTTCATCTTTGATACCGGTCGTTTCACGATAATAAGCTAGTAACTGTGGAAATTCCTTAATCGAGTTCACAATTATCTGCCAGAACTCGAGCTTATGTTCAGATGTTTTACCCACGACAAGACGCTCACCATGATAAAGAGCATCTGGCAAAACTACCCGAAAACCTCTTTTAGCAATCTCATAACCTTGCGTTAAAACCTTTTCCTTACACCCTGTCCAACCATGGTAAAAGAAGACCAGCGGCAACTCTTCTTCTGCCTTGACAGACTGAACGACTTCCAGCACTGGAATCATCCCTATTTTTTTTGACTTAATTATTATCATGCCGTCGCCTCCATAGTAGTATGATAACATTATACAACGACAGTAAAGCCAAACTCTAGTAAATAACTTGCTTTTATGGTATCTTAAATTCTATCAATCTTTTTTATTATGAGGTGAATAAACGTGCAACAAAAACTAATCGCATTAGATTTAGACGGGACCACTTTGAATGAGCATTCCGTTATCAGTCCCCGGACAAAGGTTGTCTTGCAAAAGGCGAGTCGTGCCGGACATATTGTTTCGATCGTTACCGGCCGCCCTTATCGGATATCTAAACAGATTTATGATGATTTAAACATTAAGACACCTATGATCAACTTTAACGGTGGATTGGGACATATCCCGCATCAAAAATGGGATAAAGAATATCAAAAAACCTTTCCGCGTGAAATCGCCTTTGATTTATTAAAAAATATGAAGCACTTAGGTATTAAGTTGATGGCTGCTGAAAAGAAATCCATGATCTTGGCTAACAACCCATATGCAGTACAAGACGATTTTTTTCCCGCATCACTTAACTCTGAGCAGATCTTAAATCAACAAAATCTAAAAACTGATCCAACATCGTTAACAATGTTAGTTGATGAACACAAAAAAGCTGCTATTATCAAACATCTCAATCAGGTCTATGGAGCAAACATTGAGGTTGGCGTCTGGGGCGGAGTTAACCCGATTCTTGAACTTGAGCCCAAAGGTGTTAATAAAGCTGAAGGTATCAAGTATCTTGCTGACAATTATAAAATTGACCGCAGTAATATTGTTGCCTTCGGTGATGAACATAATGACCGTGAGATGATTGACTATGCTGGTTGGGGCGTTGTGATGCGTAATGGAACTTCTGCGCTTAAGAGGATTGCTAATGACATCACGACTGCTGATAACACACATGACGGTCTCGCAACCTATCTTGAGAACTACCTTAAGTTAGCCAAATAAAATAACATCATAAAAAAAGACTTTACAGAACTTACGTATGTTAGCTAAGTTTTATAAAGTCTTTTTTTATATTTAGGGTACTTGAATTACATTCCTAGGTCACAAGCCAACATATCCGCGTACGTTTCACGCCGAATAATCAGTTTAGCTGTGCCATTTTCACAAAAAACAACTGCCGGTCGCGGATTACGGTTATAGTTACTTGCCATCGTATATCCATATGCTCCAGTGGAAGGAATGGCTAAAATATCACCCGCATGTGTAATCGGCAGTGGAACATCTCGTACCAGAATATCACCCGACTCGCAGTACTTACCTACAACTGTTACAATCTGTTCTTGCAAAGCATGAGGCCTACTGGCTAACCATGCCTCATATTTGGCTTGGTATAACGCTGGACGAATATTATCTCCCATTCCGCCATCAACCGAAACAAAATGACATACCCCCTCAACATCTTTGCGTGACCCAACTGTATAAAGAGTAGCTGCTGCTTCACCGACCAACGACCGTCCCGGTTCAATCCAAATAGCTGGCATTTTCAAACCGTAAGTGTGTACGTTTTTCTTAACCGCCGCAATAATCTCAGCAGCAAAAGTCTCAGGTGCAAGCGGTTCGTCTTGTTCAACATAACGAGTCCCAAAACCACCGCCTAAGTTAAGAACTTCAGCTTCAAAAGCATATTTTTCATGCCACTCATTCAATAAAGAAACCATCGTAGCAACCGCCATCACAAATCCTTTTGCAGCAAAAATCTGCGAACCGATGTGACAATGAATGCCTTTGACTCTCATCCGTGGATTTTCAATAAGTATTTTAAGCGCTTTTTCAGCTTGCCCGCTATGAACATCAAAGCCAAACTTAGAGTTTTCCTGTCCAGTTGAAATATACTTATGCGTTTCAGCTTCGATCCCAGGGGCCACACGTAAGATAACATCCATCGTAGCCTGTTTGGCACGTAAAATCGTATCTAGAAAAGTTATTTCTTGAAAATTATCAACTACAATACAGCCAATTCCAGCATCAACAGCCATTTCAAGTTCAGCCGGTAATTTATTATTTCCATGAAATTCAATTCTTTCAGGCGGCATTCCACCCTTCAACGCAGTAAACAGTTCCCCGCCAGAAACAACATCACAGCCTAGCCCTTCTTCTGCGATCAGCTGGTACATCGCCATAGCTGAAAAAGCTTTACTGGCATAAACTACCCGATAAGGAATCTGAGCATCTATAAAGGCCTGTTTGAAATGCTTTATCTTAGCTTTTATTTTAGAAACGTCATATGCAATCAATGGTGTTCCATATTTTTGGGCTAATTCAAGGGCATCTACTCCGCCGATTGCTAAGTGCCCGGATCGATTAATTTCAAATGAATCTGCTAAAGTTGTCAACTGCAAACATCCTCTCTTATCTTTACAAAATGTTTAAAATACTAAAAAAGCTGGGCTTACGCCCCAGCTTCAATCCCAAAAGAACTCAATTACTGTTCGTCACTCTTAAGAACACCGCCGACACTGTAACGATTCTTTTGCATTTCATTCAAAATAACATGGATATGTTCAGCTGGTGCTCCTGTATTTTTGGAAACAGCCTTGGTAACATCCTCTACTAGGTGTTTAAGTTGTTCTTGCGAGCGTCCCGCAATTAAATCAATATGCACAATTGGCATTTGCTTACTCCTCTTCTTCAGTAGTCAGTCCTTTTTTCTTCATACTGACACATCATTACTCTATGTATATTAAACCAGATATATAATTAGAAAGCAATTAAAATTCATAGAATATAAACAAGCCCAATCAGACTTATTTTCTTTGAATTTGAGTTGCCCGTGCACTAATTTTAGCTTGTTGTTCCTCATTAAAAAAGGTTCCTGCAATATCGACCGTGTTTACAAAGTTCACAAAGGCCTGCGGATCTTCCTGATTAATAATTTGTTTAAAACGATAGAGTTCATAGCGCGTTATAACAACCATCAACGTCTGACTCTCGCTACCTGAATATCCGCCCTTAGAAGGCAGCACTGTCACGCCTCTGACAACTGAACGATTTAGGGCCGGAATGACCCGTGCAGCTCTAGTCGTGACAACAAATGCCGTCAGTTTCTGGTGTGATGTGTGAATTCCATCAACCACTCGTGTCATAGCGTAGTTAGAAATAATCGTATACAAAGCACTCTGCCATCCGAAGAAGAAACCTGCAGTCAAAATAATCATCATGTTAATAATTAACATCAACACGCCCACTGATTTACCAGTTGTTTTATTCAAAATAACCGCAATAATATCCATTCCTCCCGTTGAAAAGCCATAACGTAAGGATAGCCCAACACCAGCACCAGTTAGAACGCCACCAAAAAGACCGCCCATCAACGGATCAGATGTCAAACGCTGGACCGGAATAACAACAGAGAAAAAAGTTGTCGCGATAATTGTCAGGATACTGTAATATGTAAAGTTCTTTCCTACCTTTATCCATCCCAAAATACCAACTGGGATGTTCAATAAGAGGATAAAATACCCAGTATCAATCTTAATTTGGAATAATTTATTGAGGATCGACGAGCACAGCTGCGCGACCCCATTAAAACCCGCCGAAAAAATATTTCCTGGTATTAAGAAAAAGTTCAATCCTATCGCTAAAATAACACCTGCCAGGAGTGCAATAATAACTTGTTTAAGTTCATTCACTATTTTTAATTCCATATTTGACCCTTCATCTCCCTGCTCATCAAATATAAGCACCTTATTTAATAGATTATACTAGTATCAAGACTAGTTTTGTACTAATAAATAGGCTGTTTCCCCCCACTTAAGAAGGTCAATATGCTAAAATCATTTTAACGAACAAAAACAAAAAAAGAAAGAGGTTTTAAAGTGTCTTTTAAACAAAAAGATTTTTCTGCATGCACGAGTATCCTCGTGGGTAAGAAAGCGACTGCTGACGGTTCAACTCTTATTGCCCGTAATGAAGACGCCAAGTCTGCCTGGCCTAAACATTTAGTTGTTCATCCCCATCAGGAGTTTGAAGAACCACAGACTTTTGTTTCACCTGATAACGGCTTCACAATTACTTTACCCCAAGTTAGCGGTAAATATACCGCTACACCCGAATGGACTTCTAAATTCGGTATCTTTGAGGAAGATGGTATCAATGAATACGGCGTTGCTATGAGCGCGACTGAAAGTGCATATGCTAATGAACGAGTCCTTGGGGCTGACCCTTTAGTTAAAAAGGGAATTGGCGAAGAAGCAATGGTAACTGTTACCTTGCCTTATATTCATTCTGCTCGTGAAGGTGTAGCCTACTTAGGCCATATCGTTGAAAAATATGGTGCTAGTGAAACGAACGGTGTTCTCTTCTCAGACCAAGATGAAGTTTGGTATATGGAAATCGCTACTGGCCATTATTGGGTCGCCCAGCGAATCCCAGATGATGCATATGCGGTTGTCGCTAACCAGCTTGCTATTCAAAATATTGATTTTACTGATTCTACTAACTATATGTATGCTCAGGGAATTGCTGCATTTGTTCAAGAAAATGATCTTTCTGTTTCTCACAATGAATTTAACTTTAGAAAGATTTTTGGAACTCAAGAATTAAGTGATGAGATCTATAGTACCCCCCGGGTCTGGTATGGTCAAAAATACTTAACACCCACCATTAAGCAGGAACCGATGAGTGAGGAACTGCCCTTCATTCAGCGTGCGCAACGGCTGCTACACAATGATGATCTTGAATATATCCTAGGCTCACATTTTCAAGGAACAGCCTACGATCCTTTGAATAGTACAGATCTTCACAGTTCAAAGCGCTTTCGACCCATTAGTCTTGCTAAAACACAGGAGTCTCATATCCTACAGCTTCGGCCTAACCTTCCACCTGAGATCAGTGGCTTACATTGGCTTGCACTTGGAGTCACTGCGCAAAGTATTTTTGTCCCTTTTTACGCTGGGATGACTGATACACATCCAGCTTATAAAGAAGGAACTGCTACTTACAGCTTTTCTTCAGCTTATTGGCGTTATAAGCTACTTGGGGTATTAGTAGACGCACACTATAAGCGCTTTGGTCCTGAACTAACTGCACTTCAAAAAGAACTACGCATCCTTTTTAAAAAACGAATTCGCCAAAACGACCTTCAAGCTCAGACACTGCCGCCAGAAAAACTAGCTACTTTTTTAACCACAGCAAGCACGGCTAATGCACAGTTAGGTTTAGATAAAGTAGATAAACTGACTGCACAACTGATAACAGCAGCCACAGAACTATCACCACTTAATTTTCAAACAGATGAGAACCTATAGTTATAGTCAAGCTGCATGAGCTTAACATTCTAAAAATAAAAAGTACCCGTCAAACCTAGCAGCAAAAGTAAGCAGCTAGGTTAGAACAGGTACTTTTTTAATTTCTTGTTTTACATTATTATACTTGCTGTTTTGCAATTCTCTCAATTCGTACAGCAGCTGTTAATTCACCCGAATTAGCTCCAGTTAAACGCAACATCTGATTAGCTTCATTGACGTCCAGTTTCATCTCATCATCCATATACATTTCACTATAGCCTTTGATCTTAAAAGGACCGAGATCAGAATCAATAACTTTGTCGTAATCATGAATCTCAGTCTCTTTAGAGACAATCAAGATCCGAAAGACAGAATCTAACGAGCAAACACCAACGCGCGAGAATGCACCTACCCCATCATCAAAGTCCAATAGCAGTTCATCCTTTGACCCTTCAAAATCAGACATAATCTTTTTGCGTGCCGCTTGTGTGATTGTTAAATACATTTTAACCCCTCCATCTCTTACTATATTGTACACAATATATACCAAAACACAAAAAATATGTTCGTCTAAATTAGAAAAGCTATCTCCACTAAGTTATAATCTATTTGAAGATACTTAAAGAAACGGAGTACATACCACTATGAATAATACCCACGAAATTAATAACTTGTTTTTTATTGCAGATGATCTCATTGCTCAAGATGACACAACGCGTATCATCTGTGATCCTGCGCCTGCAACAAGTGTAAAACTGCTTAGCCCTAATAATAAAAACAGACATTTTATCTTTGAAGTAGTTATTCTGACCCATCTGTCTGAAACCAATTTGCACCTTCTATATAATTTGCCTAAGAATTTAACTTGTTATCTGTCACAAGAACTCTTCCTACTGTTACAAAAAATGCAGCGGTTTAACCTCATTCCAGCCCTACCTACAATGGGAAAAATTATCCCCTATGATTATCCGCAGCAGTTAGGCAGTTTTAGTATTACTGCCTATAAAAATAACGACTCTCTCTTCGGTTCACTAGCTCTTATCCTTCGCCATAAACAGACTGCCGTTGGTTATGTTGCGGCCTTTGAACTTTATGGTGGTCATAAAAAAAGAACTAAAAACTGGCTCAAACAGATGTCTAGATCGAAACTGACTGCTTTTATTACAAGTCATACTATGCTTGAGAACAATTATTCAGCACAACTACCCACCAGCGAGAATGGTATTCAAAAATACTTTGCTAAGCAACTGCAAAAGGCCGCAGAGCAACCTGTCAAAGTACTGCTCTCACCTTGGAATCCTGAGCAACTGCATCGTTTTAACGAAACATGCGCAGACCTTAATAAAAAATTAGTCTTACCGCTCACACTGGCTCAATTTTTACATTCTTTTTTCCCAGAAGATATTATTTACTATTCTTCTAACGTACAGCAAGCTACCAAACCACTAGTTACTGAACAATTAATTTATCTAAGTTTAGAGAAAATACAAAAAGAGCCCGCTACAATCGTCTTATATGACAGCAGCATGCCCTTCTTTATCGACCCAAGTATTCAAAAAAATAGTACTGGTTACAATTATTTTAAACCAACTATTGCCCCACTGGCCCCAGAAGATATCACAATGTTAAAACAGCGGTTAAACATTACCACTATCCTACTGACTAATTAAGACTTAAGTTATCTGACCCATTTTGTAAAAAAGTTGCCGACACGTTGTTGATATAGCTTAGGATACTCATAATACGCCATCGCATGACCGGTTTTAGGAACAACCCAGATTTGTTTACTTGTTGTTGAAGCACGATAATTCTGGTACACCATTCGAGTTGGGACAAATTTATCAGCACCTCCGTGAATGAAAAAGATGGGGCGCTGATTTTTGTGTAGTTGTTTAACTGAGCTACCTTTTTTAAAGTCAAAGCCCGCTTTGGCTTCTGTAAACCAGCTCGCTGTTGTAATCAGCGGTTGTTTAGGAACTCCAAAGCGCTGTTTCAATTCATAAGTCAGTTCCTCTTCGATACTGGAATAACCGCTGTCTTCAACAACTGCCTTTACTTGTGCAGGTAGTTTCTCACCACTAGCCATCATCACAGTCGCACCGCCCATACTAACTCCGAATAAACCTATTTCAGAATGGTCACCCTTTTTACGGATAACTTGTTTAATCCACTTAACATAGTCTAAACGATCCGGCCAGCCAAAACCAATGTATTTTCCCTGACTTGTTCCTGCCCCCCGATCATCTGGTGCTAAAACGTTATACCCCATATTATGGAACATTCGCAGATAACTTGCCATTTGAAGATGATTTTCTTGGTAGCCATGCGCTACAATAATCGTTTTAGTCGTTGGCCGGGTTGCGGGAAGATAAACTGCTTTTAAATTTAAATTTTGACCAGCAGATTTCTCCGACCACACCTGCTGTTTAGTTTGGCGTAACCATCTTTTATCTTTGTCTAGCTGGACTTTCTTTTTGACTGCCATCTTGCTATTTAACGGTTTTTGCGGTTCAAACGCGAAATAATACAGGTAGGCACTTGCACCGGTAATCCCTAGTATCAACACGATAAATATCGCAAGTAAACTATAAAGCCAAACTTTTTTCTTTCTTTTAATCAACATCAATTCTCCTATACCCTTATTTAAAAAGGCGGGACTGCGTCGAATATCGCATTTTACGGTACTCCTCACGTTTTCGACTCATGACTTGTTCCCATGTCTTATATTTACTATTGTGTCGTGTTCAAAGCCCGTTATGATCCGTCACAATATCGGTGATAACAGTCGTGAGAAATACTGTTTGAATTTAAGCCAGAGAGATTGCTGTTCAAAGTATGCGGCAGTGAGCCGTGTACTGTTTTTCTCATCCTGCACAAAAATATCCACTAACTGCTGACTAACTACTTCGTCATACATGAACGCATTTGCTTCAAAGTTCAGCTTAAAACTACGATAGTCCATATTAGCAGAACCCACGACCGCAATTTTACCATCGACGACCACTGTCTTTGAATGAAGGAAACCCTTATTATACTTATAGATCTCTACCCCAGCATCAAGTAACGACTTAGCATAGAATTGGGTCGCACGGTACACAAATGCATGGTCTGGCATCGCTGGGATCATGACCTTAACTTTGATTCCAGAATAGGCGGCAATACTGAGTGCTTCAAGTAAGGAATCATCAGGAATTAAGTATGGTGTCTGAATAAAAACATAGTCTGTTGCATTATTAATCATTTTAATATAGCCTAGTTTAATACTCTCAACTTCACTATCTGGACCACTTGAAACAATTTGGATACTAGTCTTCCCTTGCTCAGATGCCAACGGAAAATACTCTTCTTTATAACTAATATGCTGTTCTTTAACAGTTGCATTCCAATCCATAAAAAAACGTGACTGCATCGCAATAACTGCGTTACCAGTAATCTTAATATGCGTGTCTCGCCAATAACCAAATTTAGGGCTGCGTCCTAAATACTGATCACCAACATTAAAGCCTCCAATATAACCAATTTGTCCATCAATAATCACTAACTTGCGGTGATCACGATAATTTAACCGAAAATTAGGAAATGAACGGCGTGAACCAAAGAACGGCTCCGCTCGACCACCTAATTCTTCTAAATGCTCAAAAAAGTGGTGTGTTGTCCCACGAGAACCGAAACTATCATAAATCACTCTGACTTCAACCCCCGCAGCGGCTTTTTCCTCTAATAATTGCCGCAGATCATTTCCGATTTGATCATTATAAAATGTATAGTATTCCACATGAACATGATTTTTAGCTGCTCTAATATCGTCAAAAAGAGATTTAAACTTAGCATGTCCATCTTCGAAAATCTCAACATGATTATGTTTGGTTAAAATTGCACTATCCGTCTCTAAAAAGAGATGAACCATTTCACGAGCAGTAGCGGTTATTTCGTCTGCTGGTAAGAGCTCCTTTTCACGCCACTGCTCTTTTTGTAATGAAACCAGCTGCTCAATCCCCATACGTTCCTGCGTTTTAATATCATATATCTTATCACGTGACAGCTTCTTGCCCACAAAAAGATATAAGATAAAACCGATAATCGGTAGAAAACTTAATACCAACAGCCAAGCCCATGTCGCTGCAATTTCACGTTTATCTTTAAAAACGGTAACGATAGCCGCGAAAATATTAACTAACCAAATTATCCGCATTATTAAACTTAATAATTCCAAAGCACACCACTTTCTTGCTAGTTACTGCAATTTATTTCGTTCATCTATAATTGAACACTTAACAAGAAGTTTACTCTTTCTTTTTTCATTTGTCATCGACTGAGTTATCAACACCAAACCATTTTTCACTAATCTGCTTCATCTCTTGATCACGGTGCAATTCGGACAAAGCCTGATTAATCTTAGTGCGCAATGTCTTATCACCTTTACGCATCCCAACCGCAAAATCTTCTTTTGGGAAACCAATCGGTAATTCACGGTAACTATTCGCATCCCGTTGATGCTTAATATAATAATTAGCATAGACACTATCAATCAGTAATCCCTGAATCCGACCTGCATTTAGATCCAAGAAAGCATCGTTAAAGGTATCATACTGGACAGTATTTTTTACATACTGTTTTAAAAGTTGTGGCGTACCGGTGTATGACTGATAACCAGATGAGCCGCTTTGCAATCCCAATGTCTGGCCGTGCATAGCAGCAGCTTGTTTAATCCCCGCACTCTTTTTTGTTACTAAGATCTGCTCATTCTTAAGGTACGTATTACTAAAAGCAACCGTCTTAGCTCGCGCCGGTGATTTTGTATAACCATTCCAGATTAAATCGATTGTTCCATTACGTAACTCTGTTTCTTTCATTGACCAATCAATCGTTTGAAAATCAACCTTGATCCCGTACTTTCGAAAAACCGCACGGGCAAGATCAATATCATATCCGACCAACTGACCATTTTTCTCACGAAAACCCATGGGAACAAAACTATCATCTAAACCAACAATAACCTTGTTACGCTGCTTGATCGTCGTCCAAGTGTCAGTTGTATCAGCTCTTTTTTTGACATTCGTACAACCCGATAAGATGGTTATTGTTGTCAACAACATCACTATACTGATCCATGTTGACCTTAAGATCCTCTTCTTCACAGTAACCCCTCTTTCTTATATATTTTTAGCTACGAATAGGTTCCACTTTTAAGATTCGATCCGCAATTTGCTGTGCAAATTCCATATCATGTGTCACAACGATCTGTGTCATCTCACTCTTCTTAAGTCCCAAAATAATATTCTTAACTGTATCCCGTAAACCCGGATCCAAAGCTGAAGTTGGCTCATCGTAACATAAGATCTGTGGTTTCATCGCCATTGCACGCGCGATAGCAACACGTTGTTTTTGTCCACCAGATAGTTGGTAGGGGTATAAATCAGCTTTGTCTGCTAAGGAAAGTCCTTCTAACAATTCCAACGCCTCTTTTTTAGCTGCCACTTCTTTTTTCTTTAAAACCATCATCGGGGCTAATGTAATATTATCCAGTACTTTTAAATGCGGAAATAATTGGTATTCTTGAAAGACGACACCTATAACTGAATCATTGCTCTGATTACTGTAGGGATCAAATTCCTTCTCATCAACCAAAATTTGTCCACCATCAATTTTCTCTAACCCACTAATACAACGCAACAAAGTGGTCTTACCCGCTCCAGATGAACCTACGATACACATAATCTCACCGTCTTCAACGGTCATATTGATTTTATCCAAAATCACACGTTTATTATATTGTTTAGAGATATTTTTTAGTTCTAACATCATTTGCCCCCCCTATTTCCAATAGCTGTAATGCTGTTCAAGTTTACGCAGGATGAAAGTCAGCACAGCCGTTAATAATAAGTAGATGACGCCAACTAGAATCAGCGGTACTAAGGTTACATCCCGACTAGTAGCAACATTTCCTGCTCGCAGCAGATCACCCAACCCGATGACATAAACCAGACTTGAATCCTTAACCAAATTAATAACTTCATTTCCAATCGATGGTAAGACGATTTTCAAAACTTGCGGTGTTATTACTTTGCGAATCGTCTGCCAATATGACAAACGTAAGACTTTAGCACTTTCATACTGTCCGCGGTCAATTGACTGTAATCCACCCCGAAAAATTTCAGCAAAATAAGCTGTATAATTCAAGATAAAAGCAAATAAAGCAGCATCATAACGTTCAAGCGTGAAAGCTCCATGGCCAATTAGCGGCAGACCATAGAACACAAAAATCAGCTGTAGTAGTAAAGGCGTTCCTCGCATTAACCAAACATAAAACTTTAGAATAGCCTTCAAAGGAACGAAACGTGAGGTTAAACCTAAGCCAACGATCAAACCTAACGGAATTGAACCAACAATGGTCCATAAAAATATTTTCAAAGTTAACTGTGCTCCTTCAAGCAGTGAAGGAAGTATTGCTAGAATATAAGACATTTTACTACCACTCCTTTAATAAAATATAAGGTAAAAAAAGAACGCCCCTTAGACAAAAGTCTAAGAGGGCGTTTTACTGCGCGGTTCCACCTCAAGGTATATCAGTCTCTCACAAAACTGACCTTAGCAAGTTCTTTTCAGAACTCAGCAGATAACGGTTTTCCCCGAGCAAGCCTAATAGGTTTAATTTAGCTTGCTAACTCGCAGATGTGTTTCATCAACAGCGGTTTTGCCTTCACACTATCCAGACAATCTCTTTGAACACACTGTAAATTACTCTTCTGGTCTTTGTTATTGATTTATAACTAACTATTTAAGAAAGTAACATGCTATTCTAATTCTGTCAATACAGCTAATCTTTTTTAAACCATGAACTGATTCGTTGAAACAAGCCTTTTTTCTTTTCAGGATTAAGATTCATCAGTGGGACAGTCTCTCCCAATAAACGCCGCGCAATGTTACGATACCCTTGTGACGCCAAATTTTTTTCATTTAAGACGATCGGCTCGCCCTTATTCGAAGTGCTGATCACCTGATCGTCCTCAAAGATAATCCCAAGGAGTTTAATTGAAAGATGCTGCGTGATCTCATCGACATCCATAACTTGGCCATCGTTCATCATATGAGTCCGGATTCGATTAATAATTAGCATCGGTGGTTCATCAAGCCCTTGCTTCTCGAGTAATCCAATAACCCGATCAGCATCACGAACAGCTGATATTTCAGGCGTAGAAACCACGATTGCAACATCTGCACCAGCAACTGCATTAACGAAACCTTGCTCAATCCCCGCAGGACAATCAATCAAAACATAATCAAAATCAGGTTTTAATTCATCAACAATTTTTTTGACCTCTTCAGGTTGTAAAACAGACTTGTCCGCATTTTGGGCTGCTGGAAGCAAGAAAAGCTTCTCATCAAAACGTTTATCTTTGATCAATGCTTGGTGTAATTTAGCCCGTCCCTGAGCAACATCAACAATATCATAAATGATTCGGTTATCAAGCCCTAAAATAACATCAAGGTTCCGTAAACCAATATCTAAGTCCAGTAAACAGACTTTTTTATCAGACAAAGCTAACGCTGTTCCTAAATTAGCTGAGGTCGTTGTTTTACCCACTCCACCTTTTCCGGAAGTAATAACAATCGCTTTTCCCATCTTAATATCCCCCCATTCGTGTAAATAGTTTTGGTCTAATTATCTTTACTTTTTCACGCTCTGTATATTCTAAAACATGCAGATCATTGACAAAAACAACTGTTTCATCATTAGTCTGGACCTTGTCATCCTCAACGATATCAACAACATCAGCAACCCTAACCTGCTGCGTCGTATGAATATTGCCAATTATAATCGCTGTAGCATCGTTAGGGTAGCCTGCGTGAAGAATTCCTTCATTCTTCCCAAATGTAAAAATATTTCCAGTTGACCGTAGAATTCCACCTTGATGCAAGTCACCTACAAATAACACATCACCCTTAACGTCTTCTGTCTGACCATTCCTAATAGTACTTGCATTGAGATGGACAGTACGGCTTTCAATCATCTCCAATGCATCTTGAACCTGCATCACACTGGATGTAAATCTATGTATTGAAAATAGTGGGTAGCGGCTCACGATCTTTTCAACTTGCTGCTTCTGTTCCGCATTTAATAAACGGGTTCCCGTACTAATATCAAATGAGAGTGACTTAGCTTCGCTCTTTTCCTTTTCCAGCTGTAACTCTGCAAATAATTTAGTCAACTCAGCTAAAATAGCATTAAAATCAGCATCTGCATTTAAGGTTATTTCGTAGCCGTCTTTGTATCCTTTTAATACAACATTCTGCATTAGTCAGACTCCCCTTATCTTGAGAAGGATTCAAAAAAACGCTGTAGAGGAAAATACAGTAACACAAACACTGCTAAATTGTATGCAAGTGTTGAGCCCAATGATAGTCCAATAAAGCCAGCCATTGAAACATTAGTGAATCCTATCAGCAAATTAATCCAATAAAACACGACCGTTGCGACCGTTATATCTATTAGATATATTAATAGTACCACAATAAAGGACGGTGTAAAAAATCTATACATCAGTTTCGTCAAATAGACTATCAGTGGCATAATAACAACAAAGGCACCAATGATCCCTGTATAGTAAAGATCAAAGACCAAGCCGGCAAGAACTGTCCATAATATAATATGGTCGATCTTACCAAAACAGACAGCCATTACGATCCAGAGCAGTACTATTCTACTCTCGATTGCCAACGAAGGGGTAAACATCGTTCCTGCAAAAACCTGACTAAGAACACCATCAAGAAAAAGAGCAATAAAGAGACCTATTGGGAAAAAATACCGCATTTTTGAGATTCGCATCTACACCATCCCCTAATCAACTCTTTTGGCAACAGTAACAACATCTAGGTCTGTAAAATCAGCAGCTGGTTTGACATATACTTTCGAAGCTAGACCGTAATCGTCTTCTTCAACCTTAGCGACCGTCCCCACATACAAACCTTTAGGTGAGTTTCCACCTAAACCAGATGTAATAACCCGGTCACCTTTTTCCATACCTGTTTTAACAGTTATCTGTCCCATTATAAGGTAATTTGAATCACCATTATAACCAGTGATCAGACCATTTACTACTTTGTTCTTCTTTGTCATAACCTGTGTTGCAAAACGGTTGGCAGAATCATTGGTGGTACTGAGTAATTCTACCTTGCTGTTTGTTTTGTTAACTTCTGTCACACGCCCAACCAAACCTTTTTTTGACATGACCGCAGCGTTCTTTTTAATCCCTGACAAAGAACCCTTACTGATAATAACTTGATTTTGCCAAGCTGAAGGACTCCTTGTTAATACTGACGCTGAAATCGTTTCATAGTCAGTTAATGTCTTATTAAGTTTAAGTTGCTGTTTTAACTTCTGATTCTCTTTTTCTAAAGTTTGATTAGTAACTTTTTGCACTGCCAAACTATCAACTTGACCCTTCAAGCGTTGATTTTCACTATAAGTATTCATTAAATCTGAAAAAGAGCTGAAGGCTCCCTTAAGCCCTTTAGCTGGGTATGCTACCACGCGATCAACGACGCCTGCTGCATCGTTTCCAACTTGTTGAACTAATGGAGGCGTTGCTTTATTATTACGTACTGTAATTGAGAAGGCTATTAAAACAAAGCTGATAATCAGCACAACCAATACAATAATGAGTCTTTTATTAAAGAAAAATTTTTGCATAATTTCCTCCATAAAAACGAAAGCCGTATCATAACTAAAAGGCTGGACGACTAAATCCCAACCTCTCAATACGATACGCCTTTAATCGTCTGTATTATCTTTTTTTCATTACATCAATACTCTTTAATGATTCACCGGTTCCAATAGCAACACAGTCCAAAGGCTCAGCTGCAATAAAAACAGGAACCTTTGTTGCATCTGAAATAACTTCAGGTAAGTGACGCAATTGTGCCCCACCACCAGTAAGAACGATTCCATGGTCAATAACATCTGCAGCAATTTCTGGCGATGTTTCTTCCAAGGTCTCCTTGATGGCTGATATAATCTCATCAACAACTTCTTGAATAGCCTGTGCAACATCAGTTGCCTTGATATCGATCGTCTTTGGTAAACCCGTTACCAAGTCACGTCCACGAATCGTCTGGTCATCTAAATCCTTAGCGAGCTCAACTGAAGCCGACGCAACATCGATTTTCAACTGTTCAGCAGTTCTTTCACCGATCAGTAAATTATGATGCTGACGAACATAGTAAATGATTGATTCATCAATCTTATCACCAGCCATCCGAATAGAACGGCTGGAAACGATTCCACCTAAAGAAATAGTCGCTACATCAGTTGTTCCGCCACCAATATCAACTACCATGCTACCTGTAGGATCCATTACGGGTAAACCTGCTCCGATAGCTGCAGCAAATGGTTCTTCAATCACATAAGCATCTTTAGCTCCAGCAACTCGTGTTGCATCAATAACAGCTCTTTTTTCAACTTCGGTAACACCACTAGGAACACAAACCATGACATATGGTTTACCTGTCTTATGCCCCAAAGCCTTATCAATATAGTACTTCATCATTGCAACAGTCGTGTCATAATCTGCAATGACACCATCTTTCATTGGTCGAATAGCAACAATGCTGGCAGGAGTACGCCCGATCATAGCACGTGCTTCTGAACCAACAGAAACGATCTCTCCTGTTTTCGTGTTTTTAGCAACGACTGAAGGTTCGCGTAGTACGATTCCCTTGCCATCAGCATAGACAATCGTATTTGCTGTTCCTAAGTCAATTCCAATATTTTTCGTCCCGATTCCGAACACTTTTTTTCATCCCTTCACATTTGCCTCAATAAAATAAAGCCCTAATCCGCAATAACCGTATTATATCATAATTATGTACTGCCGTTTAGATAATTCCCGTATATCTCTCAGGATACAAGATATACTTTGAAATTACTCATATAATTATAATTCTTAATTAATTATTAATTATAAACTAAGCGAGCGGTACAACATTCACTGCTTGTGGCCCACGTTTTCCTTCTGCAATCACAAAACTGACCTTTTGCCCAACTTCTAACGCTTTGTAGCCACTGATCTTAAGCGCAGTGTAATGTACAAAAATATCTTCTGTGCCTGCCTCAGGGGTAATGAAGCCGTAACCCTTTTCACTATCAAAAAAATGAACTCTACCAATAAGCATTGTATGGTACATCTCCTATAATTTCCACTAGAAAGAGTGTATCATAATTTTTGAAGTAACGAAAGGTGTTAAAAGGGGTACAAATTCTTTAAGAAAGCACTTTTTCTTCACGCATACTAAAATAACTTGTAGCACCGACGATAATATGATCTAATAATGCAATTCCAAGAAGCTCACTGCCCTTCAACAAACGTCTAGTCAAGTTTAAATCATTTTCAGACGGTGTGGTAATTCCACTGGGATGGTTATGAACAATCATTAAACGTGCAGCTGAGTAACGCAAAGCAAATTTAAAAATCTCACGTGGATGAACGGTAGCTGCATTGAGTGTTCCTTTAAATATTATCTGACGTGCCAAAACTTGATTTTTAGTATCCAATAAAATTACCACTAGAACTTCTTGTTCGAACATCCCAACCTCATCGATCATCTGTTCTCCAATTTCATGGCTCGAATAAATCCGCCCAAGAATCAGCTTGGGCCGTCGCTCAACCCGGGCAGCAAATTCACAAAGTACCTTAGCATAAGGAATATCCCCTTTTCCTTTCAAAAGAAGCGCCCATTCTTCATCAGAAAGGTATTTTAGCTGTCGCAGATCTGAGTAACTAGTCCATTCACATTTCCCAGCGCTTGTTTTTTTCTCAGCAAATCTTTCCCCTAAAATAACAGTTAACAATTCATGATCACTCAAGCATTCGGGGCCAAATTTTTTTGCCCTTTGTAATAATTCTTGGATCGTTACCCTATTCGTTAAACTCATCTAAATCCCCCCTAGCGTAAAAATACGCTAGTTAGGATAAAAGAATTGCTTAGCGAATAAATGAGCGCACTGCTGCTAAATCATCTAAAATCGCCAGTGGCTTGTGTCTAAATTGCTTAGACGGTTTAATCAAGTCTGGAACCATGATCGCCGGAATATTAGCGTTAATTGCGGCATTGATTCCATTGATTGAATCTTCTAAAACAAGTGTTCTTTGCTTGGCCGGTTTAGCAGCTGCTGCCCATGCTTGGTTGAAAATATCTGGTGCCGGTTTAGCATGCGCCACATCATCAGTTGAGACAATATAATCAAATTGTGTTTGCAGATCTGCCTTTCCTAAGAAATAGTCGATTGCTTTTTTATTGTTACTGGAAGCCAGTGCCTTATTGATATTATTGTCTTTTAAATACCGGCTCAATTCTCTAAACCCCTTTTTTAGCGGCATTCCATCTTCTTCAACTAAATGATAAACATTTTCCTGGCTTAGTTGAATAAACTCATCAACAAGCTGTTTACTACCATAGTCCCGACTCATTTTTTTAAGCATTTCTTCGGTCCCCGCGCCAATATATTGACGGTAATATTCAAAAGAATAAGGCATTTTTAAAGCTTCAGCTGCGAGCATATTTGCTTTAAAATAAACTTTTTCTGAGTCAACCACTAAACCATCCATATCAAAAATAACTAAATCTAAATTCATCTTATTTTCCCCTCAGTTTTTTCTTAATCTACGTTGTGAAATAACTACGCACTTCGGAAACAAAATAAAGTGAGCCTGTAATTAATAATATATCTGTTGCTGACATCTGATGCAATGTTTTAACAAGTGCTTCTTGCCACTTTTCAACATATTCCAGCTGGTCAAGTTCATTAACTAGCTCTGTTGGTTGTGCTACTCGACGCGGTCCAGTAAAGGTCGTTGCAATCAAATGGACATTGGGCAATTCAGCTAGCGTTTTTATCATTTTCCGCGGTTGTTTATCCGCCAGTATTGCAATTATCACAAAAACTGTTTGCTGTCTAAAATGTGTTGTTAAAGTCTTTTTGACTCCTTGAATTGCCGCCTCATTATGTGCCCCATCAAGGATGATCATCGGTTCATGGTTAATTAGCTCAAATCTCCCCGGCCATTTAGTTTGAGCCATGGCATTATAGATGTCTATGTCTTGAACCGGCCACCCTTGCATACGAGCAGCCAAAAGGAAAGCCGTAATTGCGGCCCCCGCATTGTCAACTTGATAACTGCCCAATAAGGATTCATGAATCTTAGGCAGTTTCTTTTCTAAACCGCTATAATCAAAATTCTCACCCCAGCGACCATTTGCGCTCTCTGGTACTACGGTATAATTCTCATTTAGGGCATACAACTGAGCTTTTTTTTCAGCAGCTACTGTTGTAATAACTTTGCGTGCCTCGGCAGGCAAACGGCCAATAACTACCGGGCGCTGGTACTTAATGATCCCAGCTTTATGGCCAGCAATCGAAGTCAGTGTCTTCCCTAAGAGGTGTGCATGATCTAATGCAACTGTTGTTATTACAGAAACTAACGGCATGATCACATTAGTTGAATCATAAGTTCCGCCGATTCCCACTTCTATTACCGCTATATCTACTTTTTGTTCCACAAAGTAAAGAAACATTAGTGCCGTAATGATTTCAAATTCTGTGGGTCCGCCTCCCTTAGCACTTAATTCCCGATCTAAACGCGCCACAACCGGCTTAATATGTTTTACTAATCTAACTAATTCATCATCTGGTATCATCTGACCGTTAATTGCAATACGTTCATTGAATTTAATAATAAAAGGCGAGGTATATGTTCCAACTCGTCTTCCCTGCGCCATAAATAAATTTCGCAAAAAAGCAGTTGTTGACCCTTTTCCATTCGTTCCCGTCACATGAACAGCTGCAAACTTTTTCTCAGGATGATCAAGATACTCAGTAAATTTACGCATTCTATCTAATGAAGGCCTTTTTTTGAATTGCGTTCTGCCATGAATAAAAGCCAATGCTTTTTCATAATCCATACCACTCATTTTAACTTTCCTTTCCTTACTATAAAGACTGAACCAGCCGTTAACCTTCATTCACCCTTTGTAATATTCTCTTTCTAAAATAAACGAGGTCAGGACAAATATTATTTGGCCTAGCCCCGTTATTCAGAAATTAATAATTTAAACTTTAACATTTCATAGCAAATAACTAAAATCGCAACTTATTAAAGCTCAGCTTTTAATTGTTTGATCCGTTCGTTTGTTGCTGTTAATTTTTCTTGATAACCACTTAATTTTTCTTTTTCTTGTGCGACAATTTCTGTTGGCGCATTAGCAACAAACCGTTGATTTGCCAACTTATTCTCCCCGCGCTTAACTTCAGCCGTTAACTTCTTAGTATCTTTTTGCAGACGTTTGATCTCATCATTAAGATCTACTAAATCAGCCAGAGGCAGGTAAACTTCTGCTCCCGTGATAACAGCAGACACTGCCAGTGCTGGAACTTTAATCTCAGTTGCAATTTCAAGTTTCTTAGGGTGACAGAAGCGTTCAATATAGTCTTGGTTTGACTCAAAAACGCGTTTAGTCTGGTCATCCTTTGTTTTGATCAAGAGATCAACTGCGCTTGAAAGCGGTGCGTTAACTTCTGCACGACTATTTCGAACAGCCTTGATCAATTCAATAAGATTACCCATCTCACGCTCTGCTGTTGGATCATCGTATTCTGCTGTTGTAGTTGGGTAGCTGGCTGTTACCAATGAAGAGCCTTCATGCGGCATTGATAACCAAATCTTTTCGGTAACAAAAGGCATAATCGGATGTAGTAAACGTAATGTCTGGTCAAGAACGAAACAAAGAATATTTTGCGTATTCTTTTTAGCTTCCTGATCATCACCATTCAAGTCTTCCTTAGCCATTTCAATATACCAATCACAAAAGTCATTCCAGATAAAGTTATACAATGCTCTACCGGCTTCCCCGAATTCAAAGCCATCGAATAAACGCGTGACTTCACTGATTGTATGATTCAAGCGGCTGATAATCCACTGATCTGATAATTTCCAAGCGGCTTTTTCAGGCAGCTGAGCACGTGTTCCTTCATCTAAATTCATGATAACAAAACGACTTGCATTCCAAATTTTATTAATAAAGTTCCAAGCAGCATCCATTTTAGTATAACTAAAACGAACATCTTGACCTGGAGCAGATCCATTTGAAAGGAACCAGCGTAGTGCATCAGCACCATATTTATCAATTACATCCATTGGATCGATCCCGTTTCCTAGGGACTTGCTCATCTTACGACCTTGCTCATCTCGAATCAAGCCGTGGATCAAAACATGTTCAAATGGACGGTGTCCGGTAAACTCTGTACTTTGAAAAATCATCCGTGAAACCCAGAAAAAGATAATATCATAGCCTGTAACCAGTGTATTGGTCGGGAAATAACGTTTAAAATCAGCAGCATCCTCATCTGGCCAACCCATCGTACTGAACGGCCATAATGCACTTGAGAACCATGTATCTAAAACATCAGGATCTTGCTCCCAATTTTCAATATCTACCGGTTCCTCTTCTCCCACATAAAGTTCACCGGTTTTCTTATGATACCAAGCTGGAATCTGATGCCCCCACCATAACTGGCGTGAGATGACCCAATCATGAATATTATTCATCCATTGCTCAAATGTATTTTCAAAGCGTTCTGGAACAAATTCAACCGCGTCATCTGTTTTTTGATTAGCCAAAGCAGCTTTAGCTAAAGGTTCCATTTTGACGAACCACTGTGTTGATAGTCGAGCTTCAACTTGTACCCCAGTCCGTTCTGAATGCCCAACACTATGCACAATCGGTTCAATCCGTAACATGTAACCTTGATCTTCCAAGTCTTTGATGATTGCTTTACGGGCTTCAAAACGATCTAAGCCTTCATACTTGCCTGCGTTGGCATTCATGCTAGCGTCTTCGTTCATCGTGTTGATCCGTTCCAAGTTATGGCGATTGCCTACACCAAAATCATTAGGGTCATGTGCCGGGGTAATTTTAACCATCCCAGTTCCGAATTCTGGATCAACATACTCATCGGCAATAATTGGGATATGGCGTCCTTGCAAGGGTAGCACAAGTGTCTTACCCACAAGATCTTGATAGCGTTTATCACTAGGATGAACTGCAACTGCCACATCTCCCATCATTGTTTCAGGACGAGTAGTTGCAATCTCAATATAGTTTTTGCCATTAAAAGTTGTTTTATCTGCAAACGGATATTTAACATGATAAAAGGCCCCTTTGACATCTTTATGGATAACTTCAATATCTGAAAGTGCAGTCCGAGCCTTCGGGTCCCAGTTAATAATATACTCGCCCCGATAGATCAAACCCTTTCGATATAACTTGACAAAAACCTTACGCACTGCCTTAGATAATCCTTCATCCAGCGTAAAACGCTCGCGGTCATAATCAAGTGAAAGACCTAGCTTAGCCCACTGTTTATGGATAATATCCGCATATTCATCTTTCCACTTCCAGACTGTTTCGATGAATTTCTCACGGCCAAGATCGTAACGTGAAACATTCTGTTCAGCAAGTCGGGCTTCAACTTTAGCTTGGGTCGCAATTCCCGCGTGATCCATGCCGGGTAGCCACAGAGTATCGAATCCCTGCATTCTCTTTTGACGAATAATCATATCTTGCAATGTTGTATCCCAAGCATGGCCCAGATGCAATTTACCAGTTACATTGGGTGGTGGAATAACGATTGAATATGGCTTAGCTTTCTTATCTCCATTCGGTTTAAATAATTTTTGGTCTAGCCAGGCTTGATAGCGGCCAGGTTCAACTTGTTTTGGATCATACTTAGTCGACATCGAAACTTCTTTTGCCATTAAAATCATCCTTTCTAAAATAATAAACCAATAAAAAACGCCCTAGTAAAAAAACTAGGACGACTGCGCCGTGGTACCACCTAAATTGGGTTTTCAACCCCACTTAATTCCATGTTAACGAACAGGTTCCGGTTGGTGCTACTTTTAGTTCACACCAACAGCTCACAAGCTACCACCTGAGCTTAAGTTGTGAGGTATCTCAACTTGCTACCTCTTCTCTGTCCAACTTGACCCGCCCAGGCCCTCTTGTTCATTGCTTATAGAGCTTATAATAGCGTTGTTCAAAAAGCTAGTCAAGACTTAATCAGAGTAATTCAGCAAATTCATCTTCTTGTTGATTCAAGAATGTTTCACCGCTCTTAATCTCCGAAATTTTAATTCCTGCCATTGCACGCTCAATCAGACCGTCAATATCAAGTCGAGCTTCATATTCCTGCGCCTTATCCAGACGCGGCTTTGTTTTTGGCGCTGGTGGTGCAAAAATCGTACAGCAATCTTCAAACGGCTTAATTGATAAATCAAAGGTACCAATTTCTTGTGCAATCTTAATAATCTCGTTTTTATCTAACGAAACGACTGGACGCAAGACTGGCAGCGCCGTAACATCATTGATCGCAACCATGCTCTCTAATGTTTGTGAAGCGACTTGACCTAGCGATTCACCGTTAAAAATAGCAAGTCCATTTCTTTTGGCAGCCAGTAATACCGCCAGACGCAGCATAAACCGGCGTTGAACGGTCATCAAATAACCAGACGGTACATCATGCTTGACTGTCTCTTGGATCTCCGTGAAGGGCACCTCAATAAACTTGATATGCCCAACATAAGGCGCAATCTTTGCCGTCAATTCTTTAGCCTTATTCAAAGCTTGTTCACTTGTGTATGGCGGACTGAAGAAGTGTACCATCTCAATTTCAACACCGCGTTTCATCGCTAGGTAGGCTGCAACGGGAGAATCAATCCCCCCCGACAACATCATCATTCCTTTACCCGCCGTTCCAACCGGTAAGCCGCCAGCACCATTAATCGTCTGACTAGACAGGAAGATCCCGTTCACACGAACTTCCACGCGCAAACATAAGTCTGGGTGCTTCATCTTAACTTTAATTCCAGGAACATTCTTTAATATATATCCACCTAATAAATCATTTATTTCATTGGTATCGTAAATAAATTCATGGTCAGAGCGGCGTGTGTTTATCTTAAAAGTCATTCCTTCAAAGAATTGTTCCTTGACCATTGTTAAGGCTGCTTCCTTGACAGCCTCAATGTCACGTTCAATTCTTATAGATGGAGAAAAGTTTTGAATTCCAAACACTTTCTTCAAACTTGTCATAACTGCTGTGCTGTCTTCACCATGGAGTTGGAGATGCATGCGATCGCGGTGAGCTTTGACTACTAAGTTAGGAAACTGATGTAGACTTTTTCGCACATTAAAAGCTAAGCGGTCAATAAAGTTCCGTCGATTTTTACCTTTTGTTGAGAGTTCGCCATAACGAACCATTATTTCTGAATATTGCACGTTTTCTTTCCTTTCAAATAACTCATGAATTAATTTTTTCAAAACGACTGTAAAGTTGGTCGAAGACCTTAATAAATTTTTCTGCTTCAACCAATGTATTATTCTCATCCAAGCTAACTCTAACAGCAGATGTTGCAATTCTTTCTGGAATAGCCATTGCTCTTAATGTTCCTGAAACCTCATGCTTTTTTGAAGAACAGGCACTAGTTGTCGAAAGATAAATATCCTGATCTTCAAAAGCATGTACGATCGTCTCACCCCGAACACCATCGATTGTAAAACAGAGAATATGCGGTGCAAATTGACTATTCATTTCTGAAAAGAGTGTTACCTTGGGAAATTGACTGATATGCTGGTAAATAAACTGTTTGATCTCAAGCTGCTTTTGGACTTTAATCTCTTCTGAGTCCAATAATAGGCGTAAAGCCTTAGCCATTGCTGCAATAGCAGGTAGATTTTCAGTTCCGCTACGCAGATTTTTTTCTTGTCCCCCACCATTCATTAATGGAGCAAGTTTACGACCATGTTTTTTGAAGATAAAACCAATCCCGCGCGGTGCGTGAAACTTATGTCCCGAGAAAGTAACGAAATCGACTCGTTTGTTCATAATCAACGGCTGGATCCCCTTCCCGATTCCCTGGACCGCATCCACGTGAAAGTGAATTTTAGGATAGTTCTGTAAAATAGCTGCAATTTCATCAAGCGGTTGAACTGCCCCAATCTCATTATTCACTGCCATGATTGAAACTAAGATCGTGTCCGGACGAATCGCTTTTTTCAAATCAGCTGCCGCAACACGCCCATGTTTGTCAACTGGCAGATAGGTTACTTCAAAACCTAACTTTTCTAATTGTGCCATTGTATTTAGAACAGCAGGATGTTCAACACTAGAAGTAATCAAATGCTTACCATAATTCATCTTCTCAATTGCAGTTCCTTTGATTACCCAGTTGTCGCCTTCTGTTCCCCCGCTTGTGAAGAAAATCTCTTCCGTACGAACCCCAAGAAGGTTAGCAACTTGTTGACGTGATTGTTCAAGCAAATTATAGGCATTTTCACCCAAATCATGCAGCGAAGATGGATTACCCCAAATCTTTTGGCTCACTTTAGTATATGTTTCTAATACTTCTGGCGCAACTTTCGTTGTTGCACTGTTATCTAAATATATCATTTCTAATCCCCATACTCCTTAAAAAGCTTGTTACTTAGCTTCCAATCTGATAAATACGCTCCTTATTTTACAACATCAGCAGTAAAAAACAAACTTCATTTTTTTTAGTCATTTAAGTTTCCTAACGTCGCTTTCATTCTAATAATTTCCTTAAAAGAACGAGGGGACTGAGCCGAAAGTAACTTTCGACACAGTTCCCCGTTGTGAATCTCTAATGTTAGAGACTATTATATTATCATGTTAATTAACGTTCAGTATACTTCTACCAATTAACTAGTCCTTAGCAGGGCTAGTTGCATAATACTCATCTTCAATCCGTTTGTATGCCCCAGGCTCGACTTTATCAACTGCTGTCGCGATCTTCTCTAAGCTAGCTGCATAGTCATATTTATGATTAAACAACTCATATGCTTCAGCACTGGCATGTGCTACTTCTGGGTAACGAACACGGTAACGATTAGCATATTGCAACAGGAGTTCCGCCAAAGAGGAACTAGCAATGATATCGTTTGTTTTCTCTGTTAAGACATCCATATCTGCCTGAATATTTATCATAGCCTTTGTTATCTTATCCATATTGATTTGAATCTTATTAATATCCTCATCAAGTTGTTCGATCTCATCACTAACTCGATAAAAATAATCCAGATATTCTTTTGTCAGGCCTGGTAAATTAAGTTTTTCAACCTCACGCTTCAGACGATGGATCTCAGAATCAAATTCTAACAGTGCTTCCTTAGCCTCTTGCTCTTCACGCCACAAATTCTGGACACTATCACTGATAGCTGCTTGTTTTTCTTCGATCATTTTTAAATCAGCTAACTGTTTTGCCTGCTGTGAGAGGCTCTCAGAGTAGATCACTTCACCTTTTTGCACATCAGTTTGGTACTGTTTGAACTGAGTGCTGATCGCCTTAAGTTGAGTACCCAAGCTGTGCCCGTCTTCAAGCTCATTATGGTTAAAAGTATAATTCTGATTAAGCCTATCCAACTCAATAAGTAGGTCACGCTGTTGTTTTTCAGCATGTTCAATAAACTTCGTCAATATTGGAACGTTTTTCTCAACTTTTTGACGTGCAGCCAGCTCTCGTTCTAGCTCATCATAAAGTGCATTTATCCCTGCATCTAGTCTATCATTGCAGCTGAGAGCTTCTGAAATGGCTAATTTCTTTAAATTAATGATATTTTCACCTAACAGTGCATGTAGCTCAGCGGTTTGCTTTTCAATATCAGTCTTAAAAGTATACTTCTGTTCACGCAACTGTTTGTAACCTGTCTCTATCTCTGTCAGTTGTTCAGGAAAAACATTCTTAAGATTTCTATACAGCGGTGGGATCTGCTCTAAATTTTTTTCTAAAGTAGCTGTTTTATCATCAAGTTTACTTACTAACTTGCCCGCTGTGACATAATCTCCTTGATTAGCGATCTCAGCATAATGATCAAAATCAGTTTCAATTTGAGCTAAGTTTTCTTCTAATTTATCAACACTAGGTCCGTATGAAAAGTTTTTAGCCAACAATGTCTTACGGAGTTCTTGATATTTTTTATCTAAATCACTCAGCTTTTGCTGATGTTCTTGGTTATCTTCCTTTACGTCACTAATTTCACTCTTAGTTTTTTCTTCCAATTCACTTGCAGCCTGGACTTTTAATTCGACCTTTTTAAGTCCACTGCCAACCTGAAAAAAATGATAATGACTATTAGCTTCAGCAATTTCATCCAAGTGTTCAGAGAGTTCCGGCAGCTGATGGTTGACCATGTAAAGATAGCCCTGCTTAGTCTCTTCAAACATTGCTAGGCTTTCACCGGCTAGAGTTATTTGCTCCACGCTTGCAATTCCAGTGTGCAATGGTGAATTTACAAGTTCACTTATCTGCTGTTGGACGTGAGCTATCCTTCCACTATTTCTGCGCTGTATGTAAAAAAAAGAAAAATATGCTATTATTGCAACTATAACGATTATGCTCAAGACTAGTGTCATCCGATCCCACACTCCTAATTATCACCATTGATTCTTTCGATTATTTATTATTCAATCCCGTATCCGGTTTCTATACTATGATAGTTCAATTTTGATTATAGCATAGTCATCACATTGTTACACATGATAATATAACAATAATCACATTTACTAAGGAGAATTCTAGTGAATAAAACACTCTTAAACCGTCAACTTGATGCACTTTTAACTGGTGAAACAAATCTAATCGCTAATTTAGCCAATGCTTCGGCACTTTTATTTGAATCTTTACCTGATGTTAACTGGACTGGGTTCTACCTCTATAATGAATCACAAAATGAACTTATCCTTGGTCCCTTTCAAGGTAAAGTTGCTTGTATGCATATCAAGGTTGGAAAAGGGGTTTGTGGAACTGCCTTTTCATCGCAGAAAACACAGCGCATCGCGAATGTTCACACCTTTCCTGATCACATCGCCTGTGACGCCGCAAGCATGTCAGAACTTGTTGTTCCCCTAATAAGCGGAAGACGAAAAATAGGTGTCCTTGACCTTGATTCTCCCAAACTCAATCGTTTTTCAAAAGATGATGAACAGCTTGTTGAAACATTCGCGCAGACTTTGCTTAAGCATTTGCCTGCTTAGACTGTAAGTACTTGACTAAGTAAGTGAATTCAGCTATACTCACATTTGTGTAAAATAATGCAGCAGTATGCGGTAAGCTCGTCAACATTTCATTGCCTTTAATGGTTAATCAGTACCTCTTCGGCTGCAAGAGTGAACATTGTAGAATGAAATGCACGAATACAAAGTATACATCGGGTTATTTTACTCCAAAAAAATTTATTGGAGGATTTTTTATGTCTCGTTATACAGGTTCAAGTTGGAAAGTTTCTCGTCGCTTGGGTATTTCACTCAGTGGTACGGGTAAAGAATTGGCTCGCCGTCCATATGCACCAGGTGAACACGGTCAAAACAACCGTCGTAAGTTATCTGAATATGGTTTGCAATTGCGCGAAAAGCAAAAGCTTCGTATGATTTACGGCCTTTCAGAACGTCAATTCTCAAACTTATTCCAAAAAGCTGGTAAGATTCGTGAAGGACGTCATGGTGACAACTTCATGATTTTACTTGAACGTCGTTTGGATAATGTTGTTTACCGTTTAGGCTTAGCAACAACTCGTCGCCAAGCTCGTCAGTTGGTAAACCATGGTCATATCACTGTTGATGGAAAACGTGTTGATATTCCTTCTTATGAAGTTAAAGTCGGACAAGTTATTTCATTACGTGAAAAGTCAAAAAATCTTCAAATCGTAAAAGACGCTTTAGAAGCTATCGTTGGTCGCCCACAATTTGTTTCCTTTGATGAAGACAAATTAGAAGGTTCATTAGTTCGTTTACCAGAACGTGAAGAACTTGAAGGTGAAGTTGATGAAGCTCTAATCGTTGAATACTACAACAAACTGTAATAAACAGTTGCTATTTAAGAGTCAGTTCCTGCGGGAGCTGGCTTTTTTTATTTTTTTAAAAGACAAAAAAACTCTTATCAACAATGACGATAATGAAAAGGCATTGTCGATAACAGTTATCAAAAAGCGCCTGTAGTTTAATAAATAATGCTTTTTAGTCAGACCTATAACTTTATTTCTCCCTAGTAGCATTTTTTACAATACTCTCGGCCACAGCCTGTGTTTGTCTAAGCAGTGTAAAATAATGCTTTCTAAGTGCTGGGAATGCATGAGCATTCAAGAAAACCAACTGACTTTTTTCATTCGCAGCAGTTAATGGCTGATAAATATTTGTAATCATAATATCAAGACTTCCATCACTCATTTGTAATGTTCGTGCGAGTTCCGCTATCTTTTTCAAATATGAGCTATCTATTTCTGAAGAAACTTCAAGGTAGTCAGCTCCAGTATTTGTACTTGCATCATAGCGCAGATACAACTGTACTCCCCGAGGCAAAATATCTTCAAGTACCCGGCCTTGTTCTGCCAAGCTTCGTGCTTGAACTTCGCCAAACGCGAATTGTGTTTGCCTATTTTGCTGCTTAACCTGTTTACGTTGGATCAACTGTTTAATCGTAGATCGTCCATCACCAACAATATTTTGTGGAAGACGTTCAATCAAGCTAACAACTTTCCCTCCGACAAGTAAAGCAGTATACGAGGAACCTAGTACTACTTGCTCAATCAAACAGGGTTGTTCCGAGCTAAGATACTGTTTAACTGTTTGCACAAAGATGTCTTGGGTTGGTGGTATCCTAAAAACTTGTGCTCCTGTACGATAATTATTTTTAATCACAAGTGCCAAACCCTTAGTTTCACGATAGACATTCAAGATCTCACTTGTCTGAGTAATAGTCCATCCGGTAGGAACAGCATATCCGGCAGCCGCAACGATTTTTTGACTCAGTTGACGATTTTTCCATATTTTTTGCATAACCGCACTTGTCTTTTCCGTTTGGATCCCCCTTTCAAGGAGTGACTTTCCGACTCTGATCAAATGATCAGGCGCAGAAATAACCGCATATGGGACACCCAATTTAAAAGCAGCACTTAGTACTAAGCGGCTGTTATCATCCAACGTTGTTTTGGCTTGGGTCAAACGACCCTTAACAGCATAATCCGCCACTAGTTTTAACGTACTTTCTGTCAGTTTCTGACTATCCTGTTTTCTGAGTAATTTCGTACTGGGAGTTTCGGTTGGTTGCTTAAGTACGCCTGCTACTTGGCTTAAAGACTGGCCTAAGTCTGACCGCCCTATTTCTTTTGTAAACCGACTTAATTGATTAATTATCTTACGTGCCTGAAGTTGACATGTCGTAGCGGAAAATGGATTTTCATGTGCAACATGCTGGTTCAACTGGCGTTTTTCTTGCAAAGCAGCTTGTAAATCATCATTTTTAATACCTGGAGTTACCAGAAAAAAAGCCACCAAGGCTTCTATCAAGTCTAGCATTTCAAAGCTAACTCCCATTGCAGCAAAGGGATTCAAATCCAGATGCGTAATTTCAAGATAATGAATTCCCTTTTGGAGCATTTCGTGTTCATTTTCAAAAGAAGAACCTACTTTGATCCCATCTGTTAGCCCTGCTTGTTGATGCTGGCTGCTACGTAAATAGCTTTGCAAAGAACGATAATCTACCCGTTTAACTGCATCGACGGATGCGGCTAAGCAACACTCACTTTGTGAGCGTACCGGCCTGATATTTGAGCCCGCAACAAAAGGCGTCGCACCAGTAAGATATGTTAATAACCAGCGGTAATTCACAAACTGCTGTAAAACCTTCATGTAAATCTGGTTACGAAAAGTAATATAATCAATCTGCAATTGTTTAAATCTATTTTTATATAGCTCTAAAAAGAGTTCCTCAGGCAACTGTAACCTAACCGTAACACCCCCAACAACTGACTTCTTATCTTCACTGACAACACTCAAAGGCCATAAGACACTCTTATCACCGAGATTTTCCTGCAGCAGTTGCTGATTCAGAACCATCATTTGCTGTTGATCTTTTTTACTGCTCCAGTGATCTGCCAACAAACTAACACTTTGCTGCTCAGCATTATATCTAAAATATGTACTCGGCTTAATTGCGGCCACACTTTGCACGTTAGTTTTTATTGTTGGATTTACGGACTGTATCTTCCAGGTCCGCTGAACCTGCCATCTGATTGCCGCAACCGCTGTAAATAAATTATCCTTAGCTATTTGTTTTCCAATTTCATCAAGTTCAACCATTGTTCTTCACCTTTTCCATTATTAACTCTTAGCGCTTATTATAGCAAATCTTTCCCAAACATTCAGTTGAGTCAGCACCTATTCAACAAAATTTAATTAAGACGATGTTATAATCAAAGTAATAGTAAAGGAGTAGAAACTATGATACAACCGTTAGCCTTTCGTATGCGCCCCCAAAATATAAATGATGTTGTTGGTCAACAGCATCTCGTCGGTCCAGGAAAAATTATTCGTAGGATGGTAGACGCGCGTCTGTTATCGTCCATGATTCTCTATGGCCCGCCCGGAACTGGAAAAACCAGTATTGCAAGTGCGATTGCCGGTTCTACAAAGTACGCGTTCCGAACACTTAATGCCGCCACAGACTCCAAAAAAGAGCTTGAGATCGTCGCGGAAGAAGCTAAAATGAGTGGAACTGTCATTTTACTGTTAGATGAGATCCATCGTTTAACTAAACCTAAACAGGACTTCTTACTGCCGCATTTAGAAAGTGGCCGCATTATTTTGATTGGTGCAACAACTGAGAATCCATATATTGCAATTAACCCAGCGATTAGAAGTCGTACCCAGATCTTTGAGGTTAAACCACTAGCTGAAGCAGATATTGCTTATGCCGTTAAGCGTGCACTAGCCGATAAAAAGCATGGTCTGGGCAAAATATCCATCCGACTAACCGCTGAAGCTCTACAGCATCTTTGCCGTGCAACAAATGGTGATCTACGTAGTGCTTTAAACGGCCTTGAACTTGCTGCAAAATCAACTGTCCCTAATAAAAAGGGAACTATCATTATTGACCTACAGGTAATTGAAGAATGTCTTCGGCGAAAAGCATTGGTACAGGATAAAGACGGCGATGCTCATTACGATGTTATCTCCGCCTTCCAAAAATCGATCCGCGGTTCAGACACTGATGCCGCGCTTCACTACATGGGACGACTCATTGAAGCTGGAGACCTAATAAGTATTAATCGCCGCCTACTAACAATTGCATATGAAGACATTGGTCTGGCCAACCCGCGAGCTGCAGCTCAAACAGTTCAAGCTGTTACAGCTGCTGAAAAAGTTGGTTTACCTGAAGCGCGCATTCCACTGGCTGTTGCGGTTATCGACCTTTGCTTATCGCCTAAGTCAAATTCAGCTATCACGGCTATTGATGCAGCACTTAATGATATTCGTAAGGGTAGCTATGGTGAAGTCCCACCTCATCTTAAAGACGCACACTATGCCGGTGCAAAAAAACTAGGTAGAGGACTCGACTATAAATATCCGCATGATTACCCGCATGATTGGACTCCACAGCAATATTTACCAACTAAATTAGCTCAAGCACGCTACTATCAGCCCAAAACAAACGGGCGTTACGAGCAGGCCCTAAAAGATCAATATGAGCGTCTTAAAAAAGCTCAACAGGCCAAAAAGTAATCATCATAATTCTAAAAATTGATAATCACTAACCTCTATGCTAGAATAAAGTTGAATCTGAGGTGTACGCGTTATCTCATAATGTAAGGTTGACCGAACACCTATAATTACGGTTTTTGGAATGGCCAGCAGCTAACATGCCACGGTACCAAGTGGAAGTTAAAAACTGGTTGACCGAGGACCACCTGCTTGAGAGCGGGTTCAACTACAGAGATGATTAACGGCATCAGGCGGATTTTCAAAGTAGTTTTACTTTGTGAGGAGGCTGCGGCAAAACATTTGTTTTGTTGCAGTCTTTTAGTTTTCTAGTGCATCAGTAAAGATAGCAGTCCCACCACTGACTGGGTGCCCTATTTATCGTTAAATACTGCCGCAACAGATTAATTTCATAATAAGGGGTTTTACATATGGCAATTATTAAAGTCTTAACACTATTTTTAGCAGCAATCATTTTTTTCCTAGGTTATTATCTCTACACACACCAGCATAAGCCTTTTTTAATGTTCCATCCCGAAAACAACCATATTTTAGCCGGGATCGTAAAAATATATGGTTTGATCCTTATCCTTTTAGCACTTATTACGCTTGTAGCTGCCCTTTTCCTCGCAACTTGGGCCTTAGCAGTCGCCTTGATCTTCGATGTTATCGTAATTGCTACTCTTCCAGTTATGATGCTGATCTTTCTTCAATAAGTAACATTATGTAATTGTTTTCACTTTTTTTTTAAGCAAAAATAACGTAAAATAAAGGTGTGGTAAATAGAAAGGGTGATTTCAATGTTACAACAATACAAAAACATTCTTGTACCTGTCGATGGATCAAAGGAAGCTGAATTAGCTTTTAAAAAAGCTGTTCAAGTTGCAAAAAGAAATGGACCGCAAACAAAACTGCATTTAGTTCACGTAGTTGATACGCGTGCTTTTCAAAATATTTCCAGTTTTGATACTGCGATGGTTGAACAAATTACCGATACTGCACGCCAAACAATTGAGGGCTATGTTAAAGAGGCTAAAGAAGCCGGTCTAGAAAATACTGACTACTCAATTGAGTACGGAGCACCCAAAGTAATCATTGCTAAAGAGATTCCAGAAGAAGAAGATGTCGATCTGATTATGATCGGTGCTACTGGATTAAATGCTGTTGAACGCTTGCTGATTGGTTCCGTAACCGAATATGTAACACGAACAGCTACGTGTGATGTTTTGGTTGTTAGAACTGACTTGGAAAACAAACCTGTTCTTAGAAAAGACAAAGAACGCAAAAATAAGTAATTATTATAAATTAAATAAATTAATTACAAGAGGGCTAAGCGAAAAATGATTTTCGACTCAGCCCTTTTGTTTATTTCTTATCAACAATTTCCAGTTGATTGTTTGTGACCACTTTGCCTAATACTTAAATGAACAGTAAGAAAGGTGATCATTAATGATCCCTACCGCTTGTAAAAAAGAATAGACGATTGTTGGCCCCACAAATTTAAACCCCTTTTGTTGAAGTTCCAACGCGACTCTTTTAGAAAAAAGTGTTTTTGCTGGAACTTGTTCAGCATGTTCCCAATTATTGATGACAGTTCTATTATCAGCTAACTGCCAGAGTAGTTTGTTTAAGGTCGTTCCTGCCAAATGTAAAGTAGTTATAGCTTGCGCATTAGTAATGATAGCTCTTATTTTACGTTTATTTCGAATAATAGCCGGATTTTGACATAACTCTTCGACCTTAGCTGCGTCATATGCAGCTACTTTTGTAATTTCAAAATTATCAAAAGCTACCTTGAAAGCCTCACGTTTTTTAAGAACTAATTCCCAGTTTAAGCCAGCTTGCATAATTTCAAGACTTAATAGTTCGAAAATTAATCGTTCATCCTTAACCTTTTTCCCCCATTCATGATCATGATAATCACGCAGCAGTTGTCCACCTGTATTCGCCCAAGCACATCTCTGTACCATTTCAACACTCCCTTTTAGCATAATTTGCATTCACAACTATTTCTTAATACGCAAATTACTCTTCTTACAGCTAAGTCACAAAAAAGGCCAGGTCAAGTATTTCTTGACCTGGCCTTTACTTTATTTACCATCACTTTTTAGCCAACACTCTAAAAGCTGACAATAAGCTGGATGGTTACTCTTTTAAATTATTTTGACAGTTTTTCTTCACCGAGCTCAACAAAATCATAATGCAACTTGGCATTATCATTAAATTCAGCAATCGCCAACTGAATCAATTGATCAATCAAATCACTGTAATTGATCCCTGAAACCTGCCATAATTGCGGATATAATGAAATGTTTGTGAAGCCAGGTAAAGTATTGGCTTCCCCAAAGTACGGTACATCATTTTGATCAACCAAGAAATCCATCCGCGCTAATCCACGATTACCTAGAACACGAAAAGCATCTAATGACATTTGTGTAATTTCAGCAGCTAACTTTTCAGGCAGATCGACTGGTAACTCAAAAGCAACACCCGAAGCATCAACAAACTTATTGTTATAATCATAAAACGTATCTGTTTCAGGAATTCTGATTGCACCTAATTTTGATGCCTTACTCTCACGGTTACCTAAAACAGAACATTCGACTTCACGTGGGTGTTCAATTGACTCTTCGATCAAAAGTTTGAAATCATAATGGAAACCATCCCGAACTGCACGATCAAACTCAGCCTTATTAGAAACCTTAAAAATACCAACAGATGAGCCTTGGCGTGCTGGTTTAACAAAGAGTGTCTTACCTAATTCGGCACTACACTTTTCATATGAATATTCTTCTTGGTTCTCAGGCGTTACCACTAAATATTTGGTGTTGCGGACACCGTTAAGAGTCAACAACTGTTTAGTTAGGTCTTTATCAAACGAAACAGCCGATGATGCTATCCCACTACCGATCCACGGTTTATCCAGTAAACGAAACAGCCCCTGAATAGTTCCGTCTTCACCCATATTTCCATGGATTACAGGATAAAAGACATCGATATTTTTTACTTCAGAAATATTTTGAATATTGGCTAACGGATTAGAAAAATCAACTTTAGGTACAATTTCTGCAACGACTTTATCCTCATCTTCACCATTAAAGATACGCATTGAATCCTTGTTTCCTAACAGATATCCACCTTTAGTAAACATAAAAACTGAAACATCATACTTGTCTTTGTCCATTGCATCATAGATATTATGTGCTGAACGTTTTGAAACATCATGCTCCGATGAATTTCCTCCAAAAAACAGTGCAACGTGCAATTTCTTTTTATCCATAAATATATCTCATTCCTATTCCATAATCTTATTATACGGTTTTTCATATTATACGATAACTTTTAACTTAATGTACAGTATAACTGTTTTTATTTCTTTAATACCATTTAGAATCATAACACGTCAGTTAAATCTTGTCAGTTAGAAAACATTAATTACCTGCTATTTGACCCCTAAAAAAAGAATGCTCTTTTAGATAATCTTCTCTTTATAAACTCTAAAATGGTTGTTAAAATTAAGTAAAGAAGAAAGAGTGGGGTGATTATTGTGCCAATGAAGCTTTGCGGTATCATCTACATGACACCAAGGCGAATTCAACTTTCAATTATTGATTTAAAAAAGTTAATAAAAGTTGAGGATGTCTTTTCAAATGATTTCTCAAATAAAAATTACCAGTATGAACAAAATATTGGCGAGATAGCTCAGGCAATTAACGGTTATCTGCAACTAGCAAAAGATTACGGTGTTAAAAATGTCAAGCTCTGGGGCAATCAACAGCATCTTGATACTATTCGAGCACGTTATCTGGGCGAACAGATCTATATCCGTACCGGCTTACGTATAAAATGGCTTAGTACGAGTCAACTGACCTACTACAAAGCAACTGCGGTTACAGTTCACCTTGATAATTTTGAAAAACTCAGTTTAACTTCAACTTATTTACTGAGTCTAGGAATTGAACGTGCATCTTTGTCCCAATTTGACAAGCAGAAGTTTATTTCAACCTGGAATATTGATCTCGGCTCTGCCCATATAGGTGAGATCACAGAGGCTATGAAACTAAGCGCCAGTGACTCAGTTGAAGTAGTAGAGGATTATATCGGCAGCAAGCTGGAACATCTAAACCATATTTTTACTGATAACAAACGCAGTTCCAATCTTGTCTTGCAGGATGCTTCTGTTTTGGCACGTAAATTTATCCCCGCTGATCAAACTTCCTATACGATGAATATTACTGCTTTTCAGGAATTATATGCAACAGTTATCAAATCTTCTGATCAATACTTAATGAATTATTTTGACCTTGATGAAAACGATGTTAGCAGTATTATTCCTTACTTTATCCTTATTGATAAGATTATTACAATGTTGAATGCTAAGAAGATTATTATTACTAATATTGCAGTTGCCGACGGTCTTGCTATTGAGCAAGCAGCTAAACTTGGGCTGCTAAAACCTGATTTAGACGGGATAATTCTGACTTCTGCTGAAAACTTGGCGACTCGCTACTTAACTAGCCGGGCCCACAGGAAGAATGTTTCCAAATTAGCTCTACATCTTTTTGATCAGCTCAAGCGGATTCATCATCTAGGCAAACGTGAACGTCTGCTGCTTAAAATCGCCTGTACCGTTGCTGATATAGGTAATTATATTAACCAGCAAAAACATTACCGCCACTCAGCCTATATTCTTGAAGCAACTAGAATAATTGGGCTTTCAAATGACGAAAACCAAATCATTGCTGAAGTTTCCCGCTACCATAGTAGTGAATCTCCAGAAACCAATCAACCACACTTTCAAAAACTTGAACCCACTGTTCAGATGAAAGTCGCCAAGTTAGCCGCTATTTTACGTTTGGCAGACGCTTTAGATGATGCACGTGAACAAAAGATTCAGAAAATTTCTGTCTCCCTTCAGAATTCGACAATGTTTATCTATGCTTATTCTAACCAAAACATAGCTTTGGAAACATGGTCGTTTAACAATAAATCTTCTCTATTTAAAGAAGTTTTCGGAATCAATCCTATTTTAAAGCAAAGGAGACAGCAAAAATGACAAAGACAGGCTTTAGTAAACATAAATATTTTAAAAACCGCGAATTAAGCTGGCTTGATTTTAACGGTCGAGTCTTAGAAGAAGCACGCGATATTGACAATCCACTTTTAGAACGCATTAATTTTCTCGGCATTACCCAAAGTAACGTGGACGAATTCTTCATGGTTCGGGTCGCATCGTTAAATAAAATGTACTCGGTTAATATCCAGTCAACAGATGCATCCGGAATGACACCTAAACAGCAAATTGATGCAATTAATGAACAAGAACAGAAAATGGTTGCTAAGCGCTACACAACTTATAACCGCTCACTTTTACCGCAACTTGCTAAAAATGCTATTAAAATTATCACTCCCCAAGAAACAACTGCAGACCAATATAAGTTTATTAAACGTTACTTTAATGACGAACTGTATCCTGTTCTTACACCCTTAGCGGATGATTCATCCCGACCGTTCCCCTTCATTAGCAATAATTCACTAAATCTAGCGATCCGGATTCGTGAAACAGCTAATCATACTAATAAACGGTTCGCAACAGTTCGTATCCCTGAAGTCTTTGGGCGGCTCATCAAGATGCCTAATAGCGAAAACACTTTTATCTTAATTGAAGATATTATTAAGGAATTCATTGAAAATCTATTTTCAGGTTATAAGATCAGTGAAGCAGCTGCTTATCGAGTTATTCGCGATATGGATCTCGATGTTGCTGAAGAAGACACCTCTGACTTACTGCGTGAAGTTCAAAAGCAACTTAAGAAAAGAGAACACGGCGGAATTATGCGGCTTGAAATTGAAAATAAGATGGGACATCATCTCAGTGAGCGTTTGATAAAAACACTTGAAGTTGATAAAAAAGCCGTTTATCGGATCAATGGTCCGATCGACCTCTCCTTTTTGAAAAAACTACCCGGCTTAGTCACTGGACACCCAGAGTTACGCTATCCAACGTATACTGCTTATGTTGCGCCTCAATTAGCTCCGGGCAAGAATATTTTTTCCGCTATCCGACAACAAGATTATCTCATGCAGCATCCATATGATTCCTTCAGTTCGGTCGTTCAGTTTATCGCTCAAGCAGCGTTGGATCCCAACACGTTGGCGATCAAAATGACCTTGTACCGTGTTTCGGGTAACTCACCAATTATTAAGTATCTCGGACTGGCTGCCCAGCACGGAAAGCAAGTAACTGCTCTTGTCGAAGTTAAGGCTCGCTTTGATGAGGAGAATAACGTCCGGTGGGCTAAACAGCTTGAAAAAATGGGCTGCCACGTTATTTACGGGTTAGTTGGTTTGAAGACCCACTGCAAGCTCACCCTTGTTATCCGCCGTGACGAAGATGGGATTAGACGGTATATGCATTTAGGAACTGGTAATTATAACGATGTTACTGCTAATTTTTATACTGATATGGGTATTTTGACTGCTAATCCTGACATGGGGATCGATGCTTCTAATATCTTCAATATGTTATCAGGCTATGCTAAGCCGCCTTATTTCCATAAATTACATCTTTCGCCTAAAAAAATTCGTTCATTTATTAATAAGAAAATTGACGCTGAGATCACTGCTGCTCAAAACGGTCAACCCGCAGCAATCAAGATGAAGATGAACTCTCTTTCAGACCAGAAAATTATTGAGAAACTCTACGAGGCTTCAGCTGCTGGAGTTAAAATTAATTTGATTATCCGGGGGATCTGTTGTTTAAAAACTATGATTCCCGGCGTTAGTGAAAATATCCAAGTTCATTCAATTATCGGTCGCTTTTTAGAACACAGTCGCATCTATTACTTTTATAATAGTGGTAATGAAGACGTTTATCTTTCAAGTGCAGATATGATGACCCGCAATCTTAATCGCCGAGTTGAACTTTTATTCCCCGTTTTACAGGATGACTTACGCCAAAAAGTTATTGCAATCTTTGCGACTATGTGGCAAGACAACATCAAAACCCGGGTCTTACATGGTGAAAGCTTTACCAAAATCGATCGCCGTGGTCTGGCTCCTTTAAATATCCAAGAACACTTTGTTCAAGAAGCACAGAAAAAAAATAAACTGCTACTGAAACAAAAACGTGCTATCAAAAAAGAAAATACTACTTTTCAACCAATGACGCGCCATGAAAGTATGGTTCACTTATCTAATGATGGGGAGGGAGAATAAACATGGAAAACTTCGTTGTAATTGACCTTGGTTCAAACTCACTTCGGATGACGATCTCTGAAATAGACGATAATAATGATGTTAGTGTTACCCATCAACTGAAAGAAATGGTGCGTTTATCAGAAAATATGGGCCCAGAAAAGATACTGCAAAAAGAACCGATTGAACGGACACTTAAAGCCCTAGCTATTTTTAAAGAGACTTACACCAAACTTAAGAATGTGCATATAACGGCTTTAGCAACAGCCGCTGTAAGGCAAGCCGCAAATCAAACAGCTTTTCTTAAGTTAGTAAAGAAACAAATCGGCATCGATTTTAATGTTATCTCAGGTAAACGTGAAGCTTACCTTGATTTTTTAGCTGTTACGCGGACACTTCCAATTAAAGATAAATGTATTATCATGGATACTGGTGGTGCCAGCACAGAACTGGTCCTAGTTGAAAAGAACAAGATTAGTGATCTTATCAGTCTCCCTTTCGGCTCAGTTACACTCTCACAGGAATTTGCTTTAGATGATGATATCACTGCATCCAAGCTCTTCAAAGCCATGACTTTTGTTGAGAAAAAAATCACCGATATCAACTGGCTCTTTAATGCTCATAAAGCACAATTAGTCGTACTCGGTGGCAGTAACCGGACTTTAGCTAAGATTGCACGTCGTGAGCAGCACCAAAATAAATTGACCAGTATTCATGGTTACAAACTCACTAGTGATGCAGCTTTTGATATTTTTGCCAACTTAGTCGATTTAAACCAAGCTAAACGAGAAAAGATCCCTGGTCTCGCCAAAGCACGTGCTGATGTTATTGTCGGCGGTTTAATTCCAATTTCATTGATTTTACGAACACTCCATATTACAGATATTCTATTTTCGAATAATGGTCTGCGTGAAGGTGCCCTGCTTGATTATCTCGATTCAAAATGCTAATCTTACTTTTTTATAGTTAAACTAATAAGTTAGCGAACCTAATAGAGGATCAGTCCTAAATTATTTTTGGACTGATCCTCTGTTTACTTGTTTCAGATAAGACTTGAAGATAACTGCTTACCCGTAACTTATGTCTATTAGACTACTTTAACTAATGTATTATCTGCTAATATTATTTTGTCAAAGTGCCAAGACGGCATCGTCTGCCTTAATCGTTACCAGCATCTCGTTTGGCATCTTACCATACTTACGTTCGGGATGTGTAACATTATATTCACAGATGTCTAATGCACACAGAAATAACAAACAGCGTTGCACTTTCTTACTAGGAATCTCAAAAGGATGCATCGTCTCATATCCCTGCAAGAAACTATTACGTAGTGCTGGTTCCTTAACTTCGTTATAGAAGAACTTAATAAAGTCTTGATAAGGTGTTCCTATATGTGAACGTTCAAAATCAATTAGAATGTCGCGTCCCTTATAATGCATAATATTACGAATGCTGAAATCACCATGCAAAACAACTTTAGGAAGCTGAGCATACTCCATATCGGCTTGTTCGAAGTCTATTCCTAAGGTTTGGTGAACATCGTTGACTAGCATTTGATACTTTGTATCCTGTAGCTGAGCAACCTGATACTGAATTTGTTCCGAGAGCCGTTTATCACTCTGGTGCACAGTTACCTTACCCGTTAATTTCTGATGAAAATCACCCAATAGCCGGCCAAAAGCGTAGACTCGTTTCCGGCCAAGCTTCTGAGCTGAAATATCTTTCATTTCACGGTCTTTGAGTGTTACAACATAACGATTTTCAAAAATAACGCTGTCCAGATAAATCTCTGGGTAATAAACTTGATTAACGTGCTGTTCCGCGTAAAACATATCCCGCTCTTTAAAAATCTTGACAAACAATGGGCTTTTGAAAACCTTACTGTAGCCAATTAAATGTTGATTACCAGCTACATCATGAATACTCTTTAAATTTGCCTGATAATAATCATTTAAGAACTCGACTAGCATATGTCTTCCTCCCCTACTATGTACTAACTTAATTGTACTTAAGAACATTCTAAATAGCAAGAAGCCCCGTTGCTCAACTACTGTTTGCCTCATTAATGTTTCCTTTGTTAGTCTACGTTTTAAGCTTTAATGAGGTATATTTACATCACCAATGTTATAGTTTAATTAAGAACATTCACTGAAGGAGGGAAGTTCCAATGGGAATCTTTAATAATGACAAGATTAAGGGAATTTTGGTCGATCGTGGTCTCGATGACGTAACAAACGCAACATCAGAACAAGTTGAAGCGATCTTAGGCGAACTTGACAAGAAAAACCTTTTACGCAATGATAAACGACTCTTAATTAAAGATCGCAGTGATGATTCTAAGATTTCTTATCTTCGTGCACTCGTAGAACAAAACTGGATCTTAATCGCACAAAATGACAAGATAATTCAACTTTTGCATGAACAAAAAAAGATTAGTCAACCTCAAGATAGATAACTCGTTTCCCCCTTGACTGTCTCCCTTCCATCACTTCTATTCTAACTTATCAAGCTCAAGCTAAATCATTTAATGTTAGCCGTCAGACTTCCGTAAAACAGCGGAATAAGCTGACGGTTTTAAATTAACTCTGTAAAAACTGATCAATTTTTCCTAACACTACTTTACATTCAAAATAATACTTGTTACGCTTTTATATATCGAAAGGATGTGCCCTCCCATTATTAATCGAATATCATTAAAAAATAACGCTAAACGGACCTTGAACCAAAATTACATTTATTTTTTTAAACTATTTTTACTGACTTTTGTCGTTTACTTCATTAACTCTGTTGCTAGCCGTAATGCCTTCAACTTAGAACAGTATCTCTCCTCAGAACAGATGAATTATTCAATTATCTGGAATGTTTGGTCGCTTACTGATATTATTTTTTCACTCATTTTTTCAGTCTTAATTATTAGCATAATGTTCGCATGTATTGATATTCAGCGGCATAAGCAAGCACTGGATAACCCTTACGTTGATTGCCTCAAACTATTCCACCGTCGTGAATACGTTGCCGCAATGATTGTCATCTCGCTTTTACAAACCTTCTGGATTTTTCTATGGTCATTACTCTTCTTCATCCCAGGAATTATCAAATCAATCGCTTATTCGCAGGCTATCTATATTTACCGTGATCAACTTGAACAAGGCCATAAGATTAGTTATATCCAAGCTATCACGCAAAGTCGAATTCTAATGAATAATCATAAATGGGAATACTTCGTTTTACAGTTAAGTTTCATCGGATACTGGTTTTTAACCATTATTACTAGCGGGATAACTGCTGTTTGGACACTGCCTTACTATCAACTGACAATGGCTAATTACTACATTGCTTTAACAAAACAAGCTTAACTGCTGTGCCTTGTTATAAACTAAAATTGTATAAATAGTTATTATTTCTATATTTAAAAGGGTGTAAGATAAGTTAATAACATCTAAGCTTTAACTCAAAACCAGTAAAAACTTGGATCAAGTTTAACGTTTAACTTAGACTCCTTTTTTGTTCCAGCAAACTAAGCTGATATTAATTAATACCTCATATTTATTATTGATAACTTATGTATAAATAATTATTAACTGGAGAAAGTTAAAGATTTAATACTTGACCGTCCACCAGTTAAAGTTGTACACTACTTTTGTTGTTTAAAATCAATCTCAAAAAAGGATTTTATCTTGACTTCATATCAAGATAAAACCCCCAGGAAGTAGCAGGTAGCTCAACGTTTGCGAATCGTTTTAATTAAACGCTACCCACTATTATGATAATACAATGTGTAATTTATTACAATAGACTAACTCCAAGTTAAGAACCATACCAGCTGATACCTTGGTATGGTTCTTTTAATATATTTAAATTTGTACTCACAAAAAGCAGCGTTACTTTCCATATGTATTAGATAATCTGTTTCACATCATCTAGATTGACACCTGCTCTAAAAATAATTCAACATAAAAATATAAATTCCACTGATAGTTAATACTTCATAGTTATTTTAGAGGTTAATTCAATGATTTCAGTTAACAAAGAACCAATCATCATTGTTGTAACAAACGGTGCTTATCAGTTCTAAAATTAATTTAACCGACAGAACCTTCTACTTTATAAACTACTTTCTCATAAAAAACCACTTAAAGTAGCGTTAAAATATTTTATAACTACTCATTGTAGTCTTTTTAAAATGAATCTACTTTTAGTAGTATTATCAAGTTATATTTTAGAAAGGACACTACTCTATGTTCTCACAAAGATTAAAGGAATTAAGAACTAGCAAAGATTATACACAAGAATATGTTGGGAAAATAGTTCATGTTTCTAGCAAAACTGTTGGTGCTTGGGAGCGTGGAACAAGACAGCCCAATATAGAAGCTATACAAGTTTTATCTGATTTATTCAATGTATCAACTGATTTTTTACTAGGCAAGAATTCTGAAGGTAAGCATTCTCAAGATAAAATTGATTTAAAAAGTTTTCTTGATGAAGACCTTGAAAAAGGAATGACTTATGCCAATGAAGAACTTACTGAGGAAGACAAAGAAAAGCTAAAGATTGCACTTACTCAAATTTTTTGGAAACATCACAAGAACAATACATAAAGGTGTGTTGCTATGCTGGATTATTAAAAAAGTTTTCAATAGAGGAATTTGGTATACCGTATAATCATTTTGCTAACTAAGATTGCATTTAGGAGAATTAAAATGAAAAGAATATATTTATTGGGTTTAATTGCAAGCTCCTCTCTTTTGCTTGTTGCATGCGGAAATAATAGTTCTACAGGTAAAGGTAACAACTTTTCCAAAGCCAAATTAGAAAGTATCGCAAAGGAAAACTCAAGCAAAAAAGCATCTAGTATTGCATTGAAGAAAAAACAAGTATCTGAAAGTAAGGCTAAGTTAGAAAGCGAAGCCAAAGCTAAGTCCATGAGTACCGCATCTTCGCAATCTACGGCTGCATCCGTTGCGTCTTCACAATCTGCATCGTCAACAAGTGTGGCTGCTAATTCTTCTTCACTTGCTACTCAACAAAGTAGTTCTAATGCAACTGCCTCTACTCAAGTCTCTTCCGTTTCAAGTCAATCTTCCAGTTCGTCATCTCCTGCTGCCTCAGGCGCAGCAATCAACAATACTGCCGAGGCCGTAGCAGCTGTGGAAGCAAAATTTGGTGATAATAACGGCGATTGGCAATGGGGCTGCTTGTTTAACGACGAAAACGGTTATTTTGTAAAGGCTATTTCTAAAAGCTCTATAGATAACGGATCAATGACTGGAACAGCAATGAGTGTAACCGTTCATAAAGATGGCTCAATCACGCAAAACTAAACTAGCTGTTTCGTACAACTTGAATTAACAGCTTTTACTTAAAATTTGAAAAAATAGGTTATTGGAGATTATATACTAGGGAGATTAAAATGAACAAAAAAGCGTAATTTGTGCCACCCTTTCTTCTATTTTTTTATTATCCGCATGTAGTAACAGATCTACATCAAACAAAGCAAATAATTCTTCAAAGAAAACAAAATCTATTTCTGAAAGTGAATCCGAAAAAAAGTTTAGCTCTTCCGTTTCTACGGAATATGCTCAAGAATCAAAAACTAAAAGCGAGAGCGAGTCGAACGCTAAAACACCTTCCCAGAATTCGAATTCTAACAGTTCATCTAGTAACTCCGATTCAGTGTCTAGTTCATCAGAATCTTCAAGTAATGAGTACGCAAATATAACTGCGAAAATTGATATTAAAAATGCAAATCAATATAGTGATTCTGATTTAATGTCAAAGGGTGCAGGTATAGAACTCAAGGATTTTTACATAAGGGATTTAGGAGCAGATAGCTTCAAAGAGTATCACCTTTTGGTTACACCTACCGCAGATGGCGGACAAGAGTTCCTTGTTATTGGTAAAAGTTCATCCAAATTAAAAATTGGGGACACGATACTGTTGACGGTTCTTTGAGTGGTTGGGGAAATGTTAATAGTAATCAGATAAACGAGGGAATCATTTCTCAGTACAAGGGAGACAAAGTCATTTTAGTAAGTGTTGATAAAATTAATAAGCAATAGTTTTTTAATTTTCAAAATAAGGAGAGTAGAGTTTTAGAGTGTTAGGAAAAATGGTATATTTTATTAGTGGTAATCATATATAAAGATATCATAAAGTCCAAATTCTGATGACTTAAAAAGCTGAAATTTTATAGGGGGAGCTTTTTTTTATGAAATCTCAAAAGCTTGTATTAACAAATGGAATTGTTGGTTTAGTTGGAGGAATTGTTTTACTTTTCGGAGGCTGGTTTGTTATTGGTGGTGCAATTAGTGATGTTGCTAATAATACTACAAGTGGAACATCAGGAATGGCTATTATACTCGAAATTTTAAAAATTGCAATCTTAGCTTTAGGTATTATTGCGGCTGTCTATTATAAAGGCGATGCTCGTGTTGGAACAGCTCCAAGTGTTTTACTAATTGTTGGTGGAGCAGTCGCCTTAATCCCGTTTTTAGGTTGGATTGGTGGTATAGTTTCAATTGTTGGTGGTTCAATATACTTAGCTAAACTTAAAAACTTTAAAGCACATAATTTGAGCGACTAAGACAATTGCCCTTTCGAGGAATTTTATTTAGCAATGAAACAAAGTATCAAATATTACTCGTATAGTCCAAAAACTGACGACTTAAAAAGCTGAATTATTAGGGAGGTATCAAAATGAACAAATTTTCAAAGCTTGGACTGGTATCAGTTGTTGCTCTATCCATTTCAGGAATATCTTTTTTAGGAGAATCAACTAATGGTGCTAACACAGTTTATGCAAAAGCCCAACAAACAGCTTTAGGTGCTGGAAGCTTTAAAGTTGGTAAGAGTAAAGATATAAAGCCAGGTAGATACATAATAAAAGCTACTAACGGTAGTGGGAATGTTTCTAATAGTACAGGTAGTCTTAATTTAATACTTGGGCAGACACCCGATGAAAATAGTGGCCAAGTAGATTCTTACACTACTACCTTGAAAAAAGGAGACACTGTACAACTTGAAGGGATTGAGAGTACCAGCTTCTCCCCTGCTGGAAAAAGAACTTACAAAACACAATTAAATGCTGGGGATTGGGTTGTTGGCAAAGATATCAAGCCGGGGCGGTATATAATAACCGCTATAAGTGGTAGTGGCAACATCTCTACCGATGATGGTGATGTTAATGAAATACTGGGGACTACTAGCGATGAAAATTCGGGTCAAGTCACCAAAGTTACTGCCGATTTAACCAAAGGACAAGTTTTGAGTACAGGATTAGAGCAAATAAACTTAGCTAAAGATTAGAGGAAAAACAAATGAAGAAAAATCGTTTACTTTTGAATACACTTACTGGGGTTTTGGATATAATAAATTGTCTTTTGTTTACCGTTTCATGGTTTGTAGTTATTAGTGAAGCAGTAAGCACTAGTCATACAAGTAGTGCAGGATTCTTTTACGCAATGGCTTGGATTGGTGTAGTTGTTAATATCATTGCACTTGTTCAGTCAAAGAGACATGGTATTTCACTTGTTGGGTCAGTTTTGGGCATTATTGGTAGTGCATTATTCGGTTTAACTGCAGCAATGGCTTTCCCTGCAATCGTAGTTTTGATTGTCGCAGCTGTATTCATCATGCTTCAGCACCCTTCTAAAAACGCGGCTTCAACAACACAGATAAAATAAAATTACTAAAAAGCTTAGCATTTAGATGCTGGCTTTTGAATACATAGTGCATCAAATTTACTCTAAGCATACAAGAAGCTGCTAGACGAGGACATATCATCACCAAAGAGGATTTTGAGGCTAAGAAGAAACAGATACTTGGTATATAGATAATTGCCTTTTCGAGGGCTTTTATTTAGTACTTTAATCGAACGTACGTGCGCATTTTTAGATATGAATACGCAAATATTGATTTTAAAAAACGAATTATATGGTTTTTCAACCTGAATTACGTATTTTCTTATATTTTATAAACATTGGAGGCTATACACTATGAAAATAACTAGTTATAAAAATAAAAAAGGAGAAACACGTTATAAATTACGCGTTTTTTTAGGTTATGACCCGGTAACGGGGAAAAAATACGAAACCACTCGACAAGGGTTCGTTACTAGAACTGAAGCTAAAAATAAAGCCAGCCAGCTACAAATAGAATTTTCAAGTGGCAAGTTAGCTAAAAAAAACAACACTATAAAAACATTCCAAGAGCTGTTTGACTTATGGTTTGAATCATATCAAACTACAGTTAAACAATCGACAGCTACTGATTGCTGGTGGCTATATAAGCGTTATATAAAGCCTAAATTTGGAAAGCTTAAAATAGAAAAGATAAACGTACCTTTTTGTCAAAAAGCCGTTAACTATTGGCACAAAAGATATCGTCAGTATCGACATATTAAAAATTTAACAGCTCAAATATTAAACTACGCTATTAATTTAGAAATTATTGACAGTAATCCCATGAAGAAAACTGTTGTACCACGTCCCCTATCCAAAAATGATAATAAAGAAAATTTCTATACACATGATGAATTAAAATATTTTTTTGAATGTCTAGATACCATTGGCGATAAAAGGTATATTACATTTTTTAGGCTACTAGCATATACGGGATTGCGAAAAAGCGAGGCTTTAAGCCTCCAATGGAAAGATATTGATTATAAAAATAACAGTGTAAAAATATATAAAACACTGTATTTTGATGCAAGAGCACATAGGGTTATAGTCCAAACCCCTAAAACAGCCTCCTCTGAACGAGAAATAGAACTAGATGCCAAAACGATTTCTTTATTGAAATCATGGAGACTCGATCAGCGAGAAAGGCTTCTTAAAAGTGGCATTAATTCAATGACTAGTGATCAATTTATGTTTACTCAGATGGAAACAAATAAATTGTTAATCCCAAATAGAGTAAATGACTGGCTTAATTGGATTTATAAAAAATATCCTCAAAAAAAGATCACTGTTCATGGCTTTAGACATACTCATGCTTCTTTACTTTTTGAAGCAGGAGCATCTATCAAAGAAGTACAAGACAGATTAGGACATTCAAACTCAAAAACAACGCTTGATATTTATACCCATGTAACACAAAGAGCCAAACGTGATACAGCAGAAAAATTTGCAAAATTCATGGACAAATAAGCCAAAAGCAGCATGTTGTCGTTAAATTTGTCGTTAATTTTCCAAAAATAAAAAAATAAAAAGCCACAAACGTTAATATAACAACGTTTACGGCTAGTCATACTTGTTTAACCAACAGAACCTTCCATCTGGTATTCTATTAGTCGATTAAGTTCTACTGCGTATTCCATTGGTAGTTCCTTAGTAAAGGGCTCTACGAATCCCATAATGATCATTTCAGTAGCTTTTTCTTCTGTGATCCCCCGACTCATTAAATAATAAAGTTGTTCTTCGGATATCTTAGAGACTTTAGCTTCATGTTCCATCGAAACATTACCGTTTTTAATTTCATTGAAGGGGATCGTATCACTGGCACTCTTATCATCTAAAATAATCGTATCACACTCTACATGTGAAAAAGAACCATCACTGTTGCGACCAAAGCGAACCTTACCGCGGTAGTCGACCCGGCCACCATCCTTACACAAAGATTTAGAGACGATCGAGCTTGAAGTCTCCTTGGCATTATGAATCATTCTAGCTCCCGTATCAGAATCAATATTCTTACCTGCAAAAGCAATTGACAGCATCGTTCCATGTGCACCGCGCCCATTCAGATAAACACTCGGATATTTCATCGTAACCTTAGACCCTAAGTTGCCATCGACCCATTCCATCGTTGCATTTTCAAGTGCTTGTGCACGTTTGGTCTCAAGACTATAGACATTATCTGACCAGTTTTGAATAGTCGTATAACGGCAATACGCATCCTTTAAAACATTAACTTCGACAACTGCTGCATGCAAACTATCTTCTGAATAATTCGGTGCTGTACAACCTTCGACATAATTAATGCTGGCGCCTTCATCAACGATGATCAAAGTCCGTTCAAATTGACCGCTGTTCCCCGCATTGATCCGGAAGTAACTCTGGATGGGAACCTCAGTCTTAACACCCTTAGGTACATAAATAAATGTCCCGCCTGACCAAACTGCAGAATTGAGTGCTGCGAACTTATTATCAGCAGGTGGTACTAACTTACCGAAATACTTGCGTACTAATTCAGGGTACTTTTGCAAAGCAGAATCAGTATCCATAAAGATGATCCCTAACTTCTCAAAATCCTCCCGAATATTGTGATAAACAACTTCTGACTCATATTGCGCGGATGAGCCAGCAAGATACTTACGTTCTGCTTCAGGAACCCCTAAACGGTCAAAGGTATTTTTGATATCGTCAGGAACATCTTCCCATTTACGTGCCACACTATTGCTATCTCGTCTAAAATAATTAATCCGGTCCAAATTAATATCGGATAAATCTGGGCCAAAATCTGGCAGCGCCATCTTTTTATAACGCTCAAATGATTTCAAACGAAAATCCAACATCCATTTGGGCTCGTTCTTAGCCTTTGAAATCTGGCGTACGATATCTTCATTCAAACCCTCACCAGTCGTCAGAATAGGCTTGATATCATCTTTAAACCCATATTTATATTCTCCGCCTAAGCCAAGCATATTTGCATCTGCCATTTAGAGACCCTCCTCTTTCTTATACATCATGATGTAATAAACCCAGTGTCGCTTTACTATCATCTGCTTTAACAGCTTGATAAACAGCTTTCCAAGCTAAGGTTGCACACTTGATCCGAGCCGGAAATTGTGCAACACCAGCTAGAATCGTCGCATCACCCAGCAGTTCTTCAGTCTCATCTGTTTCTTTACCAGTAACCATTTCAGAAAAGGCAACCACCATTTTAGCGATTTGTGCGGGCGTCTTGCCAATAACTTCATCGGTCATCATACTTGCCGAGGCTTGACTAATTGTACAACCGGAGCCTGCAAATGCAATATCAGCTACCTTTCCATCTTTTAATTCAACTTCTAACGTTAAAACATCCCCGCACGTCGGGTTTCGTAACTCAATTTTTTGCGACGTCTTTTTTAGTGAACCATGGTGATGGGGATGAGCTGCATGCTCTAAAATCATTTGGCGATATAAGTTTTCTAGCTTAGATAGTGCCATTTTTAAAGAACTCCTTCGTAGCTTTGATTCCTTCAACCAAACGCTGTCCATCTGCTAACGTATTATACAAATAAAAGCTTGCTCTGACAGTTGCTGGAACCTTTAAATAAGCCATTAGCGGCTGTGCGCAATGATGCCCTGCACGAGTCGCAATTCCTTCCATATCAAGAGCTGTCGCGACATCATGCGGATGAAGATTATCCAGATTAAACGCAATAATCCCCGTGCGTTCCTGTGCCTCTTGCGGGCCGTAAATTGTTAACCCCTTAATCTTACTCAACTCAGGAAGAATTGCTTGCATAAGAACTTGTTCATGTGCTTGAATATTATCCATCCCAATTTTTTCTAAATAATCAATGGCTGCTCCTAAGCCAACTACACCAGCAATATTCTGAGTGCCACCCTCGAATTTCCAAGGAGCTGCTTTAAAAGTCGTTTTTTGCAGTTGTACCCAGTCGATCATTTCACCGCCAAATTCCAGTGGTGACATTTCTGCCAATAAGCTGCTCTTGCCCCACAAAATACCGATTCCTGTCGGTGCAAGTAACTTATGTCCTGAAAAGGCAAAGAAATCTGCTCCTAATGCTTGAACATCAATCTTCATATGCGGTGTCGACTGTGCACCATCAACAATCATTAGTGCATTATGTTGATGTGTTATATGAGCAATTTTAGCAATTGGATTGACAACCCCTAGGACATTGGAAACGTGTGTTAATGCGACGATCGCGGTCTTATCAGTAATCTGCTGTTGTACACTTTCCATATCAAGCTGTCCGTCAGCTTGAAGTGCAATATATTTAAGTTTAGCGCCAGTCTGTTGCGCCAACTGCTGCCACGGAACAAGATTGCTGTGATGCTCCATGTATGAAATAACGATCTCATCACCCACTTTGACATGGTTGCGACCATATCCAGCAGCTACCCAATTCAAGCCCTCCGTTGTCCCTTTAGTATACACAATCTCATCTTTGCTTGGTGCATTAATAAAGTGTGCCACTTTGGTTCGAACGTTCTCAAAGGCCTCTGTTGCCCGCTCTGCCAGAGTATGTACCCCCCGGTGAACATTAGCATTATCATGATAATAGTAATTTGTAACAGCTTCTACAACCGCCCGCGGCTTTTGAGTCGTTGCGGCATTATCCAGGTAAACTAAACGTTCGTCATTAACTTTTTGATTTAATATTGGAAAATCCTTTATATAATCATTCATCTTTTTGACCATCGATCAGCTTCCTTTCAATTGTCAGCTTCAGCTGCTCACGGATCGCTTTTGATGGGATAGTCGCCAGGACCGGGCCCAAGAAACCGATAATAACTAATCTCTCTGCCATTTTCTTCGGTAGTCCGCGACTCATCAAGTAGTAAAGCTGCTCCTGATTAACCCGGCCAATACTTGCGGCATGACCAGCTGTTACATCATTATCATCAATTAACAAAATAGGATTAGCATCACCTTTAGCTTTATTTGAAAGCATTAGAACACGGCTCTCTTGTTGCGCGTCTGCTCCTTTAGCACCTTTAATAATATGTCCAATACCATTAAAGGTTAGCGTTGAACGTGATAAGATAACTCCGTGTTGTAAAATGTGCCCAATCGTATGCTTCCCCCTATTAGTAACCCGGGTGTCAATTCCCTGGACTTGTTTCCCAGTTGAGATAGCAACGATCTTCACCTCAGAATGAGCACCATCCCCAACCAAGTCAGAATCAAAATCGCCAACAATTTTGCCATCATTCATCATTCCCATTGACCAATTGATCCGTGCATCTTTTTCAAGGTATCCCCTACGGTTAAGATAGGTTGTCGTCTTCACCCCTAAGCGATCAACACTAGCGAACTTGACATGGCTATTTTCCTGCGCAATTACTTCAACGATGATGTTGGCAGTTGTCGCTTCTGTCCCAATTGTTTTTAGGTTCTCAAGGTACGAAAACTCACTATTTTCGCCTACTATAAGCATTACATGGTGTACATAATCAGCTTTCGTCGTAGCATCTTGAATAAAATAACTAGTAAAAACGTCTTTTAAAATAACATTCTTAGGAATATAAATAAACAAGCCACTCGTCATGTATGCCACATGTTGTGCTGTTAAACGATCTTCATCAAACTTAACTGCTTTCTGCATAAAGTACTTCTGTACCAGCTCACCATGTTCATGAAGTGCTGTCTGCCAGTCACAGATAATTACGCCTTGATCTCGCATCTCTTGGCTTAGCTTCAATTCCAAGGTTGCTTGCCCAACTTGGACAACCATATTTTCAGTCTGTTCAAAATCATTTTCTTCCAATAATTCTTTTTGAACATTCCTTTTCTCTAAAGGTTGCTGCAACTGGATCGGCCAACGCTGGTACCTAATTTTTTCAAAAGATGGAAGCTCTAACTCAGCTGCTTTTTCTAACGACTGGATCCTTAATTCTGTAAACCAAGCAGGCTCTGCCGTTTCCTTGGCATATTCAGCAATTGCTGGATATTTCTTCACATCAATCGTCATATACTCACATCTCCCCTACGCTTCTTCATCCACTAATTTAATGTCCAGGCCTAATTCATCCCGCAAGCCAGTATATCCTTCATCCTCAAGCCGTTTAGCCAGCTCAGGTCCACCTTGCTTAACGATTTTTCCGCCCATCATAACATGAACAACATCTGGAACGATATAATTTAACAAGCGCTGATAATGTGTAATAATCAATGATCCAAACTCTGGACCACGCATCTGATTAACTCCACGTGAAACAACCTTTAACGCATCAATATCCAAGCCTGAATCGATCTCGTCTAGAATAGCGAATTTAGGTTCGATCATCATTAACTGCAAAATTTCATTTCTTTTCTTCTCACCGCCGGAAAAGCCTTCATTCAAATAGCGATCCGCCATTTCTTCAGTCATATCTAAAACTTGCATTGTTTTATCCAGTTTCTTTAAGAACTTACGAATTGAGAGCGACTTATCTTCTGGCAAGCGAGCATTTACAGCCCCCCGAATAAACTCTGCGTTAGTTATCCCGGGAATCTCTGCTGGATACTGCATCGCCAAGAAAAGGCCCGCACGTGCGCGTTCATCAACTGGCAGATCAAGAATATTTTCACCATTCAACAAAACCTCACCTTGTGTGACTTTATAGGCAGGATGACCCATAATAGCCTGTGATAATGTTGATTTCCCAGTTCCATTTGGCCCCATAATAGCGTGAATCTCACCCGTGTTCATTGTCAGATTGACACCCTTTAAAATCTTCTTACCATCGATCGATACATGCAAATCCTTAACTTCAAGTTTTGACATTGACGATTCCCCCAATTAATGTATGCTAACATTCTATCCCAGCTGCGAATCATTTTCAATTGATACTAGTTATCACAAATTGACATAAACCACTTACTTAGACCGTTTTTAGTGGTTATTGCTGTCCCTTTATTTATCAAAACTAATTATCAAGTAGCTATTTCCATTCAGCTTCATAAACATTTTCTTTAAAACCACATGTCACATGATCCCCTTCAACTAGCAATGGTCTTTTAATCAACTTACCATCACTTGCTAGAAGCCGACTTGCCTCTTGAATATCCATTGTTGGCACTTTATTTTTAAGTTGCAACTCACGGTATTTTATACCACTAGTATTAAAAAAGTATTTAAGCGGACGTTCGCTGTTCTTAATCCATTCAGCCAGTTGCTTTGCTACAGGTGGCTCTTTGATAAGATCTATTTTTGTATATTCTACTGCGTTTTCATCTAACCATTTCTGTGCCTTACGACAAGTGCTGCACCTGTTATAACAATAAAATATTTTCATACTGCTAACTTCCCTTCGACTGACTCTTTACCTTATTATACAAAAAAAGACCAACTATAAACATAGTTAATCTTAATCCGTTCTTTAATGAAATTCCTTACTACTACTAAACATGTAACTCTTATTATGAAAGCGCATCGACATAATTAAACCTATTCCAATCATATTCCCGATCAGAGCTGAACCACCTTGACTAATGAAAGGCAAGGGAATCCCTGTTAATGGTAAAAGACCGATACTCATTCCAATATTTTCAAAAACATGGAAGAGGATCATCATAATAACGCCCGTCGATATATACGCATAAAACTCATTCTTAGTATCAAAAGTAACTTGAATCATTTGAAAAATCAGTAACAGGTAGATGAAAATCAAGACACAACCACCGATAAAGCCAAAGTTTTCACCAATAACTGAAAAAATCATATCAGATTCACGTACCGGCACGTAAACCTTGGAAACATCAAACCCTTTTCCCAACAAACTGCCTGAACCAATGGCCTTCATACTCTGCCACAACTGGTAACTACTGCCAGAAGTACTAGCTGAAGGATTTAACCAAGCTTCAACTCGATCAAACTGATAAGCTTTGAAACCAAAGTTCATTAAAATATTTCGTCCGTAGACAACTAAGAAAATAGCTGTTCCACCAACTACAGTAGCAAAGGTAACAACAGGTACAATAATTTTCCATGTGATTCCTGAAACTAAAATAACACCACCTAAAATGGCAAAAAAGACAAGCATCGTCCCAAAATCATTTTGGAGTTTTAATAAAACTGCAATTGGCAGTGTCCAAGCGATCATCTTACCCAATAAACGCCAATCAGAATTCGTTGTGTGCACAGGGTACTCACTATTATGCTGTGACACAACTCGCCCTAAGATTAAAATATACGCAGGTTTCATAATCTCTGACGGCTGAAAAGTCAGTCCCGCAATAGAAAACCAGCTTTTTGCGCCCGTACTATTAAAATATGCTCGGCTATAAAAAACTAAGACCAGCAATAGGAGTACAATCCCTACCCCATATACAACGGGTGCCAACTTCCATAACTGTTCAGCATCAAATTGCATAATGATAACCACTGCCGTCGTTCCAAGAACGTACCACACGACCTGCATAATTATTGCCTTCATAATACTTGTTGTACTAGTATCATGTTTGGCAGCAACATAAATTGATGCCATTCCGATTACAGCCAGAATCAGTACCGAAAAAATAATACCGTAATCAATACGCGAATCATCATTATCCGCCCTTGTCAGTTGTTTTTCTGCCAAAGCTGATCCTCCTTCTAAACAAATATACACTTTTTACTTTTAAGATAATAAATGCCGACTAAGATACTAAGCTAGTCGGCAGAGATACCTAATTAACTCGATGTAGATGGTAGTTGCGAATCAAAATATTGACTGCTTCTTTTTGAGAACTTGCCTTAAATGTTTCACCATTAGGTAAAGATGCTACAAAACGCTTGCCATCCTGTGTAACGGAGCCAATCTCATTTTGTTCCGTCTTCAATTCTAAGACGACATTACCGTTAACCATCTTTTCTTCTTCAAAGACCTCAATATTCTTTTCTCTTCTTGCCACAGTATTCCTCCTAAATAATACTTTACTTTGGAGCTTTTCGATTTCGTTTTAAGCTAAAATGATCTGGAACCGGATCATATCCTCCACGAACAAAGGGATGACAGCGTAAAAGCCGCGCGAGTCCCATCAATGTTCCCTTTAATGCACCATGCTTTTTTAAAGCTTCCAGCATATAATGCGAGCAGGTTGGATAATAACGACAGCTTGGAGGAAACAAAGGGGAAATAAACTTTTGATAGCCGCGAACCAACATTATCAGTAAGCTTCTCATTTACTTGCCTACCGCCCTTCTTTTCGATACAAACTCGACCCGAACAGCTTACTTCTTAGCCTTTTTACTCTTAGTAATATGGTCTAATAAGAAACCAGTTCCTAAAGCGACGTCATCTAAAGGTGTGGAAGCAACCATAACTGGAACTTTCAAGTTATCGGAGAATAATTGATCAATCCCGTCTAATAATGCACCACCACCAGTTAGAATTACTCCGCGATCAATAATATCAGCAGCTAATTCTGGTGGTGTCTGTTCCAGAACTTCTTTAGCAGCTGCAATTACTCCCAGCATCGTATCACGCAATGCCTGTTCAATCTCATCAGAGGATAACTTAATTGTCCGTGGTAAGCCATTAACGATGTCACGCCCTCTAATCTCCATCTCTTTTTTACGGTGCCCCGCAACAACAGTCCCGATTTCCATTTTAGCCTTCTCAGCTGTCCGTTCACCAATCTGGAGCGAATGTCTCTTTTTAACATAAGCTGAAATATCACTGCTTAAGCGGTCACCCGCAACACGCAAAGAACGGCTAACAACGATGTCGCCCAATGAAATTACGGCGATATCACTTGTTCCACCACCAATATCAATTACCATGTTTCCATGCGGTTGGAAAATATCAAGACCTGCTCCGATCGCAGCTACTTTTGGCTCTTCTTCCAAGTAGACATTCCCACCACCAGATTTTTCAGCAGCTTGGCGAATTGCTTTGCGCTCAATTGAAGTCGTGTTGGTTGGGCAACAAATCAAAATATTAGGCTTAGACATAAAGCCCTTAACGTTTAATTTTTTTATAAAGTATGAAAGCATTTGCTCAGTTATATCAAAATCAGCGATTACACCGTCTTTAAGCGGGCGAATCGCACGAATATTACTTGGAGTACGTCCAACCATTTTGTACGCTTCCGAACCCACTGCCAAGACGCGTCCCGTATGCGTATCGATTGCAACTACTGAAGGTTCATTTAAAACAATGCCCTTACCTTGCACATTGATTAAAACATTAGCAGTTCCCAAATCGATACCAATATCTTTAGCCATAATTACTCTCCTTCAATAAATTGGATGTATAGTTGCACAATCATTTAGCACTAGCATAGATTATATGCAAAAAATCATTACCATTATAGCACAAATCAACTTGCACAAAAATACACAATCAGCTGTCGAGACTAAACAATATAAAAAATTAAGATTAGTATAGCTGATACTGAGTAGTAATTAGGCAGTGATTACTTTAAACATGACTGTTTTTATACACTTGATAAGCTTCACAACTTTCATCATCGATTCGTTTTATCTCAGCACCCAAACCAGCTAATTTCTGGTGGAAATTATAGTAGCCACGATCTAAGTATTTCAGTTGGGAAACTTGTGTGTAACCTTTTGCGACTAAGCCGGCCAAAATCAATGCGGCAGCTGCTCGGAGGTCAGTTGCTTCGACCTCTGCGCCATGAAAATCTGTTGGTCCCTGCAATGCAACTGAATTACCTTCAACATTGAACTTAGCATTCATACGACGCAACTCTTCGAGGTGCATAAAACGGTTTTCAAAAACGGTTTCTGTTAATATACTTGTCCCTACTGCCATTAATTGCAACACTGAAAGCTGCGGCTGCATATCAGTTGGAAAACCGGGATGCGGCAATGTTTTCACTGAAACAGGCTTTAATTTATCTGTTCCAATAATTCGAATTCCTTCATCACATTCAATAACTGTTACACCCATCTCTTCTAGTTTTGAGATAAGTGGTTTATTATGTTCTGCAATAGCATTTTTGATCAACACATTTCCTCTGGTTACAGCTGCAGCTACCATGAAAGTGCCTGCTTCAATCCGATCTTGAATAATCGTATGTTGTACACCATGCAAGCTCTTAACCCCAACAATCTTAATCGTTTCTGTTCCCGCACCAGTAACTTTGGCACCCATTCGGTTAAGGAAGTTAGCTAGATCAACGATTTCAGGTTCACGTGCAACATTCTCAATGATAGTTGTTCCTTTAGCTAGTGTCGCTGCCATCATAATATTTTGTGTTGCACCAACACTCGGAAAATCAAGGTAGATATTTGCTCCCACCAGGCCAGTCGTGAAAGCCTCAATATAACCATCATGCTGTTCAACCTGTGCGCCCATTGCAGCCAAGCCCTTTAAATGTAGATCAATCGGTCGTGAGCCAATAGCACACCCACCAGGCATTGCAACCTTAGCATGCTTTAATCTCGCTAAAAGAGGGCCAAAAACAACGATTGAGGCCCGCATCTTGGAGACATATTTAAATGGTGCTTCATACGAAGGTTGAGCTGTTGCATCTAAAGAAACAGTTTTCTTCTCTTTATCCATCGCAACTTTAACGTTTAAAAAACGGAGCATATTATTCATCATATGAACATCTGACAAATCTGGAACATTCTCTAAATAAGTTTGCCCTTCACTCGCTAATAACCCAGCTGCCAAAATAGGTAGAACTGCATTTTTGGCTCCTTCAATTCTAACTTCACCTTTTAATGGTTTCCCACCGCGCACGATAATTTTTTCCAATACAATTCCTCCAAAAATGTCTTATTATTCGACAACTAATTAATTTCACGATAATAAAAAACAATTACGAAACATATGCTCGATCAAAGCTAAAGCAAATATGTAAGATTACGGACATTATCAACAAAGCTGAGGAAGAAAGAGCTGCAAGTATAGCCGATTGTAATTGCGAGCATTACTAACAAAATATTAAAATATTTTTGCCGACTCGGAGTTACCCACCGATCGAGACGTAAAGTCTGCAAACTAACAAACGCTAAAGTAATAAAAACGAAGTGACTCACTAATGTTAACAAAGCTAAAAAGCCATAATACTTCATTAAAACAACCCCTTATTTCTTTCAGACTAATGATAGCATAAAAAAAATCACCCGTCTCTAAAAATGTAACTAATTTGTAATATTTTAATTATTTTTCCATTTAACAGTATATCTTACAAAAAAGTTCCTAAAAATACCCCTTTAAGTACTCCAATACAAAAAAAGCTAAGGCATAGGCAAACTATGTCTTAGCTTTTTTCAAAATATTTATCCAATCCAATTAAGTAGTACTTAATGTTTTGAGATGTTTAACCGATTAACTGCCCGCCGTAGCGAAACCTCTGCACGACGCAATGTATCTGTATCATGTTCTTGTTTTGCACGTACTAATTTTTCTTCAGCACGTTTACGAGCACGTTCGGCACGCTCAGAGTCAATATTCTCTTTACGTTCAGCACTATTAGCAACAACTGTCGCAGTATTATTAGAAAACTCAACAAAACCACCACTAACGGCAATTTCCTCAAATTTATCCTCAGTTCCTTCAACCTTCATCCGAACTTCATCGATTTGAAGAGATGCAAGCAAAGGAATGTGATTCGGTAAAACACCGATCTCACCAATAGTTGTCTTAAAAATAGCCATTGTAGTCTGTCCTTCATAGACACTACCATCAGGAGTAACAATATTAACTGTCAAAACAGATTGCTCAGCCATTAAACGTTACCTCCTTATTTACTAGCCATTTTCTTAGCCTTTTCAACTACTTCTTCAATACGTCCAACTGAACGGAAAGCATCTTCTGGAAGATCATCATATTTACCGTCTAAAATGTCTTTGAAACCCTTGACTGTTTCTTCGACTGGCACATATGACCCAGGGACACCTGTAAATTGTTCAGCAACTGAGAAGTTCTGTGATAAGAAGAATTGAATACGACGCGCACGTGAAACAATTACTTTTTCTTCATCAGAAAGTTCGTCCATCCCTAAAATAGAGATGATATCTTGCAATTCACGGTACCTTTGCAAAACATGTTGAACCTCAACAGCAACTTCATAGTGTTCTTCACCAACAGTTTCAGGTTCAAGTGCACTTGAAGTTGATGCCAATGGATCAACAGCAGGATAGATACCTTGCTGTGTTAAACTACGTTCTAGGTTAGTCGTAGCATCCAAATGGGCAAAAGTCGTTGCTGGAGCTGGGTCAGTATAATCATCCGCAGGTACATAGACAGCCTGAATAGATGTAACTGAACCTTTTTTCGTTGAAGTAATACGTTCTTGCAGTTGACCCATTTCAGTTGCTAATGTTGGTTGATAACCAACAGCTGACGGAATACGACCAAGTAAGGCTGAAACTTCTGAACCAGCTTGCGTGAAGCGGAAAATGTTATCAATAAATAATAAGACATCTTGTCCCTCAACATCACGGAAGTATTCAGCAATTGTCAATCCAGTCAAAGCAACACGCATACGTGCACCAGGTGGCTCGTTCATCTGACCAAACACCATGGCAGTCTTCTCAAGAACACCAGAGTCTTTCATTTCGAAGTAAAGATCATTTCCTTCACGTGTCCGTTCTCCAACACCAGTGAAAACTGAAATACCATTATGTTCTTGAGCAATATTATGGATCAACTCTTGAATCAAAACGGTCTTCCCAACACCGGCACCACCAAAGAGTCCAATCTTTCCACCTCTAACATAAGGTGCAAGAAGATCAATAACTTTAATACCTGTTTCAAGGATTTCAACCCCAGTATTTAATTGATCATATGCTGGAACATCACGATGAATTGGATCGCGACGGGCATTCTTATCAAATTCCGGACCATTATCAATGGTGTTACCTAAAACATTAAACACTCTTCCTAATGTATCTTTACCAACAGGAACACTAATTGAAGAACCTGTATCCTCGACCTTGGCTCCACGTTTGATACCATCCGTCGAGTCCATGGCGATCGTGCGCATAACACCATCACCTAATTCAAGTGCAACTTCAATAACTAGCTTTGAGCCGTCTTCGCGCTCTACATGAAGTGCATTATTAATGTCGGGTAAAGATTCACTAAGAGGAAATTGAACATCAATAACAGGTCCGATAACTTGGACTACTTTACCAGAACTCATCTTGTTAATTCCTCCTGTCATCCTAATCTAGGGCAGCTTGTGCACCTGTAATCTCTGTAATTTCTGTTGTGATAGCACTTTGACGTGCACGATTAAACTGTAATTCTAGTGAAGAAATAATATCCTTCGCGTTATCTGTTGCTGATTTCATTGCAGTTGAGCTAGAAGCATGTTCGGATGTTTTAGCATCTAAGATTGCTCCATAAACCAAGCTTTCTGCATATTGCGGCAACACTACTTCTAGAATTGCATCTTGTGAAGGTTCCATCTCGTACGCTGGTGCGTATCCTTCATCTGATTTTTGAGCTAAATCATTATCTCCGATATTAATCGCTGAAATCGGAAGCATTTGTTCAGCCCGAAACTCAGAAGTCAATGTATTAACAAAGTGGTTATAACAAACAAATAATTCATCATAAACTTCCTCATCATACATTCCAACAATTTTTCTAACTAACTGCTGCGTATTTCTAAACTTAGGTATATCAGTAATACCACGATATTCAAAAGCAATTTTATAACCGCGCTTTTTAAAGAAATCAGCACCAGTTCCACCTAAAGCAATGATAACAATGTCATCAGTTGTGTGACCCGCATTCTTTATCAATTCCATTGTTTGTTTGATTACATTACTATTGTAACTTCCAACAAGACCGCGGTCAGATGTGATAACAATTATCCCTGTGTGTTTAACAGGCCTTTTTGTCAACATATTAAACCCGCTAACTTGATCTTTGCCTTTTTTAGGTGTGCTGGCCGAGTCACTGACTACTTTTCCATCTAAAAGATGTGTTTGTGCCAAATGAGTAATAACACTACGTATCTTATCTGCATAGACTTGATAACTGGTTGTATGACGTTGAATCTGGCTCAGCTTAGCAGTTGAAACCATCTGCATCGCACCAGTGATCTGCTCTGTCTTTTTAGTAGAAACGATCCGTCGCTTAACTTCTTGTAAAGAAGCCCCCATTAACTCTCACCAACCTTTCTTATTTTGCGGTTGCTTGAAAAGATTCGGCAAAATCTTTAAGAGCAGAATCAAGTTTAGCTGTCTCAGGTAATTGACCTGTTTCTTTAATAGCATCCAACAAATCTTTATTGTTATTATCAAAGAAAGCAAACAATTCTTCCTGGTAACGTGCAATATCGTCCACAGGAACTACATCTAAGAAGCCATGTGTCAAAGCATAGAGAACCAAAACTTGTTTTTCAACAACTAGTGGTTTATGCAACGGCTGCTTCAAGACTTCAACTGTGCGGCGTCCACGGTTTAGCTTAGCTTGAGTTGCTTCATCAAGATCAGAACCAAACTGTGCAAATGATTCAAGTTCACGGTAAGAAGCAAGATCAAGACGTAACGTTCCTGAAACTTTCTTCATAGCCTTGATCTGCGCAGAACCACCAACACGTGAAACAGATGTTCCGGCATCGATCGCAGGACGAACTCCAGAATAGAAGTTATCACTGTCTAAGAAGATTTGTCCATCGGTGATCGAAATAACATTAGTTGGAATATATGCTGAAACATCGCCGGCCTTAGTTTCAATAAACGGCAAAGCAGTCATTGAACCTCCACCTAACTTATCACTTAACTTAGCAGCACGTTCCAATAAACGTGAATGTAAGTAGAAGACATCACCAGGATAAGCTTCACGACCAGGTGGACGTCTCAGAATCAAGGAAAGTTCACGATAAGCATCTGCTTGTTTTGACAGATCATCATACACGATCAAAACATGCTTACCATTATACATAAATTCTTCACCCATTGCAGCACCAGCATAAGGAGCTAACCAAAGTAATGGTGCAGGAGATGAAGGACCAGCAGAAACAACGATCGTATAGTCCATCGCGCCGTACTTGCGTAATGTTTCAACCTGTGCACGAACAGTTGATTCCTTTTGACCAATCGCGACATAGACACAAATCATATTTTCATTTTTCTGATTAATGATAGTATCGATCGCAACTGAGGTCTTACCCGTTTTACGGTCACCGATAACTAATTCACGTTGACCACGTCCGATTGGAACTAAAGCATCGATCGCTTTTAAACCCGTTTGAAGAGGTTCTTTAACCGATTGCCGTTCCATAACACCAGGAGCTTTCTTTTCAACTGGACGTGTTTTGGTAGTTTTCATCTCACCCAGTCCGTCAATAGCTTGTCCCAAAGGATTAACAACTCTTCCAATCAGAGCTTCACCAACTGGAACTTCCATAATACGGCCTGTACGTTTAACACTATCGCCTTCACGAATTCCCTTGAATGAACCTAGAATAACAATACCAACATCATTTGACTCCAAGTTTTGAGCCATCCCATATGTGCCATCATCAAATTCTAACAATTCACCAGCTAAGGCGTTATCGAGTCCATTGGCACGAGCGATTCCATCACCAACATAGGTAACAGTTCCTACCTCATCCACACTGAGCTCGTCTTGATAATTCGCTAATTGTTGCTTAATTAGAGCACTGATTTCCTCAGCCTTAATGCTCATAGAAGTTTCACCTCTTTATAATTCATTTCAATAACAGACGTTTAATATGTGCAATCTTTGTCCTGATTGAACCGTCATAAATATAACTATTCGATTTAAGGATGACCCCGCCGATAATGTCAGGATCGATCTTTTCATCAAGATAAACTTTTTTAGCACCAACGACGCCTGCAAATGAAGATGCAAGTCTTTCTTTTTGAGCATCTTCTAACTTGATGGCAGTGATAACAGAAGCTCGAACTGTCTTTTCAAATTCATCGTTCAATCTAATATACTCATTAATAATTGCATCCAGTGTGCAAAGACGTCCGTAGTCAAAAGTCATTCTTAGAAGATTGGCCACTGTTTGCGACGCTTTATCTATTAAAAACTGCAGCATCTTCGACTTAGCCGCAAACGAAATTTGTTTGCTTGTCAAAAATACACCTAGCTCTGGCTGATCTGCAAAGACCTTTTTTAATTCGGTCAGTTCCTCTAATAAAGGCTGCCGAAGATCTTGCTCTTCCGCTAAGTCAAACAAAGCTTGTCCATAACGGTGTGCAACCATTTCTCTACTTAGCTTCATTTTGCTTCCCCAACCCTTCGATATAAGTATCAATTAAGGCCTTCTGATCATCTGCGTTCAAATCCTTGCGAATGATTTTCGAAGCAATTTCAATAGATAATTCTGCAACATCATTTTTTACACTGTCTAAAGCGTCTTGACGTTCACGTGAAATATCTTCCTTAGCATTCATCTTCAGCGTCTGCGCTTTTTCCTGTGCATCACTAACGATCGTAACTTTCTGCTGTTCACCATTCTTCTTTGCCCGATCAATTATCTTAGAAGCTTCTGAATGAGAATCCTTCAAGGCTGTCTGACGTTGTGCAGCTAAGTCTTCTGCTTTTTTACGTGCTTCTTCTGCAGAATCAAGATCACCAGAAATTTTATCAGCACGTTTTTCCATCATTTCGCTAACTGGTCCCCATGCAAAATGCTTCAACAATGCCATCAAGACTATAAATAGGACAAGGTAAAAAATCGTATCGCCCCATTGAACCCCGTTTGCAGCACCTAATAAAAATGTTGAACTCATCTATTGACACCTCCTCTATACTGTCAACACTAAAAACAGCTAAATATTGACAAAAGAATTATTAGCCTTGTGCCAACAATAAGAATGAAATAACAATCGAAATGATAGGAACAGCTTCAACCAAACCAACACCAATGAACATATTTGTCCGTAATTGACCTGATAATTCTGGCTGACGTGCCATACCTTCCAACATCTTCGAAATAACAAGACCGTTACCAATAGCACCACCAATAGCAGCACCAGCTGCAGCTAAACCTGCACCAATTAAAGCTAATGAACTCATAATTAGAAATCCTCCTTGTTTACTCTTTTTCAACTTTTTGAGAAATATAAACCATTGTCAATGTAACAAAGACGTAGGCTTGGATGCTTCCAATAAAGACAGAGAATCCCTGCCAGATTAATTCTAGCGGTATCGCTGGAATAAATGATGCAACACCAAAAGAAGTTGCAAACTTGTAGATCAACTTCAATAAAACTTCACCGGAATAAATATTCCCGTACAAACGAAGAGCTAACGTCAAAAAATTCGTAAATTCTTCAAGCACGCTCAGTGGCAACAAAAATGGAATGGGGCTTAAATAAGTATTCTTAAAATACCCCTTGAACCCAAATTTCTTTACACCGAGGAAGTGTGCAAGCATAAGAACCATAAACGCAAGCGACAACGTCGTCATGGCATTTGATGTCGGGCTTGAAATATAGCTCGTTCCATTTGCGGTCAACTGCGCCATCAAACCTAATTGGTTAGATATGAATATGAACACAAACAAAGTAAATGCCAATAGTCCGAATTTTTTGCCTTCTTCATCCGGCATTACGCCCTTAATAATTCCATTAGTAAAATCAATTATCCATTCAATAATGTTTTGCCTTTTAGTTGGTCTCAATTGAATACTTCTAGACAACCAAAACAATAAAAAAAAGACAATCACTGCCGCTATTAATCCTGGAATATCGTTACTAAGGTTAAAGGGAATACCAAAAAGCTTCTGAACATAAGCTCCTTCATTCACCAAGTCTCACCTCTTTTCACGGTTGGATGTACGACCCAACAATTATGGGAAAAAGCATGGTACAAAAGGTTTCAAAGAAAATAGCTCTTTGAATACACAAGAAATCATACCACCATTTTACAAAAAACACAAAGCGATATTGAAAGTCCAGGAAAGCGTCTCCCATACCGATTTAAGCGGATTAATTAGCCAATAATAATATTTTGTCAAAAAACAATTTTCATTATTTTCCATATTTTTGTGCAAATATTATCAGTTAAGATAAAACAAATAACGCTAACAACTGCCAACGACCTTGAATATTTACGCTAATTTATATCTCGCAAGCAATAGTCAGTGACTGCTAATTAATAATAAATCAAAAAAAGACCGACCAACACGTTGATGCAACACAAAAGGACCGGGTCATTTAACCCAGTCCCTTGTCATCAATTAAACTTATTCGTTTCAAAAATTAAGCCTCTACACCATCATAATTGCACAATTAAAAGAATTATCCTTTAACTCCCCCACTAAAGACGTTGCTAAGCTCAAGTTTTAAAATATCTGCCGTTTAATGATTATTATTTTGTTCCGAAAAGACGATCACCAGCATCACCAAGTCCAGGAACAATATAGCCATTCTCATCTAAACGTTCATCTAAAGCAGCTGCAAAAACATCAATATCAGGATGTGCATCCCGTAATGCTTTCACACCTTCAGGAGCAGCAACTAAACAAACGAACTTAATATTGATTGCCCCACGCTTTTTAAGTGCATCTACAGCCATAATAGCTGAACCGCCTGTTGCTAACATCGGATCTACAATGAAGATATCCCGACTAGCAAGATTATCTGGCATTTTGACAAAATACTCTGTTGGTTTCAAAGTCTTTTCATCACGATACATTCCAACATGACCAACCTTAGCTGCCGGAATCAGTTCAAGGATTCCATCGACCATTCCCAAACCAGCACGAAGAATAGGTACAATTACTACTTTTTTACCTGCAAGACGTTTCTTAACAGTCGTCGTAATTGGTGTCTTAACTTCGTAGTCTTCTAAAGGCATATCACGTGAGACCTCATAAGCCATTAATTCTGCAATTTCATTAACGACCTGTCTGAATTCTCTGGTTCCGCAATCTTCGTTCCGAATAATCGTTAACTTATGTTGTATCAGTGGGTGATCCAATACTTCAAACTTTCCCAATTTAGCCACTCCTTTTTCTTCCTAGTATATTCTAGCTGATAATGGCCTTTTTTGCTAGCGCAATTTTTAGTTTTTAAAAAATTGGTTGCCAGCTGCCTTGCGTAACCTGTTCATATAAGCTGCACCCAAACCTTCTTCTGGAAAAGCTGCCGCTAAAATATAATGGATTTGCTTCTTATTATCAAAATACCGCAGCCCGGCAAAAAGATGTTGACTCGCAGTATAGATGTCTTTTCCTAAATCATAGACAAGACAGTTGACTGGTTTTTCGCTTTGCAAGTTTTCGTTTAAGGCCATCACACCAACTTCTTCATGTTGTTTTTTAGCCCACGCTAGAGCTGCAGACCAATCAGCTTCCTTAACGATTAAGACCTGTGCTGCAGGGGCATAATGTTTATATTTCATCCCGGGTGCCTTCGGTGTTTCCTCAGCTGCAACCTTATGCCGATCAAAGACTACCTTTTTAGCAAGAAATCGTTCAAGCTCTTCACCTAACACAGCTCCTGGACGTAGCACAACTGGTGTCGTAACTGACATGTCTAAGATAGTAGACTCTACTCCGACTGTTGTTGGTCCATCATCAACTATGCCAGCTATTCGACCTTCTAGGTCATGGAAAACATGTGCCGCTGTTGTCGGGCTGGGTTTGCCGGATGTGTTAGCTGAAGGCCCCACCAGCGGAACACCTACACGCGTAATCAATTCACGCGTAACTCGATTTGCAGGCATCCGAAACGCCGCTGTTTCAAGTCCACCAGTTACAGCCTTAGATAATGACCCCGGCTTGATTTTAAAAATCAAGGTCAACGGTCCTGGCCAAAAATGTTTAATTAGTTTTTGTGCATCCTCATTAAGATCAACAACATACTTTTTCACCATTTCAAGCGAAGAAACGGTAACGATCAGCGGATTATCAGACGGACGTCCTTTAGCTAGATAAACCCTTTTAACCGCCTGTTCATTAGTTGCATCTGCGCCTAAACCATAAACTGTTTCAGTTGGGAAAGCTATTAATTCTCCCTTTTTCAATTCAGCAGCTGCTGCTTGTATCTCATCCGCCTTATAGATTTTTGTAATCAACATTTATTTTACCTCTCTATCAATGTTATTAAAAATAACTCTAAGCATCCTATCATGTCCTGCCATATCAGTTCTCAAAGAAACGGTCGCGGCTGGAAAAGCTTTTTCAAAAATTGCTTTGACGGCTTGCCCTTGCTGGAAACCAATTTCTAAATACAGTACAGCTTTTTTACTTAAATAAGCCTGGATTTCAGCGGCAATTCGTTGGTACATAAGCAAACCTTTGTCTGCAGCGAAAAGAGCGAGCTGCGGTTCATGTTCAAGTACACTTCGATCCATTAAATCTTTTTCTGCTGTAGCAATATACGGTGGATTAGAAACGATAATGTCATACTTCTCTCCCTTTAATGCACTAAATAAATCACTGCAGATAGTCTTCACGATAAGCTTATATCGCCGTGCATTAGCTTGTGCAACCGTTAAAGCTGCTGGAGAAATATCAGTTAAAGTTACATTCCATGCAGGCCGAGCAAGCTGCACTGAAAGGCCAATGATCCCTGTCCCAGTACCAATATCAACCAACTTTAATTGTGACGTAGTATCTTCGAAATCAGCTAAAATCCAGTCAACTAACTCTTCTGTTTCCTGCCTTGGAATCAAAGTATCTTCTGTCACCTTAAATTTTCGACCCAAGAAAACAGCCTCACCTAACAGGTATTGCGGGGGCCAACCTTGTGCCACCTTTTCTACCATCCCTTTAAACTTTTCAAACTCAACTGATGGCATCTGCTCACGATAATTTAATAATAGATCAGTTAAATTCCAGTCTTTGATCCCCAGCAGCAACAAATTAACCGTACTTTCTTCAACCTTAAACTTAGCCCCAAAAGAAAAAGCCCATTTTTGGGCCTCAAAATAGGTCAAACTACTCATTTTGTAAGTTCTCCAATGCTTGTGTTTGATCATAAAGTATTAACGCGTCAATCACTTCTTCAAGTTCCCCGTTCATAATTCGATCCAACTTATTCAGAGTTAGACCTATTCGATGATCCGTAACTCGATTTTGTGGATAGTTATAAGTTCTAATGCGTTCTGAGCGGTCTCCCGTTCCAACAGCCGACTTACGATTCTTATCATATTCACTCTGTTCCTTTGATGAATAATAATCATAAACACGTGCTTTCAAAATTTTCATTGCCTTTTCACGGTTTTGTTGTTGTGAACGTTGATCCTGCATCGCAACTACGATTCCTGTCGGTAAATGAGTCATTCGAACAGCTGATGATGTTTTATTAATATGTTGTCCACCGGCACCAGACGAACGGTAAACATCTACTCGGATATCTTTCGGATCAATTTCGATCTCAACATCTTCTTCTTCAGGCATAACCACAACTGTAGCCGTCGATGTATGTACTCGTCCAGCTGATTCTGTAACTGGGACACGCTGAACACGATGTGCCCCGCTTTCATACTTTAGCTTTGAATAAACACTATTTCCGTTAATGAGCAAGGCAATCTCCTTAAACCCACCGACTTCAGTCACATTTTTATCTAAAACTTCTATCGACCATTTCTGCTTTTCAGCGTACTTAGCATACATACTGAAAAGATCACTCGCAAATAAACTAGCTTCATCACCGCCTGCGGCTCCACGAATTTCCATAATAATGTTTTTACCATCATTAGGATCTTTAGGAAGCAACAATACCTTGATCTCCTCTTCAAGCTTTTCGCGTTCAGTCTTGGCCTCAGCTAGTTCTTCTTTAGCCATCGCAGCCATCTCATCGTCGAGCTTTTCCCCAAGCAACTCTTCGTCTTCCTTAATTAAGTCGGTAACTTTTTTATACTGGTCATATTTTTCAACCGTTTCGCGTAAGTCAGCCATTTCTTTTGATAAGCTAGTAAAACGTCTAGTATCAGAAATGACATCTGGATCAGACAGCAGACCACCCAGTTCCTCATAACGATCTTTAAGTGTCTGTAATCTGTCAAACAAATCATTCATTAGTAATTTCCTCCATCTAAAAATGAATTCTTCTATTAAACAAAATAAGAATCCGGTAAAGTAGCTATTATTATTGTTCCTCTTGAAGTTACAGCGGTGGGTGCAGATAATGACGACGGCACACCGGATAATATGCTTCATTGCCGCCAACCATTATTTGCTCACCTTCATAAACTGGTTTTCCGTTATTAAAACGTAAGTTCATAATGGCTTTCTTCTGGCAGAACCAGCAGATCGTTTTCATTTCTTCTATCTTATCTGCATATAGCAAAAGATACTTCGAACCTTCAAATAATTCATTGCGAAAATCATTTTTCAAACCAAAGGCCATCACTGGAATCTTAAGTTCATCAACGATTTCTGCTAATTCGATTATATGATGTTGGCTCAAAAACTGTGCCTCATCAACAAGAACGCAAGCACTTTGCGGATTACGCTTAATAACCTCTTGGTAAATATTTGTCGTCTCGTAGATTGGAACAGCTCTCCGCTTTAAACCGATCCGACTTGCAATATAACCGACCTGTTCACGTTTATCAACAGCACTTGTCATTATAACGACACTTTTATGCTGCTCCTCATAATTATGCGCAACTTTAAGTATCTCAATACTTTTACCGCTGTTCATTGCTCCGTAACGAAAAAATAATTGCGCCAAAACAACTCACTCCAAATTAAGACTTTCCCAATAAGTATATATGATTTTCAGCAAAATTTCACTACACAGAGCTGAAAATAAAAATAATTACTCCAAAAATTCTTAATTTTCAGCGGAAAAGGTTGTAAAAAACATACACTCCTCAGTATTTATGATATGATACAAAATGATATTATCAAATAAAGCGATCTTTAAAAAAATCTTTGCATCGCTTTAAAATGGAGGAAAAAGCATGTCGTTTAAAAGCTCAGTCGCAATTGCAGCTGGTCGTGCATCGTACTGGTTCTTGCATAACTTTCTACATGGAGGAACAGCATTACCTGGTAAAATAACCCTTGCACTTGATCCTGAGGTTTTACAAACTTTATCCCGCAACTATGAAGTAGTTATTATTACAGGAACAAACGGTAAAACCTTGACAACAGCCTTAACTGTTAAGGTTTTACGAACTAACTATGATAACGTCCTAACCAACCCCAGCGGTTCTAACATGAAACAAGGAATCGTCACCGCCTTTTTAACTGCACAACGAACAAAATCTGGAAGATATCTCGCGATCTTAGAAACTGATGAAGCGAATGTTGCCTTAATCACACGGTACGTTAAACCAAGTGCCTTTGTCCTCACTAATATTTTTAGAGATCAAATGGACCGTTACGGTGAAATATATACAACTTACGCTAAAATACTAGATGGTATCCGCATGGCACCCCAAGCGACTATCATTGCTAATGGTGATGCACCGATCTTTAATAGCAAGAAATTACCTAATCCAACTATTTACTATGGCTTTAATGCTACTGAAGACCGCGAACAGATGGCCGCGCCTAATACAGATGGTCTTCTATGCCCAAATTGTCAAAGTATCCTGCATTATTACCAATTAACTTACAGTAACCTAGGTAAATATTATTGCCCTAACTGTGATTTTAAGCGTCCCGCACTAACACATCAAGTGACCGCGGTTAATGCCCAGACACCAACGACATCAACTTTTGAAATCGATGGGCAACCTGTGAAATTGCATATTGGTGGTACCTATAATATCTACAACGCTTTAGCCGCCTACAGCGTAGGGCGCCATTTTGATATTGATACTAATCTAATCATGCAAGCTTTGAATAGTGAAGATGAAAAGGTCTTCGGGCGTCAAGAAGTGATTAACATCCAGGATAAGGAAGTTACGCTGATCCTAGTTAAGAATCCGGTTGGCCTCGATCAAGTCTTAAGTATGCTAAAAACAGATAATGATCCTTTTTCACTTGCCGTTTTACTTAACGCTAACTATGCTGATGGAATCGATACTAGCTGGATCTGGGATGGACGTTTTGAAAATCTGCCCTTTGAAAGAATTCCTAGCGTGCTGGCAGGTGGAGAAAGATACCGTGACATTGCCTTTCGACTTAAGGTTGCCGGTGTTCCCGCTCAAAACTTCGAAGAGCGTGAGAATCTTAATACTGTTCTTGAAGCAATCAAGAAAATGCCAACAAAACATGTCTATGTTTTAGCAACTTATACCGCAGTCTTACAATTACGAAAAGCAATGGCTGCCCAAGGTTATATTAAGGAAGGAATGGAATAAGATGGCTTATACATTAAAAATAGCTCATTTGTATGGTGATCTCATGAACACTTATGGTGACATCGGCAATGTCCTTGTCCTCGACTACTATGCTAAAAAGATGGATATTACCCTAACTTCTGAAATTGTCAGTTTAAAGCAGCCCTTTGAACCTGCAAAATATGATTTAGCCTTTTTTGGCGGTGGGCAAGACTATGAACAAGTTATCGTTTCGAAAGACATTCAAGCCAAAAAAGATGATTTAATAACCTTTATTGAAGATGGCGGCCCCATGTTAGCTATTTGTGGTGGTTATCAGCTTCTTGGTCAATATTATATTGGTGCTGATGGTGAAAGGATCGAGGGTATCAACGCTTTACCTCACTACACCAAGAGTCAGGATAATAACCGTTTTATCGGTGATATCGTTATTAAGAATGCCGAAACAGCTCAAACTTATCATGGGTTTGAAAATCATAATGGTCTTACTTTCCTTGGTAAGGGTGAACGACCCTTGGGTAAAGTGATCAGCGGCCATGGTAATAACGGTCAAGATGATTCTGAAGGTGCTATCTATAAGAACGTCTTTTGTTCTTACTTCCACGGACCGATTTTAGCTCGGAATGGCGAACTTGCTAAGAGGCTACTTTTACTGGCCTTAAAGCGGAAATACCCCACAGCTGACCTAAGTCCCCAAGAAAAAATTATTATCAAACCAACTTATTAATTTTCAATAAAAAGACGTTAGGTCACTCTCGGCCTAGCGTCTCTTTATTATTTTGCATTACAGTTTGATTATTAACTAACACTTCTAAACGATATCTATAATTTGCATTGAAAACCTAATGTATCTTAGAAAAATTATGCTTTGAGCCCAGGTTCAGAAGCAATCATCGTTAACTGACCCCTGATCGTCCATTCTTTAACTGGAAACGGTAAAATAAAATGCTGTCCTTTAACTAAAGAATATTTTTGCCCCGCAACTTCAATCTCACCTTTACCATCAAGAACTGAAACTAAAGTATACGGCGCTTCCTGTCGTTGAAAAGATACTGCTCCAAATGGGAGCTCCCATTTGTAAACACTAAAAAAGTCTGTTGCAACATATCTTGTAATCAAAGCATCACCTTGCTGCTTTTTAACTATATCTAGCTGTGGATCAAGATGCGGAACATTGGTAACATCAATCGACTGTTTAATATGTAGCGCACGTTTTTGCCCTGTTTTTTGATCTACACGATCAAAATCATAGACACGGTAAGTCGTGTCACTGCTTTGTTGAGTTTCTAAAACCATAACACCCTTACCGATAGCATGAATCGTCCCGCTTGGCACATAAAGAAAATCTCCAGCTTTAATTGGAAGGCGCCGTAAAAGATCATCCCAACGCCCTGCACGAATCATTTCGGCTAATTCAGCTTTTGTTTGTGCATGGTGCCCATAAATCATTTCTGAATCTTTATCGGCCGCAATTACGTACCAGCATTCCGTTTTACCAAGCTCATGTTCATGTTCCAAAGCATAACTATCATCAGGGTGAACTTGTACAGATAATGCAGCACTTGCATCAAGAATCTTGGTCAGTAACGGAAAGACATCCCCAGGAGCATTACCAAATAATTCACGTTGCTTAGCCCAGAGCTGATCCAAAGTTTGCCCCTTAAATTCACCATTAGTTATGGTTGCCGGTCCATGGGGATGAACCGAAATAGCCCAGCACTCACCTGTATGTTCACTAGGGATATCATACCCGAATTCAGTTTTTAAACGTTGTCCGCCCCACATTTTCTCTTGAAAATATGGTCTTAAAAAAAGTGGTTGTTTCACTGCCGTTCCTCCTAAAATATATTTTAGTTACTTAATCCTTTTCTTGGAGATATTGTGCGATAATCTGATCACGTTTTGCCAAAAAAATATCATTAGCAGAGTTGGGATGTACCCTGTTGGTTAACACTACCAACCCATCTTGACTTACCTTGTCTATCAAGAGAAACGTACCCGTAAAGCCGGTATGATAAAGACATGCTTTATTTTGCTTGTTATACCGTAAATCCCAGCCAAGAGAACGGCCTAACTGACCGGTAGGTGTCTGGTCTTTGAATAATTCAGTGATCGTTTCTTCCCGCAAAACCTTCTTTGTCGGAGAGGTTTCTAAGATCCACATCGCAAATTTAAGGACGTCATGTAGTGACGTAAAAAGTCCGGCCGATCCACAACGCTCCCCAATTATATTAGCCTTGGGATCATGTACTTGTCCACAAATAAGTCCGCGACTGGCTGATAGTTCAGTTGGAACACAGTCTTTAGGAGCAGGTGTAAAAGTACTTTCATTCATCTTTAGAGGCTGTAAGACTTCCATAGTAATTACTTTTTGAACTGGTTTTTGATATACTTTCTCAATAATCAACCCTAAGAAAATCATTCCAATATCAGTATAAACGACCTTTTTTCCAAACCAGCCACCTATATGTAACGTATATAATGCATCTAATAACTGTTGTGCTGTCAGAGAATCACGATTCTGAATATAACCGGTAATCGCTGAAGTATGGGTCAGTAAATGCCGCACGGTCACACGTGTATCAAAGAAATGTGGAAGATACTCTTGGACAGGCATATCAAGCCCAATTTTACCTTCTTCAATCAGCTTAAGAATCACCGTTGTTGTCCCAATTACCTTTGTGAGGGAGGCCACATCATAGAGCAACCCTGGCTTTAAATTTCTTTCAACCGGAATAAGCTGGCTTTTTCCAAAAACCTCAGCCTGCAAGTTACCATGATGCAGCATCGCGTACGAGACACCGGGAACAATCTTTTCCTCTACAAGTTGGTGTAGCATTCTTACTGTTTGTTTATTTATCATTTTTCTCACTTCGCTTATTATCTAACTTTTTTTGATTAATACTAACTACACTAAAAAGACCGTTTCTAAAATCAACTTTACTAACACGTGCATTTTTTAATAATAGTAATGGTACATCGCCCTTCAAACCTTCAATGAAAACAGAGAGCACTACTCCATGCGTAACAACTAAAATATTAACATCTTCCTGTGCAGCATGATATTCATGTGCAATTGCAGTCAAAGTACGTGTCAGCCGCTGATCAAGCTGTTGGGCAGTTTCAATTTGTGTTGCTGTATCCATAATCTTAAATAAGTTAGTTACCGCAGCAACATGCTGTTGTTGTCGAAAGGCTGTAAAAATTTTTCGTAAACCGATTTTTCGTAAAACATTCGGAATAAGCCGCCGGTTTTTCATCTCTTCATAACTCCCAAAATTAAGTTCACGTAACCCAGAAGTAATAATAATTGCCGGTTTAAGGTTTTTATTTTGCGCTAAAATATACTGTGCTGTTTTCTGTGTTCTTTTAAGGTCACTGACATAAGCAGCCGTGAATTTTACATTCTGAAGGTCTTTTCCTAAATTTTTAGCCCTCGCAATTCCCTTTTTAGTTAGCGGTGAGTCCGTAACCCCTTGTAGACGGCGCCGCCGGTTAAGCTCAGTTTGCCCATGCCTTACCAGATAAAAATGAACGACCATTAGTCCCACTTCCTTAGCCAAAATAAAGCCTTTCTCGACTCAATTTTACATATCATTTCTTAGATAGTACAATTATACCAAATAAACTGTAACTTGAGTTAAATATAAAGGAATGATCTTATGGCAAGTAATTCTGATTCGATTTTTAATTTATTATCTTTTCTCAAACGTCATCCAGATCATTATAAATTATTGGACACTTCGTATGATAACGCAGTTCGCTTGTGTATCCCTGACAATGTTAAGGTTTCTGAGCAGGAGATTTACTTTCCTGATAACAAGCTGATGGTCAATAGGATGCAGGATGATTTTAGTGCTCAACATGGAGACCTGCTTGAGTATTATCAAGCCAAAACAAACCATCCTGCTGCTCCTTTTAAGGATGTTTGGATCACTACTGCTCATATTCCCCACGAAAAGAGTTATCTACTTGAAATATCATATGAATAATTAAACTGAAAGCTTGCGTCCTTAGAATCTTTAAGTTGTAGAAGGCGTTAAAACCAGATAAAAAATAGCGAGTCAGATCAAAAGGTAATTTTTGATCTGACCCGCTATTTTTTAATTTATCTTTAACTTGCTTTACGCATAACTCGTGTAACAAGTAATAAATCAACTGCAATAAATATTGCCGTAACTAGAAAAACAGCTTCATAGCTGAAAAGACTTGAGACCAACGATCCCACCATCGGCCCTGCTACACCGCCCGCAGCCTGAAACGATTGGTTATAACTAAAGACACGACCAAAAGCTTCACTGGGAACATCCAATGTTAAAATCGTCTGAACGGCCGGCAGCATCGCGGCACTGGAAAGGCCTAACAAAAAACGGAGTAAACCTAATTGCCATGGTGCTGTTACAAAAAACATCGGTACAAAAATAATAGCTGTTGCCATCAATCCAGTCACAAGGACTCTCTCTGGACCAATCTTATCCATAAGATGACCTATTCTTGAAGCCAGTAGCAGTGTCCCAAAACCGGGCATCGCCGCTACAATACCACTTATTAACGAAAAATTACCTTGCCCATTCATTAATTGTCTAACCAACAAACTGATAATCGGTGAAATAGATAATAATGATGATTGAACCAGCAGTGTTGTTATAAACATAACAATGATAAGCTGCGGTTGACTTAACTCATGAAAAACTCTGCTGATGGGTTTAATCTTTTTAGCAGGAATTGGTGTAAAATGTTCGGTAACATTGAAGTATGTTAAAATGAAAACGAGCCCCATCAAAATACCGGTAATAAAGAAAGTCATTCGATAGCCAACAACACCTGCAATAATTCCTCCGAAAAGCGGACCAAGTAGTGTTCCTGTCACATTAGCTGTCATCAGATTCCCCATGACCTGACCACTTTTTTGGTGCGGTGTTTCACCTGCCATTAAAGCTGTTGCATTATTGATGTAACCCGAAAAAGCACCTTGTAATAAACGGAGAATGATCACCATCAGTACACTTTGAGCCATCCCAACAAAGAAGATTGTGAATGCCATTACACCTGAAGCACGCAAACACATCAGTTTTCTTCCCTTGCGGTCTGCTAAATTACCCCAAAAAGGGGAAACAATTGCTTGCGAAAAGTATGTAACCGAAAAGGCAATTCCTGAATACAGGTTTAATTCCCATTTGCTAAAATGTCCTAAAGTATCTAAATATAATGAAATAAAAGGCATCGTCATTGAGTAGCCTAACGCTGTGATAAAGCACCCCAGCCATAAAATCAAAAAACTTTTTCTCCAAACAGCTTGGCGTTCACCTACTGCTTTCTTAGTCATACAAAAACAATCCCCTCTTTAAACGGCAACTTAATAATATCACCAGTATTCTAAAAATAAGATAACTTACTTACTTTTTTTCTTACTTCTTAAATATTACTACAAAAAAAACATTAGTCTACAAAAAAACCAAATCATAAGTCAAGCAGTTCTTTTACTTCTAACTGTAATTACTCAAAATTTGGTTTTTTATAGTCTATTTAATTTTAAGAAGCAAGTTCATCTAATGATTAATCGTCTAGATCACGTTCGATATCCAAACCGTACAAATTACTTACAGGTTCATTTTTATTAACTGGATGAACAACTAAGATAGTTGTTGCACCCTTGCTGCTGACATAACCGGCAAATGCCGCTACTTCTTCAACTTGATAGGCTAATCCATCAGAGTTATAGATGTACTGCCCTGCAACTGGCATACTTTCAAAGTAAGTCTTATTCATTCGATAATAGTCATTCGTTGTAGCATCATGCATAACTAAAACAACTTTAAACATTTGAATGTCACCTCTGCAATCTTTCTTAGACGAGCCCAACTCTTTTTTCTAAATCTACACTCTTACTATTATCTAATGCAAGTTAGTATAATTGTAACTATTCGGATATTAAACATTAATAACTTTCTGCAAGAATGTTTTGGTTCGTTCGTTTTGTGGATTACCGAAAACTTCTTCCGGTTTTCCCTCTTCCATAACCTTACCATCGGCCATAAATACAACCCGATCAGCCACTTCTTTAGCAAAGCCCATCTCATGAGTTACAACTACCATTGTCATTCCCTTTTTCGCAAGGTCCTTCATAACTTCAAGAACATCACCAACCATCTCTGGATCAAGTGCAGAAGTCGGTTCATCAAACAGCATAATATCAGGATTCATTGCAAGTGCACGTGCAATTGCAACACGCTGTTTTTGACCACCTGATAATGATTGCGGCATAGCATCATACTTATCATCTAAGCCAACTGTATCCAGCAGTTTTTTAGCCATTGTAACAGCTTCACTTTTTGACAACTTTCCCAGTTCAACCGGCGCAAGTTCAACATTTTGACCAACTGTCAAGTTATTAAAAAGATTGAAATGCTGGAAAACCATCCCAATATTTTCGCGTGCTTGATCAATATTAGTTTTTGAATCGCTGATATCATTTCCATCAATTACGACACTACCTGAAGTCGGATCCTCTAATCTATTCAAACATCGTAATAACGTACTTTTGCCAGAGCCAGATGGCCCAATCAACACAACTACTTCATTTTGAGCAACCTCAAAATCAATCCCTTTTAAAACATGGTTACTACCAAAATTCTTTTTTAAATTTGTAACTTTAACCTTTGTATTCTTCATTAATCATTAATCCTCCGTTCTACCCACTTAGACAACAGTGTTAACACAGTAATAATAATCAAATAGATCAGAGCAATTATTGTCCAAATCTTAAAGCCTTCTAAGTTACGTGCGATAATAATCTTACCAGTTTGAGTCAATTCAAGTATTCCGATAATCGACAGGATCGAGGTATCCTTCAAAGTGATGATAAACTGATTAATAAATGACGGAATCATAATCTTAATTCCCTGTGGTAAGATTACCTTCCGCATTGATTTTCCAAACGGCAATCCTAAACTTCGTGCAGCTTCCATTTGGCCAGTATCAACAGCTTGAATACCGCCCTTAACAAAGGCTGCTGTATATGCCCCTTCATTCAAGGTCAATGTAATAATACCTGCAACAAAGGCTGGTACTTTAGAACCAGTTAAACTTGGAACCCCATTGTAAATAAACAGTGCTAAAACAAGTAATGGCAAACCACGGAAAATATAAATAATCGTTGTTGATGTTCCACGTGCAAGTTTACTTGGTAAGACACCTAATAGTCCAATCAAAACACCAAAGATTGTAGCACAAATAATTGAAACCACCGTCAATTTGATTGTTTCGAAAATACCATCAATAATAGAATCGCGATTTTGCTTAATCAGTCCAAAGAATGTATGACCTTCAGCATTAGCCTGCGTACTATTTTTTTTCTGTGCAGCTGTTGCTGATTCACCGGTGTACTTCTCAATAATTTTGGCATACTCACCATTTGCTTTTAACTTTTTCAAACCCGAGTTAAACTTAGACATTAACTCCTTATTCTTACCTTTCTCAACAGCAAAACCATAACTGCCAATATCAGTCGGCTTAGTGACGATCTTAAGCCCTAATCCAGTTTTAACCCCATAATTTAAAACCGCACTATCATCAAAACAGGCAGCTGAATTACCATTTTTAACATCGTTATATACATTATCTGAATCATCAAATGTTACTGTTTTGAAACCGTAACGGTCCTTGATTGAATTAGCATATGTAGCACCCGCAGTCCCTGTTTTAACAGCTACTCGTTTGCCCTTTAGATCTTTGAGCCCCTTAATGTCCCCTTTAGGAGCAACTGCCATAACAATTCCAGATTTATAATACGGTGTCGAAAAATCAAATTTTTGACGACGCTCATCGGTGATAGTCATCCCTGCGATTACTCCATCGATTTGTCCAGAGCTTAAAGACTGGACTGCCGCATTAAAACCAAGTGGCTTAATCTCAGCTTTAAAACCTTCCTTCTTTGCAATTGCACGTATTAAATCCATATCAATCCCAACGTACTTATTATCAGAATTGGCATACACAAATGGGGGAAATGTTACATCAGTTCCAATTGTATATGTCTTCTCTGCGGCATTTACCTGTGGTTCATGATAAATATTAACAAATACAAACAAGCCAAAGACACAACTCATCAGAGCAATAATTTTTTTCATTCTATCTTCCCCTATATCTTTTAATTTAGGTAAGTATATCATACTTCTGTCACAAAATGGCACATCACTATTTTGATAACGCTTTATGGCTCTGAATATTTTCTTTAACAAAGCTGTATGATAATTTTACTTTGATTTATAAAATAAATTAAACACATCCAACTAACTGTACTTTTTATTTATTCTCATTGATAATTTTAAATCCATAATTTCGAATATGTCTTTTTAATATTTGTAAATATTGCTGCGCAATTAGACTTAATTCAAGCTGCTTATGTTTAACCAATCCCAGCGTCATTGAATCATTTACATTAAGCGGTATTGCAACAATCTTATCGTCATTTAAATCGCTACTAATGATACCCGAGCTAATTGTATACCCATTGACTCCTGCCATTAGATTAAAGATAGTCGCACGATCACTCACTTTAATATTTTTTTTACGGACGATTGTGCTTAAAACTTCCTCAGCAAAAAAGAATGAGTTGGCATCTTCCTGCTCATACGAAAGGTATGGATAGTCCTCAAGGTCTGCTAGATTAACACACTTTTTTTTAGTCAGTGGATTCCGATATCCAACAAAAATATGTGGTTTTGCTATAAACAATGGCTGAAATTCTAAATCATTCTCTAACATTATTTTTTGCAAGACTTTGCTATTAAAACTGTTTAAATATAAAATTCCCAGCTCACTTTTAAAATCATTCAAATCGTCAAAAATATTTTGTGTCTCCGTTTCACGTAAAGTAAAATTGTACTCATCAACATCTAATCCCCGCAACAATTCAACAAATGCATTAACAACAAAAGCATAGTGTTGTGCAGAAACGGAGAAAGATTTCTTTCGTTTTTCATTTTTTTTGTACCGTCCCCGCAGCAACTCAACCTGTTCAAGCACTTGGCGGGAATAACTCATAAACTCTCTACCATCAGCTGTTAAAGAAACTCCAGTTTTTGTTCGCAATAGTATTTTAATGCTTAGCTCTTCCTCTAATTTTTTTATTGCGCTTGAAAGACTCGGCTGTGTCATAAAAAGTCTTTTAGCCGCCTCATTGAAAGAACCCGTTTTGACGATCATTTCCAAATACTCCAACTGTTCTAACCGCATCCTATACCTCCTGTTAAAGATTATAATTTCATCTTACTATCTTCATATAGTTAATAGCTATATCAAATCATTGATTATAACACTTATCCAATAAACAAATATAATGTTACCTTATTCATAATCAAAAAAGGAGGATAACTATATGGCAACTTCTGTTATCGGGTTCCCACGTATTGGTGAGAATCGTGAATTAAAATTCAGTACTGAAAAATACTTCCACAATGAAATTACACAAAAAGAATTGTTTACTCGAGCAGCAGAACTACGTTTGAAACATTGGAAACTACTTCAAGAAGCTGGTGTCGATTATATTCCAAGCAATGATTTTTCATTCTATGATACAACACTTGACACAGCTTTATTGTTTAACATTATCCCGCAAAAAGCAGCAGAGCTAAAACTCAGTCCTCTTGACAAATATTTTGCACTTGCCCGTGGATATCAAGGCGAAAAGGGCGATCTCAAAGCTCTTCCAATGAAAAAATGGTTTAATACTAATTACCACTACCTTGTTCCTCAATTCGATAAAACAACACGAATTAAATTAGTTGGCAACAAAATTTTTACTGAATTCAAAGAGGCTCTTACAGCAGGAATCAAAACACGTCCTGTATTGGTTGGTCCATACACCCTTCTTAACTTAAGCGAGTTTGCTAATGGAACAAAGCCAGAAGATTTTATTTCACAAATCATAGAAGCTTATACAGCCGTTTTTTCACAGCTTAACCAGCTGGGGGCATCATGGTTGCAACTTGATGAGCCTTCACTCGTCAAGGATATGTCACCTCAGGATCGAGCCTTATTCAATAAAATATACACTGCTTTGTTAACCAAAAAGGGCAGTCTTAAGGTTCTACTACAAACTTATTTTGGAGATGTCCGTGATAATTATACTGATTTAATCAAACTTGATTTTGATGGACTCGGTTTAGACTTTATCGAGGGACGTAAGACATTAGAACTCGTAAAAAATGGTTTTCCTGATGAAAAAGTTTTATTCGCTGGAATCGTCAATGGTAAAAACATCTGGCATAACAATTACCAACAAACACTAGCGACAGTAAAACAATTGCCTGCCACAAAAATTGTTCTTTCGACTTCGTGTTCTTTACTGCATGTCCCCTTCAGCGTAGCCAATGAAAACTTTAGTCCTGAGGTAAAGGCACATTTTTCTTTCGCAAAAGAAAAGATTGCTGAACTTGGCGAGCTTTCTTCCATCTTAGATGGTCAGGCTGATAAACTGCTTGCTAAGAATCAAAAATTATTTACTGGCAACCGAATTAAAAGTAATAAAAAATTAAAAGAAAAAATTGCTGGTCTAACTGAGGAAGCTTTCGTCCGCACCCCAGCATTTGCCCAACGTGAAGTCTTGCAGAAAAAGGAATTTAAACTCCCTCTTCTTCCGACTACTACAATTGGGTCATTTCCGCAAACACGTGTGGTCAAGAAAATGCGCGCTCGACTCAAACGTCATGAATTAGATCAAAAAGAATATGACATATTTATTGCTGGAAAAATAAATGAATGGATTAAGTGGCAAGAAGATATCGGACTCGACGTTTTAGTACATGGTGAATTTGAACGTAATGATATGGTTGAATATTTTGGACAAAATTTAAGTGGATATCTCTTCAGTAAAAATGGCTGGGTTCAATCTTACGGCACACGCGGTGTTAAACCCCCGATTATTTGGGGAGATGTCACCCGACAAAAGCCTATCACAATCAAATGGTCTAAATATGCTCAAGAACAGACCAACAAGGTAGTTAAAGGGATGCTGACTGGCCCTGTAACCATTTTAAACTGGTCATTTCCACGTGAAGATATCTCAGTGCGTGAATCCACGTTGCAAATTGCACTTGCGATTCAAGATGAAGTGCTAGATCTTGAAGCTAACGGTATTCGTGTCATTCAAATTGATGAAGCTGCGTTACGCGAAAAACTACCCTTGCGTAAAAGTGACTGGTACAGTGAGTATCTCGACTGGGCTATTCCAGCATTCCGCTTAGTTCACAGCCAAGTCAAACCTGAGACACAGATACATACACATATGTGCTACAGTGAATTTACTGACATCATACCAGCAATTGACAATATGGATGCAGATGTTATTTCATTTGAAGCTTCACGATCAAATCTTGAAATTCTTGATGAGTTACAAGCTAAAAACTTTCAAACCGAAGTTGGGCCTGGTGTCTATGACATTCATTCACCACGAGTTCCCTCAGTTGAAGAAATTAAAGATGCAATTCGCAAAATCTTACAAAAAGTACCAAAACAAAAAGTATGGGTTAACCCTGACTGTGGTCTTAAAACACGTGGTGAAAATGAAACAAGAGCAAGCTTGGAGAATCTAACGAGTGCCACAAAAGAAGTTCGAAAGGAGCTTGAAGATGGTGAAAACTAAGTCGCCTTCACTATCTTTCGAAGTTTTCCCGCCCAATACACAGACAGGTATTGTAAATATCAAAGCCACTCTTGATCAATTACAAACACTTAAGCCCAGCTTCATTAGTGTCACTTGTAGTAATAATAAGAATAATATTGAAGAAACCACACTCAGACTGGCTAGCTACATCAATAATAATCTAAACATACCAGCAATTGCTCATTTATCTGCTGCTTACCTCAGCACTCAGCAGGTCAAAAAGATTTTGACAGAATTGAATTCACTTCATATTCATCAGTTACTGGCTCTTCGAGGTGATATTATTCCAGAGATTCCGCGTAAAAAAGACTTTGAGTACGCCAGTAGTCTAATTAAGTTTATCCATGAACAGAACCTTGATTTTAAAATTTTAGGAGCCTGCTACCCTGAAATCCATCCAGAATCACCTAACTTAGTTTCAGATATTCATTACCTGAAACAAAAAGTTGATGCTGGTTGCGATCAGTTAATCACACAGCTTTTCTTCGATAACGATAAGTTTTTTACATTCAAAGAAAATTGTGCCTTAGCTGATATTAACGTTCCAATCATCGCGGGTATTATGCCCATAACTACGAGAAAACAAGCTTTACGACTTATCAAAACAACATCTGCTCATCTTCCGCAAAAATTTCTTGCTATTTTTGATAAATATGAACATGACCCTGCGTCATTACGCACAGCAGGATTAGCTTATGCTGTTGATCAAATCGTTGACTTGCTGACACGCGGTGTTGAAGGCATTCATCTATATACGATGAACCATGCAAAAACAGCGATTGACATTCAAAATACAATTGGTTCTTTATTTAAAACTAACCAACAATAATACAAGTTATTTAACCTAATGGTTTCAGTCTATAACCAAAAATTCATTTTAAAGTATTGAGTTTGGGACAAAAGTCTCGAACTCATTTTTTTATGTCTTTTGTTTTCGGATTATTAAAAGTCATTTTCGTTCTCTACTTGTGGACAATCAACTTGAACGACCGTGTGAGTTACCTTATCTATTTCTTTCAAATTACTTGTCAATCTTCCCAAAACATCTGCATAATCCGACTGTTTTTCTAAACTAATGTGTATTGACATTGCAACATCGTTCGTTCCAATCCCCCAAACATGTAAATCATGATAGTCGGTTATTTCATTAAATGATTTAACAACCTTAATAATCTGATCAATATCCATATCCTCTGGGACAGCCGCCATTAATAGTGATAAGGACTGACGCAGTAATCCCCATGAAGAATAGATCACTATGATCGCCACGAGAATACTTGTGAGTGAATCAATTCCTCCCCAACCAGTGATACTGATTAATAAGCCAGAAAATACAACTCCTAATGAAATCATTCCATCAGCCGCCATATGAATAAATGCACCCTTGATATTCAAATCTTCTTGGCTGTCTTTTTGAAATAAAAAGGCTGTTGTAAAATTAATCACAACACCAATCAATGCAATTCCAGCAACACTCAGACCTTGTTTTGAACCCTGCGGATTAAAATTAATAATTGCTTCAATGATAATCCACACCATAGCTGCTAGAACAAAAGTAGCATTAGCAAATGCACCCAAGACCGTCGCCTGTTTGTAGCCATAAGTCATCTTAGGTGTTTTTTCCTTAAAACTGATAATACCGGCAAGCCATGAAACTATTAAACCAAAAACATCACTAAGGTTATGCATCGCATCAGTCATCAAAGCAACTGAGCTAAAAAGAATTCCAAAAAGAAGTTCAAAGATAATATAGATTAGGTTCAGACCTATTCCCACTTTAAAAGGCATCCCATAACGCTCTTTATATTTATTCACTTGACCCACCCCTTACTAATAATCTATTTTCCTCAATACTTACTAAGTTAGTTTTAATTCGTCACTTACAATATGATTATAAAGACCATGCATAATAAAAACTACTAATAGTGTTAAGAAATAAGAAAATACGACATCTGACAGGAAATGCGCTCCAATAATAATACGGGCTATTCCCATAATCGCACCATAGAATACCCCTACAATGAGCACCCTCGTGTGTCTTTTACCAACAGTAAACCATGAAAAGACCACCATAAGAGTTGCTGCCATCGTATGTCCTGAAGGAAAGGACCTATGTCCAGTGAAACCGTTAGGCTGCAGCCAAGAAGTAAAATTATGCTGGGAGGTGCTCAATTCATATGGTCGTACTCGCCCCCAGAAAGCCTTAAGAACACCATTTATTTCTAGTGAAAGAAGCGCCGTCAACGAAGCAAAGACAGCCACTAATAGGTATTTTTGCAACTCTTCTTTTCGCTTATTTTTCATCCATAAAAAAATGACAATTGTTATACTACTATATAGCCCAAGCCACAGAAGTACTTTTACTTGCGGAGTCACAGAGAAAACGGCCACATCGTTACTATGCATCCCGAGTGGTTTCCCATTGTAAAGATTAGTCAACGCTGCAAGCGAATAATGCGTAATTTCATTTAAATACTGCTCCACCTGCCAAGCGGACAATGCAAAACCACCTATAAATAAAGGAATGCTAAATGATCGATGTCCTCCACAGCGGATAGCATAGATCAATGCTATCTCACCACTTATAATGAAAATAAAATATATCGGAAACTCACCAAATGTCTGAAAAGTAGTCCCGAAAAAACTATGATAGTTAATAAGAGCATTACTGAGCTCTAGGTCCTTAAAAGTTGCAATACTTAAAAGAAACACGCAACTAACAGCTACCATTATAAATAAATTTTCTTTTAAAATAGCTCGCATATATTCACTCCTTTTTTATTCTTCGAATGGTATTGGTATAAAATTATAGTTCAGCTTGGGAAGCTAACAAACATTCAGTAATACTTTCTCTGAAAAAACAGCACAATATTTGCTATCAGACGCTTTTATTTCTATAATTTATCTTAGTAAAAGTGCTTGAGTCTCTCAACTTCTTGCACCCACTAAACTACTAAAAATCGAGGTCAGATTATGTTAGAACCTAAAAAAGTTGTTCCAAACTTAACTTCTAAACTCAGAGCTGATATTGTTGAAACACCAGCGATTATCAGGGATGCTTCGGGAATCAATCTTTTCGGTAAGAGGATCAAAAGTATTATCTATACCATGGATGTTGCGGTGATTGCTAATTGTAACGCAGATGCTGTCTTGGCCGTTTACCCCTGGACCCCTAATACCAAAATATTACAAGCCATTTCAACTGTTTCTAATGTTCCGATTTTTGCAGGTATTGGTGGTGGACTCACAAAGGGCTTACGTTCGGCCACAATCGGTTTTTTTGCAGAGGAAAATGGTGCACAAGCTGTTGTCCTTAATGCTCCTACTCCACTTGAAACAGTTGTGAGTGTAGGAAAAGTTGTTGATATTCCAATTATTTATACCGTTGTAAATAAAAGTATTGACGTAAAGAAACGAATCGACGCCGGCGTTAAAGCTTTTAACGTTGCTGGTGGCAAACAAACCGCCGACCTTGTTCGCTGGTTGCGACAAGAACTAGCTACCATCTCACCTAACTTCCCAATCATTGCATCTGGTGGCAAATCCAATGAACAGATCAAGCAAACGATTGATGCTGGTGCCAACGCAATTACCTTTACTGCATACGGCGTGACCGAAGCAACTTTCCAAAAGAAAATGGAAAAATACCGTCAAGAAAATTAATAATCAACTGCAATTATTTTTAGATAAGCTGCATGCGTTCTTTAGCATGAAGCTTTTTTATTTAAATAGTAATAAGACCTAACTTTAAAATACTAACTATCTCTTTTTAAATAGATTCGTTGCAGGTCACTCAAATCTGTATCTGACAACTCCATAGCCGTGTGCATGTAGGTCCGGATATTCCCATAATTAGTCATCAACGCTTGCCGCGCTCTATCCAATGATTGACTTTGAACATAAAATGAAGAATTCATCTCAGTGATCAAGTCTCTTAAGTTATCACCGTGCAATTTTTGCTTCAAAGTCTTCTTATCGGCCGATTCAAAAATAAGATTAGTCAATAGATAGTCACGCTTGATTACCTGATAATCAATTCCTAATGCGGATAAAATCAAGAAACTAGCAATTCCGGTTCGATCCTTGCCAGCTGCACAATGAAACAACAGTGAATGTTCTTCTTTAGCGTTAGCAAGTAAATCTGTGAACATCATCCGAAAAGCTAACTGTGAATGTTTACTTAAGACCATTGTAGTATATGGCTCTTCAAAAAGTTCATCAGTTAGATCTTCCTTATCAATAGTCGGTAAATCTGACGATTCAGCATTTCCTAGCGGATACACCGGATATGACCGATACGTCGTTTGCCGCGGAAGGTTATCCGGTGCCATCTCACGTTCAAACGGAGAGCGAAGATCAATCACATAGTCAAGACCGTATTTAGCTAATTTTCTAGCAGCCTTAGAAGACAAGCGGCTCATATCCCCTGAGCGAAGCAGTTTTTGCCATCTGATCATCCGGCCATCCCGTGTTCGATACCCACCCAACTCACGTAAATTCACACTGGTCGGTATGTCTAAGATTCGTTCTCGTTTCATACTCATATGACTCTACCTCCCTTTTCCAACCACGAAACCACCATTGGTCTACCAGTAAATTCAGCTATTACCTATGGCTGATTTAATTATACAATGCTGCTCTCTATTTGAACTATTATTTACGCTTAGAACTTTTTTTAATAAATCTTATATAGTCCTTGCTATTACTAAGTTTTCATAGTCAGACTAAACCTAATTCTTTTTAAAACTACTGCTTTTTTTATTGTTCTTTTTGACTTTTGTATTATACTTAATTTATTATTTAGAAAGGGAGGTGAATGGTCTATGTTTACAGAAACTGATATCAGCAATATTTTACGCCAGCATGGTGTTGAAAATAAAAACAACACACTGGCAAAAGCGCTTTTTGATATTCTTGAACTATCTAAGAACGGGGAATCAGACAGTCAATTTTAAGAATATCTTTTACTTTTTGACCTGTAGACTTCTCGTAGTTCACGAATAATGAATATAGGTTAAATCATATCGCCGAACTACTAGAGGTTTTTAGTACCCAAGACAAGTAAGATTGACAATTTTTAGACTAAATTTTATTAAGATAATACAGTTAAGCTAGGTAAAGGTCATCTTTTGCCCAGCTTTTTTTATTTGAGCAGCGCTCCTCCCATACCCAATATTTCGTGCTAAAATACCCTTATCAACTTCATTAAGGAGGTCTTTTATGACATCAGAGAAAAAAATGATGCTTGCGGGCAAACTCTATGCAGCTGGCGATCCTGAATTAGTTATGCTGCGGCAAGCTGCTAAACAGCATATCTATGAATATAACCACACTCAACCACTGGAAAATACTAAACGGACACAACTACTGACCAACATGATTGATTGCCCTAGCAGTGATGCCCACATTGAAATTCCAACACGGATGGATTATGGTATAAACATTCATTTAGGCAAGCACTTTTATGCTAATTATGAAAGTATTTTTCTTGATGTTGCTCCAATTACAATCGGGAACAATGTTTTGTTTGGACCGCGTGTAGGTCTGTATACCGCAGGTCATCCTCTTACAGCTGCTATTCGGAATGAAGGACTCGAATATGGTTATCCCATCACTATTGGTGATAACGTTTGGCTAGGTGGTAATGTTACTGTCTGTCCCGGAGTAACAATTGGTGATAATACAGTGGTCGGGGCTGGCGCAGTGGTCACAAAAGATATCCCCGCTAATACGCTCGCCGCTGGAGTTCCAGCACGTGCTATCCGTAAAATTACAAGTAGCGACCAGGCATTCTGGCAAGCTGAAAAAAATGCTTATTTAGAACTAAGAGCTAAATAGCTTACGAAAGCTGAATTAATTGAGACTATAATCACATTTTAAACGCGCCTAAAGCTTATTAGCTCATGGTATTACCCGTCTCACTGCATTTATTACTCTAGCTATGTTTCTATACCAAGTCAGCAATAAAGTTAACCAGCACCGCGATAATAACTGTGTTAAAGAGAAATGAAATAAGTGCATGTCCCAAGGCAACTTTACGAAAACTAGTAGTTGAAAAATTTGTATCTGAAACCTGATAAGTCATCCCAATTGTATAGGATAAATAGGCAAAATCCCAAAAACTTGGCAGTTCTGCATTATTGAAATCTACTCCCCCCTCATTTTTATCAGTACTTTTCTTATAATATAGTTCCGCATAATGGAAAGTATACACTGCGTGAACTAAACTCCACGAAACAGGGATGCTGAGCAGCCCTGTTCCTAGTTCAATCGGATTACCTTTGCCTATCGTCACTAAAAAAACGACTACCCCGAGGCTAACACAACTAGCTAAAATAATTGCAATATCTAAGAAAGAATACCGAATATTTTCAGTTTCAACGATTTTGCGGGTATGTTCTCCTGTCAGTGGCTGAAAGTTAAGCCACATCAAAACCATGACTGTTATAGCCCCTACATTCCAACTCATCAATAATGACGTCGCCCAATCAAGATAGACTTTCAGTGCAAAACCACTCAGTACCCCCGCTACAATGGCTACGACAAAATAGACACGCTTTTGCCGAAATAATTTTCGTCGTTGACTTTTTTTCATACAAACTCCCCCCAATTTTGACTGTAAGCATTTTATTATCATTGTAGTTTGTCGCCGCTTGAAACTCGACTATTTAGCATTAAATTGGATAGATAAAACTGGTTTAGACTTAATTTAATAAAGATAACTATTTAAATAACGTTGAATCATTCTTTAAGTACCTTTAATATGTTAGAATTGAAGGGTTAGTAAATATAAATGATTGGTGGATTTTGAAATGTTGATTTTAGGTTTTGCACTATCCCTGGCTCCGCCTAGCTTTTGTCGGCTCAATTGTTAGAAACTTTAGGCTTAATAAAAGATGGAGAGTGTATCACAAATGATAGAAGCGATCAATTTAAAATCAGGCATGGTTTTTGAAAAAGATAACAAATTAATTAAAGTACTTGAGACTAATCACCACAAACCCGGTAAAGGTAATACCGTTATGCAAATGAAATTACAGGATATTCGTTCTAACTCTATTGTCCAAACAACTATGCGACCAACTGAAAAGGTCGAATTAGCCATTGTTGACAAAAAGCAAGCACAGTATTTGTATAAGCAAGGTGATATTTTCTTCTTTATGGACTTAGATACCTATGATCAATACGAAGTTTCTGAAGAACAGATCGTTAACGAAATCAAATATTTGATTCCTGAATTAAAGGTCCAATTAAACTTCTGCAAGGAAGAATTAATTGGCATTGAATTACCAACAACCGTTAACTTGCGTGTTACAGAAACATCACCCAATATCAAGGGAGCTGCTGCTGGTAGTGGTGGCAAACCCGCAACTATGGAAACCGGCTTAGTTGTAAGTGTGCCCGACTTTATTCAAGAAGGCGATGTATTAGTAATCAATACTTCAAATGCTTCTTACAAACAACGAGCATAATTAAAAGAGAGTGTGACATAAGTCGGGAAAATTTGAGTACTAACTCAAAATTACGAACATAGCGAGTACTTTGCTATGAGTAATTCGAAGTTAGACGGAGAATTTTGACTTATGGAACACGTTTATACAGAATAAAAGAGGAGCTGTGCCAAAACTTAACTTTTGGCACAGCTCCTTTTTTTTGAAGAAATAAGTAATTTTAACTAGTAAGATAACAGTATAACAATAAGCTATTGATCCAACTAAGCATATCACTTGGTTTCTTATTTTTTTGAAAGTTCTTTGGTATCTTGAAGTCCATCTACCGACTCCCTTACTGATTGCCGCACGCTAATTAGACAAAAACATAGAACAATTATTGCTAAGCAAAGTAAGACCAATAAATTCAGATTAAGTCCCGCCTTCGTCCCCATCTCAAGATCAGCAGACTGTTTTTGTGCAAATGAGATCAGCGAGGCGGAGAGTGCTATTCCTACTGCTCCTGAATACGATTGCACAGTCATATAAATTGCGTTACCATCGTTAGTTACTGCTGTAGAAAGTCTTGATAAACTCAGTGTCATTATATTACTGTAGCTGAAACCCAACCCCACCATAAAAATCGTATATGTTAACACTAGTGTGATTACACTTGGCACAAGTAAATTAGCTGCTAAAAAGGTCAGCATGATAAGCCCTGTTCCGACGAGTATCGGTAAAAAGCGATTGATCTTATCATAAACAAGACCTGCAACTGCCGCTACCATTGCATCAGCAACGGCTGCAGGTAAGACTAAAAAACCAGCCACCGTTGTAGATTGCTTAAAACCTAATTCCAGTACATTAGGCACCAAGTATGACATGCTAAGAGACATTAATTGCAGTAAGAAAAACGGTATTAATAAGCTTATAAACTGTGTATTTTTAAGTAAAGTTATTTCTAGTAGACGCTGCGGATTGTTTCTCTCAAAATAAAGGAAAGCCGCACAGCTAATTATTATGATTACTATAAGCAAGATTTGCAGTATCAATGAGCCATTGCCAGATGTAAGGTTAACAATTAACAATAAAGTCGCAGTTAATAATGCCGCTAGTGAGATCCCGCCTCGTAGATCAAAAGCAACTTTTTTAGTCGGTGCAACTTGCTGTATACTAAATTCTCCTAATAACCATGTAATAATAATAAGTGGCAGTAATAAGATAAATAACATATGCCAACTAAATGCTCTTTGAATTACGCCCCCGTACGCAGGACCAACTGCTGGGGCAAAGGCAATTACTAAGCTACCAATTCCCATAAACGTCCCAACAGATCTTCGGGGAGCTTGTTCCAAAATAAGTGAAAACATCAATGGAAGACCTATTCCTGCTGCCACCCCCTGTAACAAACGTCCCAGTAAAAGAAACAAAAAATCTTCTGCAAAACCCGCACAGATCGTTCCTGCCAGAAAACTAAAAACAGCTATTCTAAATAAAGAAATTATTCTACATCTTTTTCTTAAAAATGCTCCAAAAGGGATCAGTACAGTTGAAACCAACATATAACCTGTTGTCAGCCATTGAACTGTACTTGCTGAAATTGAAAAAGCACGCATTAGTCTCGGAAATGTAATATTTAAGGCTGTTTCAATCACAATCCCTAAGAAACTTAATAATCCTATCGAAATAATTGAGATAACTAACTTATTGTTCTTTTCCACAAATACGATCCCTTGCTTTTGCCTAAAATTTAGATCTTAGCTACATCTATTACTACAAAACCTTTCTGCACGAAAGTAATATAAAAAATCTTTAGTACTATGTATTATTGCAGCACTATATGTAGTGTCCTTGGATATTATAGCATGCTTGTGGAAGTGTAATGAGCAAAATTAGAAAATACCGCGTACACAAAAAGCTTACATCAAAATGACATATCATTTTGATGTAAGCTTTTTGTCTTTCTTTTATATTACATAAATTAACATTTCAATAGTCTTTTCTAGGACACACGTGTTCCTTTTAATATTTAAAGACCCTTAGCTAAGCATATACCAGCGCAGGTGTCTCTATGTCCTAAGCATCAATCGATTCAAGATATTTTTAATTCAATGACATAAGTTAGTTATCCTCTTATTCATGTTGCGTAACTAATTTAAACTTTAGAACTGTTCCATCCATATTCTTAGGTTTACTAGTTCCGTAAAAAAGGTACACTTTATTGTCCACTATTAATTTTGAAAAAGAATAGATATCACTTTTACTCAAATGTTCGCTAACTGTCAACTCTATGAATTCACCTTTAAATTGCCCTGCTAAGCTAACTTTTGTTATAGTATAATCTACACTGTTAATACCTAATTTCAGTGCCAATTTATCCACATTTATTACCCTCTTTCAGTCAGTAATATACGCTGATAACATAAACACGCAAGAAATAAGACTTATAAAGAGTTATATATTACCCAAAAATTCAACAAATAAAATAAGTAATTATATAGCTATCGCAGCTTATAACAAAATAATTATCCAAAAAGATAGACTAATTTTGTAAAATTTTTAGTTTTATGCAACTTTTATGTAACGTGAGCGCCAAAAAATATACTAGAAGATACCAAAATGTAAAAATAAAAAGAGGCTCTTCGTCAACTGTTGTTGGTGAATCCACTTATAAAAGTTCTAATTACTTTGT
>NZ_AZEF01000010.1 GCF_001434915.1 Liquorilactobacillus capillatus DSM 19910
AACGCCGATAGTAGTTGGGGGATCGCCCCCTGCGAGGGTAGGACGTTGCCGTGCACTTATTCCGGCATAGCTCAGTTGGTAGAGCACCTGACTGTTAATCAGGTTGTCGACGGTTCGAGCCCGCCTGCCGGAGTTTATGATGGAGAGTTGTCCGAGTTGGCCGAAGGAGCATGATTGGAAATCATGTAAACGGGTATTAACCTGTTTCAAGGGTTCGAATCCCTTACTCTCCGTTAGCAAAACGACCCGTTGGTCAAGTGGTTAAGACACCGCCCTTTCACGGCGGTAACATGGGTTCAAATCCCGTACGGGTCATGTTGGAGGATTAGCTCAGTTGGGAGAGCGTCTGCCTTACAAGCAGAGGGTCACAGGTTCGAGCCCTGTATCCTCCATACACATTTCGGTCCTATGGTGTAGGGGTTTATCACGCCTGCCTGTCACGCAGGAGATCGCCGGTTCAAATCCGGCTAGGACCGTTGTATTATATTTTTGATGGCTCGGTAGCTCAGTCGGTAGAGCAATGGATTGAAGCTCCATGTGTCGGCAGTTCGATTCTGTCCCGCGCCACCATGGAAGGGTAGCGAAGTCTGGCTAAACGCGGCGGACTGTAAATCCGCTCCTTCGGGTTCGGTGGTTCGAATCCACTCCCTTCCATTTTTATTATAATAGGGGTATAGTTTAAAGGTAGAACTACGGTCTCCAAAACCGTCAGTGTGGGTTCAATTCCTACTACCCCTGCCATTGATGGCGATAGTGGCGAAGTGGTTAACGCACCGGATTGTGGCTCCGGCACGCGTGGGTTCGATTCCCACCTATCGCCCTTAGTATTGGGTTATAGCCAAGCGGTAAGGCAAGGGACTTTGACTCCCTCATGCGCTGGTTCGAATCCAGCTAACCCAGTAGTGAGGATTTGTTCCTTTAGTATGGCGGTATAGCCAAGTGGTAAGGCAGAGGTCTGCAAAACCTTTATCACCGGTTCAAATCCGGTTACCGCCTTTAGTTGCTTTGAGGCGCTAACTAAACTAACTAAGTTATTTTATGCCGGTGTGGCGGAATTGGCAGACGCGCTGGACTCAAAATCCAGTGCCCGTTGAGGGCGTATCGGTTCGACCCCGATCACCGGTATTACTAATTATTCGATATATTTAAGCACTAACACATTTTGTGTTAGTGTTTTTTTATATTTTAAGTAAGGAAATGTTATCTTTTATAACTTTAAATAGATATTAAGCATGTTTTATAAATATATTGGTACTTATTTTTATTAATACCATGTTATCGTTAATTAAGATAGACGTAATTTATAATGTGATGTTATAATTTATGACATTAGCAATAGGAGGGATAGAGATGAATGGTTCAAACATGACTTTTTTAATTGTTTCTAGTGTTCTTGTTTTTTTTATGACACCTGGATTAGCTTTTTTTTATGGAGGATTAGTCTCGAGAAAAAATGTTGTTAATACAATGTTGTCAGTTTTCTTTATTTGTGGAATTGCGGTCTTACTATATGCAGCTGTTGGTTATGAATTATCTTTCAATGGAGATATAGGCGGAATAATTGGAAAAGTTAATCATTTTTTCCTAAGTGGTTTAGATCTTACCAAAATGCAATCAAAAGAATTAGGAATCAGTGTGGGTGGTTATTTGATTTTCCAAATGATGTTTGCAATTATCACACCTGCATTATTTGTCGGAGCAATTGTTGGTCGAATGCGTTTTAATTTTTTATTAGTTTTTATTGTCTTATGGTCAATTATTATTTACTATCCAATGGTGCATATTGTATGGAGTCCAACAGGTCTGCTTGCCTCTTTGGGTGTTTTAGATTTTGCAGGGGGGACAGTTGTACATATAAATGCGGGGATAACCGCACTTATGCTTTCAATTTTTGTTGGTAAAAGATTGAATTTTGGTAAGAGGCTAAAAGTTGAACATTATAATATGCCTTGGGTACTGCTGGGTACAGCTATTCTATGGATTGGTTGGTATGGCTTTAATGCTGGGTCTGCTTTGGGGATGAATGAAATTGCAATTCAAGCCTTTTTAACGACAACTATTGCAACAGGAGCAGCTATGATTACTTGGATGGTTGTAGATATGATCGTTGTTAAAAAGCCGACTTTAGAAGGTGTTTGTACCGGAACAATTTGCGGCCTAGTTGGAATAACGCCAGCAGCAGGTTTTGTAACGACAGTTGGAGCTTTTGGGATTGGTTTTCTAAGTGCTTTGGCTAGTTACGGGTTTATCACTTACATCAAACCCAAACTAAAATATGACGATCCGTTAGATGCTTTTGGGTGTCATGGCGTTTCAGGAATAGTTGGTTCAATTCTAACAGGGGCTTTTGCCAGTAAAGCAGCTAATAGTGCGATAACTGAAAATGGTTTATTCTATGGTGGGGGGTGGCACCAATTATTTATTCAGATTATTGGAACCTTCTTTACTATCGCTTTCGTAGTAGTAATTGTAGCAATAATTGTTATAATAATGAAAAGATTTATTAAGATTAGAGTCAATGAAGATGAAGAAATTGAAGGATTGGATAAAGGTGAGCATGGGGAATATGCTGATTATACGATAGCGGCGCAAACAAGTGATATTGAAAAGTATCGAAAAGAGTTTCAAGGTCAATTAGCGCGTTTTAATAAACCCAAGGAATGATTGAGGATCTCTAGTTAATACACATAAAAAAAAGAGTGTGAATAAGTGAACTGCCTTACAAAACTTGATTTACATGTCCAAGTTTTGTAAGGCAGTACAAAGTCGGAAAAATTTGAGTAATTCGAAGTTAGACGGAGAATTTTGACTTATGGAATACGTTTATACGGAACAAAAGAGGAGCTGTGCCAAAAGTTAACTTTTGGTACAGCTCCTTTTTAGGTAAGTATAAATTATTTGTGATATTTACAATGTTAAGTTAGTAAAACTTATTTAAAAGACTTAATGAATTTACTAATATCGGCAGCACCAAACTTCTGAAGTTGATATAATAAAATGTTAGCACAAGCTAAGCTATCGTCTAGTGCATTATGGTGATTGTGCAACTGAATCTTTAATTGGTCACAGACGGTGTTTAGTTTATGGTTTTCAAAATTCTTAAAATAAGAACGGCTAGTTTTTAGTGTATCTAAGACAAGAAATGTTGGATTAACGATATCGTAAGAAGATAACGTATTTTTTAAAACACTACAGTCGAAAGTCGCATTATGTGCAACGATTAATTTGTTGGGCGCGAATAAGGGTGAAATATGTGGCCAGAGTTCTGCAAAGGTTGGCGCGTTTGCCACATCTTCAGGCGTTATACCGTGAATCTGGATATTTCGACGTTTAAAAGGGGCTTGCGGATTTATTAACGAATAAAACTCATCCACTATTCGATTTTGACGTACAACAGTTAAGGCAATGGAACAGGCACTATTTCTTTTATAATTAGCAGTTTCGAAATCTAATGAAACAAAGTCCATAATTGACCTCCTTATAAAGCAGCTTCCAAAAGAATAGGACAGTGATCTGAACCGTAAATATGTGTTAAAATAGCAGCAGTTACTATTTTATCTTGCAGTATATTTGAAGTAATAAAATAATCTATCCGCCACCCAGCATTATTATCGCGAGCATGGAAACGGTAACTCCACCAAGAATAGATCCCAGTTTCATCAGGATGAAGATAACGAAATGAGTCTGTAAAACCGGCAGCTAAGAGAGTTGACATCTTTTGGCGTTCTTCGGCTGAAAAGCCCGCATTGTGCTGGTTTGTTCTCCAGTTCTTCAAATCAATTTTTTTATGGGCGACGTTTAAGTCACCACATAAAATAACGGGCTTTTGACTATCTAAAGCCTGAAGATATGCTAGAAAGGCTGTCTCCCATTCTAATCTGAAGGAAAGCCGTTTTAATTTAGTTTGTGAATTGGGTGTGTAACAAGTTACTAAGAAAAAAGTGGGGTACTCAAGTGTAATGACGCGACCTTCATGGTCCAATGTTTCGTTGTTGATACCGTATATTGCTCGTATTGCAGGTACTTTAGCAAAAATCGCTGTTCCTGAATAACCTTTTTTATCGGCATAATTCCAATATTGCACATAACCAGGTAGGTTAAGATTAACTTGACCTTCTTGCAACTTGGTTTCCTGAAGGCAGAAAAAGTCTGCATCTTGCTCAGCAAAAACAGACATAAAATCTTTTTTTAGAATAGCACGCAAACCATTAACATTCCATGAAATAAACTTCATTTATCTTTAACACCCTTCATAAATCGTCTAGAATTAATTTTAACAGCTGTAATAAAGAAAAACTAGTTGTAACTTTCGTTTATAAAATATTTAATGATTACTTTTTGATTGTGAGGACCTTGTAAAATGAATCAGGCAGATAAAAACTTTTATAATTTATTTGAAGAAAGTAAAATTCTTATCAATGAACCTTTATCAAAATATACCAATACTAAGACTGGCGGACAGGCAGATTTACTGGCTTTCCCTAGGAAGACTTCTGAGCTGAAACAGATGATAGTTGAGGCTAGAAGATTAGAAATTCCGGTTACAGTTGTAGGTAATGCCAGCAATCTAATCGTGCGGGATGGCGGAATCAGAGGGCTGGTACTGATTTTGATTGAATTAAATCAAATCAGAGTTGCGGGTGACCAAGTTACTGCACAAGCAGGGGCATCACTTATCGATACAACGGAGGCTGCATACAAAGCTGGATTGTCTGGGTTAGAATTTGCCGCAGGGATTCCAGGTAGTGTTGGGGGAGCAATTTTTATGAATGCAGGGGCTTATGGTGGTGAAATAAGTGAAGTAACAGCTGCAGTCGAAGTGTTAACCCGTGCAGGTGAGATACGTCTCTATCAAAATGGCGAGTTAGATTTTGGTTATCGTCATAGTCGGATTCAAGATGAGGATGATATTGTTCTTGAAGCTATTTTTGAGCTTACAGAAGCTAAAAAGAAGAAGATTCGTGCACAAATGGATGATTTTAACTTTTTACGAGCTTCTAAACAACCTCTTGAATATCCTTCGTGTGGGAGTGTCTTTAAGCGCCCACAAGGTCATTATACTGGTAAATTGATTCACGATGCTGGGTTGCAGGGATTTAGAATCGGTGGAGCACAAGTATCACTTAAGCATGCTGGCTTTATCGTTAATATTGGGTTTGCAACGGCGACAGATTACCTAGCTGTAATTAGACATATCCAAGAAACGATTTATGCTAAGTTTCAGGTCCGCTTAGAAACGGAAGTACGAATTATAGGTGAAGATAAATAGTTAGCGAAAGAGAAGTTCCTTGTAAAGATAAGCGAACTTCTTTTTTTTACTGCTAATTTTTGTCATAATAAATAACGAGGAGGTTAGTTGGATGACAGTCGTTGAAACAGTGATTTTGTTAGTAGCGTTGGTTTTAGTATCAAATTTAGTTAATCACTATTTTAAAACGATTCCAGTCAGTTTGATTCAGATTTTTATTGGTACAACTGTGGCGCTTGTCTTTAATCTAAAAATTGATTTGAATTCTAGCTGGTTTTTGTTACTTTTTATTGCACCGCTACTATACAACGATGGACGTAAATTTCCTAAACATGAGCTATGGAAGTTAAAGGGAGCCATTATTAATAATGCGATTATTTTAGTTTTCATTACAATTCTTGTGGGCGGGTATTTAATTTACTTAGTGATACCGTCGTTGCCTTTACCAGTTAGCTTTGCCCTAGCAGCTGTCTTAGCACCAACCGATCCTGTCGCGGTGCACTCTATTTCAAAACAGGTTAAACTTCCTGATAATATTTTACATTTGGTTAGTGGTGAAAGTTTAATTAATGATGCGAGTGGTTTGATTGGTTTCAAATATGCTTTGGGAGTTGCTGTGACAGGTTATTTTTCTTTTTCACAGGCAATTGGTGACTTCTTTTACATGGCTTCAATTGGTTTGCTTGCTGGAATTATTTTAATAAACTTAGTGATTTTTATAATCGAGTGGCTCGTAGTTAAGGGCTTTAATGATGTTATTTTTAATACAGTCTTACAGGTTTCGGTACCGTTCATTGTTTACTTACTGACGGAAAAATATCTACATGCTTCGGGTGTCATTGCAGTAGTTGTCGCAGGCGTTTTCTTTTCATCCAAACGAGCAACTTTTAATAGCGTCCAACCTGAAATTAATTTAGTCAGCGAGCGGATGTGGGATATTATTGTCTACTTACTTAATGGAACTATGTTCACTATTCTGGGAGTTGAGCTCCCTGTTGCGACAATGGGAACAATAAAGAATGAACGAATTAGTACACCAAGTGCAATTTTACTGGTTTTTATAGTTTGGTTTATCTTGTTAGCAATCCGAGTTATTTGGACGTATTGTTACCAGTTGTTTGATCATGAAAAGAGTGACAAATCTTTTCGGATAAGATTTAAGATAGCGATGTTGTCTGGTTTATCAGGTGTTCGTGGTGCAATTACAATGGCAGCCGCTTTGACAATTCCGTTGCACACTCTTTCAGGTGAAGTCTTTCCAGAGCGTGCGCTAGTCTTATTTATAGCTGCGGGAGTCATTATTCTAAGTATGATAATGGCAATCGTGACTCTGCCTATGATTGCGGGACATACACTTGAATTAGAAACGCGTGGGGGAGTCGTCGGACTTGAAGAACATGATGACAGTGATGAGGATGAAGACTCATTTATGCTGAACTTAAATCAAGCTAAGTTATATATCCTAAAAAGTGCGGTTCGTAGTTTAGAAGAACAACGGCGGATGAATAATCAACTTGCAGTTTACCATTTGATTTTGGAATATCAGCATATGATCAAGAGCATTGAAAATGATGAACGTGGTGAAGACGAAACCTTAGCCGCAACAACAGATGAAATTAAGTTGCGTAAGGTTGCATTGAAGGGACAACTAATGGAATTGCAACGGTTGTTTCGGACGAACCAGATTCACAAAAAGTCTTATTTAAAATCACGCAAAAACTTGCTTAAGCAACTAAAAAATGTGGACCATATCGCACGAATCAGACAAACATGGCTTTTTCCAACTTTTGGGCAATCATTAGGGAAGATACTTCGGAGGGTTAGTCTGTGGAACGGAGTAAGACAGGATGAAACGTATGGGGTAGAAATGCGTTTTATTGAACGAACACTTGCAAAAGCAGCAATTAAATCGTTGTCAGAATATTTAAAAAATCCTGATGTTAATGAAAAAGCTTTTAATCGTGAAGTGATTTATCATTTGATAATCGGCTACCGAAATATAGTTGAGAAGCAAAAGAGTAGTGATTTTTTAGGCAAAAAAGAATATCAAGATCAGATTCATAAGTTACGGTTTAGATCGGTCAGTGCTCAACGGCTTTCATTGCAGTATTTAGTTGAGCAGGGCTACATTACCCACCAGATTGCAATAAAACTACAACAGTATATTAACCACGAGGAGAGTTTGATTTTACGCTCAAGTGGGTTGCATAATATGGATCATTAGAGATGATGATAGCAAGATTGGACCTCTTGGATATGTTGGTAGAGACTAAATAAGAGAGTGTGACATAAGTCGGGAAAATTTGAGTACTAACTCAAAATTACGAACATAGCGAGTACTTTGCTATGAGTAATTCGAAGTTAGACGGAGAATTTTGACTTATGGAACACGTTTATACGGAATAAAAGAGGAGCTGTGCCAAAACTTAACTTTTGGCACAGCTCCTTTAATTTTAGCGGATAGACTGTAAATAATTAATCAATAAACATTAGTTAATGCTTACAGATCAAGTAATAGTTGTCTTCAAAGTGAGAAAGCTTTTTATTTTGATAATCACTACAGTAAATCTTCTTTCTGACTGTTTAAAGATAGACGTGCAATGTAAATAGTTCCCCAGAGAATCATCTGAATAATGAACATAAAACCAACAAAAACAAGCATTCGTGGGCTCCACATTATTACTAACTGATGAACGACCCATTCAGGATTGAAAAAGAGGTATGCCGTGTGTAACCGTAGAAAACGACCAACGTAAACACCAACAGATGAGACGATGGTCAGGATTAGAATGAGTAATGGTTTATATATTTTTTTCGTTAAGTGGAAGCGCGCTAAGAGCGAATTAGAAATATGTTCCAAACTCCAGATCCCCATAACAGAACAGGCAATAGCACTTGAAATTAAGTTAGTGAAGTTTAGCCATAGATGAAGGTTAAATTCCATTAATCCAGTCGTATGGTTGTATGGGTCCAGCATAGCCAGATGGAAAAGATCAGTTAAGACATATGGTGCATTAGGATAAAACAATATCCAAAGAATGAAGAAAGAATAAAAGAAAGCTTTTGACCTTCGGGGGGTGATATGCATTGCCAGTTCAATTGGGATATACCCGAGAAAAGTATTCAATAAGAGAAAACTGTAGACCCCATTTTCAGAATACACAGTTGCATAGATATAACACATGAATAAAATAAAACTTATTCGTACAATCCATTGGTACTTTTTTAACATAAAAATCACCCATTTCTTTTATGATTATATTGTAACAAATTGTATCTTGCAATCCGAGCTTTAACGTTAGATTTTGCCACTATCTTAATTTTTATTGATGTCCAAAGAGAATATAAAGATATCGTGCTATACTTAGATTATAATCTTTAGGAGGTAAAATGAATGTCCGTAAACTGGGCCGAGTTAGTTTCTTGGAAAAATGCAATTAACATTTTAGATGTTCTAGTTGTTTGGTATGTAGTATATAAATTAATGATGCTTTTAAAGGGAACTAAAGCTGTTCAGCTTTTTAAAGGTGTTGTTATGATTATCATCATCAAGTTTGTAAGTTGGTATGTGGGATTAGAGACCGTCTCGTGGATAATGAATCAAGTAATAAATTGGGGAATCATTGCAATTATAGTGATTTTTCAGCCAGAAATTAGACGTGGTTTGGAACATTTAGGCCGTGGCTCACTTTTTTTTCATAATAAAAAGCAAAATGAAGATGGAAAAAAGATGATTGCTGCATTGGATCAAGCGATCAAGTATATGTCCAAGCGGCGGATAGGTGCTTTGATTACTATTCAGATGAATACTGGTTTGGAAGATTATATTGAAACTGGTATTCGTCTTGGAGCTGATATCACAGGGGCATTGCTGATTAACATCTTCATTCCTAACACACCATTACATGATGGTGCAGTTATTATTAAGAACAATAAAATTGCTGTTGCGGCTGCTTACCTACCGTTATCTGAGAGTAATTTGATTCCTAAGGCTCTTGGAACGCGACATCGAGCAGCAGTGGGAATCAGTGAAGTGACAGACGCATTAACGATTGTTGTTTCTGAGGAAACTGGGGGTGTAACGATTACCAAGAATAATGAACTCCTACGTGATTTAACACGTGAAGACTATATGAAATTATTAGAAAAAGAGTTAATTATTACACCAGAACCAGGTAAAAATAATCGTTTTGTAGCACTCTTTGAAGAAATATTCAAAGGGGGGAAAAGGGGATGAATCTTAATAAACTATTGGATAACCGTATTGTCTACCAAGTTTTAGCTCTGGGCTTTGCTATTTTGTTGTTTGCTTATGTAAATTCTGATAAATTAAATACGACGCGTAATGATTCAAATAATTCAGATACGACGATGATGTCTTCAGATAGAAGTGAGACCTTAAGTGTTGATCTAAAGCTAAACGTAGATAGTAATAAATATTTTGTTACAGGATATCCTTCGAAAGTTAAGGTTAAGCTGAGCGGACCAGGAGCACTGGTAACAACAACTGCTAATACACGAAACTTTAGCGTATATGCAGATCTTTCTAAGTTAAAACCGGGCACACACACGGTTAGGCTAGAACAATCTGGGATTAACAAAGATTTAAGTTATGAACTTAAACCACAATCGATCAAGGTCACGATCAGCCAGCGGGAAACAGCGAACTTTCCAGTTCAGTTCAAATACGATACAAACAACTTGGCAAGTAATTATGATGTTGGGAAACCATCGGCTGATCAGCAGGTTGCAAGTGTAACGGGTGCTAAGAAAGATATCGATAATATTGCTGAAGTTATAGCAGCTGTCGACATTCCTCAAGGGACCAAGCAAACAATTACCCGACAGGTTTTGTTGCAAGCTGTCGATAATAGCGGTAAAATTCTCAACGTAGTCATAACACCACAGACTGTTAGAGTCAGATTACCTGTTCATAGTGCAAGTACAACAAAGAAAGTGACGCTTAACCTAGTTTCTAGTGGTGAAGGTGTTAGTGGGAAAAGGTATAGATTTTCAAGTGATACTAAGGAAGTTACTCTTCAAGGGACTAAGGTGGCTTTAGCCAAAATAGATAAACTTGATGTCCCAGTCTCAGTCGAAGGGGTCGATAATTCGACAGATAAGACTGTAACGCTAGAGAGTTCCGTAAGTGGAATAACTAGAATTACACCTAAGTCGGTCAAAGTCCATATTGATGTTACTGAGACTGAGAGTAGCGATTCCAATACGGCATCTGCTAGTGAAACAAGTACGGCATCGACTTCAAAAAGTGAGACTGTTATTTCTGACAGTTCAAGCCAAAAAGCGAGTAGTACGAGTCAAAGTTTATCCAGTACTTCAGATAGTACAAGTGATAGCAGTTCAAGCAGTTCAGAGACAACAAGTACTTCAAGTAGTGTAAGTAGCCATGCTGAAGAATAAACTAGTAAAAATGTATTAGAAATGAGGATTAGATAATGAAATATTTTGGAACTGATGGAGTTAGAGGAGTAGCAAATGAGGGTCTCAGTCCGGAACTCGCTTTTAAACTTGGGCGTTGTGGTGGGTATGTTTTAACAGAACATGCTAAAGATAGTGCTAAGCCACCGCGGGTTTTGGTGGCACGTGATACGCGAATTTCAGGACAGATGCTAGAACAAGCGTTGATTGCTGGGCTCTTGTCAGTAGGAATAGAGGTCTTTTCACTCGGAGTTGTCACTACTCCAGGAGTTGCTTATTTAATTCGTGTACAAGATGCTGATGCAGGGGTGATGATCTCTGCTTCACATAATCCTGTTCAAGATAATGGAATAAAATTCTTTGGTGGCGATGGTTACAAGCTATCGGATGAAAAAGAAGAAGAGATAGAACAGTTATTGGAAAGTGACAAAGATTCACTACCTCGTCCTTCAGCACAAGGCCTTGGGGTGTTAAATGGTTATCACGAGGGGATACTTAAATATACACAGTTTCTGGAACAAACTATCCCTGATGATTTAGAGGGGCTTCATATTGCAGTCGATGGTGCAAACGGTGCGACAAGTGGAATCGTAGCGCGGCTATTTGCTGATTTAGGTGCTGAATTTGACACGATGGCGATTAGTCCAGATGGGCTCAATATTAATAAAGAGGTCGGATCAACACATCCTGAAGGACTCTCACGTTTTGTGGTTGAGAAAGGAGCCCAGTTAGGTGTGGCTTTTGATGGAGATGGAGATAGGTGTATCGCTGTCGATGAGTTAGGAAATATTATTGATGGTGATAAGATAATGTTTATCTGCGGTAAGTATTTAAGCCAACGTGGGCGCTTGAAGAAAGATACGATCGTTACGACTGTTATGAGTAATATTGGACTTTACAAAGCGATGGAAGCAAGCGAACTCAAGTCGGTTAAAACACGAGTTGGAGATCGTTATGTTGTTGAAGAAATGAGAAAAAATGGTTATAACGTTGGTGGGGAACAATCTGGGCATGTTGTCTTTTTGGACTTTAACACAACTGGTGATGGGATGCTAACTGCTTTACAACTGATGAATGTTGTTAAGCAGACTGGGAAGAAACTCTCAGAATTGGCGGCTGAAGTAACAACATATCCACAAGAACTTGTTAACGTGGAGGTCAAAGACAAAAAGGCGGCTGCAGAAAACGAAGCAATCCAAGCAGCAATTAAAAATGTTGAAGCTAAAATGGGAACTGAAGGACGTGTTTTGGTTCGGCCGAGTGGGACAGAGAATCTTTTACGTGTAATGGCTGAAGCTCCAACAAAAGAACAGGTTCACGAGTATGTTATGGAAATAGTTAAGGTCGTTGAAGAAGAACTTGGAACAAAATAGCTATCAGTAAGTCATACAATAGTTATTGAATCATAAATCATCACATAGTGGCGGAAGCCAGGTCAAGAAATTTTTTGACCTGGTTTTTTTATGTGGGACTAGAAATAAAAGTTAATGATTAAAGAAACGAATAAGGAAATTTACGATCCGGAAAATAATATAAAGACTAAAGAAAACGAGAAGAAAGAAAGTGATTCCGAAGATGAAAGGAAGATACCAGTAAGATGTTTGTAATAATAAAAAAATAGTATCAATATTTTGCATAGTTGCTTGGTAGTGGCTGATAAACATAAAAAGAGGCATTAAAATACAAATAATAACACTCAAGAGAAAGCTTAAAATAAACTGTTTACTGTTAATCATTATAGTTAACCTCATTCCTTTATACTAACTTCATTATAGAGGAATTAAGGTTTAATTTAAATTAAAAGAAAAGTATTTCAATGATTGACAGCGCTAACTGAAAGCGTTATTATTAGTTGGTAAGGTAATTATCTTTTACCTTTTAATCAATTCTCTTTCTCTCTTATGCTAGAAAGTATTATGAGTAATTCCCATAATACTTTCTTTTTTTTGCTGAATTGACATGTGAAAGCGAAACTCTTTATACTGAGTAGTGTTGAAAAGGAGCGATTAATGTGGCTAAAAGCAATGAAAGATTAGATTTAATTGAAGAAATTGAACGAAATGATGGAACGCGTTATTTTGAGATATCAAATATGGTTCAAAATGGTCGGGCTGAATTAGCAGTTCAACGAGGTTTCATTAAGGGAGTTAGGATTTTACAATTAAACATCCCACGTTCAAGTAGTGTTATTGGATATGAAAAATATATAAATGAAAATTTTGAAATGCCGGCAGAAGATTTTGATCACTTTGAGGAATGGGAAAAAACAGATGAAACGGTACAGATGGTAAAGCAAATTTTACGTGAAAACCATATTGCTTAGTAAAAATAGATCAGGTATAAGTTGCCTAAAGGCGGAGAGGCACTTAGAGATTATTTTTAGAATATAATAGTAAGAAGACTGACTTAAAAGTTAACTTTTAAGTCAGTCTTCTTTGTCTGTTAGGTTACCGTTAAACAAGCTCTATTGAAAATAATATGTATGAAAATTATCTTTACAAAACCGTTACAAAAAAACGTATTTATTCTTTACAAACAAATATTAAAATACACATGTAGTAAGGAAAGGGAGAAATTAAATGAAAAATCTAACAAAAATTGCAGCATTAATTTTTGCAAGTTCAGCATTACTTGTGGGGTGTGGAAAATCAGCCTCAAATAATAGCGCTAACTCTTCTTCTGAAACATCTGGAAAAATAACGGTTGTTGGGTCAACGGCATTACAGCCATTAGTTGAAAAGGCGGCTGAAAATTATCAAGCGGATAATCCTAAAGTTAGTATTACTGTTCAAGGTGGTGGTTCGGGAACCGGTTTAAGCCAAGTACAATCAGGAGCAGTGACGATCGGTAATTCTGATATTTTTGCAGAACAGCAAAAGGGAATTAAAGCTTCTAAGTTAGTTGATCATAAAGTAGCTGTTGTAGGAATGGCACCTGTTGTTAATAAAGAGGCAGGCGTTAAAAATGTCACCATGAGTCAATTGCGTGATATCTTTACAGGTAAGATTACTAACTGGAAGGAAGTTGGCGGTAAGGATGAGAGCATCGTTCTAATCAACCGTCCAGAAGGAAGTGGAACCAGAGCTACTTTTGAAGCGGCTGTAATGAACGGGCAATCAGCTAAAAAGGCACAGGAACAAGATTCCAACGGAACAGTTCAAAAAATGGTTGCACAAACACCTGGTGCAGTAAGTTACTTAGCTTTCTCCTATGTTAAACCTTCGATTCAAGAATTATCGATTGATGGTGTAAAGCCGACTGATGAAAATGTTACTAACAACAAATGGAAAATCTGGTCTTACGAACATATGTATACCAAGGGTCAGCCAAATAAGGTAACAAAAAAATTCTTAAAATATATGACTTCTGATAAAGTTCAAAAAGGATTGGTCAAAGATCTTGGTTACATTTCAATTCATCAGATGAATGTTCAAAAAGATGCTAATAACAAAGTTACTTCAAAATAAGGTAGTAATAATATTTAAGCAGCACAGCTAGCGTTACAAAAGAAATTAAGAGTTCAGTCATAATAAAGTTTGATTAGCTTTAGAGTAACTTTCTGTTTAAGCTGAAGGGGACTTATTAAATATCGCTGGGAGTAACCTAATGGCTTAAGAGCTGTTGGGTATACTCCCAAGTTTTGATAGAAAGGTGTTTTTTTATGGATCCTATTAAGGAAAAAATCCAAAGCAGTTCAAGAGAAACACGGCAAGATTTTATTGGTAAACTTATTACTTATACGTGTATTGGGCTGATTGTTTTAGTCGTGTTGTCAATTTTTGTATTTGTCGCTTCGAAGGGCTTAGCAACCTTTTTTGTGAATAAAGCTAATTTTTGGGATTTCCTGACAGGGAAGAATTGGAACCCCTCGATGTTAGATGCCAAGGGAAAGCCAATGTTGGGTGCTTTACCAATGATAACTGGCTCATTTGGTGTCACTATTCTGGCGGCACTATTTGCAACCCCATTCGCGATTGGAACAGCCTTATACATGACAGAGATTTCTTCTAAAAAAGGTGAGCGAATTTTGCAAAGTGTTATTGAACTGCTAGTGGGTATTCCTTCAGTTGTTTATGGCTTTATCGGCTTATCTGTGATTGTTCCATTAGTGAGAAATCATATTGGCGGTTCAGGGTACGGGATATTATCAGGTTCTTTTGTATTGTTTGTAATGGTTTTACCAACAGTTACTTCAATGACGGTTGATAGTTTAAGAGCAGTCCCACGTTTTTATAAAGAAGCATCTTTAGCTTTAGGTGCAACTAAGTGGCAGACGATCTATAAGGTTATTTTGCGGTCTTCAACATCTGGGATCTTAACAGCAATTATTTTTGGAATGGCACGGGCCTTTGGGGAGGCATTGGCTGTTCAGATGGTAATTGGGAATGCTGCTGTTATGCCGACTAGTTTACTATCTTCAGCGTCAACCTTAACCAGTGTCCTAACGATGGGAATTGGAAATACAGTTATGGGGACAGTAGCTAACAATGCGTTGTGGTCACTCGCGCTGATTTTATTATTGATGTCCTTATTCTTTAATATTGTAGTTCGGTTGATCGGTCGAAAGGGGAGAATGTAGGATGAAAACAAAAATACAAAATAAGATTGCGATTAATATTATTCGTATAATCGCTGGACTAGTTGTTATTATCTTACTTTTCTTACTGGGAGATATTTTAATTGCTGGTGTTCCACATATTTCATGGCATTTCTTAACCGCAGCATCACAATCCTTTGAGAGTGGTGGAGGAATAGGTGTCCAATTATTTAACTCTATTTATTTATTAATTCTCACGTTAATTATTTCATTTCCGATTTCTTTAGGAGCAGGGATTTTCTTATCTGAATATGCACCTAAAAATATTGTAACCTCTATTGTCCGGATGGCGATCGAAGTCTTAAGTTCATTACCCTCGGTTGTAGTGGGTTTATTCGGTTTTTTGCTCTTTGTCGTTCAATTACAAATGGGTTTTTCCATTTTATCTGGTGCGATCGCACTGACATTCTTTAATTTACCGTTATTGACACGAAATATCGAAGAATCTTTACGAGCAGTACCGAATCTTCAACGGGAAGCGGGAATGTCACTAGGGTTGTCAAAATGGCGAACCGTAACTAGGATTGTTTTGCCCGAAGCTCTTCCGGGGATTGTTACAGGAGTTGTTTTAGGCGCAGGTCGTGTTTTTGGAGAAGCAGCTGCTTTAATCTATACAGCAGGTCAGAGCGCAACTAACATTAATTTTGGAAATTGGAATCCGTTTAATGCCGCAAGCCCATTGAATTTAATGCGTCCAGCAGAAACGTTAGCCGTGCACATCTGGAAAATTAATTCTGAAGGTGTGATGCCAGATGCTAGTGCTGTTTCAGCAGGAGCGTCTGCTGTTTTAATTATTGTTGTGCTATTATTCAATATTTTCGCGCGTATTATCGGTAATAGTTTATACCGTAAATTAACAGCAACAAAGTAGGGGGATAACTGATGGGCATGCAAAAGTATGATTTTAATGACAAAAATATCTTACGATTTAACCAAGATAAGCATCAACTAGCAATAACGACACAGAATCTACAAGTTTACTATGGAGAAAAGCATGCGCTGGTCGATGGTGATCTTGAATTTGAACGCTATAAAATAACTTCGTTGATAGGTGCATCTGGCTCAGGTAAGTCGACTTATTTGCGTTCATTGAATAGAATGAATGATAATGTAGCTAAGGTTGAAGGTAATATTTGGTATCGTGGATTAGACGTCAATTCTTCCAAGATCAATGTGTACGAGATGCGTAAGCATATTGGGATGGTTTTTCAGCGGCCTAATCCCTTTTCAAAGTCGATCAAGTCTAACATAACCTTTGCACTCCGAGAACAAGGCTTGAAGAATAAGCAGAAACTTGATGAAATTGTTGAAATGAGTCTGAAAGATGCGGCTTTGTGGGATGAGGTCAAAGATGATTTAAATAAAAGTGCTTGGTCATTATCTGGCGGGCAGCAGCAGCGGCTTTGTATTGCACGTACTATTGCCATGAAACCCGATATTTTGCTATTAGACGAGCCAGCTAGTGCGTTAGACCCGATTTCAACAAGTAAAATTGAAGAAACTTTGGTAGAATTAAAAAAACGTTATACTATTATAATTGTAACGCATAATATGCAGCAAGCCTCACGAATAAGTGACTATACAGCCTTCTTTCATATGGGTCATGTTTTAGAATATGGAAAGACTAAAAATGTCTTTACAACACCGCAAATTAATGCAACCAACGATTATATTTCTGGAAATTTTGGTTAGCAGGAGGAGCAAAAAAATGGATGATTTTATTACGACAAATGATGTACATCTCTATTATGGAAAAAAAGAAGCCTTAAAGGGGATCAATCTTTCGTTTCCAGCAAAAGGGATCAATGCATTGATTGGCCCCTCTGGCTGTGGCAAGTCAACCTACTTACGTGTATTGAATAGAATGAATGATTTAATCCCACAAGTAACAATGACTGGCAGTGTCAAAATTAATGGAATAGATGTCTATAGTCCTAAAACAGATACTGTTGACCTACGTAAAAAAGTTGGAATGGTTTTTCAACAACCTAATCCTTTTCCATTCTCAATCTATGAAAATGTAACCTATGGCTTACGAATTGCTGGTATCAAAGATAAACAGCTTCTGGATGAAAGAGTTGAGCGCAGTCTGAAACAAGCAGCTGTTTGGGATGAAGTTAAGGATGATTTGCATAGAAGTGCGTTATCATTGTCGGGCGGGCAGCAACAGCGAGTGTGTATTGCACGGGTCTTGGCTGTTCAGCCAGATGTGATTTTACTGGATGAACCTACAAGTGCGTTGGATCCAGTTTCAAGCGGATTAATTGAAGATATGCTGCTGACAATTCGTGATAGATACACAATTATTATTGTGACGCATAATTTGCAGCAGGCATCACGGATTTCAGATAGAACAGCTTTTTTCTTGAATGGTGAATTAATTGAAGCCGGAAAGACGAAGAGTTTGTTTTTAAACCCACAGCGTCAAGAAACAGATGACTATATTAGTGGCCGGTTTGGATAATAGGAGAGTGATTTCATGCGTAAAATTCTAGAAAAACAACTTAAAAACTTACATGAAGATTTTGCTAAAATGGGATTTGATGTTGCATCTGCAATTCAACAGGCAACAAATGCATTTGAAAACAATGATGAAGATCTTGCGCAAAAGGTAATCGATAATGATCAAAATATCAATGAACAAGAAATTTATTTAGAGAGAAAGGCAGCTCAGGTGATGGCCTTGCAGCAGCCGGTGGCAAGTGATCTGAGAATTCTAGTAACAATTTTAAAGGCAAGTTCTGATTTAGAGCGAATTGGTGATCATGCCGTCAGTGTTGCCCGTGCAGGATTGCGAATCAAAAAAGAGAAAAAGAATAAAATAATTGAAGAAGTAATTGGAGATATGAGTCGACATGCCTATGGGATGTTGAAACAAATAATCCATGCCTATGTTGAAAATGATGAGCACTTAGCACGTGATGTTGCTATTTCTGATCGAAAAACCGATGAATATTTAAAGAAAATTCGTAAAGAAGCTTTTAGGGCAATGCAAAATGACTCAGAGTTTATCAGCTCAGGAACGGAGTATATTGTAGCAGCAAGTCATATTGAGCGGATCGGTGATTACGTTACCAATGTCGCAGAGTGGATTGTGTACACTAACACAGGTCGGATTATCGAACTAGGATAAGTAGCTGTCGCGACAGCGATTTTTTAATCTTTTTATTAGCTAAATTAGAAATCAACAAGAAAACATTGTGCGCGAGGTTGTTGGCCTCAGCGCATTTTTTGTATTGAATTAATTAAAAAGATGTGATATTTTTAGTTAAATGAGACTCGTTCTCAACTAATATGAAAGTGATGTGAAAAATGGAATCTTTGGCTAAAGTTCGCAGTAAAGGACAATACATTATCGTTGACATCTTAGGGGAATATCGATTAGCAAGAAGACTGGCAGAAATGGGAGTTGCGCCCAATGGAGTGCTGACTGTCATTACTGTTTCAAGCGATGAAAGTGGTATGGTGATTTACCTGCGTGGTCAAAGACTGGCAGTAAGTTATGCTATGGCTCAAAATATTATGGTGAAGGGAGTGGATGAAAATGATAGTAAAGAGCTGGTTTCATTGTCACACATGGAGGTTGGAAAGACTGGTACGATTAATAAAATTCTTGGAGATAAAAAGCTACGTAAAAGATTAATGGATATGGGGCTTACCAAGAATACGGTTATTAAGGTCTATCAAGTAGCTCCTTTGGGAGATCCAATCGAGCTGATAGTTCGGAATTATAAGTTAAGTATTAGAAAAAATGAAGCTGATTTTATCTTAGTCAGCGAAGTGGAGGTAATGGAATGACAGTGATCGCACTTGCAGGAAATCCCAATAGTGGCAAAACAACTCTTTTCAATCGTTTAACCGGGTCTAACCAATATGTTGGTAACTGGCCAGGAGTAACTGTTGAGCGTAAAGAAGGTAAACTAAAAAGTGACAAAACGATCACAGTGCAAGACCTTCCAGGGGTCTATTCCCTTTCTCCGTATACATCTGAAGAAGTAGTTACACGGAAATATTTACTGGATGAAACACCGGATTTAGCTGTTGCAACGGTTGATGCAACTAATATCGAACGAAATCTTTACTTAACATTACAATTAATGGAGACGGGAGTTCCATTAGTTTTAGCATTGAATATGACGGATATTTTAAAGAAAAATGGACGTAAAGTCAATATAAAGAAACTTTCTTACATGCTTTCAATTCCGGTAGTGGGAATCAGTGCCTTAAAGAATGCAAATATTGATAAATTAGAAAGTGAAGTTAAGCATGCATTAAATAAAAAAGAAAAGTACCCGTTGCCAGAATATGATGAACGACTTGAATCTGCATTAAAGATGATCGAGAGTAATATTGTAGGGCTTGTTCCAGAAGATAGTACCCGCTGGTATGCAATTAAGTTTTTTGAACGTGATGAACGTGTGTGGGATGAAGTAAAACTTGATGCTACCCGTAAAAAAGATATTGAACATATTATTGAAACTGCTGAAAAGGTTTTTGAAGATAATAGCGATAGTGTTATCGTTAATGCTAGATATGAATATATTGCTCGGATTATTGAGATGTGTGTCATCGATGAAAAAGATTTCTCAATGAGTATGAGTGATAAAATTGATGAGGTTGTAACTAATCGGTGGTTGGCGCTACCGATTTTTGTTGGTGTTATGTGGGTCGTATATTATCTGTCTATTCAAACGATTGGTTCAATGGGAACCGACTGGATTAATGATGTTTTGTTTGGCGAATGGATACCTAACTTCACAGATAGTTTGCTTAAAAGTTGGGATGTTGCACCTTGGATGAATGGGTTAATTGTGGATGGTATTATAGGCGGAGTTGGGGCTGTTCTAGGCTTTGTTCCGCAGATAATGATGCTTTTTCTTTGTTTGGGTATTTTGGAGGATTGCGGGTATATGGCGCGGATCGCCTTTGTGATGGACCGGATCTTTCATCGTTTCAATCTTTCGGGTAAGTCTTTTATTCCTATGCTGATTTCAACTGGGTGCGGAGTTCCTGGAGTTATGTCGACTAGAACGATTGAGAATGATAAGGATCGGCGGATGACGATTATGCTAACGACCTTTATGCCATGTTCGGCTAAATTAGTTATTATTGCGATGATTACCGGTACTTTCTTCCGCGGTCAAAGCTGGGTTGCACCATCAGCTTATTTTCTGAGTATCCTAGCAGTTGTGTTCTCAGGGGTCTTTTTGAAAAAAACACGGTTATTTGCAGGACCACCGCTGCCATTCGTAATGGAATTACCGGCTTATCACTTCCCAAAAGCTGGTAACGTTTTGCGTCAGGTTGCGAGTCGAGCAAGAAGCTTTATTCAAAAAGCAGGGACGATTATCTTTGCTTCATGTGTTTTGATTTGGTTTTTGATGAGCTTTAACTTCAGATTACAAATGACGAGTCAAAATCAAAGTATGTTGCGCTATTTAGGTGAATTCGTCGCTCCCTTATTTGCCCCTTTAGGTTTTGGTGATTGGCATGCAGCTGTTGCTGTAATTGCAGGATTGATTGCCAAGGAAAACTGTGTAGGTACTTTACGAATATCATTTGGAGGTGCTAATTTTGCACAAGCTTTACATAGTACGTATAGTGCAATGGGAGCATATGCTTTCTTAGCTTTTAACTTGCTGTGTGCTCCATGTTTTGCAGCAATTGGAACGATGTATAAGGAATATGGGGATATTAGGTGGACTTTATATGCACTAGGTTATCAGACTGGTTTAGCTTACTTTGTTTCGATGTTGATTTATCAAGGTTCTCAGATAGTACAACTGCGTATCAATTTTGAAAGTGTATTTCTTAGTCTAGTCGTAGTTGCTATGATCGTGTATGCTTTATTTATCAAGAAGGATGAAAATGATAAATTATACAGTGTTGAAAAAGTACCAGTAGGGGGGAAGATATAATGCTAGCGACCACTATTTTGAGTATTATTATTTTTGGCTGTTTTTGTTATGTTATCTATAATAGGTTTATTAAACGGCATGGAGCTGATAGCTGTCATAATTGTGACGATATTGGCTGCCCATTAGTTGACCCTGCAAAAGTTAATCGAAAAAAAACTCGGAGTAAATGATAAATCGTTTTTATAAAAGTAATTTAGTATGTGGTACTGGTTTTTATAGAGTTTACTTTAGTGAAAAAACTTGCAAATATTAATGCGTTTTGCTTGGAAACTGTGTTAGAATATAAACGTACTCAAATGAGTAATATATTTTAGGAGGCTGTTTTATGTCAATCGTAAACGGTAACGAAATCTTTGCTGCTGCTCGCAAAGGTCATTATGCAGTTGGGGCATTCAATATTAATAATTTGGAATGGACTCGTTCTATTCTTGCTGCTGCTCAAGAAACTAACACACCAATTTTAGTTCAAACTTCAATGGGTGCTGGTAAGTATATGGGTGGTTATGAATTATGCCTTAACTTAGTTCAACAAACAGTTAAATCAATGGGAATCACAGTTCCAGTAGTTATGCATCTCGATCATGGTAACTACGAAGCTGCTAAGGAATGTATCGAAGTTGGATATACATCTGTTATGTTCGATGGTCATGATTTACCATTTGAAGAAAACTTAGAAAAGACAAAGGAAATTGTTGCATTAGCTCATGCTAAGAACATTTCTGTTGAAGCTGAAGTTGGTTCAATCGGTGGTGAAGAAGACGGAATCATCGGTGAAGGTGAATTAGCTGATGTTGAAGAAGCTAAGAAGATCGCTGCAACAGGCGTTGATTATTTAGCATGTGGTATTGGTAATATCCATGGTAAGTACCCAGCAAACTGGACAGGACTTCACTTCGATCGTTTGAAGGAACTTGCAGATGAAATCTCAACACCACTCGTATTACATGGTGGTTCAGGTATTCCTAAGGATCAAATCCAAAAGGCTATCTCAATGGGTGTTTCGAAGGTTAATGTTAATACTGAATGTCAATTAGCATTTGCTGATGCAACTCGTAAATATATTGAAGCTGGTAAGGATCTTGAAGGTAAGGGTTATGATCCTCGTAAATTGCTTGCACCTGGTGCAAAAGCAATTACAGATATCGTTAGAGAACGTATTGACTGGTTCGGTACACCATCAGTTAAATAATAGTTTTCTCGTTAAGAGATTAACTTACTAGTTCTTATAAATAAAGCAGTATAGTAGAGGTCAGTAATGATTTCTTACTATACTGCTTTATTAGTTTATAAAAAATAAAATTAGTTAGCTAAAGTGGTATTGTAATACTAGCTTTGAAGCTAGGTAAAAAAATAAATTCTTATTCAGCACTCTATTTATCAAGAATAAGCGTGTTCCATAAGTCAAAATTCTTCGGCTAGTTTCGAATTATTTATAACAAAATAATCGCTATGTTCGTAATTTCAAGTTAGTACTCAAATTATCCTGATTTTTTATCACGTTTTCAGTGGTGGAAACAAATTGCTTTTTATATATCATAATGATATCATTGTGATATATAAATTAGCGACAGGAGGAATTTAGTATGTTTAACGGAAATAGATGGTCAGGAGGGAGACAACTTTATTGGGGAATAATAATCTTCTTACTCTTCTTTTTTTTAACAATGTTTTTCTATGATGAAACGATTTTATTTAAAATAATAGTTAATTTAGTCATGGCTCTAGTTGCGTTAGCAATTACTGTCAGGGCAACCGGTTCGCTTAGAGGTATTCACGTCAAAATAACCTTTAGTTGCTGTATAATTGGTTGGGGATTATTAGCAATATGCTCGATAATTGTTATGGTGGTTTTAAGCAACTTACCGATAACTATTGGACAAGTCTTTAGGTCCAATCATTTTTTACTAGATACAACGGCTGCTCTAGCCGCTGCTATCCTAGAGGAGTCACTCTGCCGTGGGTTATTTTTAATAGGTTTTTTGAAAATTGGAGTATATAGAGGTTCTTCGTGTAACTTAACGAGGTCTGCCGTTTATTCCTCTTTTTTATTTGGAATATTACATATGATGAATATGCTTGCTGGTCATCCAACAATTGTTTTACAACAAATTTTTTATGCATTTGCTATGGGAGTCTTCTTAGCCGCTTTGTACATTACAACTAATAATTTATTTTGGCCGATTTTAGTGCACTTTATTTTAGATTGGGGACCGTTAGTTACATCTTCTGATAATGAAGTTAGCTCGTGGGGGATAATACTAGCAGTTTTTCTTCCTATTCTCATAATAAATGTTATTTATTTAATTTGTATTGATCGTCAATTAGCTGCAAAAGTTCTATGAGATAGATATAAAGGATTTATTTATCGATCATTTTTAGGTATAAGAAACACCCCTTAAAGTTTAATAGAGTGGTTTAAAAAGTACTTTGCAGAATATGACGTTTAGGTCAGTAACGTGCAAAGTATTTTTTACTTTTTTAACAAGTTTAATCTGTATCTTTTTCAGTATGTTGCAACTCAATTAATTTCTGACCAATAATTTTATAGATTACGGAATGAACAGAAAATTGCTCTGTTAATAAAATTAATTTATCATTCCGATTAAAACTGAAGGTTGAGTTATCTGCATTGACTTGCTTGAGGGTGGCATTAAAAAGATCTGCAAAATAACTGTAGGCCTGTTCAATAGTATTGTCTTTTAGAGATTGTTTGATGCCATCGCGAATTGTTTCAAGCGGATAGATTGACTTTAATAAACTGATAACAACTAGTTCAGCTAAATTAGAAGTTGTATATTTTTTTTTAGTGGGACGTACCATTAACCCTTTTTTTACGTAACTATTTATCATAGAAGGTGTTATCTCGCTTGCCAATAAAGGAGAGAGATACCGGTTCCCAAGGTTGACTAACTGATCCATGTAGAGTTCAAGATCGGGGAACTCGTTCCATAGTGGAAGCCTAAACTGGCTGAATTCTTCTAACCATAATTTGAATTGTCCATCATTCATTATAAGATCCTCACTCAGATATTTTTTATTGATATTAATTAAACACATATTATACTAGTCTATTATAACATATTAGTCGAGTATGAATATGTTAGTAATTTGTGATATCGAATTTAGCCCTTCGTCACCTAGACTTTAAAACTATATCATGTTGATTGTTAAGACACGATGTATTAGAATAGAGATATCGAATGGGGAAGGGCTTGAGAAAATGATGTTAAATAAGAAGGAACGGTTATTAAATGAAATATGGAGCGGGATAACACATGGAGTAGGACTAGCACTTAGCATCGCAGCTCTTGTTTTATTATTAATAAAGGCTGTTGCTAGCACGCAAACACTTTACTTAACAGCTTTTATCATTTATGGTGTTTCATTAATTGTTTTGTATGCAGCATCAATGTTTTTTCACTGCTTGTATTTTACTAGGGCACAAAAAATCTTTCGAATATTAGATCACTGTAGTATCTTTATGCTGATTGCTGGAACTTATACACCATACTGTCTGCTTGCAATAGGTGGAATCAAAGGGATGCTGTTATTGGGGTTAATCTGGTTCTTAACAATTAGCGGTATTTTATTTCATCTTTTTTCACATGGTAAACTACAAAAGATTGAGACCATAATCTATGTTATTATGGGTTGGCTTTGTTTACTAGGAATAAAGGACTTACTATCATCTTTAGGCTGGAATGGTTTTATGCTCTTATTAGCTGGTGGAATAATGTTTACGCTAGGCGCACTGGTTTACAGTATTAAAGGGGTTAAATATGCGCATGTCTATTGGCATCTTTTTGTAATGTTAGGTTCAGCAGCGATGTTTTTCTCGATTTACTTTTATATCTAGTTTTTTTGAGTAACGCTTTGTACCGTATAATGGGTATATATAATGTGCAGGAGGAGTGATGATTATCAGTTATCGATTTTATGCAGTTGCACGCGGAAGAAAAAAGGGAATATACACAGATTGGGCTACTTGTTTAAAACAAGTCAATGGTTTTAGCCAAGCACGTTATAAGGGCTTTCGGGACAAGTCAGAAGCTATGAAGTGGATTGAATTGATTAATAATAGCAAAGTACCGGCTCAAAGCAACACCAAGAATCTGCCGCAACCGCAAATGCAAGTACAAGCGGAAGTTAAAAATACTATGTTACTATGGACAGATGGTGGCTCACGCAATCATGGGAATGTACTAGGTGGGCATGTAAAACAGGATGATAAAGCAGCTTGGGCTTTTTTGCTTAAAATAGAGGGTAAGGAGATCGCACGCTCTGGTGGTGAGTACGGTGCGACTAATAATCGTATGGAAATAATGGCACTTTTACAGGCATTATCTTTTTTAAAAAAACAGGATCTTCAAAACAAAACAATTTTAGCAACACTTGATTCACGTTATGTTTTAGATGCGATTCAAAAAAAGTGGCTTTATAGTTGGAAAAAACGAGGATGGAAAACGGCATCTGGAACAGAAGTTGCTAATAAAGAGCTTTGGGTAAAAATGGCAGAGCTCTTACCCCATTTTAAACAGCTAATTTTTCAATGGACAAAAGGTCATCAGAAGAATAAAGGAAATATTTTTGTCGACCAGCTTTTGAATAAAACGATGGATAAAATGAATTAAATAGGAGAATGAATCAATGAAAACAATAGTGGTGGTGGCACACCCGCAACTTAGAGATTCAGGGACACAACAGTTTTTGAAAGATGGCGCTGCTGTACTGGAAAATGTTACTTGGCACGAATTAAAAGTAAATGCTACAGGTCATTTTGATATTATGGCCGAGAAAAAATTGCTACGGTCGCATGAGCGCGTCGTCTTCCAGTTCCCCTTATATTGGTATGCTGCGCCAGCTGTTTTGAAGCAGTGGGTGGATGAGGTTTTGGCAGTTTCAGATAAACGTTGGCTACAGGAAAAGGAATTAGGACTGGTTGTTTCAGTAGGGCAGCCGCTCAAAGAATATCGGTTAGGAGGGCGTGAGGCAATACCACTCTCAGAACTACTTAGTCCCTTTAAAGCCTTGGCACAGCGGTTAAAAATGCAATTGATGCCTTTGTTTATTGTTGAACAATTTTCTTACCAATCTGAAAAGCAACGGCAGAAACTGTTAATTGATTATCAGCAATTACTTGAGCTCCCGCGCGATTTTAGCTTTAAACAGCGGCAAGACTGGTTTGAAGATAAACTAAAAAAAATGATCGCAGTAAGTAATATTAAGAATAAAAAAGAATTGGAATTGGTACTTAATACATTTACAGCGCGGCGTGAACAATTAAATGACTTAAAGGATGATCTAAGCTTTACAAAAAAGGAGAATGAGTTTGACTGAAAATAATGATGATTGGTTAATAAAAAAGCTGGATAAGTTAGCAGAAAGCGCTAGAGATTATGAGGAACGCGCCTTTTTTTATAGTATGTCTCTAACAGCTTTACAACAAGCTAAAAGAATTGAACAGGCACAAGGAGAGTTAGACGGCCGTCTCTGGAATCCCAGCCAATGGTAAGCAGCTGGGGTTATTTTGTTTAGAAATATAGAAGATCTTCTTTAAAAGGCGAACTAAACTAAGATGATATTTAAAACATTTATTTTTAATAAAACTAAAATAATTCGTTTTTTTATCAAAAAACAAATTAAAAATTCATCATTTTAATCTTTTTTAACTTGAAAGCCGAATTATATTTGCTATAATTGAAATATTTAAAAAGAAGGGGAGTCTACTAATTATGAAAAAGTTCTTCAAGCTTAAGGAGAACAAAACTAACGTGACAACAGAGGTTTTGGCGGGGCTGACTACGTTTTTTGCAATGTCATACATATTATTTGTGGCACCCAATATTCTAGGATTAACAGGGATGCCGACACAAGCTATTTTCCTAGCAACAATTATTTCTTCGGCTGTCAGCACACTGATTATGGCCTTATTTGCTAATGTGCCATATGTTCAGGCACCAGGGCTAGGTTTGGCGACTTTTTTCACGTATACAGTCGTTTTGCAGTTAGGTTTTTCTTGGCAACAAGCTTTAGCACTTGTTTTTCTATGTGGGATAATTAATGTTATTGTTACAGTAACAAAAATTAGACGACTAATTATTAAGTCAATCCCAGATGTTTTACAGCATGCTATTGGTGGAGGAATTGGGATCTTCGTTGCTTATATTGGGGTGAAAAATGCTGGCTTTCTTAAATTTATCACTGATAAAGAAGGAATCCTTTCGATCAATGGTGCAGCTTATAATGCAAGTACAACCCATTTCAAGGGTGGTATCTCCGATATTGTTTCTAACAGCAGTGTAACGCCATCGTTGATTAATTTTAACCAAGCGGCGCCTTTATTGGCTTTACTGGGGCTTCTGATTATGATCTTTCTAGTGGTTAGGGGGTTCCGTGGAGCGATCTTAATCGGAATTATCGTAACAACGATCATTGGTATTCCGATGAGAGTAACACATACGGAATTAATAGGCGGCAGTTCATTAGGAGAATCTTTTAGCCAACTTGGGACAACCGTTGGGGCGGCCTTTGGCGCTAAGGGAATGGGATCACTTTTTGCTGAACCTGGACGTGTACTCTTAGCAGTAATGACTATTTTTGCTTTTAGTTTAACTGATATCTTTGATACGATCGGAACTTTTATTGGAACCGGAAAAAGAACTGGGATTTTCTCAGCTAAAGACGAAAAAGAGTTCTTTAATGGACATGGTTTTAAATCTAAGATGGATCGTTCGTTGTTCTCAGATGCGATCGGTTCTGTTATCTCTGCGATTTTTGGGACATCAAATGTAACAACCTTTGTTGAAAGTGCCTCGGGGATCGGAGTAGGTGGACGAACAGGTTTAACAAGTCTAGTAGCTGCTGTTATGTTTTTACTCAGTAGTTTGCTAGCACCAATTATTGCAATTATTCCTAGTGCAGCGACTGCCCCTGCGTTGATCGTAGTTGGTATTATGATGATGGCTTCATTTAGAAATATAAACTGGAGTAATCTGGAGGATGCGATTCCAGCGTTCTTCGCATCAGTTTTTATGGCAATCTGTTATAGTATCTCTTATGGAATTGCGGCTGGTTTTATTTTCTATATTGCAGTTAAACTTGCTAAAAACAAATTTAAAGAAGTGCATCCAATGATGATCATTTGTACATTACTCTTTATCTTAAATTTTGTTGTCTTGGCAATAATTGAGTAATTAATAAAATATTAATAATCTTTAATTCAAGGGTTTAAGCATAGCCCTTGAATTTTTTTGTGATTAGGCTTATTTTAGTGTAGGCAAACGGAGCAAGATATTAAAATTATTTTAATTTGATAAGGATAATAATTTATTTTAATTAGAATGATTAATCTTTATTTCAAATGTGATATGCTAAGATCTATAATTAAGGTGCGACTTTTATGAGGTGATTAAAATTAAGCACAAAAAATTATTAATTTTATTGGCAATAGGTATATTAGGAATTATCGTAGGTAGTAGTTACACATATTATCGTATGACACATTTTAATCAAAATGTTAAGATCAATGGGGTAAATGTGGGTGGTTTGAATAGAACACAGGCACTCAAGAAATTAAAGGGTGAGAATGTTAGAAATGATGTTTATCTGGATGGTAAGCTTTTTTACCGGGGAGAAAAAACTAATTCAGGCTTTTTAAGTCAGGATCAACCGAAAGTTCAGAAATTATTGAAACAGCAGTGGACGTTTTGGCCCTCAAGTAAAAAAGTTAGTTACAGAGCTATTCCCAGTAAGATGGGGCATTACCGGCAGGAAAAGGTTCGGCAAGCTGTAGCGGAAAGACTAGAAGCCGAAAACGGTAAGCGGAAAAAGGCTGTTGACGCAAAGGCCATTCTGAAATATGGTAAAACTGAGATTACTAAGGCTCAAAAGGGAAAGCAATATGATGTCCCAGTTATTTTAAAATCATTCGATAAGCAGAAGTATGAACAAGATGTTTATCTGAAGGGCAAAATAAAGCAGCCTTTAAGTGCATCGAGTGCGACGGTTAAAAATGAGGTAAGCAAGTTGAAAAACTTGGCTACTAAAAAGATTGAATATAAAGTTCAGAATACTAAGTATGATTTTAGTGCAAAGCAGGTTTTGAATGAAGTAACCTATGAGAATGACAATTACAGAATTGACCGCACGGGTATCTCTAAAAAGATTGATGAGATAAATAAAAAACAGGCAACTCTTGGTAAAGCAATTAATTTTAAAACGCATGATGGTAAAAATGTCAATATTGCCAGCGGCGGAACTTACGGATGGGCAATCAAAAACAGTGAAGCTACTGCGCGTATTAGTAACTTATTTATGAAGAACGAACAGGTGGGGCAGCTAGATGCCAAACCAGATATTTATGGGACAGGTTATTTAACTTATGGAACTGGGTATGACCATGTTGATAATAGCGGTATTGGCAATACTTATGCTGAAGTTTCAATTGCAGATCAGCATGTCTGGCTTTACAAAGATGGTAAGGAAGTTGCTTCAACTAATGTCGTCACAGGTAAGGCTAGTACTCAGGAAGATACTCCAAAGGGCTTGTGGTACATCATGTATAAACAGTCTCCATCGACTTTGAAGGGAACTGAATCTGGAAGCGGAGAGTATTCGGTCAAAGTTAGCTATTGGGCACAATTTACAGATAGCGGCTGTGGTTTTCATGATGCTAGTTGGCGTAAAAACTGGGCGAGTGATGCTTACCTAAATGATGGATCTGGAGGGTGCGTTAATACACCAGTTGCCCAGATGCCGAATATCTACAATAACTTAGAACAAGCTGAAGCTGTAGTTGTATATTAAGATATATTTTGTTTTAAGCAGTCTAGATTAAAAACTTTCATGTTAGATTGGTTTATGGTAGAATCATGGCATGGGGATGTTTTGGATTCGACAGGTATAGGTCGAGCTTGAATTGCGCCTCGTAGTTGCGCGACGTAAAGACGCTCAGTTAAATATAACTGCAAAAAATAATAACAATTCTTACGCTTTAGCTGCGTAATAGTAGCTTAGCGTAGATCCGCCTAACATCGTCCATGTGTTGGTCACGGGTCTTAAACTAAGTGGACTCACGCCAAAAGCTCCCACCTGAAGCTGCTGGAAGAGAGTAATCAGGTTAGTTGTCAATGCTGGCCATGCCATTCGGCGTAGTTGACAATGAACTCTAAATAGAATGACTATGGGCGTAGAGGTTTAAGTGACGATATGCTTGGACGCGGGTTCGAGTCCCGCCATCTCCATTACATTTACGATAAAGCAAAATAAAAGGAGTTCGGGATAAAAATCCCGAACTCTTTTTTATGACCGTTATTCCTAAATATCCAGTGCTGAAATGTGCGTAAAAAGTAATTGGCTGCACTTAACCTTATAAGATAGATGATCTGCCTCGGAGTTAACTACTGTATTAGTTAGCTGTACTTGTGGAAGAAGATGTTGATTGTTTATTTGTATCGATTGATGATGAAACACTCTCTTCATTTTCTTTGTTTGAATCAGTTGTATTTAGTTCAGGCGCATCAGAGACATAATCATCAATTGTTGTTTTATTGCCATTACGTGACCAAAGACTAGTTGAATTTGAACCAAGTTGTTGTTGTAACTGCGTAATTTGACCAAACCCATTTTTATAGTTGTAATTCTGCGGATTAACCGGAATAAATCCATTTGGAATATAGAAACGCAGAAGATTCTTATTATTTAATGAATCAGAAAGTGATAATTCATTATTAACTTTATTACCTTCAGCTTTTAATTTAGCAGCTAGAGCCGATGTTGGATGTGTTATCTGGAGTCCAGTTTTATTATCGTAAATATTGCCATCAACGACGGTATAGTTTGGAGTTACAAAATTCTCGTTCCGGAAAGCAACTACTTGATCATGTTTTTTAGAAAAAAGATCGGTCCCGAATTGAATGTATGAACTTGTATCTACACCAGCAAGATGCAGTATGGTAGGCAAAACATCTATTTCACCGCCGTATTGCTGTTGAATACCGCCATTTTTTTGTCCGGGAATGTGAATCATAAAAGGAACACGTTGTAGCTGAGCGTTATCAAAGTCAGTCCAAGTAGAAGCTGATTTTCCTAGAAGGGGTGCTAACTTCAAATTACGTGAATTGGATATCCCGTAGTGGTCACCATAAAGAACGATCATTGAGTTATCATATAGACCACTCTTTTTTAAGTAGTCAAAGAACTCTTTAACAGCTTGATCAAGATAATGTGCTGTAACAAAATAATTATCAACAGAACTATCACCGGTATCAGCAGCTTTAAAATCGGTATTTTTTTGATCTATTGTGTAAGGAAAATGATTTGAGACAGTGATAAATTTTGCATAAAAGGGCTGTTGTAAACGTTCTAGGTACTTCACTGAGTCATGAAACAAAAGTTTATCTTTAAGACCATACTCAGTAAGATTATTGGAAGCCGTATTAAAGTAGCTTGCATCGAAGAAATTTTGGTAACCTAGATTCTTATAGACACTATTGCGATTCCAGAATGATCCCTTATTTCCATGAAAAACAGCACTAGTATAATTTTTTTGCTGATTCAAAATAGCAGGTGCACCTTGGAAAGTATTGTCGGTACCCAAAGCAGAAAACAGTGATCCTTGCGGTAGACCATAAATACTTGTTTCTAGCATGTTTTCAGCATCTGACGTTTTTCCTTGACCAACCTGATTGAAAAAATTAGCAAAGCTGTAAGTCGATTTATCATTATAAAGACTATTCAAAAAGGGAGTAACTTCCTTGCCGTCAAGTCGGTAGTTAATTAGAAACTGCTGAAAACTTTCGAGATGGATAACGATAATGTTCTTACCTTTAGCGATACCGTACATTTGAGGATTAGGCTTAGCATAGTGTTTTTGAGTGAAAGTTAAGACCTTATTCAGGTCAGCACTACTGGCCTCACTGCGGACATGGTTATTCTTCGCTGTTTTAATGCCATCGTAAAAGGTAAAAGAATCAATCCCTAAGTATTTAACTAAATAGTTACGGTCAAAAGTCCGCGAAAGAAGTTGCGGGCGATTGATCTCACCTAAAGTAAGGTTTAGAAAAACTAAAAGAAGGGCAAATGAGGAGATCGCAACGGCTTGCTGTGGCGGGACTGGTTTTTTATCTAACTTAATAAAACGTGTTGCAACCGCAACTACGATGAAAATAATATCGACAATCATGATCAGATCCTGCGGTTTTAGCAGTGCGAAAGAACTAGAGCTTAATCCCTCTGAGACTGATGAATAACCAAAGATAACATTGATGGTCATAAAATCAGTAAATTCACGGTAATAGATGATATTGAAGAGCAGTAGAGCTGAATTGGCGATATAGAGCAGAGATAAAACTAGGTAGGCGGGAATAGGGCGCTTAATATATAAAGCAGCGCTAAAAAGCAGCAGCGTTGTCGCTACTGGATTAAAAAATAAGATAGTATATTGATAAAGTCCTTCGACTCCAAGGCGAAAGTCGATAAGGTACACTAAAATAGTTTTTAACCAAAAAAGAAAAACGAGTAATGAAAAAAAGCCCCAGCGGGTACTTAAATAATCTCTTGTTTTTGATAGGAACACGGCATAAACCGTCCTTTCCAGTAAATTCAATTAATGCTTAATTTTAAACCATTGGTTAAAATGAAGTCAATTTACCTACAGCATATTATAAAAGTTTTACAAAGTTATTTGTAGAAATATCCTAACAATATAGTTAAAATAAGCGGATTTAAAGATAATGGGCAGGCAAGTCTGTTATGATAAAACGTAGTTGGAAAATTTTTTAGACGTGAATAGGAGAACAAAACGTGAAATCAATCGAAATAACAAATGAAGCAGCTCGTAAGTATAAAGATGGTTATCCTAAATTAGATACTAAGGATTTTATTGCACCATACCAAGGTAATAACGGGGAATTATTACGGTTAGTTGCCAGAAATCAGTTCGTGGCGTATGCATATTTAGCTAAACAACGAAACAGTGATGGTTGGATTTTGACAGTAGAAGAGAAGAATATTGATGAAGAGTTCTTCAGAAAATTATTTACAATGGCACAGATTAAACGAGCAAATTTCTATTATGCCGAAGAAACAAATGTTTTTCGTTTCTTCAATGGAGTAGGTGATGGTTTAGGCGGACTGACGATTGATTATTATGCTGGCTATTACGTATTTACTTTTGACAATCAAGGCTTGTATCAGCATCGTGAAACATTGTACAGAGCATTTGATGCAGCAGTCAAAGATTATAAGGGAATTTATGAGAAGCTGCAGTTTAATGTCCAAAAGAATGCCTTGAAGAACAGACATGTTAAGGGTGACAAAGCACCTGAGATATTAACAGTGGTCCAAAATAATGTTAAATACTTAGTGTATTTAAATACCGAACTCAATAACTTTGCTTTAGATAAACGTGAGTTATTAGCAGATCTAAAGGAAAAATACGCAGCTGAAAAAATTGTTTTCTCAGGTTTTAGCCGAAATGGAGCTGTTGGTGCAAGTGCAATGCTCGGTGGTGCATTCAAAACAGTGAATATAGATTTAACCGCTAAAGCAAATGAACGCTTACAGAAACAATTTTTAGCTAACGGGATTGACCCGGAAAAACAAGAAATTCGCACTATGGACGTACAAGGCTATCTTGATTATGCATTTAACCATCATATTGAGTTTGATGTTACTTTTATAGATCCACCAGTCTTTGTTCGTTCTAAGAAGAGGACCTTTAATTTAAGTAAAGATTATCCGGACTTGATTAAAGCTGCACTAAAAGCAACTAAAAAGACTGGATTATTAATCTTGACTGCTAACACGGCTAGTCTGTCATTAAAGAAGTTAAAGGCACAACTTAACGATGTCTTTACTCAAAATGGTAGCAGTTTCGAAATTATCAAAACTTATCATTCACCCCGAGATTTTGCCACGTTGAAAGAGTACCGTCAGAGTGATTATTTTAAAGCATTAGTTTTGCAAATTAAACGCTAAAGGTTTTGTCTAAGTCTTAGACTAAAGTTATAAAAGAGGCTATATCTAACCACAGAGAGAAAATGAGAAATGAGGTCTTTTAAATATGTTAATCGCACTTATCCCTGCTATTACCTGGGGAAGTATCGGTTTGGTCAGTGGAAAAATAGGTGGAAATGCCAATCAACAGACATTAGGGATGACTATGGGTGCTTTAGTCTTTAGTCTTTTGACAACGTTTATTTTTTGGAGTCATATTCAGGCGCATTTGTCATTCAAAGTAGGACTTGTAGGGCTTATCTCAGGACTATTCTGGAGTCTGGGTCAAAACCAGCAATTTCATTCAATGAAAGCAATAGGAATATCGAAAACAGTGCCGTTATCAACGGGCTTACAGTTGTTATTTAATGCTCTAGCTGGAGTCGTTCTTTTCCATGAATGGCGGACAAGGGATCAGATAGCCATTGGCTCAACTGCTCTAGTAATTTTAATTATTGGTGCGACTTTGACTTCTTTACGTGATAAAAAGGCAGCCGCAATCGTAAAAAAAGATGAACAGATTACTGCCGGGATCAGGGCATTGGCATTGTCAACGGTCGGTTATGTCGGTTATACAGTTGTTGTCAACTGGGCGGGGGTTGATGCTAAAGCGATGGTCTTGCCGCAAGCGTTAGGGATGGTTGTTGGCGCGAGTCTTTTTGCTTATGGAAAAGATGCCTTTCAAAAAGAAACTTTCAAAAATATTGTAACGGGTTTGGTTTGGGGAACGGGGAATATTTTCATGTTCTTGGCTATCCCAGCTGTTGGTTTGGCTATTAGTTATTCTTTTTCACAGATGGGGATTATTATTTCAACTTTCGGTAGTATCTTATTATTGGGCGAAAAGAAAACGAAGAAGGAACTTATTTATATTACGATTGGATCATTGATGATTATTAGTGGCGGAGTTTTGCTATCTCGTCTCTAAATCATACTTAATTTAGAGTTAAATGAGTTTTTAAACGTATTTTTTAAGCTTTTATCCAGTTTTAATAAGTGATTTTAAGTGTAAATCATAATTTATCGTCAAAAAGTGCTTACAAGTTGGTTAAATTATTGTATAATGATAGCGGTTAGATAAAACGCTAAAAGGGGAGATACTGATGGCACATATAGCTTTTGACAGTTCAAATTTAACAAAATTTGTCCATGATAACGAATTAGGTGAAATGCAGGCACTCGTTACAGCAGCTGATACTGAATTGCGCGAAGGGACAGGTGCTGGTAATGATTTTCGTGGTTTCTTAAATTTACCAGTTGACTACAATAAGGAAGAATTTGCACGAATTAAAACAGCAGCTAAGAAAATCCAGTCTGATTCAGATGTTCTCGTTGTAATCGGGATAGGTGGTTCGTACTTAGGGGCACGTGCAGCAATTGAGTTCTTGCATCATGGGTTCTTCAATATGTTACCAGCCGAAAAGAGAAATGCACCGCAAGTCTTCTTTGCTGGTAATTCAATCAGCTCATCGTATGTCCATGATTTAATTGAACTAATTGGTGACCGTGATTTTTCAGTTAACGTTATTTCTAAGTCAGGGACAACGACTGAACCGTCAATTGCTTTCCGTGTTTTCAAACAGAAATTGATTGAAAAATACGGAAAACAAGGAGCTAAAGAACGTATTTACGCTACAACTGATAAAGCACGAGGGGCTTTGAAGAAAGAATCTAGTGCAGAAGGTTATGAAACCTTTGTCATTCCAGATGATGTCGGCGGCCGTTTCTCAGTGCTATCTCCAGTAGGATTGCTGCCAATTGCAGCTTCAGGTGCGAATATTGATGATTTAATGAAGGGTGCTGCTGATGCACGTGATGCATACAACAACGCTGATTTAAAGGAAAATGAAGCATATCAATATGCTGCTTTAAGAAATATTCTCTACCGCAAAGGTTATACAACTGAAATTCTTGAGAATTATGAACCATCATTGCAGTACTTCTCTGAATGGTGGAAACAATTGATGGGTGAGTCTGAAGGTAAAGATCAAAAGGGTATTTACCCTTCATCAGCTAACTTTTCAACAGATCTGCATTCTCTAGGTCAGTATATTCAAGAAGGCCGTCGGAATTTAATGGAAACAGTCGTTAAGGTGGGTAAGCCGAATCATGATGTTGAAATTCCCAAGGAAGAAGAAAACCTTGATGGATTAGGTTATCTAGAAGGCAAATCAATGGATTTTGTTAATACAAAAGCTTTCCAAGGTGTTGTTTTGGCTCATACTGATGGAGACGTTCCTAATATGGTTGTTAATATCCCTGATCAAACGGCTTATACATTAGGTTATACAATCTACTTCTTTGAAATCGCAGTTGCTATTTCTGGCTATTTGAACGGAATCAACCCATTTAACCAACCAGGTGTAGAAGCATACAAGCATAATATGTTTGCTCTTTTGAACCGTCCTGGTTTTGAAGAATTAAGCAAAGAGTTAAATAAACGATTAAAGTAAAAAAGCAGACTAAGCTGCTAGTAGCAAAAAATTTTTAAATAAGGCAAAGAGAGTTTGGGACAAAAGTCTCACACTCTTTTTTTATTTGATAAATTAAATTGGGGGGGGACTGGTATATAATGAATTTAATCTTATGATAGTTATGGTAAAAATAAAAGCATAATTAGTTGTTTAAAATTAATCTTTTCTTAAAGGCGGGATGAGTAAATGAAAATAGAGGGGCATACACATACGGAATTATGTCCGCATGGAAGTGGAGAACCAGTTGAAAAAATGATTCGAAAGGCAATCAGTTTAGGGTTTGATCAGTATTGTATAACTGAACATGCACCTTTACCACAAGGTTTTAGCCGTAAGTATGGTGGAAGTAAAGAAGGACTAACCACGGCATCATTGGCTTGGGATGATCTAGAAGCTTATTTTGCATTAACGGAAAAGTTAAAGCAAAAGTATGCTAGTCAAATTCAGATCAGTATTGGTTTTGAAGTTGATTATTTACCTGACTTTGAGGCTGAAACACGAGCTTTTTTGAATGAGTATGGCAAACGGACCCAGCAAAATATCTTATCAGTACATTTTATGGCAGGAAAAGATGAAAAACTATGGTGTTTGGATTATACGACTAAGGATTTTGCAGAAGGGTTCAAAAATCTTTTGGCTCAACCGTACCAATTATATCAAGCTTATTTAGAACTTGTATCCCAATCCATTATGGCAGATTTAGGTAAATATCAGCCCCAACGAATCGGACATATGAGTTTGATAAAAAAATATCAAGACTATTTTAAACTACCAGAAGAATTTAATGCAGCTAATATTGAATTAATTAAAAAAATATTAGATCTTATTAAACAACAGGGTAGAGAACTGGATTTTAACACAGCAGGCTTATACAAAGAGTTTTGCAATGATTTTTATCCAGGGAAGCAAATAGCAGAATTGGCCCTGCAGAAAAAGGTCCCATTAATTTTTGGCTCTGATGCACATAGTATCATAGAGGTTGGTCATGGATATCATCTGAAAAATATTTTTAATTAGTACTTGACAGTTATTTAAAATGAAGTTAGAATGAGTTTAATTAAATTTGGATAAACTTTTTTTAATATAATATAATATATAGTGATTAGAAGAGTAATTGTTAGCCGCTCCTGAAGAGAGCCCTTGCTGCTGAGAAAAGGGTGGATGCTGATAATGAAACACATCTATGAATTAATAAGCTGAACGAGTAATTTAATTACTTTACTAAGGTTATTCGACTAGGATCGTTATCCTGTTGATTAATTCAACATGAGATTTATTTTGTGAAAAATAAATAAATTGAGGTGGAACCACGATAATTCGTCCTCTTAGCATTTTGCTAAGAGGACTTTTTTTACTTTAAGGAGGGAAAATAAGATGCACAAGATAAACTTACCTTTAGGGACACGTGCCGAATTTGGTGAACGAGCTGTTAAAAAGCAACTGTTGATAACGAAATTACAACAGTACCTTCAAAAAAGAAATTTCATGAAAGTTAATACACCATTACTAGAGTATCAAGAGGTTTTTACCAATTTTGATTTAAAACAAATGCGAACATATCAGTTGCTTGATAAAAATAATAAGACCGTTGTTTTGCGACCAGATCTGACACTGCCGATTGCACGATTGTTAACGACAACTAATATTAAATTACCACAAAAATTTTATTATGTAGGTGATCTATTTAAAATCGCCAAAGAGTTGTCAGGGAGAAATAATCAGATGACACAGGCGGGAATTGAATTAGTTGGTTATTCATCTTTAAAAGCGGAACTGGAATGTTTACTTTTAATTAACCGGATAAGTCAGAAATGGTTGAACGGTCAGGTCAAACTTGAAATTAGCCATGCGTATTTTACAGATAGTATCTTAGATAGTTTAACTGCAGATACAGCACTTAAAGAAAAAATAAAAAATGAACTTTATCGAAAAAGAATCCCTGAGTATCAACGACTGATTAAACGTTTTGAGAAAACGACAAGTTATGTGTTTCTTCAAAAGTGGCCGCGTCTTTTTGGAGAAACTAGTGCTATTAAAAAAATGCTTATAGGTATTAAGCTACCAAAAGAAGCGGCTCATTTCTTAAACGAAACGTTAGCGATTGCCAAGTTAGCTACGAAGCTCCCCAATCAAAAGGTAATCGTTGATTTAAGTATTGCACCACCGCAACCGTATTATACAGGCATAACTTTCAAGGGATTTGTAGATGAAATCCCTGAGTATCTTTTTAGCGGAGGACGTTACGATCAACTATTAGAAAGCTTTCAAGCGCAACCGGAACCTGCCGTGGGGATGGGGATTGATATCGATCTTTTGGCTGAAGTAATTACGGTTAAGAGTACCCAGAGAGAAAAGAAATACTTATTTTTTGAACCTGATCAAATAAAAGAGGTTGCGGAACAGCTTTTGCAAGACATAAGTTATGAACTACTTTTAGAAGATGATCTCGAAAAAGCTAAGAAAAAAGTTCGTTTAGAAAATGCTGCATTATTTAAAATAAGTGAGCGAGGTGAAGTTGAAAATGTCATTAAAAATAGCTCTAACTAAGGGGCGGGTCGAAAAGAAGGTTATACCGTTATTAGAACATGCGGGAATCAATTGTGTACCTTTAAAAAATAAAAAAAGAAAACTGATCATTCAGTGTAATAACGGTGAGTTTGAATTTATCTTAGCAAAGGGACCAGACGTTACAACTTATTTGAATGCAGGTGTAGCTGATATTGGGATCGTTGGCAGTGATATTCTTGAAGAGCAGCAAAATGAACAGTATGAGCTATTAGATCTAGAAACTGGTAAGTGTCAATTTGTCTTAGCTTCAACGGCAGACTTTGACGTTGATAGCCCTGAACGTAAAATAATTGGGACAAAATACCCACTGATAACTAAGCGGTATTTTGAATCATTGGGGCAAGATGTTGAAATTATAAAAATCGAAGGCTCAGTGGAACTAGCACCGTTAATAGGTTTAGCAGATGCTATTGTTGATATTACTGAAACAGGCACGACATTAAAAGAGAATAATTTAAAAATATTTGATTATTTGAATAAGATTTCGACTCATTTGGTTGTCAATCGAATGTCACTTAAGCAGCATTCCCGAGAGATATTTAATTTGACAGATCAGTTGGAGAAAGCCGTTTTAGAAGAAAAAAGTAAAGGGGAATTAAGTACAGATGAAAATTTATAATGAATCATTAACTGAAATGAAAAAGATCGTTCGTCGTTATACAATACAGACGACAGATTTAGAGATAGAAAAACAAGTTGCACAGATTATTGAAAAAGTTAGAACAAAGGGTGATGAAGCACTTAAATCTTATGAAAAACAATTTGATAAAGTTGAGCTTGATGGCTTGCGTATCTCGAGCAGCCAATTAGATGAAGCTTACCAAAATATTTCACCTGATTTAAAAGATGCCCTCCAGCTAGCTAAGCATAATATTATTGCCTATCATAAGATGGAATTAGAACATGGCTTTATTGATGCTAAACTGCCGGGGATCATTCGTGGTCAAAAAGTTACCCCATTACAGCGTGTTGGCTTATATGTTCCAGGCGGAACTGCAGCATATCCCTCAACTATTTTGATGAATGCTTTACCAGCTAAAATAGCTGGTGTGGATGAGATTATCATGGTAACTCCACCACAAAAAGATGGGGTAGCACCGGCTGTTTTAGCGGCTGCTAAAGTTGCTGGCGTAACGGCTGTTTATCAAATAGGCGGAGCACAAGCCATTGCGGCATTGGCTTATGGAACTGAATCAATTCCACGTGTTAATAAAATAGTTGGCCCGGGAAATATTTTTGTGGCAACAGCTAAGAAGCAAGTTTTTGGGCAAGTTGCGATTGATATGGTAGCCGGGCCTTCAGAGATTGGAATTTTGGCTGATCAAACAGCTGATGCTAAACAACTGGCAGCAGACTTGTTATCACAGGCAGAACATGATAAGCGTGCACGTGCGATTTTAATTACAAATAGTCAGACATTAGCTACTGCAGTTAGCGGTGAAGTTGAAAAACAGCTTATGACACTACCACGTAAGGCAATAGCTGAAGTTGCCATCAAGGAACGGAGCTTTATTGCAATCATGGATTCAGTTGCAGAGATGTTTACATTAATGAATGATGTGGCCCCTGAGCACTTAGAGGTGCAATTAGCCGATCCAATGCAATACCTCAGTTCGATCCGTAATGCGGGCTCAGTTTTCTTGGGTAAGTACGCTTCGGAGCCTTTAGGTGATTATGTGGCCGGACCTAATCATGTATTACCAACTGGTGGAACAGCTAAGTTTTCATCACCTTTAGGAGTCTATGATTTTATCAAAAAAACATCTTTTATCCAATTTTCAAAAGAGGCTTTGCGTAAAGATCTCAAGGCAATTACAACTTTAGCCCGAACGGAAGGACTTGAAGCACATGCACGAGCAGTTGAGTCTAGATTTAAAGGAGATGATGATCAATGAGAAAAGCTACGATAACACGTAAAACAGCTGAAACACAGATTAGTATCAGCCTTGACCTCGACCAACAAACAGGTATTGAGATTGAAACAGGTGTTGGTTTTTTTGATCATATGCTGACTTTGTTTGCTAAGCACGGACGATTTGGACTAAAAGTTAAGGCGACCGGGGACTTGAATGTTGATGCACATCATACGGTAGAGGACACGGGAATTGTTTTAGGAGAATGTTTTAAACAAGCGCTGGGTAAAAAAGAACAAATTGAACGTTATGGAACAGCATTTGTTCCGATGGATGAGACATTAGGGCGTGTTTGTGTTGACTTGAGCGGTCGTTCTTACCTTATCTTTAATGCTGAATTAACGAATCCACGTCTAGGAAGCTTTGAAACAGAAATTGTTGAAGACTTTTTTCAAGCGGTAGCCTTTAGCACTGAAATGAATTTACATGCTGAAGTTTTATATGGTCGCAATACGCACCATAAGATAGAAAGTTTATTTAAGGCTTTTGGAAGAGCCATGCGGCAGGCAGTTACGCTTAATCCTGAAATTCAAGGAGTTAATTCAACAAAGGGTGTGATCTAAATGATAACGCTAGTGGATTACGATGCAGGAAATACCTATAATTTACAAAAGGCTTTTGCTTATATTGGAGTTGAAACAAAATTAACCGACGATCCTGCTGAATTACTCGCGAGCGAGGCCATTATTCTACCAGGGGTCGGAGCATTTCAAAAAGCAATGAGCATCTTGGAAACTAAAAAACTGGATGTTACTCTGCGTAAAGCAGTGGGGAAGGGAATTCCTTTATTAGGAATATGCTTAGGGATGCAGCTGCTTTTTGATTCTTCTAGCGAATATGGCGTTACTGAAGGGTTGCATTTAATTCCAGGAACAGTCAGGGGACTACCAGAGAAAAAAGGTTTTAAAATACCACAAATGGGCTGGAATAAAAATAGGCTTTGTCAGCCTCATTCTGAATTCAAGATATTAGAGAACAAATATACTTATTTTGTGCATTCTTACTATGCAAAGTGTGCGTCAAAATATGTTATCTCAGAAGTGGAATATTCAGTTGCTGTTCCAGCAGTTGTTCAAAAGGAAAATGTTTTTGGGATGCAATTTCATCCTGAAAAAAGTGGGCAAGTAGGGCTTGACCTGCTGAAAACATTCGTTGAAAGGATAGTGATTAAATGATTTTTCCAGCGATTGATCTGCAAGGAGGAAAAAGTGTCCGTTTATTTCAAGGGGACTTTACAAGAAAAATATTAATTAATGAAGATCCTGTTGAACAAGCCCAGAAAATTAATGAGAGCGGACTATCCCAGCTTCATTTAGTTGATTTAGATGGTGCTAAAGCGGGGAAACCGCAGAATTTAAATGTAATTAAGCATATCAGAGAAAAATTTGAAGGGCTAATAGAACTTGGCGGTGGAATCCGAAACTTTGAACAGTTAAGATCCTATTTAGGATTAGGTTTGAATCGCATTATTATTGGCTCAGCAGCTTTAAAGGATCCTAATTTTGTAAAAAAAGCACTTGCCCAATACGGAGCTGAAAAAATAGTTATTGGTGTCGACGGAACGAATGGTAAAGTTGCGATCAATGGTTGGTTAGAGCAATCTGAAACAACGATGATGGACTTAATCGCTGCGATGCGCCAAGTAGGTGCACGACATTTTATTGTAACTGATGTTGCTCGTGATGGAACGATGCAAGGAGCTAACGTTGAACTTCTTTTAGGTTTAAAAAGGTCTTTTCAAGATTGCAATATTATCGCCTCAGGTGGCGTGCGCAACTTAGAGGATATTAAAAATCTAAGAAAGAATGGTATTGATGACATAATTGTTGGAAAGGCACTTTACGAAGGCGAGTTAACCTTAAAACAGATTGCTGAGGTGGAATGAAATGCTGGCTAAAAGGATAATTCCGTGTCTGGATATTGACAATAATAGGGTAAAAAAAGGTATAAATTTCGTTAACTTAGCAGATGTTGGTGACCCGGCAACGATTGCTGCAGAGTATGAACGTCAAGGGGCCGATGAGCTGGTTTTCCTTGATATTACCGCAACTAATCAAAAAAGGGCAACAATGATAGATGTTGTTGAGAATGTTTCACGTCAAGTGTTTATGCCGCTAACGGTTGGCGGTGGGGTCAAGGATTTAATTGATATGCAAAAACTACTTAAAGCAGGTGCCGATAAAATAGCCTTGAATTCAGCTGCAGTTGCCAATCCACAGTTAATCCAGGCGGGAGCTAAAAAATTTGGCAATCAATGTATTGTAGTTGCGATTGATGTGAAAAAAGACCCAGGTACCGCACACCGGCGAGTTTATACACATGGTGGCAAACAAGCAACAGAAATGGATGCGATTGAGTGGGCTAAGCAAGCTGTGGCTTTAGGTGCTGGGGAGCTCCTTGTTACAAGTATGGACAAGGATGGGACTAAAACCGGTTTTGATGTTGAATTATATCGGGAAATAGCTGCGGTTGTGGATGTTCCGTTGATTGCATCGGGTGGAGCAGGTAAGATAGCCGATTTTACTAAAATCTTTACAGAAGCACCAGTTGATGGTGCACTAGCTGCATCAGTTTTTCACTTTGGAGAATTGACAATTCCACAAGTTAAACAAGCTTTAACTGCTGCGGGGGTGAACGTCAGATGAATTATCCTAATTTTAAAAAGGGACTTTTAACGACGGTTGTTATTGACTCAAGTTCACGGGAAGTCTTGATGGTAGCTTGGATGAATGAAGAAAGTTATCGTAAAACACTTAGTACTGAGCAGACCTGGTTTTGGTCAAGGTCACGGCAAAAACTATGGCATAAAGGAGAGGAAAGTGGGCATACACAAAAGGTTAATAAAATGACGCTGGATTGTGATAAAGATACACTACTTGTTGAAGTTACACCCAATGGACCGGCATGTCACACTGGGCAGACAAGTTGTTTTTTTAATAAAGTTGATTTAAAAAATAGGAGGAACTAATTATGCAAGACTTAGAAGAATTATACAAACTAGTTTTAGAAAGAAAGAACAATCCTAAAAAAGGATCATATACCGATTACCTTTATACTAAAGGGTTAGATAAAATTTTAAAGAAAGTAGGAGAAGAAGCAACTGAAGTAGTTGTAGCAGCAAAAAACCCTGACCGCAATGAATTGATTTATGAAACGGCAGATTTGCTTTATCACGTAATGGTTTTATTAGCTGAACAAAAAGTTTCATACGATGAAATAAAAAAAGAACTTGCAAAACGTGAAGGATTAATGAGTAAAACGAAAGATCGCCCAGAAATCACAGACTTGTAAAAGAGAAAAGAGGTAGCTTAGATGAAAAAGCAAATCCAAGCAATTCAAAGCTATACGCCAGAGGAATCGCTAAGTGATGTTAAACAACGATATGGTTTAAAAAAGCTTGTTAGGCTTTCAGCCAATGAAAATCCGTATGGAACGTCGCCTCACGTGAAGGAAGCAGTTTTAAAGTGGAGTTTTGGAGAAGAAAACCGTTACCCAGACAGCTATGCTTTAAAACTAAGAACAGCAGTGGCAAGTAAATTAAAGGTTGATGCCCAAAGACTCGTTTTTGGTGTTGGGCTTGATGAAATAATTGCGATGTTTTCACGGATTTTTCTTGAGTCAGGTGATGAGGTTCTAGTAACTGATCCAACTTTTTCAGAATATGCTTTGCATGCTGAGATTGAAGATGCTCAGGTTATTAAAATCGCTTGCAACAAACAAACTGGTAAATATTCTTTTGCTACTTTCTTAGATAAAATTACACCCAAAACGAAAATGATTTGGTTATGCAATCCGAATAACCCAACCGGAACTTATGAAGAAGTCAGTGATATTGAGAAGTTCATTCAAAAGGTTCCGAGTTCAGTTTTGATATTAATTGATGAGGCTTATATTAATTATGTTACTGATAATGAGGAACCTAGCTCATTAAGGTTAATTGAAAAATTTGAGAATATTGCAGTTTTAAGGACTTTTTCTAAAGTGTATGGGTTAGCTAATTATCGTGTTGGGTACGCAGTGGTTTCAGCTAGAATCGCTGCCTATATGGAGGCGGCACGGTTACCGTATAATCTGAGTTCAATTGCGCAGGTCGCTGCACTTGCTGGCTTGAACGATCAGAGCTTCGTTGATCAGTCGGTTGCTAAAAACAAAATTGAACGCGAACGTTGGGAAGAATTTCTGACGGTTAATAACATTAAGTTTTATCATAGTCAAGCTAACTTTATCTTTTTGCAGTACCCGACAGCTGATGCTTTAGCGGAAGAATTGTTAGCACATGGGTATCAGGTGCGGCGTGGCTTAAAACCTAATTGGTTGCGGATCACGATTGGTGAGCCTGAAGATAATCGTAAGATCCAAAGTATGATTGTCAAAAAGAAAAATAGTTAATTAATATTATTACTGCGAGTATCTCAATTTATTTGATACAATAGAAATGAGTATTTATATTGTTTTCTATTTTAGATGAGGTGAGATTATATGGCAGATAAAATTCGTTATGGGATTATTGGTGCGACAACACAGGCAGCCAAGTTTGTAAGGGCACTAGAAATTAGTGATAGTAGTATTGTTGTCGGAGTAGCGGATGCTGAACCAGCACAAAGCAAACAATTTGCCCTTGAATTAGGGATACCAACTGTTTATGAAAATTATACACAGTTATGCCAGTCTGGCGAGGTCGATATTATTTACATTCCAGTGAAAAACAAAGAGCGCTACGATTGTGCAAAAGAAGCGCTGGAGAATAATAAGAATGTTTTGCTGGAGCATCCCTTTACACGACATAAAGTTGGAGCAAACGAGCTTTTCCAGCTTGCAGCTAAGAAAAAGCGGTTTATAATGGAAGCCCAAAGCGCCCTTTTTCTGCCAATCATGAACAAGGTGAGAGAACTACTTGAAGATAAAACAATTGGTGAAGTAAAGTTCATTGATGTTAAGGAAAAGCATCCTATTACTGATAAAGATGAATGGTTTTCGCAACTCGATGCAGGTGGTGGTGCTTTATTCAATGGCGGATCAAATCTACTAAGTGTTATCCAGTTTTTATTAAATAAACCGATAAATGAATGGTCTGGCTTAGAATATAATCAGGTTGGTGAGGCAGATACAAGCTGTATCTTAGCTCTGAAATGCGGTGAGATACTTATTAACAGTCTGATAACAACTGATTTTGATGTTGAAAATGAACTGGTAATCTACGGAACAAAAGGCAAGTTAAAGATCCCGAATTATTGGAGGGGAGCTGCCGCAATTTTAGAAAATGCCCAGGGAACGAAACGCTTTGCTCTTGAGAATCAGAAAAATGAATTAGTGTACGAAGTTGACCATGTCGCAGAGTGCTTGAATAGTGGAGTGTCTACAAGCCCGATTGTGACCCCAGAACTAACTATGCATACGATGAGTATTATCCAAAATCTATACCAGAAATGGTACAGTGATCCTTTGAACTAGTAACCAATCACTAAGTTTTTTTTAAGTAAGACCGGCTCAATTACGACCGGTCTTTTTTGATAGCTTGATAGATTAATTTTAAGATAGTGTTTAAATATTATAATGTAGATAAGTAAATAACTAACATACTGTTTGATTATTAATAACTGTAATATAAAAAGTGTTGGCAATTAATGCACCAACACTTACAGGTATTATGTTTGTTGCTTAAGCTAGTTTATAAAAAGATAACTTTGAATAGTGCAACTGCACAGATTCCGGCTAAAAGTGGAGCTGCAACGGGGACCCAGCTATAGTCCCATTGCGACGATCCCTTATGTTTTAAAGGTAATATTTGGTGTAAGATACGCGGGCCTAAGTCACGTGCAGGGTTTAAAGCAGGTCCAGTTGGTCCACCGAAGGACGCAACGATAACCATCACCAGTAAGCCTACTCCAATAAAGCCGGATAATTGGTTACCTTTGGCAAATGTTGGCGCGTTAGTAATACCTAGTGCACCGAAGACTAAGGTAAAAGTACCAAAAAATTCGTTAATGAAACCATTAAGCTTGCTCTTGGTAGCGTCTGTAGTTGAAAAAGTTCCTAAAACACGATTGGTGTCGGCTGTTAAATCATAATGAGGCTTAAAGCAAGCGTAGATAACTAATTGCCCCACAATAGCACCCAGTAGCTGTACAACTATGTATGGAATAACTTCTTTCCAAGGGAAAAGGCCGGAGACGGCTAAACCAACAGTAAAAGCTGGGTTAATATGATTGCCTGAAATACTGCCGAACATCAATGCTGGAATCATAACGGCAAAACCATACCCAACCGAAATAACGATCCAGCCGCTGTTACTTCCTTTGGTACGTTCTAAATCGACGGTAGCAACGGAACCGTTACCCAGAATAATCATAATTGCTGTTCCGAAAAATTCAGCTGCTAGCCGTGTTGTTAGTGAATAATCCATGATAACCTCCTTAAAATAATACTTTTTAATCTTATCATAAAATAACTTAAAGTAAATGTCGGTAAGCGTTTAATTTTAGATGTTATAGTTGGTTTTTGACGAAAAATACCCTAGAATATAAATAGTGACCGAAGGAGGTTAATGATGTGATAGCAAAACCGGTTGAACATATGTTAAATGAACGCCAAGATCATTTTCTGATTCCAGCAGAAATTGTCGCAAACGTTCAGGAGACTAATCACTTAGACCACGCATTTTTGGTTTTGACAAAGGTTCGTTATTCAAAAATCCCGGTCCTAGATAATGAACAACATTTTAAGGGACTATTATCTTTATCGATGATCACTGAAACAATGCTGGGGATGAATGGTATTGACGCTACCAAGTTGAGTCGTAAGACAGTGGGTGATGTTATGGAGAAAGATACGCCAACGATTACATTGCCATACGATTTTGAAGAAATATTACACTTGTTGGTTAACCAGCCGTTTTTAGTTGTAGTTAATCAAGATGGAATCTTTACTGGAATTGTAACTAGACGTGAAGTTATGAAAAGTTTTAATTATGTTGCACATGATCTTGACAAGGACTATAATGTCTCCGAAAAAGATGAAAGTACAACGTAAGTCACTAAAATGCGATATTGATGTGAATTACAACTAGAGTTACGGTCCTTTTTGCTGTAATTTAGAGTTAAGTGGATAAGTCTGACTTATAATGTTTGTGTATAAGAAATAAAGAAGAGGACTGAATCAAATGTTCTTTTGAGCAGGCTTACTTATCTAACTGAAAAATGATTAAAAGTATTGGAGGAGTTTTTGTGGTTAAATTAGATGCAAATGACATTATCCGTACCATTGCTGAATCTCAAAAGAAAACGCCGGTTAAAGTTTATATTAAGGGTGAGATGGCTAAAATCGTGATCCCTACTAAAGTAGACGCATATCTAGAAGAAAAAACAGGTATTTTATTTGGAGATTGGAAAGATATCCAGCCATTGTTAGAAGATCATACTAAAATCAAGGGATATCATGTCGAAAATGACGGACGGAATACTGGCGTCGCGCTTTTGGATAAAAAGAAGTTTAATGCACGGATTGAACCAGGAGCAGTCATTCGTGATCAAGTTGAAATTGGTGATAATGCTGTTGTAATGATGGGAGCAGTTATTAATATTGGAGCCGAGATCGGCGCTAATTCAATGATTGATATGGGAGCTATTTTAGGCGGCCGTGCAATTGTGGGTCAGCACTGTCATATTGGTGCCGGCACAGTCTTAGCGGGTGTTGTTGAGCCTCCTTCCGCGCAACCGGTAGTAATTGAGGATGATGTTCTAATTGGTGCTAATGCAGTTGTGCTAGAAGGAGTTCGTATCGGTAAAGGGGCTGTTGTTGGGGCTGGCTCTGTGGTAACAAAAGATGTTGCTCCAGGAACAGTTGTAGTTGGAATGCCAGCTAAAAAGATTAAAAATGTTACGGATGTAGCTGCTGGTAAAACAGAAATTGTTGACGATTTGCGTAAGCTGTAAATAGTAAGTTGCTATAAAGTAATGTGGCTGGGACAAAAGGTAACTTTTGACCTAGTCACTTTATTTTAATCTTGCTTATATGTGTTAGCTTATTTTTATATGTTTGTGAGAATTTACCTATGTTTTTAAAAATATAAGCTAAGCTAGAAGTTAAAATACTTTAAAATAAGGACTGATAAAATGGTACTTGACGAAAAAAAGCTAATTAAAATTAGAAGAGAGTTACATAAAATACCAGAAATTGGAATGAAAGAATTTAAAACACAAGCCAAGTTACTCGAAATTATTAAGTCACTGCCGCAAAAGTATTTAGAAATAAAAACTTGGCAGACAGCTATTTTAGTAAAAGTTATAGGAAAGGATCCGACATATACAATTGGTTACCGAACGGATATTGACGGACTGCCAGTAGTTGAACAGACAAGATTACCTTTTTCCTCTGAAAACCCAGCAACAATGCATGCTTGTGGACATGATATTCATATGACGGTGGCCTTAGGAATTCTGAGCTTCTTTGCAGACAATCAGCCAGCAGTTAATATGACCTTTATTTTCCAACCTGCAGAGGAGAATGCAAGCGGCGGTAAACAGCTTTATGAGAGTGGAGCTCTTGATGAATGGATGCCTGATGAAATCTATGCTTTTCACGATAATCCACAACTTCCAATGGGAGTAATTGGTTGTCGGCAAGGCACTTTGTTTGCTGGAACGTGCGAGATCCATGCACGTTTTATTGGTGAAAGTGGCCATGCAGCTTTTCCACAATTCGCTAATGATATGGTCGTTGCAGGGGCGCAGTTTGTTAATCAGATCCAGACAATTGTTAGCCGCAATGTTGACCCAATTCAAGCAGGGGTGGTAACCTTAGGTCACTTTGAGGCAGGAAAGACTGGTAATGTTATTGCAGGTAAAGCTCAAATCGATGGGACGATTCGTGCTTTAACACAAGATATGAATCTTTTAATCCAAAATCGTGTGCGGAAAATTGCAGAAGGAGTAGCAGCCACATATGATTGCCAATTAGAATTAGATTTGCATCAAGGTGGATACTATCCTGTTGAGAATAATGTACAAACGACAGCTGCCTTTATTAAATATATGAAATCAGCAGCCAATGTCGATTTCATTGAAACTAGGCCAGCAATGACGGGAGAGGACTTTGGCTTTCTACTTTCCAAAATTCCGGGAACGATGTTCTGGCTCGGTGTTGAAAGTAAGTATTCATTACATTCTGAATTCTTTGCGCCCAAAGAAGGTGCAATTATCAAGGGTGTTGAGGCGATGACTGGGTTCCTGAGAGTTAGACAACATGAAGTAGCAACTGATAAATAATAAAGCGGATTAGATTTTAGCTAATTAAAAAATAAACAAGGTGTAAAGTCAATTTGCTTTTTGACTTTACACCTTGTTTTATAAATATCGTTCAGCTTTACTTTGACTATTGCGCATTGGCCAAATTAAGTGGTGAGTTATTAATTTTAAAACCGGCTTTAGTAAGTTCCTCTAGATAAGCCGCTAGAAAAGTTCTTTGGATTTCGTACTGAGCTCCATTTTTGGTGTAGATAACAACACGTAGGGCTAAAGAACCTTTACCGCTGTCAACAGTACCTAATAAAGTTGGTTTCTTTGTTATATCAGGAAAATGAGGTGTTAGTTTTTCATTGACCTTTTTAATAATAAGGGACATATCTTTAATGTTTTCAGTAGGATCAAAATAAATATCGATTAATGCACGCATATCATTACGAGAGAGATTGCTGACGATCGTAATATTACGATTGGGAATAAAATGCAGTGTTCCATCATAGCCAATAATTTGAGTTGTTCGTAGCCCGATAGCATGGATACTTCCCTCAATTAGTCCGATCTTAACTTCATCGCCAACATCGAACTGTTGCTCTAAAAGGATAAAAAAGCCAGTTACGACGTCAGTTACGAATCCCTGAGCTCCTAAACCTAAAGCAACACTCATAATCCCAGCACCAGCAATTAATGTTCCTACAGGAATTCCTAGAACAGATAAAACAGCGTAGAAATAGAAAAAGAGAACAGAGTAGTGAAAGATATTTAGAGATAAAGTATAAATAGTGTTGATTCGATTAACAGTTAGGTGTTCATTCTTACGAGTTGTTTTAAAACTACGCGAGATAATTCTTTTACCCACCCAGTTGACTAGAATGAAGAAAAGTGAAAGCAAAAGCAGTGATAGAAAAATAGTCACTATTTTACTGATTATCTGATTCCAGTTAATACTTGCAAAGTAACTGGTAAAAAAATTGGTTTGGCGGCTAACTTGATGAGAAACATCTGCAGTTAGGGATGAATTCTTAGCACCTAAGATAAAATATTGCATATAACGACTCTCCTTTAACTATATTATTATAATAGCAAAAAAAAGGGGCTAGAGTAGGATTGTTTTTTAAAAGATTTGGTTAAGCCGTTAATTTGTCTTTTAATTGAAGTTTTAGAAAGGCAATGCTATTCTAAGGATAAGTAGTAAAAATGAGGAGGCGGTTATATGACACTATCTTTGGGACAACTAGCGGGTTTGATCGCTGCACTGGCATTCTTGTTACTTGTCATTTTTATGTGTGTTGTTTTAATTAAAGTTGCAAAAACAATGAATGAAGTTAACCAAAGTGTTAAAATATTGCGCAATGATGCTGACGCAATTTCAAAAGAGGTTGAAGCTATCTTATCTAAATCAAATGTGCTATTAGAGGATGTCAATGGTAAGTCCAAAAAAATTGACCCACTTTTCCAAACAGTAGCAGATTTGAGTGAGAGTGTCTCTGATTTAAACAATGCAAGTCGTAATTTAGTTGGGAGCTTTTCATCTTCAACTAAAAGTGTTGGCAAAGTAACCATGACAGCTGGAGTGTTGAAAAAAGTTTATAGTATGTGGCATAAAAAAAGTAAGCGGTAAGTAAGATAATTTAAGGGGATGGTTTGATGGGGAAGAAAACAGCAATTGCAATCACATTAACAACAGGTGTTGCTGCATATTTTGCAACACGATATTTATTAAAGGATAAGCATCGCGAGGAAATGATCGCTAAAGCTAATAATTTAGCTGACGAAGGATCTGAGAAAGCATTAAAATATTATCGCTATGCAAAAGACTATTTTGAAGATAAAAATGAATTTGGCTGTGAATTTGAGAACCTAAAGCAAAAGTTTTCTAAGAAAGCCCAAGATTTAAAGGACAACGATAATGTTAATAAAGCATTTGACTCTTTGAAAGATGCAACGTCTGATTTAAAAAAACAATTTGAAAAAGCAAAAGTTGATTATGATGACTTAGCTCCAGAGACTGACATTGTAATTGATGGTCGTTCCGCTTTTGGTCAGGCTAAGCAAGCTGCTGAGACTGAAGGAGATCAACCAACAGAAGTTTTTTATCCACAACAAGATTAACTATAAGATAAAGTCAGTTTATTTGGCTAAAGGGACCGGTTCATTTTTGAATCAGGTCTTTTTAAATATAATAAAAACAGCTGAATCAAAGTTTTTTCTTGATCCAGCTGTTTTATTGATAATTAATATTAAGCTATTTTTTAGCTAGTTAGTGCCAATTAAGTGAAACTATTTACTGACTCCATACGATATTCGTACGGAAATATCTGGTAGTTGGCGGAAATTTATTTAGCGAATAGGAATAACTTGGAGTTCTTTAGGTGTGTGTGTAAAAGGAAGACAGCCATCAGCAGTAATATGGACGCAGTCCTCAATCCGAACACCAGCAACGCCGGGAATATAAATACCAGGTTCGATCGAGAAACACATTCCGGGTTGTAATTCCATTTTATTGCCGGCCATAATTGAAGGAAATTCGTGTTCACTTTGGCCCATCCCGTGGCCTAGACGATGGATAAAGTACTCACCATAACCGGCCTTGGTAATAATATCACGAGCTATTTTATCTAAGTCTTCCGCTATCATACCGGGTTTAGCAGCTGCTTGAGCGGTTAATTGTGCTTCAAGGCAAACATCGTAAATGTCTTTAGCTTTAGCGTTGACCTCGCCAAAAGCAACTGTCCGACTGGCATCGGAAATATATCCTTGGTAAATAACGCCGAGATCAAAGAGAACCAAGGCGTTTTCGTTAATATAATCTGTTTTAGGAAAGCCGTGTGGTTCAGCTGCATTTGTACCACTTTGGACAATGGTGTCAAAACTGGTATGTGTGATACCTTTCTTTTTCAAAGCATATTCAATCTCTGCAACAACATCTTGTTCTGTACGTGTTTTTTGCAAAGAATCAAAACCGACTTGGAAAGCAAAGTCAGCCCATTTACCAGCAATCTCTAGTTTCTTGATTTCATCAGCTGTCTTAAGTAGCTGTTCCTTTTGGATGAAGGGGGTAAGATCACCGGTAAATTCTGCTTGAGGAAATAATTTATTTAATTCCTCATACCGACTGACATTTAAATTACCTTTTTCTAACGCCCACCGTTTGGGGGCAGTAATTCTGTTACGGATTTTAGCGGCGATAATCGCAAAAGGATCTTCATGATCTAGGTAACCATAGACAGGGTACTTCCAACCAGTATCTTTAATGGCCTCAACTTCTAGTGCTGGGGCAAATAAAAAGGGATCTTTATCGGGAAAAACAAAAAGTGCAAGTACACGTTCAACAGGATCACTGTAAAAATTAGTGAAATATTGAATGTTTTTAGGACCACTGATGTAACCAACTTGATAGTTATTAGCAGCAAGCCATTTTTGCACAGCTTCAATATGTGACATATAATCGCTCCTTTGATTTAATAGTTAAATTATACCATAGCCACTGTTCACGAGATTATAGAAAATGAAAAGAGTATGAAAAGACGACAATTAAGCTATGAAACGCTTGCATTTACTCTTTTTTTTTGATAAGTTAGATAACGTTAATGAAAATGAATGAAAACAAGAAAGGGCCAATCATGGAAAAACAAACAATTACAATTTATGATGTTGCACGTGAAGCAGCAGTTTCAATGGCTACGGTTTCTAGAGTTGTTAATGGAAATCCGAATGTTAAGCCAGCGACACGCAAAAAGGTTTTAGAGGTAATCGATCGCTTGGATTACCGACCTAATGCGGTTGCTCGCGGACTTGCAAGTAAAAAAACGACAACGGTGGGAGTAATTATTCCTGATGTAACAAATGTTTATTTCTCATCACTTGCACGTGGGATCGATGATGTTGCAACGATGTATAAATATAATATTATCCTTGCAAACTCAGATGGGAATGCTCAAAAGGAGATTCAAGTTTTAAATACATTGTTGGCTAAACAAGTAGACGGTATTATCTACATGGGTAATAAAATTAGTGACGAATTGCGGGTTCAGTTTGACCGCAGTAAGACACCGATTATTTTAGCTGGTTCAGTGGATAACAAGGAAGAATTAGGTAGTGTGCATATTGATTATGTTGCTGCTGTTGAAGAAGCTATTTCAGATTTGATCAATCATGGCAATAAGAAGATTGCTTTTATTTCTGGACCGTTAGATGAACCAATCAATAGTGAGTATCGATTAAAGGGTTATAAAAATGTCCTTGCTAAAAATGGAATTGAATTTGATGAAGAACTGGTATTTGAGACAGATTATAGTTACCGTGCTGGTGAAATTTTATGGCCAGCAATTGTTTCAGCAGGAGCAACGGCAGCTTATGTAGGGGACGATGAGTTAGCAGCAGGCGTTTTAAACGGTGCACAGGATGCAGGTGTAGAGGTTCCAGAAGAATTTGAAGTTATAACAAGTAATAATTCTAAAATAACAGAAATTGTTCGCCCTAAGCTCTCCTCGATAACACAGCCGCTCTATGATATTGGAGCAGTTTCGATGCGCTTTTTGACGAAGCTAATGAATAAAGAAGAAGTAACTGAAAAAACAGTTGAATTACCTTATGGCTATATCAAACGTTCGTCGACTAAATAATTAGCTGCGATAAAACGCTGAAAAGATAATTGTTAAGCTGACTTAGAGAGTTAATTATTTTTTTCTTGATCAAGCAGTGTTTTTTTATAAATTTATTTTGAGGTGTTTTTGATGCGAATTAATAAGCCAAGTTCGAATACTTATCTCTTACTGGCATTGCTAATTATGGTCATCTTATTTATCAGTTCTTCAATGACATATCGCCAACAGACGTCAGTACCTTTTTTGGAAAGGTTTTTGACAAACAAACCGTTTGAAGTATTTTTGAGTCAATGGTCATTTCATTATGCAAATGAAACGATCAGCGTTAGTCAAGTGGGCTATTTTAAGTTTCTTGAGTTTTTTATCAGAAAAGGCGCTCATTTTTCAATCTACTTACTGCTGGGTGCTTCCTTGGCAGCTGGGTTAGGTCCACGTCTTAAAAATAAATTGTTAACAATTGCAATTGGTACTTTATCTGCTATTGGCTATGCCGCATTAGATGAATTTCATCAGATGATTACTGGTGACCGAACACCTTTATTTCAAGATGTTATCTTAGATGGAATAGGTGCTCTTGTTGGGGTAAGTTGTGTGGTTCTTTTTTTACTGAGACATAAAAAGGGACGCTAGCTTTGATAAGTTGTTGCGTTAAGTGTTATGATTTGTTACTATGAAAAGCGACTGTAACGTCAATTTTTCAAGAAATTATCGGAAAGAGGTATTAGAAATGTCAGGACATTCTAAATGGAATAACATCCAAGGACGCAAAAATGCCCAAGATGCTAAACGTGGAAAAATTTTCCAGAAATTATCACGAGAGATCTATATGGCTGCAAAGAGTGGTGGTCCTGATCCGGATTCTAACCCACAACTTCGTTTAATGATTGATAAAGCACGTGCGGCAAATATGCCTAAAGATAACATTAAACGTGCTGTTGATAAGTCTACTGGAGCTGATGGCGCAAACTACGAAGAAATTACGTATGAAGGTTACGGCCCAGGTGGCGTTGCAGTGCTTGTTCATGCACTGACAGATAACCGTAATCGTACTGCGTCAGCCGTTCGAGCTGATTTTACACGAAATGGCGGAAATTTAGGTGAGTCAGGATCGGTTAGCTTTATGTTTGATCGTCAGGGATACATCGCAATTGCACGTGAAGATCTTGATGTAGATGAAGATCAGATGTTTGAAGATGTAATCAATGCGGGTGCTGAGGATTTACAAACGGAAGATGATGTTTTTGAAATTTACACTGATTCTAAGGACTTTGCTGCTGTTCGTGATCAATTACAAAAGAAGTATGATCTTGATACAGCCGAATTGACCATGGTTCCCCAGAACTATGTTCCTGTTCCAGCAGACAAGGTTGAACAATTTGAAAAAATGATTGATCGTTTGGAAGATGAAGATGATGTTTCAGCAGTGTATCATGCTGGAGAGCTTCCAGAAGAATAACTTTATTTTCATTAAGAATTGTGATCTGGATTAACAATAAATTACAAGGGTAGGGAGTAGCGCATATTACTTCTACCCTTTTTTGTTGGAATGAAAAATAAAGAGTAAAATAATTGAGCTGATATTACTTTTGTGATACGGTAAATAGAAAAAGAAAGAAGGAAGAAGGACGATGCAAAAAAGAAAAAAGATTGTTATTTTAGGAAGTATTAATATGGATATCATTTTGCAGCTTACGCGTCTTCCTAAACCGGGAGAAACCATGAAGGTTCAAAAATTTGAAACTGCAGGTGGAGGTAAGGGCGCCAACCAGGCTGTAGCAGCAGCACGTAGTAACGCTGAAGTTCATTTTATCGGTCGAGTTGGAGACGACCAGTATGGCAAACAGATGTGTGCGTTGTTAAAAGAAAATAGCATTAATGTTGAACACATCAAAATTGATCCAAGCCATGCAACGGGGCAAGCATACATCTTACTGCAACAGTCAGGTGAAAATAGCATTCTGGTTAACAGTGGAGCTAATGCTTCTATTCAAAGTGAGGATATTGAAGCAGCTCAAGAACTAATAGAAAGTGCGGATGTTATTGTTGCACAATTTGAGGTACCACTTCCTAGAATAATCGAGGCTTTTAAAATTGCACGTCAAGCAGCTGTCCAAACTATTTTAAATCCGGCCCCTGCTTTAAAAGTCCCAGATGAATTATTGGCGTTAACTGATTTGGTGACACCAAATGAAGTTGAAGCTGAAATGTTAACAGATATTCATGTAGTCAACAAACAGGATGCCCACCAAGCAGCAGAAAAACTTAGAATGCAAGGGGTCAAGCATGTGCTGTTGACCTTAGGAAGTGAAGGATCATATTATTTGACTCAAACTGGTCAAGAAGAAGCTGTTGCTGCTTATAAAGTAAAAGCAGTGGATACAACCGGAGCAGGTGACACTTTTATTGGGTGTCTGGCGGCTAAGCTCCAAAATAATTTTGAAAATATGGCGCAAGCAGTTCGTTATGCGACAAAAGCTTCATCATTGACAGTTCAAAAGTTAGGGGCAATTCCTTCGATCCCAACTGAAAAAGAAATTTTAGCTAAGTAGCTTCTAATATTTAAGACTGTACGTATATAGTAAACAAATGTTATTATTTACGACAATTTGCTAATGGGATCAAGTTGTAGCTGACTTGACAGTGATTGGGTTAGAAATAACAAATAACAAGTAATAAGCTAGATATATAAGTGATATTTTGTATAACCAAATTAATAGACTAGGTCAAAGTGATTTCTTGACCTAGTCTATTTTTGTGAAAAACTAGGGTTCTTTGGTCTTTATAGCGGACTAGCCTGTAAAGATTTAGCAAGATTTCAAATAGTTTAGCTAGTGATTTACCCGTATATTACTAAGTCTATTGCGTATCTAAGTGATAGGAAGGGGGAAAAGTATGTTTAAAGATCAAGTGGATGAAATACTTCAGAAAGCAATTAGAAGAAGAGCAAGTGATATCCTATTTTTACCTAAAGAAGGACAGTATGTACTTAAATTTAATATTATGGGAGTTGCTAGAGAGGTAGCGCAGCTTCCATTGGCATATGGGTTACAGATAATAAATTATTTAAAATTTAAAGCAGATATGGCCCTAAGTGAACATCGAAGACCTCAAGTTGGCGCATATTTATTGGAAGATAAGGATAACAAAAAAGTTTTTGGACGTTTTTCTAGTATTGGGGATTTTTTAGGACACGAATCGTTAGTTATTCGCTTAATTTATCAAGAAACAAATGTAAATGAAAGTTATTTTTTCCCAGAACAATTACAAAGAATGCAAGCTGCTTGTGCTCAAAAAGGTTTAATTCTTTTTTCTGGGCCAGTTGGTTCAGGTAAAACTTCGACAATGTATAACTTAGTACGATCTTTAGAAAAAGGACAGGTAATGTGCATTGAAGATCCAGTCGAAATTTATGAACCTGCTTTTTTACAAGTTCAAGTAAATGAAAAAGCAAAGATGTCATATGCAGAATTGATCAAAGCTTCCTTACGGCATCGTCCTGATGTTTTTATAGTGGGTGAAATCAGAGATCCAGAAACAGCCCAAATTGTTATAACCGCAGCCTTGAGCGGACATTTAATCTTAAGTACGGTTCATGCTCAAAACGCTTGGGGAGTTGTGAGACGTTTACTAGATTTAGGTGTGTCACCAACTGATTTACAACAAACATTACAAATAATAGTTTACCAGCGACTGCTGCCAACTAGGGAAGGAAGAATTAAAGCTTTGTTTGAAGAATTAGGGGTTAGTGAAATTCCTTGGGACAAGCTAGAAAAGGTTACTGTGCGTCAAATGACACCAGAATGGAGGAAAAAGCTTGAAAAGTGTTTTTACAATAAGTGGATTTCAGAAGAAACTTTGCACAAATATCTTAAAGGGTAGAAAACCAAGTTTAGGTAAACGGAAACAAGGATTATTTTTTAAAACATTAGCCGATTTGTTGAATGCCGGTTTTTCACTACAGCAAGCTTTGCTGGATGTTATGATTTTTTTACCAGAATATAGTGATATTTTAAATAATGTTCATAATAAACTTTTGGATGGTGAAACTTTAAGTACGGCACTTAAACCGTATGTAAAAGAGAGTGTTTTTAACCAGATATACATTGCCGAGAAGCATGGAAAGATGAGTGAAAGTATTAAACAGGTAGGACGCTTTCTGGAAAGAAGGATTGAGCAAACGGATAAACTGAGAGCAGTTCTAATGTATCCAGTAATGTTATTTATAATGTTGGGAGGCTTAATGGTGGCTATCCAAGTATGGCTAAGACCTGAACTGATCAAGTTTCAAGATTTACAAAATCTAAATAATGTTGCTAGGCATAACTATGTGTATTTACTAAGCATAGGAACGTTAGTTATACTTTTAACGATTTATCTTTTACAGGTAAGAGAAAAGTTAATTAAAAAAACTATTTTAGCACGCCAAGAATGGTACTGCCATTTGCCGGTTTTTGGAGTAGCATATCAGTATTATTGTCATTATTATATTACTTTTAATTTTGGATTACTCTTAAAAAGTGGACTTGATATTAAGGAGATCTGTGATTTCTTAGTTAGCTTTGACGATAATTCCTTGATGGCGCAGTTTGGACAGGAGTTGAAACGGAATCTACTTACTGGAAATGATTATACTTATTTTATTTCAAAATATGATTTTATCCCGACTGAAATGACGCTTTTTATGGGTAAAGGAGGTACACTGGCAGAATTGAGTTCTGAATTACTCTTTTTTTCAGAGATAACTTATGAGAAATTAATCCGTAAGATCGATCGGTTAATTAACTATGTCCAACCATTAATGTTTTTAGTAATTGCTGTGATAATTATTTTGATGTATCTGAGTATTCTTATGCCGCTCTACAATAATTTAGGAGGGATGTACCAATGAAAAAGAGTGAATTACTTGGTGCAAGAAAACAATGGTCAGGTTTTACTTTAATTGAAATGTCTATTGTGATGTTTATAATAAGTTTACTTATTCTAATAATATTGCCTAATATTGGGAAGCAGCGTGACAATGCGCGTGGAGTTGGAAATCAAGCATTGGGAGATGTTGTTCAAACACAAGCGGATCTTTATCGAAATGAAACAGATAAAGAAGTTGTTACGTTGGAGGACTTAAAGGGAAGCGGATATCTAAATGAAAAGCAATATAATGAGGCGAAAAAGGCTAAAATTAAAGTTGAAGTGGAAAAATAGAGGTAAGTTAGCAGCTTTTTCACTAATTGAAATGGTGGTAGTACTAGCTTTAAGCACATTTGTTTTACTATTAACGATTAAGCCCTTAGATAATTCGATTAGTAACCTGCAAGAAAAAATATTTTGGCAGTCGTTTAAGCAAACCTGGACAAGGGAAATAATTTCTTCAGCTAAGTTCAATAAGGTTTATACAATTGAGTTTAAACACGATCGAGTTATTTTTAACGAGAGAAATAATATTAAAGTTATAGTAAAGTTACCCAGGACACTGAGTATCAGACGTTATGAACTTATAAAAGTTAATGATACAGGAAGTATCAGCGGTAGAACTATTATTGTGGATTCGAGCTTGCAAGGTAAGCCATATTATATTCTAGTTCAATTAGGCTGGGGGAAATATCATGTTACACAATAAACGAAGGAATGCCTACTCACTGATGGAAGCGATGGTTGGCTTACTGTTAATTAGTGCAATGGTCATATTATTTTTTGAAAATGAACACTACTTTGTTCAAAGAAGGCAAAAGGCGTTTATAGAATATACGGCAAGTGAACAAATGGTTAATCTTAGCAAGAAGATGCTACTTGATAATGAAAAGAAGGTGCTGGTTCAAAATGAAAGGGGACATCTTCAAAATAAAGTTTCTGCTAAAACCCGCTATGGCACACTTGAAGTTAAAATTAAAAAAGACTGATAAACTAGCAAGCTTTACATTAGTTGAGACGATAAGTGCACTCATAGTAACTGTAATCGCATTTAGTATTTTGGGAGTGGCGATAAAAAGCTCAAATATTGCAATAAGGCAGAGCCAAAGAAGTGATGAATTTGAGTGGACACAATTTGTTGATCTGGTTAGTTCAGATGATTTGGGATTAGAATATGTAGCAGGGAAAAACCTAGTTAGATTTTACAGCCCAACTAAAGAGAAGACTTATCGCTTATATTATAAAAATGATGTAATTAGAATGACAGGAGTTGAGGCTGGTTATGTACCATTACTATACGATGTCAGTTTTTTTACAACCGAATATAAAGATGCAACTTTAACAATGAAAGTCAGAATGAGAGAGCGTGATTATGTCTGTCATGTCGTTATGCCTAAAAGGAAGATGGAAGAGTGAAGAAAAATAGTGGACATCTACTATATGCTGGGATAATGGGGGTTAGTGTACTAGGACTTATTTTTAGTGCTCAACTACTATATTATCATGAACAGTTGTTAGGTTATCAAAATATGAAAAATTATAATATAGCACGTACCATGCGGAATTTAGCTTTAGCTAATGGGATTAGTAATAATGAAGTTATGTATTTTAATCGGGGGAGTGTTACTAAAAAAGAGAATAAATTTTTTGTAAAGATAAATAACCGCCAGATGGTGGAATTACAAACATTAGTGAAATATGATAGTAAAGAGGTACTAGAAAAGGATCAAGACTTGAAATAACAGGGAAGAATCGTTAAACTGGAACAAGTAATTTAATACTTGAGGTGGTCTAATGACATTAGAAACAATGAAACAGAATTATGAAAAATTTGAACAAGCAGTAGATCTTCTTCAAAAAGATTTAGATGTCTCTTACTTAGATGCAATAATTGAAACGGGCGATAATCTTATTGAGGGCGGTCAGCTTTTAATAGAAAATGGGAAACCGTCTCCAGATATTAGATCTAAATTGATGGAGCTTTATCAGCAGCTGACTAATCAGACAATGCCTACTGATGAAATGCGTCAAATTATCCAATTTGCGCTTTTAAAAGCTAACCAAATAGATAAGATACAAGCAAATCATCAAATGACACCGGACATGATTGGCTTTTTAATTGAGTATGTTATGGAAAAATTTCTGTCTAAAGACAAGGAGTATAAGCTTCTTGATATTAGTGTTGGTACAGGTAATTTATTAAGCAGTGTTTTTAACAAACTAAAGTTACATGGTTACCAACCGACAAAACTCTATGGGATAGATAATGATGATACTTTGCTGGCAGTTGCAAGTATGAGTGCACGGTTACAGAAAATATCAGCCGAGTTTATTCATCAGGACGCTATCGATAATTTGGTAATACCTAAGGTCGATATTGTTGTTAGTGATTTACCGGTTGGCTATTATCCTGTAGATAAAAAAGTCGTTAATTTTGAGACACATTCTGAGGAAGGACATTCTTATGTTCATCATTTACTGATTGAGCAGTCTTTGCAACAACTTGTTCCGGGTGGATATGCCTTCTTTGTTGTTCCACGAGGATTATTTGAGACCAAGGAAACACAGAAACTATTAAGTGTAATTCGAAAACAAGCATATTTTCAAGGTATGCTTGATTTACCAGATGAATTTTTTTCCAATAAAAATTATGGAAAAGCACTTTTATTTTTACAAAAACATGGTGGCGGTGCCAAGCAGGTCCAACAAGTTTTAATTGGTACTTTTCCATCATTAAAGGCGGAAGATGAGTTTACCAATTTTTTAGGACGTATTAATAGTTGGGCTGATAAAAATTTAGATTAGTTATTGGGGATAAGAGAGAATGCTTAAAGTTTTAGCGGTGAATGCCGGAAGTTCTACACTAAAATGGAAGTTGTTTCAGATGCCTCAAGCAGAAACAATTGCTAGAGGACAGATTGAGCGAATTGGTTTTAAAGATGCACGATTAGAAATCAGTACTAAACAAAATAATTTTAGCGAAGAATTGATGATTAGGAATCACCAGCAAGCTGTTGATAAGCTATTGAAAATTCTAACAGAATATAAAGTAGTGGAGCGCTTAGATGAAATAAAGGGTGTTGGCCATAGATTTGTTAATGGTGCTAATCATTTCGCTAAATCTGTAATTATTACAGATAGTGTTTTAAAGGAAATGGAAAATTTGGTTGAATTCGCGCCGTTGCATAACCCTGCTAATATTTTGGCAATTAAGGCTTTTAGAAAAGAACTACCTAATGCTATGAGTGTCGCTGTTTTCGATACCGGTTTTCATCAAACTCTTCCTGAAGAAAATATTATTTACGCAATACCATATGAATATTATGAGAAGTTTCATATTCAAAAGTTTGGAGCGCATGGAATAAGTTACCGGTATGTTTTACAACGCTTTTTGGAAGTTAGCCAACATGAGGAAAAGTCCACAAATGTTATTATTCTCCATCTTGGTTCAGGTGCGTCAGTGTGTGCCATTCATGGAGGGCGGTCATTAGATACTAGCATGGGATTTTCACCAGTTTCTGGAATAGCAATGCAGACGAGATCAGGTGATGTTGATCCATCGCTGTTAATTTATCTAGAGGAAAAGTTAGGTGTAGCATCTAAAGATGTTTTACAGATGCTAAATAATAAATCAGGGATCTTAGGTCTTTCAGGTGTCTCATCTGATATGAGAGAAGTTATGGCTGTTCACCAAGATAATGATCGTGCAGATCTTGCATTAAAAGTTTTTGTAAATCGGATCATAAAGTATATCGGAGCATATGCAACTGAACTTGGACGCTTAGATGCAGTAGTCTTTACCGGCGGAATAGGTGAAAATATTCCTTATATCCGGCAGCTGATTTGTGATAAGTTGGGCATCTTTGGTGTAGCCATTAGTGATAAGCTAAATGAAGAAAAAAATAAGGAAACTAAAATTAGTACGATCAATTCTCAAGTCGAGGTCTGGACTATTCCAACTAACGAAGAGTTGATGATAGCTGAAGATGTTGTTAAGTTATATAGTGAAAGTCAGAATAAGATCAGTAGTTAAAAGGTTAATTCCTCCAAAAGTTTAATACTGAAAAGAGAAAATAAAAAAGTATTATTAAACATTTTTTACGAAGAGACTACGTCAAAAACTATTTTTGATGTGGTCTCTTAACTTATCTTTGTAATTTAAGAATAACCTCTAAAAGTAATACTTTTGTAACTAAAGATACAACAGGTAGTACTGGATTTTAGGAATGCTATATATTTGTTTTGAGCACAAACCAAGATAGTTAAATGATGGCAATCTTCATATTTTAAATCAATATTTAACTTCTGATAGTTGGTGTAATAGTTTACTCAATATTTAAGATGAGTATAAATCATTGTAAAATGAACTGGTTGAGTTTTACTTCAATTAATAATTAGTTTAAACTATTAATTGTGTGTTATTAGTTAGACAAGTAGCACACAAATATTTAGGTAATATTAGTTAGGAGTTTTTTAATGGCTGCAAAGCGAGAATTTTCAAGAGCGTTAAAGAGTCGACATGTTCAGTTAATAGCTTTAGGCGGAACGATTGGGACAGGCTTATTTCTTGGAGCTGGGAAGTCGATTCATTTGGCAGGACCATCGATTGTATTAGCATATTTGATTACAGGAACTATTTGTTTTCTGTTGATGCGTGCAATGGGGGAGTTACTTCTGTCAGATCTTAAGAAAAATTCTTTTATTGATTTTATTGATACATATCTGGGTGAGAAGATAGGTTTTATGACTGGATGGACATATTGGATATGTTGGATAACAATTGCAATGGCAGATGTTACGGCGACTGGATTATATGTGAAGTATTGGTTCCCTAATATTCCTCAGTGGTTGCCGGGGTTAATTATTGTTGCGGTTTTGTTAATTCTTAATTTAATTACAGTAGGCTTATTTGGTGAAACAGAATTTTGGTTTGCTTTGATTAAGATTGTTGCTATTATCGCATTAATAGTTGTCGGAATTTTACTTGTCATTGTTGGTTTTAAAACACCTATTGGAAAAGCGAGTCTTGGTAATTTATTTAATTATGGTGGACTATTTCCAAAAGGAATAAAGGGCTTTTTACTCTCTTTTCAGATGGTTACCTTTGGTTTCATTGGAATCGAATTGATTGGCGTGACTGCTTCTGAGACGGAAAACCCGACTAAAGTTATCCCTAAGGCGATCAATGAAATACCGACACGGGTTATTATTTTTTATGTAGGGTCCCTCTTAGCCCTAATGAGTATTTATCCTTGGAAAAATATTTCTGCTGCACAGAGCCCTTTTGTTCAAGTTTTTGAGAATATTGGGATTACAGCCGCTGCTGGAATTATCAACTTTGTTGTTTTAACTGCGGCTGCATCAGCCTGTAATAGTTCTTTGTTTAGTACAGGCAGAATGCTTTTTTCGCTAAACTATAAAAGTAAGACTTCATTTTCAAAGTGGCTCAGCAAGTTATCGCGGCGGCAAGTGCCAGCTAACGGAATCATTTTTTCTGCACTGGTAATTACAGTGGCTGTAATTGCTAATTTTGTTATTCCAAATACAGCTTTATTTGCGTTTATTTCGAGTGTCGCTACGACGTGCTTTTTATTTATCTGGGGAATGATTATTCTTGCGCATTTAAAATTTAAAAAACAACAGCAAAAGAACAAGCAGGATTTGCAGCAAAATCAGTTTAAGATGCCCTTATTTCCTTGGGGGGATTACTTAGTACTTGCGTTTTTGATTTTTGTCGCAGCAATAATGTGTTTGGATAAAACTACTTTAGCTGCATTGATAGCTTCAATAGTATGGTTAGCATTTTTATTCTTGATAAAAGCTACTGTACGTCGAGTAAAATAAAGTAAAGGATGGTAAGTTGATTAGTTTAAACTTACCATCTTTTTTTGTAGAATGTTATGTAGGAGATTGAACAGCAGTTAACGTTCTATCAGAAGGTGGGGATGGTAAAAATGCTTTTTTTTACAGCAGATACACACTTTTTTGACGAAAAATTAGCACATAATATGTCTTTTGCACAGCGAGATTATTTAAGTGCTTCTGAAATGAATCAAGATATTATCAGCCACTGGAATAGAACAGTTTCAGCTAAAGATGTCGTCTATCTATTGGGTGATGTAGGAATGGTTAATTCAAATAAAAATGGCTTTACTAAATTAATGAAAGTCTTGCGTCTTCTAAATGGCCAAATACATATTGTCAAAGGAAATCATGATACGCGGGCTTTTTTCAAATTTTTGGAGAAAAACAATTACCTACTTGCTAATGGGAAAGAAAAGTTTATCTTGCATGATATTGGATGTATCATAAAGTTTAATCACTACCAATTCTTTTTAACACATTACCCGCTGCTATTAGGGATATCTAAGAATAGTATTAATCTGCATGGACATGTTCATAATTATAGTCTTAATACTACTTATAATATTAACGTTGGTGTGGACACACCTGAAAGTGCGTACTTAGACAGAAAAGTTGCTTTTGGGGCGCCCTTTAGTACGGAAGATATTTTAAAAATACTAGAAGCCAAAAAATATGATTTTCAAAAGTGAAAAGATTAGAAAGAAGACGATTAGAATGAATGAAAAAATCACATTATTACACACAAACGATATTCATTCACATTTTGAAAACTGGCCTAAAATAAGACGCTATCTTATTGGGACGCGTAAACAGCTGCAGCACCAGGGAGAGACAGTTATTACAGTGGATTTAGGCGATGCCATGGATAGAGTTCATCCGTTAAGTGAAGCCACTAATGGTAAAATAAATATTGAGTTAATGAACACGATTGATTATGATGCGGTTACGATCGGGAATAACGAAGGAATTGGAAATTCGCACGAACAATTAGATGAAATGTACAAAGAGGCAACTTTTCCTGTTATTTTAGATAATATTCTTAATGGTCGAACACGAACACGTTCCGAGTGGGTTCAGACAAATAAGATTATCACGACCAGTAAAGGAACTAAGGTGGGATTGCTTGCATGTACAGCTCCTTTTGAAGCTACTTACCGCATGAATGATTGGATTCCTTTACCAGTTGATGATGTTCTTCCAGCTTTAGTGAAAGAATTACGTTCCAAGGTAGATATTCTAGTACTAATGTCACATCTGGGCATTGATGTGGATCGAGCAATCGCTAATAAATATCCTGAATTTGATATTATATTAGGGAGTCATACACATCACTTGTTAGAGCAGGGGGAAGTAGTAGGTCAAACCCTTCTTTGTGCAGCCGGAAAATGGGGACGTTATATTGGCCAAGTTACACTAGATATAGCGCAGCACAAAATTATTGCAAAAAGTGCTAAAGTTATTATGACAGCTGATTTGCCTGAAAGTTCAGGTGACACAGTTGAGATTCAACAATATCAAAAAACGGGTGAAGAGTTATTGCGAAAAAATAAAATTGCACTTCTACCGAAGGATTATCCAGGTTCATGGATAAAGCGATCACCATTGATGAATGTTAGTCTCAAAGCTATTCAATTTGTAACCCAGACAGAAGCCTCAATCTTGAATGGTGGACTTTTTTTGGATGACCTTCATCAAGGAAAACTAACTGCGTATGATCTACATCATATTCTTCCCCATCCAATGCGAATAGTAAAAATCAGGTTGAACGGTTATAACCTGTGGCGCTTGATTCGTGAAATGGAAAAGAATCGAAATCATTTACGACATGCGATGGTTAAGGGAAATGGTTTTCGCGGAAAAGTTTTTGGTGAACTCGTGTATGATGGAATTGATTTTGACCCTTTAAGTAAAAGTGTTAGTTGGCACGGTCAGGTTTTAGATCCTGGTGCTGACTATGAGTTTGCAACAGTTGATAATTTTATTTATTGTCCATTTTTCCCGACACTTGAGATCGTAGGACATCCTAAATATTTGGGAGATCGCTTTTTAAGAGATGTTGTCGGGGATTACTTTGAAACTAAATATCCTGTATAATAAGAGGTAATATTTTTAAGGAGATTATCCATGAATAGTGAGAAAAAAGAACGGCGTGAAGCACAATTAGCAAAGAAAGCAGAAACACTGAAGGCTTACGCAAGTGATATTAAAATGAAGAATGAACTAGAGTTAACGATTGACGGACATCCGTATATATTAGTAAAGAATGTTCGTAATGGTTTTGAAATTGAGAAATTAAAGGAGCGCTTTAGTCAAATTCTGACTAAATATGATTATATCGTAGGTGATTGGGGTTATGATCAGTTAAGGTTGCATGGCTTTTATGCTGATGATAATAATCGTGGTTTTCCTTCACAAAATATAGCACATTTAGATGATTATCTATATGAATATTGCAATTTTGGTTGTGCATACTTTATTTTACATAATTTAGATGTTCAAAAGGCTGTACGGCCTACAAATGATAAAAAAAAGCTGCATAAGCGGTCTGTAAGTAAGCACTCTGAAAAGAAAAGAAGTTTTGTTAAAAAGAATAATAATAAAAAAAGCGTTAAAAAGAAACATAATTCTGAAGAAAAGCGATTTGAGATCCATAAGAAACAAGTTAAAAAACAGGTTACTAATAATAAACCGCTCCGAAATAAAAGTATTAAGAAAAAGCGCTTTACAATCAGACAGAAAAATAAAAAATAGTAAATGAGGGTCGAAAATGCGAAATTATAAAGGATATTTAATTGATTTAGATGGTACGATGTATCGCGGAAAAGAAAAGATTCCCGCGGCTAAAAGGTTTATTGAAAAACTACAAGATAAAAAGATTCCTTTTTTGTTTGTCACTAATAACAGTACGCAAGAGCCCCAAGCAGTAGTTGATAATTTGGCTAACAATTTTGATATCCATGTTACGCGTGAAAATGTTTATACAACGGCACTTGCGACGGCAGATTATTTAGCTGGACTAGCTAAGGGCAAGAAGTCTGTTTATACAATAGGCGAATTCGGTTTAAAAAAAGCGTTAACGGATAAAGGTTTTTACTTTGAAGAAAAAAACCCAGCTTATGTAGTAGTTGGGCTGGATTATGACGTTACGTATCATAAATTTGAATTAGCGACCTTAGCCATTAAGCGTGGTGCTAAGTTTATTGGAACTAATGCAGATACTAATTTACCGAACGAAAGAGGTCTAGTACCTGGAGCAGGTTCGATCATTGCATTGGTGGAATGTGCAACGCAACAAAAAGCAACCTATGTGGGCAAACCAGAAGCAATTATTATGGAAAAAGCCTTAGCAAAATTAAACTTACAAAAAGATGAGGTCATTATGGTGGGCGATAATTACATGACTGATATTTCGGCAGGAATTAATTTAGGAACGGATACACTAATAGTCTACACTGGTGTTTCAACTCCTAAGCAGGTCAGTCAAAAAGATATCAAACCAACCTATGAAGTTAACTCCCTGGATGAATGGAGCCTCTAGTAATGATCAAAGGGGTATTTTTTAAGGCCTTTAAGTGGAGTTGTCTCTTTATATGTTTAATTTCACTAAGTGTCATCTTAACAATAGGCTTTACGCCGCTGTATCATTTCTTTGTTTATCAGGATAACTTGGGTAAAAGTGTTGGTTTAAGCAATAAACAGTTAATGTATGAATATTACCATTTGCTTGCATTTTTAAATTTCCCATGGGTAGACCAACTTAAACTTTCACTTGAGATGTCGTACAACGGACTAAGTCACTTTCAAGACGTAAAAAGGCTTTTTCTGCTTAACCATCTTCTTTTTATAGCTACACTACCAGTTAGTATAGTTTTTTTACTGAAGATGAAACGCGAAAAGAAGTTGTGGCATATGATTAGGCCTTTTAAAGCTGGAATGGCACTTTTCTTTGTGGTAGCAGCTGTAATGGTTCTCCAATTCAATACTTTTTTTGTTGCTTTTCATAGGTTATTGTTTAGAAATAACAATTGGCTCTTTGATCCAAAGTTAGATCCAATTATAAACGCTTTGCCAGATACGTTTTTTATGGCATGTTTTGGAGCTTTTTTTCTACTAGTTGAACTGTTCCTCACAGTAGGCATTTGGGGGGGATATAGAAGTTTGAGAAGAAAAATATAATTGATGAGTGGATGCTGAGTGAAAGAAAGATAATATGGTAATTGTATATTAACTCTAAAATAGATAGTGTTGTTGATTGCCAATAATCTGAGGTCGGATTGAAAAATAATATTCTGAATATATTTAGATAAAAACAAAAGGTACTAGATCAAAGTTAAGCTTTGATCTAGTACCTTTTGTTTTTAGTTGCTTAGATTTAATAAGATCACTAGGAATAAGTGAAAATGATAGTGTAAAAATTACCTTGTTTTTGAAGCAAAGTGTTTTTTTAATCCTGCGGTAATAGCTGGGATGAGCGAGACAACAATGATACCAATGATAATCAGTGAAAAGTGTTTTTTAACAACGGGAAAGTTTCCAAAATAATAGCCGGCACTACAACAGAGTATCATCCATGCTGTTGCTCCCAAAAAATTGTAACGGATGAACTTACGATAATGAATCCCGCTGCCACCTGCAACGAAGGGCGACATAGTCCGGATAATCGGCATAAAACGTGCCAGTGAAATTGCAAGACCACCGTGCTTTTCAAAAAACTTCTCGGTTTTTTCGAGATCTTCTTTTTTTATAAATCTACCTAAAAAGGAGTTATCATTAATCGTAGAGCCGATTTTATGACCGATAAAGAAATTTAGTGAATCACCAAGAAGCGGGGCAAGCCAAAATAAAAATGCAAAAAGCCAGATATTTAAATGGTATTCTGGGTTGGCTGCAAGTGCAGAAGCTGCAAAAAGTAATGAATCACCAGGAAGAAATGGCATAATGACAGCACCAGTTTCAATAAAAATAACTAAAAACAAAATGAGATAGGTCCAGTCACCGAAGGTATTAACAATTGTAACTAGATGTGCATCAATGTGTAAAATAAAATCTATTAGAAAACTCATACGTAAACTCCTTATTGATTAAACATAGTACCTTTTACTTCTTCTTACCAGCAAGAAAATGTTTCATTAACTGGGTACTGTGGATTGGCTGACGAGTATCCGGATAAACATAGCGCATTGCGCTATTAACAGCAATTGGGGCTTCACCAAAACCAGTTGCAATCAGGTTACTACGCCCTGGATAAGTAATAGTATCGCCAGCTGCAAAAATCCCAGGGATTGAGGTCTGCATATCAGGTGTGACCGTAATAAGATTATGGTCAGTTTTTAAATTCCAGGAGTTCAGGATCTTATTATCTGAAATAAACCCATAGTTAACTAGTAGATAATCTGCAGTAAGTACATGATGTTCATCACTACGAACCTTTTTTAAATCAATGGCGATTTTAGCAGTGCCACATTTCTTTACGTCATCAATTAAGTAGGGGGTATTAAAAACGGTCTTTGTTTGTAACAAGCTAGCAACGTTTGCTTCAAGTGCACGAAATTGGGTCCTGCGGTGAACAATATGCAAAGAAGCAACTTTTTTCTCGAGCTCTAATGCCCAATCAATGGCAGAATCTCCGCCACCAGCTATAACGACATCTTTACCTGAAAACTCATTAGGATCTTGGACAAAATAGCGTAGCTGTTTTCCTTCGAGATTATATGCGTCAGTAACTGCAAGTCGTCGAGGTTGAAATGAACCAATTCCTGTTGCGATAATAATTGCATGTGAATAGGTAAGCCGCTTAGATGTTTTTAGACAGAACCCTCTGGGAGTTTTTGTTATATTTTTAACTGTTTCATTTAAATAAATATCTGGTGAGAACATGTTAGTTTGTTCAGTAAGATGGTCAATTAGAGTTGACGCTGTTATTGAACAAAAGCCTGGGACATCATAGATCTTTTTAGTTGGGAATAAGGCATTGGCCTGACCCCCAAGTTGGGCAAGACTCTCGATAATTTGAACATTTGCTTTATGCATGCGTGCATATGTAGCAGTGAAAAGTCCAACTGGTCCACCACCGATGACTGTTATATCATAGTAGTTTTGGTTTGACATTAAAATGCTCCTTTCAATTGTTTACACTAGGCTACATTAGCATAATTGTTCAATAAAATAAATTAAATTGGCAAAATAATTACTTTTTAGATAGAATAAGAAGAGTAGAAGTTATTAAGGAGGAATTAAGATGATGTTTCCACAATTAAATTTAGAAAACAATGAAGGACCTAAGGCAATAATTAAAACAAATTATGGCAGTTTTACACTTGCTCTATTCCCACAAGAAGCTCCGAAAACAGTTGAGAACTTTATTAAGTTAGCTGAAAAAGGTTATTATAATAACGGTATTTTTCATCGGATTATTGCAGATTTTATGCTTCAAGGTGGCGATCCGACCGGGACTGGGATGGGTGGAGAAAGCATTTGGAAGACACCTTTCGAAGATGAATTTTCAAACAACCTTTTTAACTTTAGAGGTGCCCTCTCAATGGCTAATGCTGGTCCTAATACAAACGGAAGTCAGTTCTTTATTGTTCAAAATAAAAACCTTCCCGCTCAAATGGTGGAACAGATGCAGGATGCAGGTTATCCCGAAGAAGTAGTAGAGATGTATAAAAAAGGCGGGACTCCTTGGCTAGATCATCATCACACAGTTTTTGGACAAATGATAGATGGTTGGGAAACAATTGATAAGCTGGCTAAGGTAAAAACTGACTTTAATGATAAACCCATTGATGAGGTTGAGATAAAAAGTATTACTATCGATTAAGGTTACTTTTATTAAGGAGAAATAAATGGAATATAGAATAGGGATGGTTGTTGAAGGAAGGGTGACCGGGATTCAACCATATGGAGCTTTTGTGACATTAAAAGATAATACGCAGGGATTGATCCATATTTCTGAGTGCAGGCATGGGTTTGTTGAAGATATAAATAATTATCTTAAAGTTAATCAAAGAATCAAAGTTAAGATAATTGATATCGATGAATATACTCAAAAAATAAGTCTGTCTTTAAGATGTTTAGAAAAAAAAGGTAGTAAGCTGGAAAAGATCGATTATAAGGTCAGATGTGAACATAAACATTTTTGGACTAGCAGACATGTTGAAACAGGATTTGAGCCTATAGCACAACGCTTAGATACTTGGATTGCAGAAGGTTTAGCTGATATTAAGAAATAAGTCAAAAAAAAGCTTGACCAAAGTTGAATATATTGGTAAGATATTTCTTGTCGGTGCGAATGCTAAGACAGTTTCTGAGTTACTCTTATAACGCTTGATTCTTATCCAAGATGTTATTTCGGAGATCGAAAGATTCATTAGTAATTCAGATAAAAAAATAAAGTAGTTGACTTTTAAATGATAGTAAATTATAATTTAGGAGTTGTGTTAAAAAAGTAGATCTTTGAAAACTGAACAAAGTTTCGACAAATCAAATGTGTAGGGTCTCC
>NZ_AZEF01000011.1 GCF_001434915.1 Liquorilactobacillus capillatus DSM 19910
AGGCTTCCCTTTTTCAATTCCCAATAATTCATTTACACATAATTATTTAAACACTCATTAAAATATACTAAGACTCTGCTAAATATACATTATTTTATATTATGAGCCTTCAACGCTGCCTTAATCTGTTGATCTTTGCTGATACTTGTCATTCCGTCCATATATGGTATTAAGACATCTGGAATTTTAATTGATCCGTCTTCTTGCTGATAGTTTTCCATAATTGCCGCAACTGTTCGTCCAACTGCCAATCCTGATCCATTTAAAGTATGGAGGTATTCAACCGTTCCATCCTCTTTACGATAACGAATCATCGCACGGCGTGCCTGAAAATCAAGACAGTTTGAACATGAACTAATTTCACGATAAGTATGTTGATAAGGCATCCATACCTCTACATCATAGGTTTTAGCTGATGAAAAGCCAGTATCACCAGTTGATAAAACGATCACGTGATGTGCTAAACCCAACTGTTTCAAGACCTCTTGTGCATCTAAAGTTAGTTTCTCCAGTTCAGAGTATGACTCCTCCGGTTTAACGTATTTAACCATTTCAACTTTATTAAATTGATGCATTCGTATTAATCCACGCGTATCACGTCCTGCACTACCTGCTTCTGAACGGAAACATGGCGTCAACGCTGTCAAATAAACTGGTAACTGTTTTTCATCTAGAATTTCTTGGGAATAATAATTAGTTAGTGGAACTTCAGCAGTTGGGATCAGCGTTCTTTGAGTCGCTTCAACTGTATAAACATCCTCTTTAAACTTAGGAAATTGTCCGGTCCCAAACATAGTTTTACCGGTTACTAAATATGGCGGCAATACTTCTTGGTAGCCTTGCTTTTTAGTGTGTAAGTCTAACATGAAATTATAAACTGCTCGTTCCAACCGTGCACCTGCATTTTTATAAAATACAAAACGTGCTCCAGATATTTTAGCAGCTCTCTCAAAATCCAATATCTGCAGATCATCACCCAAATCCCAATGGGGTTTAGGTTCAAACTTGAAATCAGGTATTGTTCCCCACTTTCTGATTTCAACATTGCTATCTTCATCTGGTCCAATTGGAATACTATCATCTGGTAAATTAGGTAAACGAACTGCAATATATTTGAATTTTTCTTCTAAATCCTTGATAGTTTTTTCAGATTGTTTAATCTGTTGGTTTAGTCCCTTTACCTCATCTATTAGTTCTTGTCGTTTATCCTGTTCTTTTTGTTGTTTAATTTCATCAGTTAATTGATTCTTTTTATTTTTCAACTCATCATTTTCTTTAATTTTAATTCTTCTTTGCTGATCCAAAGCTAAATAATTATTAATCTCTTCTTCTTTCACACCCCGAGTTGCTAATTTTTCTCTAACAAGTTTTTGATGTTCACGTACATATTTTGGATTTAACATAAACTTCACTCCTTTAAAATAGAAAAATCCCATAGCCTACTCTAAGTAAGCTATGGGATGTTAATTGCAAACATGGTACCACCCAAGTTAACTGCATTCCGGACTGCAGCACTCTTTTAGTTAACGATAACCCGTCCTAACTTAATTCATTAGGAAAGCTCGGCAGTGGATTCAACTAACTTCATCAGTCAATTTTCAGCTAACATGACTCTCTAAAATGACTACATCAGTTTACTAGCTGCTTCAGTGCAAATCTTTATTGCGACTCAACTATAGTTCAAATTAAATATCATGTCAATAATTTTTTATCACTTTTTAAAAGAATTATTATCTTAATTAAATTTATAACTACAGTATGGAACACAAACAATACTTTTTACAGCTTTATACAAAGAATGACAGCACAATTAATTTATCAAATTAAGAATATAGTTAGTAGTATAACCAAGAAAATCCTCAATATATTACTATTTGTATAGCTTATTTAATTAATCAAAATTTGCAAAGGCATATTATAAGTGACACAATAGTTATGGAGCAAAAAATGTTCAAGGAGGATAATCTTATGTTGGAATTCTTAAAACCTTTGCCTAATGCAAAAAAAGTTGCTGCAGAAAAAATTGGACCCGAGTACAAGAAAAGACAACTGGGCGTCTTAGTTGCAACTTGTTTTAGTTATATTGGGTATTATGTTATTCGCTTAATTTTTACAACTGAACAAGTTCCTTTGATGAAGGCCTATGGCTTCACATTAGGCCAAGTTGGCTTTATTCTATCAACTTTTGGAATTGGTTATGGTGTCTCCAAACTATTTATGGGTGCATTAGCTGACAAGTCAAATACCAAACGCTTTTTAGCTCTGGGATTGTATTTATCATGCTTCTTCAACTTATTAGTTGGTTTTACTAGTAATTATTATGTCATTTTATTTCTAATGCTCTTTATAGCAGTCACTCAATCCATGGGTGCCCCTGCTTGCCAACGTCAGATTAGTTTGTGGTATTCAAAAAAACATCGTGGAACAGCCTTTGCTATTTGGGCATCAGCACATAATGCTGGCGCATTTCTCTGCGTAGCTTCTGTTCAATTAGCTACATTTCTCTTTTCAGGATCCTTAATTGCAGTTTTCACCACTGCTTCAGTTATTTCAGCGGTTATTGCTACTTTGATGCTCCTGATTAATACTGATCGTCCTGAATCTGCCGGCTTACCCAATATTGCTGACTATTCCGGTTACTCTGAAGTTGATGAACATGGTAAATTAACTAATCAAGAATTAACTAACAAGTCCTTCCGCGAAATCTTTGTTCAAGATATCTTACTCAATAAGGTCGTTTGGGCCGTTACGTTGACCTCAATGTCCATCTATGTAATTCGCTATGGCGTTATGAGTTGGATTCCCAGTTACTTGCCTACTAAAGGTTTTACTGTTGAATGGGCTAAATGGTTTATTGGAATCTTTGAACTGTCAGCTGTTCCTGGAGTTATTCTAATGGGAATGCTTTCTGACTTTATCCAAGGACGACGCTCGCTCGTCTGTTTAATTTGTAGCCTTGGAATGGTTGCTTGCTTAATAACTTACTTCACTAGCAATAATCATCTAATAATTACTATAATGTTGTTTATTCTCGGCAGCCTAATCTATGCACCACTTGCACTTGTTGGCTTAATGGTTAATGAAGCAGTTCCCAACTACGCTGTAGGTCTTTCAACTGGTTTTATGGGGTTCTTCCAATATGTTTTCGGAGAAACAATGGCTACTGCCTTAATAGGTAATCTTGTTGATAAATTTGGTTGGAGTGCTGAATCAATAACTATTTATGCTGCTTCAGCTCTTGCCATTATCTTATTAGTCTACCTTGTCTTCAAAGAACGACAAATTTTAAAAATGGAATTTAAAGTGAATAAATAACTGTACTAACACTTAAAAACAACTCTCTAAAAACAACGTTGATAGTTTTTATTTCAGCGCTATTTTTATACAGAAAAACAAATATCAACTGTTATTCTCTACTCACCATACTGAGTAGCAACAACTTCATCTGTTGTCTGATTTTGCAGATTTCCATCTCCATCGATAATGAACATTCCGATATTAGGTGTAGTCATAGGGTCCGCCCCATGGTTCTTCATATTCTGACTAGCATGGTTTTCACGAACTACAATTTCTAACAAACCATCGTCATTTTTCTTCTGTTCAAACGTAAAGTCATCTTCAGTTACGGAGAATGGATAGTTGGACTTGATATGCATAAAGACCCAATCATTAACTTGCTGCGTGGTTAGATTCTTAGTATCAACTTGTTCCTTATCTGCCTTTTCTGAATCTGAATCAGAGTCTGTTTCATCAGCACCAGCATTAGCTATAGTTGGATCTACATCCGTTGTAAGGTAGATATAGTGCCTCCCCTCCGTCAATTCTTGATCAACACTAACAACAGGAGATTTCTTTTTTGAAGAATTGATTGTATAAACTTTTAGTTTGCCGCTCACCAGATAATTGCTGAACTTTAGCTGACCTTCACTATCTAAAGTTCCAACTTTTTTGCTATTTAAATATACCATTGCCCGCGGATCACCATAAATTGTGAAAGTTGCTGTCTTCGACTTTAATGCAACCTTAGTTGTGCCGGCAAAAACAACCTTAGTCGAGCTACTAGTAACTTTTCTACTTGCAATAACTCTTTCAGCTCTAAAAGTATGCTTACCTGGAAACAGTGGACCAACTTTTTTAACTGCCTCATGCGCACTTGTTTCTGAGATCTTTTTACCATCTTGATAGATTTCTGTTCCAGTACGATCAATATGTAATTTTACATATGCTGCCTTGATACTTACCTTGTAACGTGGGAAGAACAGCCAAGCATTGCCTGTCCGCTTAAATGCATAACTCCCCTTATAACTAATATTATTTTGAAAGGCTGTCTTTATAAAATAAGATCTTTGAACAATACATGAAAAGCTCATATCTTATAAATCTAAGATATGAACTTTATTTACATTCCTCTTAAATTGGATAAATACTATCTTATAATTATCTTTATCAGCTAATAAAAACTTTTTAAAACATATTTTGTTACTATTCCGGACGTTAAAAGATAAGATAAAGTAGTAAAAACTACGAACATAAGTGATACATTTTTAAATCCGTCTAAAATTTCTGTTTTATTTATGATACGTTGCAAAACCTTGATTGACTTTATTGAGTCAACTTTTATAGCAAACATTCTCAAAAATAAACAAGCAACTAATATCATCTCAACTATAGCCACAATAAGCCCTAAAAATATATAGATTGTTGCAAAGAATACAGAGTTATTCCAAAATAGTAATTTCATACTAAAATCTGATGGTATTTTAGCGACCATTGCTGGCAATATATTTGCATTATGGTAAATATAAAACGATAGCAGTACACTAAAAATACTAAACATTAATGTACTTTTTTGGATTTTATTCGTAATTGCTGATACAGTAATGCAAATCAAGCCGCTAGAGATAAAAAATAAGCTGATTGCGTATATATCAATTTGTACAATATGTTGGTAATCTTTTAAAGCTAATGCTCCAAAAACTAGTATTAAGAGGAACCAAAATAGCGTTGACAAAGAAACCTTTTGAAAGGTTCTTGACTTTCTATCTGAGAATCTATAGCTAGGAGATGGAATTATCTGATAACTCATGTTTGGCTTTTTTTCATTGAATGCAGATGGCAAATTACTTAGACATCTCTTAATGATAAAGAAATGCTTGCTGCACTTGTTAAATATTATCCTTAGTAAAATAACTCCTAAACTGATAATTGCACTAGTTACTATATCCCCTGGCACTGCCTTTACACAATCCATAAACCAAATAAAAAAACTTCTTAAAATACTCAGAATGAATTTTCACCTTCTCATAATACTTATCATAGAAAAAATAAACAGGCGCACTATCTATTGTGATTTCTATTATATTGAATCAATACTAACTTCACTTCAATATTATAGTACATGACATTTTTAAATTACCCAAGGTTGTAGACGATCTTTTGAAAAGCGTTCCTGTAATTTTGCTTGATCAACACCTTGTATGCCAAACTGCCAAGTTCCTTCAAATCTAATTTTTGTTTTTTCAAGATTTGAGTACTCACTAATATGCTCACGAAAATATTTAAGTAAATCATTAACATTTTGTTGATGTGCCGCATTACCCATAACTCCCGTAAATAAAATTTTTATTTTTATATTTACTAACGATAATAGTTCCAACTGATCCATAATTCTTTGGAAATATGGATCACTATCTTTTTTACCTCTTATTGCTTTAGAAGATATAGTATCCTGAATATCTGGATAAAAATCAGTTAGGTATGCTCCGTAATATTCTTGATAATTTGACACATTTTTTAAAATATAGCGCATATTTCTATCAGTTACACCCTTATGATGAAAAGCTGAGAAATCACTTTCTGGATTATTTTTTTGTTTATTTGAAGGATTAATTAGTAAAATTACCCTATCAAAACGAATCTTAGAAATTTCTCCTGCCTTCAAAGCATCCTGATATTCAATACCATCTCCAGCAACCTTATTCTTCTTCTTACTATCGGCCCAGATTGCAAAACTTGCTTGTTTATTGTATTTTTTATGTAATTCTTTATAAACTTTATCTTTTATCACTTCATAAACTCCCCTTTCAAAAATAAACTAGTTATCAATCCTTACAGACTTCTAAATCTACCACTTATATTTTTTCTCTATCGTCTTCAACAACCATCCTTCCATACATAGATGGGCGTAACTAAAAACCTGTTCAGTTAAAGTAAATACCTCTTTATTTTTAAGTCAATAATTCCCAAAATAGTATTAATATTGATCGTTGTAAGCAAATCTTTCTACCTCCAGTTAGAGTATCGTAACTATGAAAGTTTAGGCGCTAGCAATATTTTTTTGTATTTCACAACAACCATTCAGAGTTATTTACCTTAGTGCTGCAATTTTATGTATCTTAATCCGTTTGCAAACACACCAGCAGTCCTTTCTAATCAATACCGTTCAATCAACCCAGTACTCTTTAATTGATCGACCTCAGCATAGACGGACCACCGACGACCTACCTACACTTTTATAAGCTTGACTATCTCTGTCATGATAAGCACCATAAGAACTAAAGCCTGCTTTAGAAGCTATTTTAATATTATCTTTAACAACTGTTTTTACCGGAAATTACTCTATGTGCACAAACAAATAGTATTTATAGAGGGTAATAATAAGGTTCAAGAAAACGTCTACCGCCGGGGAAGTTATATAAATTATCAAAGAAAAATTGGGGTACAGATATTTTCTTCCCAATAATACCATCACAACTTTAAAATCGTCGGTATATCCTTTCATAATAAAAACTCTTATCCCAGCTATTAATTATGGAACAAATTTTTTAAGCATTTATATGTCAAACAATAGGATAAGAGAAATACGACACTGATTAACATTGACAAAATATTATATAAAATTAATTATTTATATTCTAGAATTTTTTTCTTTTTTACATGAATAATCTACTTTCTTTGGATCATCTACAAAACTAATTAAATTTGAAATCTCACGAATTTTATCCATATATTCTAACATTTCATCACTCGAAAAGTTTTTCTTTCTTAGACTAAGGGCAACCATACCATACTCAGTTGATAGATTAGTCTGAAACAAAGAACTGTCATCTGTATTAATTGAGGTAAGTACATCTTCTCTTGTTAATTTCAAATTATATTTAGCCTGTTTAAACAACGGCAAATCTTCATAATAATCAATTGCACTCATTTTACGATTAGATGTTGGATTAGCTTCAATATAAATTTTGTCATCAATCATTTTAGCCATAACTATTTTTTGGCAAAACTTAACCAGCTCAACTAACTCTTTGTTAGCCTTCAAAACTACAGTTTCTCTTGATTCCGTATAAAATTTTTCGCTATATTCAAAAATCAATTTTAATTTTTCTACCTTACTTAAACAAATCTTTTTTGAAGAAACTGCTTCTTTATTTTTGCTTTTTCTAAAAAAGCCCATTTCTTTATCTTCTCCAAAACGATTTCTATAAAATTCGCTATATTCTTGAATAGTTATCGTTTGCTTTCCTAGGTAATTACTCAGCCAAAAAGCATTATCATCAAATAATGTATTCAGCATCAATGCATTATCAATTCTTTCCTTGGAGTTTTTCACCATTTCAAATATCCATACAAGATTATCCAGCAACTCTATTTTAGTACAAATTATTTCCATATTTTTCCTTTTAAAATATTTTTTGACCTTAAAACCTAGGGCAAGTGCATGTCCTAAGCGATCACCGGGACTATAACTTAGATAATTTATCACTTCATACACATGCCGAATTCCCGTTATAAGACAGTTAAAAGCTTCTCCAACATGAAAAGTATAGTGGATGTTATACTTTTTCTTTAAAGGTACAAAACTTTTATAAAGCTTCACATAAAATTCAGGTGGATTATCTTTTTCATAATTTGCCGTATCAATACCTACTATTCTATGAGAAAATTTTCTGTTTTTTTCAATAAAAGCCATAAGTCGGTCAGCATTTCGTAAATAACTATCTTCTACATATTTCTTATGTTTACCATATGTTTTTATATTTTTTGTTTTTTCATCTTCTGACTTTTCGCTTTTTATAAAATGTACTATTAATCCATATTGTATTTTTGCATTTTTTTCCCTACACCTTCGTGACTCTTCTTCGTTATAGTAGTCCAATTTTGTAATTAGATCCGTATAATCGTCAATATCCCTTTTGGGAGCAATTCTTAATTCTATTTTATTAACCTTTGATTCCTTATAGTATTTATGAAATACAGACCTGTAGTTTTTTTCATCATCATCTGCAAATAATCCTTTAATATCTTCAATACTTTTAAAACTGTCAAACCCGCCTAACTCATTTCCTTGGATAAAAGATAATTTTAACTTCCCATAACATTGAAGTAATAAATTCAAATAATTCTGTTCAACTACTGTAGGCCGATTTTCCTTTTTTATATCCATCAGAATATTCCAATAGAATATTCTTTCTCTTAAATAATCATTTTCTGGTCTTTTAGATGTTATTTCTTTATTCCACCAGAAACTTTTATTGTGCTGCATACGTAATATCGAATCTCGCAACGTCTCATTTTTTAGGACATAGTATCCATTAAAGCCAAAAAGTTTCTCCCAGTATAGCAGCCTTTTTTTTAGTTCAGCAGGTTGAAAACTACTATTTTTATTAAAGCAGTAAGATTTATAACATGATAATTCATACAAATATATCCTTAAGATTTTAGTTTTATAAAATAGTATTTTTATCTCATCAATAGTACAAATCCTTCTCAGTGAAGCCATTGCTAATGAGTTTTCAATAAATTCATCTAAGCTATCAATCTCTTTTTGACTAAATTCCGTGCTTTCCAAATAACGGTCCATATTTTGCTCATAAATATACCCTGAAGCCTTTAAGTGAGCATGATTCTCAGAAAACCCATTTTTCAGCTTTTGAGCTAATCTATTATTATCATTTCGAGGTATATATGGAGTTTTTTCTATAATTTCTTTCGAATTTCCTGCTGAAAATTCTATCGCAGCAAAACTTATCAAGAAATTCAAATCAATCCTATTTATTAAACCATCCCATCTGAATAACATCTTAAAATCAAGCATCAATTGGTCATTCTGGACATAGAAGAGCCTACTTATTAATAATTTAACCAAACCTAAACTATTAGTACTTTTATATTTTTCTTGGAGTACATCACATATTTCTTTCAATAATAGTAACAATTCATTTTTATCATGTTCTTTGGGATACTTCATGAAATAGACATTAATAACATCCTCTCGAAACCTGGCATTTTTACGTAGATCAAATGCATATATATCAAATTTAAAATCAGTAAATTTATTAAGCAGTTTTATAGGGTTAAGATCCCTATAAACTACACCACAAAAATGTTCTATTACTTCAAGATCTAAATTTGTAACTTTTGCCATTACTTATCCTCATCTCTGAGCCTTGTCCTATTAAGCATTCCTTGGACACCAGGCTGTTCAATTTTTGATTGGCTAATTCGTTTTCTACTAGGTCTAGTTAACTCTTCATAAACAGCTTTATCCTCTTTATTTGGCGCAGGAGCTAATTTTTTCAAGTATCTTTTTCTTTCTAAAAAGGTAGTTCCTTGTTTAGTAATATTATCAATAATAGCTCTACGTTCATTTTGTCCTGCTTCATTACTAAAACTATTTAATAAATCGCTAACACCTTCAAGTGAAATTTTCGAATTATTATTTTCAGAATTTTCTTCTTCTGATTCCCCTTTAAAGTTTTCTGGATTATAGGGTGTCATGTACTTAAAATTCTCACCTTTATAGGCAAATAAAGACTGAAAACAGTCCGCTAACATACTGGCTTCTCTATTAATTCTTTGGTAAGTTAGGTAATTATTAATTCTTTCTAGTGTATAATTAGCCCAAGTATCTTTAGAATCATCTGCATAGTTATAAGTATTTATTAAATCTAGCTGAAAGACATCTGTTACTAAATACCCTAATTTTTTTTCATCACCTGGAGTATTAGTAAATATTCTTTTAGCCATCTCAATCTGTTCTTCAATATAATCTTGATGTGTTAAATACGCTAGCGGATCTAAATTATAGTTTCTTTTTGCAAACATCTGCATTTCAAATTTCATCATAGGATTTCTAAGATTCCAATACTTGATGTTATTTCCTTCTTTACTTACAGCATTTATAAAGTATCTTCTATTGAAAAGTAATGGTATTACATCCTTATCGCTTAAAACTTCTCTTGTCTGAGATCCCAAACTTGAGCGATTAGTGTATACCATGTATGGGAGAACATCTCTTAATAACATTGTAATATTACTATCTTTACTACTATTAGTTGGCCAGATAAATGGCTTTCTGAAACGTTTATTATAAGCTATAAAACTAGTTGTAACTTTACCATTCAATAAAAGTATGTAATTATTTTTGCTTATCTGCATTTTTTCTTTATTATCTTCTTTATCAATTACTCCTAAAATATTTTTCATTAATAAAATTGAATAATTAATTTTTATGAAATAAATTAATTTGTATATACTATTATTTTCTAGAAATCTTTGATAAGAAAATTCAAGAATCTCAATTATATTAAGTACATCACCAAGCGAAACATTCTCAGATGATATATAATTTATATTAAGAATATAATTTTGAAAAACACCATTTTTATATGTATCAATTCTTTCAGTATTTATTTCATTATCTAGTTTACCTAGCAAATTAAAGATTTCCCGATAAATGACATAGTTATGTTCTTTTATATCTGAATTCTTAATTTTGTTATATACCTCAATCAAATTTGAAGGTAAGATGCTTTTGGCAATTAAATTAAGATACGATTCAAATTTTTCGATATTTTTTAATTTTTTAGTTACTACGTCACTTAGTTCTACACTGTTAATATCTGAATTATTTTCAAACATATCCATATCAAAAATAACTTTTAAAAACTGTATCAAATCGCGCAAGTTTTTTGTAAAAAAATTATCATAAAATTCATTGTTTTTTGTTGGCTCAAATGTAAGCCCCGTTGCATTAAAAATAGCTTTAGTTAACCAATCCTTGACCGAGAGCCCATCATAATGTTTTTCACCTGACAAATCAATACTTGTAAGTAAATCCCTAATTTGTTGAGTATCCTTACCCTTTATTAAAAAGTCCCTTAAATAATCATACATTGGTTTTGCCATAGCGACAGATTGTTCTGGCAATAATATTTGATGGTTATGCGGAATTAACTTAGATAGCTGATTATTAACCCTGTCTTCAAGTTCGTTTATATCTATGACATTTTCGTCTAATAAAATTTTATTCTCATTTATACTTTCTGCTAATAAAGTATTTTCTAATTGCTTCGGACGATACGCAAGTATTACAATAAGTTTAGTATATGCAATAAACTTACTTAACATTTCAATTTCTTTTACGATGTACTTGTTACTAATAAGATCTAAATCATCAATAACACAAACCACTTTCATGTCTTTTTTGCCCTTTACACTAACAAATCTATCTATAAGGCAATTAACTTCTTTAATAAAATTAACTTTATTTTTCAAGTCTTCCGTAAAACTTTCTGTTGAAAGTCCTTTAGCTAAGTCTTTACGATCAATTCTTAAAGAACTTAAAGTCTTATTTACTTTTTCTAACTGTCCATAGAAATTATTCAAGGTATATTCAAAGCCGTCAGTGCTGCAAAAAAAGCTATCATCATCTATTTTATCTATTGTATTTTTCCTCTCACCCTCGACCTCCGAAGCTATTTTTGATATGATAAGTTCTAAAATATTAAGTTGATCGTCCAGTATACTTGGATCTATTGGATCAAGAATTATTATTTTTGAATTTTCTTCTTTTTTCTCGTCTCCTTTTATTTTATTAATTGCCACCTTTAAAAATGAACTTTTACCACTACCTCTATTACCTAAAATCCCAATAATTCTCGATTCGATTTGCTCATTATCAATCCCACAAATCTCTTTAAAAATATTTTTAAATTTTTCAAGTTTATCATCATACAAACTATGACTAAAACTATCGCTATTATTTCCAAAGGAATATATATTTCCATCAGATGGTAACTTCAAAAAATCAGTTTTCACTTTACTAACTCCTTATTATTTTAACTGTATTTTTTAGCTAAAGACAAATCATTATATTTTTATTATATAACTTTATTGCTAAATAGTAAGTATTAAAATTAGACTTATAAAGAATTGCCAGTGATGGTTTAAAAATATCCACATCACTTTATGAAATTTTCAAACTACTCTTAATAATCCTATATAAATTCCGAATTCATACAAAAAGGATTCTAATCACAACATGATTAGAATCCTAAATTATTATTTTCTTAACCACAGTTAAATCTATGTCTCTTACTAACCTACCCCAACTTCACTTTTAACAACATCAACTATCTCCATTACATAGTTATGAACAAGTTCAGGTGTGGCAGCTTCTGCCATTACTCTAAGTAGGTTTTCTGTTCCACTAGGTCTTACCAGTACACGACCTTCACCAGCCATTTTTTCTTCAACTTCAGTAATTTTACTTTTTATCAGTTGATTGTTCAATGCCGCCTTCTTATCAACTACGTGTACATTTACTAATTCTTGCGGATAGGTAGTAACTTCTGCAGCTAATTCAGAAAGTTTCTTACCCGTTTGTTTTAAGACGTTCAGTAATTGAATAGCTGTTAACATACCATCACCAGTCGTATTATAATCCGAAAAGATAATATGACCAGACTGCTCTCCACCAAGATTATAGCCGTTTTTTCTCATTTCTTGTGCTACATAACGGTCTCCTACCTGTGTTTTTACAGAACTAAGCCCATTAGCACCCATTGCTTTATAAAGCCCAAGGTTACTCATTACTGTAGTCACGATAGTTTCTTTCTTTAAACGGCCTGTATCACTCATATACTTACCACAAATGTACATGATCTTGTCACCGTCAATAATATTGCCTAACTCATCCACAGCAATACAGCGATCACCATCACCGTCAAAAGCTACCCCACCTTGGGCACCTGTCTTAGTAACAAATTTTGCTAGATTATCAGGATGAGTAGATACTACTCCATTGTTTATGTTAAGCCCATTTGAGCTTACTGCGGTTGTTTCAAGTTCAACACCAAGCTCTAAAAATAATGATTTAATTAATTCACTAGTTGATCCATTAGCACCGTCAACCGCAATATGTAATCCTGTTAAATCATTCGGAATCGTTTTCTCTAAAAATTGAATATATCTTTGGACGCCTTCATTAAAATTCTTAGCTGTTCCCAAGCCTTCTGCAGCTGGACGTGGTAAAGAATCAGTTTTCTTATCTAATAAGACTTCAATTTCTTCTTCTTGTTCATCAGATAATTTATACCCATCTCCGCCAAAGAACTTAATTCCATTATCTTGAACTGGATTATGGGATGCTGAAATCATGATACCTGCGTTAGCTCCTTCAGTTCTTACAAGATAAGCAACACCTGGAGTTGTCATAATCCCCAACTTTAAAACTTCAATCCCAACTGACAGCAATCCAGCAACTAAGGCATTTCCCAACATTTCACCAGAAATCCGTGTATCTCGAGCTACAATAACCTTAGGTCTCATACTCTTATTCTCAGCATGCTTTGTTAAAACATAACCACCGGCTCTCCCAAGTTTAAAAGCTAATTCAGGACTAAGCGTTTTATTTGCAACACCACGAACACCATCGGTACCAAAATATTTCATTTTTGTACTCCTTCAAAAAACTCTTCACCAAGTTAACCATAGATAACTAATATCTCTATATGCAAATACAATATTAGTTATAGATTATTATCAATTTCTTTTATAAACTTCTGCAGAGCATCTTCCCATTGTGGAAACTTAAAACCAGTTTCCTTAGCTAAATGCATCACTGAGTAATGTGGTCTAAATGCTGCAGTTGGATATTGATCAGATGAAACCGGAAGGACCTCAACGTCCTTATCCTTTAGTATCTCTTTAGCAAATTCATACCATGAACATTGACCATCATTGCTACATTGGTAAATACCATATTTGATTTTATTGTCAATTAAATAAGTTAAAAATTCTGCTAAGGTACGTGTCCAAGTTGGTCGCCCTATCTGATCAGACACAACAGTCAATTTATCATGACTTTTTGCCAGATTTAGCATAGTGTAGACAAAGTTATGCCCCCATTGTCCATAAACCCATGCTGTCCGAACAATATAATACTTATCACAATACTTCTGTACAGCTTCTTCACCTAATAATTTAGTACGTCCATATTCATTACGTGGACCTTTAGGATCATTAGGCATATATTCGCCACTTGTTCTTGTTCCGTCAAAGACATAATCAGTACTTACATAAACTAACAAAGTATCATATTTCTGACAAGTTCGAGCAATAATCTCTGTTCCAACAGCATTGATTAGTTCATCTGCAGCTTTACCTTCACCTTCAGCTTTGTCAACTGCCGTATAAGCTGCACAATGATATACTATCTCTGGCTGATGTTCAGCAAAATAACTAGCTACTTGTTTTTCATTGGTAATATCTAACTCTTTAACATCAGCTGCTTCGTATGCAACATTCCGTTCATCTAACAAATGTTGCAATTCTTGCCCTAATTGACCATTCCCACCTGTAATTAAAATTTTCACTTAGTATTCCCCCAAACTAATTTAATGCTGCCTTTTTTTTCAAAGGACGCCACCAATCTTCATTATGCAGATACCACTGAACTGTTTCCTTAATTCCAACATCAAATGTATAGTTCGGTTTCCAACCAAGTTCTCTTTCAATCTTGGCTGGGTCAATTGCGTAACGTCGATCATGCCCTAAGCGATCTTTAACATATTCAATTGAATCTTCAGTTAAACCCAATTTTTCAACAATTAAGTGAACAATTTCATTATTAGTTCGCTCATTATGTCCACCAACATTATAGATTTCGCCCTTAGTACCTTTATGCAAAACTAAGTCAATTGCTTGGCAATGATCTGACACATGCAACCAGTCTCGAATGTTTTTACCATCACCATAAATTGGTAACTTTTTGCCATCCATCCCATTAGATGTCATTAATGGAATAAGTTTTTCTGGAAATTGATAAGGGCCATAATTATTCGAACACCGCGTAATATTAACATTTAAACCATAAGTTTCATAATACGCACGAACTAGCAAGTCTGCTGAAGCTTTACTAGCAGAATATGGCGAATTAGGTGCTAAAGGTGTTGTTTCTTTAAAGTATCCTGCTGCACCCAAAGTCCCGTATACTTCATCAGTTGAAACCTGTAAATATTTATGAACACTTAACTTCTTAGCAGCATCTAGTAACGCCAAAGTCCCCTGTACATTAGTCTCAACAAAGACTTCTGGGTGTAAAATAGACCGATCAACATGGCTTTCTGCAGCAAAATTAACGATTGTATCAATTTGATGTTCTTGGATAAGGTGCTTTAATAATTCACGATTTGTTATATTCCCCTGCACAAATGTATAGTTATCATTGTTAGCAATATCGTCTAAGTTGTGGATATTTCCCGCATAAGTTAGCAAATCTAAATTAACTATTTTATAGTCCGGGTATTTTTTAAGCATGTAATGGATAAAGTTGCTTCCAATAAATCCTGCTCCACCAGTAACTAATAAATTCATGCTATTTACCCTCCCCATAGACAAAATTCAGCTTTGCATCTTTAAGTCTTGGATGCTTTGTATCTTTGTCAGATAGAATTAAATGCTCCAAAGGCATTGGCCATTCAATCCCAATATCAGGATCATCATACGCTATACCGCCATCTGCTTCAGGTGCATAATAACCATCGACTTTATAAGCTACATTAACATTTGGAGTTAAAGTCACAAAACCATGAGCAAAGCCCTTGGGAACTAATAACTGTCGATGATTATATTCACTAAGAATATATCCTTCCCACTTGCTGTAGGTTGGAGAACCTTTGCGGATGTCCACGAGTACGTCATAAATAACACCAGTAACTGCCCTTAACAATTTGGTTTGAGCATATGGCGCAAGTTGGTAATGCATTCCACGTAAGACACCGGGTTCAACAGAAAGAGATTGGTTATCTTGCGTAAATTCAACATTAATCCCTGCATTCTGAAACTTATTTTGTGTATATGTTTCTGTAAAAAAGCCACGATGATCCCCAAAAACATCTGTTTCTACTAGTTTTACATCTTGTAAATTTGTATCAATAATTTTCAACTTTACCACTCCTTATTTAGTTTTGGTTTATTAGTCTTATTAAGTATTGACCATAATCATTTTTTTTCATTGGTTGTGCTAATTCAAATAGTCGTTCTTTATCAATGTAACCCATCCGATACGCAATCTCTTCTAAACAGGCAACCTTTAAGTTCTCACGTTTTTGAATCGTTGAAATAAAACTAGCTGCATCAAGCATCGATTCATGTGTTCCCGTATCAAGCCATGCATATCCGCGACCCATCAGTTTAACGTTAAGCTCACCGTTATGTAGATAAATTTTATTGAGATCTGTGATCTCAAGCTCACCGCGCTCAGAAGGTTTAAGGTCAGCTGCGTAATTAACAACCTTATTATCATAGAAATATAAACCTGTAACCGCATAATTACTTTTAGGCTTCTTAGGCTTTTCTTCAAGTGAAACTGCCTGCATATTTGAATCAAATTCGACAACCCCGAAGCGTTCTGGGTCATTCACATGGTATCCAAAAACCGTTGCCCCCGCAGTTAGCTTAACTGCATCCTGCAGCATATTAGCCATACCACTGCCGTAATAAATATTATCTCCCAAAATTAAACATACCGGATCATTTCCAATAAATTCACGTCCAACTATGAAAGCTTCAGCTAAACCATTAGGTCTTTCCTGTACTGCATAGCTTAAATTAATTCCGAAGTCAGAACCATCACCTAACAATTGGCTAAACATAGGTGTGTATTCTGGTGTTGAAATAACCAATATATCTTGTATTCCCGCTAACATTAATGTAGATAATGGATAATAAATCATTGGTTTGTCGTAAACTGGAATCAATTGTTTTGAAATACCACGCGTGATTGGATATAACCGTGTACCACTGCCACCTGCTAACACAATTCCTTTCATTACACCCCACCTCAATATGAATCTAATTTAGTGTAGATACGTAAAAAACATACTATTATTTTCTTCTTTGTTTAATAATTAATTTTATAATTATACTTCTAAAGTCTAATCTAGCAGAAAATATTGCCATAAATATTATAATTATAATCAAACCTATAATAATTATGTTTAACAAAAAATTAAACATACTAGTTACTATTAACCAACGATTTAGCATAATTATTGGAATTACAGTAATAAAAAAACTAAAATAAAACCATATCGTATTTTTAATGTACCACCAAGCACTAGATTTAAAGCCATACTTAAAGACTATATATGGTTCAAACCACAAATTAATACATGCCGAAGAAAATATCGTACCTAGAAGTACACCATCTATTTGTAATTTAAAAATAACTAGTAATAAAGTCGAGATTACAATATTTAAAAAGGCTTCGCACATTGCTTTCCATCGTTGTTGCCAAAAAAGACCATACGCCGAGATAAAGGTCCGAACGGTTCCTTGGTACATTAAAATAACTAAGTATAATGACATAAAAAAAGAGGTATGTATAGGTAAAACATATTTTTTACCTAACCATATAAAAATAAAATTATTTATAAAAGCAAATACTAGAACTCCCGCTAAATAACTAATAGCTGCATTAAGAATCCAGTACATTTTAAATGCCCTATATGATTTTCCATTCGTACTATCTGCAATTAAATTACCTATACTGGGAATTACAGCATTAGTAGCCTGTTGTAGAATACTTTTTACTGAATTAGTTATTAATGTATAGTTAGAATACAACCCAACTGATGCTAACCCAACAAAAGCAGACAACATAATGTTATCAGAACCAAGAACAATTATAGTACCTACTTGAGAAGAAACGTTACCTACTACGTTCTTTTTCAAATTTTGAATTACATCTTTTGATAATTTTTTTACTTTTTTTTCTTTTAAAAAAGGGTACTGTCGATTAACAACAAACGTAATACTAATATTTGAAACTATTGTAGTAGTAATTTGAATTATTAAATAATAAGTATAGCTGTGAAAAAAAACTAAAAGTATAATTTGTAAGGCTACTGATATACAATAAAAAAGTAAGTCGTTTACAACTGTTATGTAATTCTTCTGGTCTGCATTTAACATAGACCGCTTATACGTAAAAAAATAACTTACAACTGAATTAAATAAAAATAACAAATAATATATGTATACTTTCCCGCTAATAGAATTTTCTTTTATAAACAGAGGTAACATTGGAACTAATAATATTCCTAAAAAACCAATAATAATACCAATAGCGTTATAAACATTTTTATATAACCTCATTAATGATTTAATTTCCTCTTTATCATTAAGTACTATCGGTTTATATAGCTCGTACACGATAGAAGTGCCAATTCCCAATTCAGCTAGAGAAAAAAAGCTAAGAATATTTGTAAATAAACCATTTAACCCTAGAATCTCAACTCCTAATAAATTAATAAAAATAGAACGTGTAACAAATCCCAATAGTGTCCTTATAGAGTACGCCCCCACGGAAACTGAAGAATTAACTAAAGAGTTTCTCACTAGATTTCTCAATTAAATAATTTACTCCTTTTTTAACCTTTTAAGTACAACTTAAATAATTCAAAATATAATCTACTACTAATCAAAAAACGACAAATAGTTTGCTGCTCTCTAATCCATGATTTTAGCACATATATGTCCATATTTTTTTTGTGATTACAAATATAATACGCTATTGAATACCAACTTTGACGGTATAACCAGTAGTTTCGATACATATAGTTGTACGGCAATAAATCCGAAATATATTTTTTTTCTTTAATATTTTCAATAATAAATTCGATTGAAATTGTTTTAGTTATATTATTATCATGGTGTCGGTAATTACCCATAATAGTTTGATCTATAAAAGCATCTCCTTCTAAAAGAGATCTTAAATATATCACTGTATCGTTTAACATGTACACATCTAAAATACCACTTTTAATTAAAGAAGACCTACGAAAAACCGTAGTAAATGTAGATGTTGGCTTATTGTATTTAAATCCAAAACTTTTAATAAACTTCTTTCTCGAAATATTACCATCATACTCAAGTCGTTTTGGCTTTAAAATTTTTTGTTCTTTTTCAAAAAAATCATTTACTGAAAAACTAATAAACGCTAATGTTTGATTGACTTTTAACCGTCTTACGGCCTTTTTAAGAAAGTCATCCCTAATATAATAATCATCATCATCCATAAATACTATAAAACTTCCTCTAGAAACACTTAAACCAAATCTTCGACAAAACCCTGGACCTAAATTCTCCTTGTTTTTATAATAACGAATTTTATCACCATATTTCTCAACTAGTTTTAACTCTATTTTACTTGATGGTTCATCATCAACAATAATAACTTCTACATTAGAAAAGGATTGTAATAAAATAGACTCTATCGCCTTCTCCAAGTACTTTAATCTATGATACGTTGGAATAACGAAAGAAACTTCTATGGACATACTATCTCTCCTTCACTTCATTAATTAATTAATTAATTTATCTACATAAATAAACTGTTTCTTTGCGGCTAACTCATATTTTCTTAGTTTAGATATTGGCATTGTATTCGCTAATCTAAAAATCTGTTCATACTCTTTCGAATTTAAATTAGTTAATTTTATAGACATCTGTTTAGGATAAAGATCTTTAATAACATTTATTGTCTTATCACTGTATGGGACAACTATTTGATTTATCTGACATTTCCAACCAATTATCATTGAATGAAATCTACTACTAACTAAATACTTTGACGAAGCTATTATGCCAATTTTTTTTTCAATATTATCATTATCATAAACAGATATGTGTTTTATACTACTATGTTTTAGTTTAGATAGAATTAAACTTATTACTTCATTATCTTTCTCTTCATTACAAAAAGAAATCAAATTTACTTTTAACTTTTTTTTCAAAGAATACTCAATAAGATTAACTAACCAACCTACATATGCTGAATTATATTTATCGAGACTTTTAAAATTTGATCGTCTGTCGTACTTTAGATTGACGGGTACAATAGACACTGAGTTAGTTTTTATATTTTTTTTATTTAAAGGATAGTTAAACACTACATCAGGAGCATAACTTACATTCTTCAGCTTTTTAAAAAGCTCATACGACTGTTTATCCCGAAACACAACTCCCTCAATCTTTGAAAAAAATTCTGTATAAGCCTCATAATACTTTTTATTTCTATATGGTCCAAAATTACTACCAATTATGAAGTAATGTTTGGATAGCCTCATATTAATTTTTCGTTCCTTGGATAATTCACAATTTTTTTCAATTTGTTGGAATATTGACCCTCCAATCTCAATAATTGCTTTATAGTGAGTGGGATAACCAAGAAATACATTACTACTTACCTTGTTTCTTATAAATCTTAATATCCTATTGAAAATGTTTTTATAAATAATATGTATATTTTTTAAATCTACGAAAGAATTTGCAAATTCTTTTTCAATATATATTTCAAATATCTCATTAGGATAATTTTTTACTAGAGTTCTTACAAAAAGATCGTCTCCTACATTTCCTTTAAAATATGCACTAATATATATTTTACGTTTATTATTAGAGACTATTTCAACCACAAATATTTTTCTCCTTTCAAAACTTACTCACAAGAAATTAACATACTTATTCAGCGTACCTTCAAGCGATTACCTCTAATTTTTTTAAGTAATATTAACAGTATCATCCCGAATAAGTTATTGTCTTTTATAATTTTAAATGCTAAAACTTTGTAAAAATGTTTAAAATTCGGGGTATAGCCTCTGTACTCGTTATAATATATGGAATTTCTAATTCTGTGTATCTCTTTCTTCTTAGATATTAAATCTAATTCACTATTTATTACTGACATTATACAAACATAATATGATTTAGAGATCATTTTATTTGACAAATCTATCAAACTATCATCATTATGATTCCACTTCAGGGCGTACTTCATTCTTAACTTGTTGACATATTCTATATTATGAAGTTCCATTCTGTTATAGTAACTAGTTACACTGGTCTTGTTTTCTCTATAATAGTAGAGTATATCACTTATATACATAACGCTATTGCTATTATCTACTATTTTCAAGCTTTCCATAAAATCCTCATATGTCGATATGCTTCTTTCATTTTTGCTTTCTTGAATCTTACTAAATAGCTTTCTGTTTATACATTTACTCGACAACGAATTTAACTTTTCTGTACCTAATATTAATTGATAAATGTACTGCATACTACTACCTTGAAAATAGGTACTTGTTTCAAAACCATATGAATACATCGGAACATTAAGTTTCTCTGATTTCGATAAATTGAATAATAATAAATCGACTTTTTTGAGTTTAAGACTATTTTTAAGTACATTTAAAGCATTTAAACTTAGCTTATCATCTGAGTCCAAAAATACAATATACTTTCCTCTAGATATTTCTATTCCTTTCCTTCTTGTTTCAACTACTCCCTCATTAGCTTTATTTTTCAAAATAAACTTTTGAGAATATTTTTTTTGGAATATACGACAAATTTCCAAGCTATTATCGGTGGAGCCATCATTTACTAGAATACACTCAAAATCTTGGAATGTTTGATTTACTACTGACCTTAAACACTCACTTAAAAACCTATCCTGATTATAAATTGGTATTATTATTGAAAAAAATGGAGTGGTTTTTACTTTATTATTCACAAATCATCGTACCTTTCCACAATATTAAGTAATTGAATACTCTAAACTTAGCGTTTAACTTCAGCTAATTTTTTTATTTTATTTTAAATTTAAAATAAATATTTTGTAATATATATATATAAAAATAAGTGTTAATATCCCAGTAATATTGAAAAGTAACTGAGTGGTTATACTATAATATGCCATAGTATATGGAAAGAAACAAAAAGATAATAAAATTAATTGACCATTTCTTTTTACAGAAGATGCCGTTTTTATCAAAAAAGAATTTATTAATAAACTACCAATAAAGTATACAAAGAAAATATATATAATCATACCTAAGAGTCCGAAGTTTAATACATATTCAAAAATAGTGGCTACATTTCCTCCATAGTTTAAATTTCCTAAATAAACGAAATTTGGTAACTCAATATTATTACTAAAAAGTGGTATTCCCCTTTCAGAGTAAACCATATCCAACTTTAAATTAAGTACTTGTAATGGACTCCCAATATAATAAGAAATATATGTTAAAATAGACTGAGTTTGTGATAATTCTACATTGCTTGTTTTTATTATACTTCTCACTGAATAAGCAATCACAATAATAATTAATACAGAAGGTACTATAATCTTCAAAACTGAAAATAAAGCTTTTTTTAACTTAGTACTTTCCCAAGTTATCTTTTCAAAATACAATATACAATAATCGAATAATCCAGCTGAAAATAATCGTAATATTTCCGTACGAGATGCTGAAAAAATAGTTATTATAATAGCAGAAAAAATTATTATTATGGAAGGAATATTTTTGGTGATTTTTTGTTTTAATATTAAACAATTATTGACTAAGTAAAATATAGTTACATAAGAAATTGCCGTAACAATTTTAAAACCTTGGCGTATCAGAGGGTTCATAGAAGCTGTATCATCGTTACCCATGCTTGCCGATTTTGTGTATGCAAAAGCATTTATAGTTGATCCTCCATTTAGTACCCCTACTTTATATGCTTCCAAACCGTATAAACAAGTTAAAAATAACACGATCATCATTACTATAACTTCAAAACTTTTACTAACTTTAATAAGCTTCAAATTATTAGTATCATTTTTATATATTTTTTTACCTGGATTTAAATTAAATTTTGTTGATATAAAACATGCAATAGTCATCGTCACCATTCCAGTAGTAACGACAAACATAGTCATAGCTGATACCTGCATTTCCCATATATCCGCACTAAACCAGGCAAAAAAGTTACCTATAAGAATCATTATTGAAGAAATAACAGCTGGTATTATTATGTTTCCACGAAAAATAATTAAGTTAACTATAACTATAAACAACTCTATAGCTAACAAAAAATAGTAATTTACCATATGGTCCTCCTAAAATACTAATAATGATTTATAAGAATAGAAAACTTAAATAATAACGTTGCCAATAATGTAGGTCTTTTAAACCTAATATCAAAAAGTATAGAAATTTTATTTTTTGAATTTTTTCTATAATTAATTAGTTTATTTAAAAAGTTCTTTTGTGACTTTGTTAGTAATGAACTATATCCATTTGACAAGTCTTGTGCTGGATTCATGTAAGCAGAATCAGTTGTAAATATTTTTTTTAATCTATCTACTCTTCCTAAAAGAATGTTACCATCTCTCGACGAATTTGTTTTATATCTAATATGATAAAACTTTGGCTTACTGCAAAAATAAATATCACCAAAAAGATATCCTAAAAGTCCGACCCAATAATCATGTGTTATCCTAGTATCTCTGGGCACATATAACCTAACTATCCTCATAAGTTCTTTATTCCAAATCATTCCACATCCTTGAAAATATTCAGTAGCTATAGCCATTTTGAAAGAGCTTGGTTTTGGTTTTCTTTTTTCTTGTTGTAATCTTTTTTTTAAATTTTCATCTACACTAATTGCACCTACATGTGCTAATTTTGGTCCTTTATCTTTATGATTCTCTATTAATTTTATACAAGAAATTACTTTATCGTCCATCCATAAATCATCTTGATCTGAAAAACCATAATAATCATATTCTTGTGCACTCTGAATTAAATAAAAAAAACTTTTTCTATAACCTATATTTGCGTCTTTAATGATTTCTATTTTATTTCTATATTTTTTCCGTAAATCAAATAATACATCCAATGTATTATCTGATGATCCATCATCTCTTACTAATATGTGAGCATCTACTTCCCTTTGAGCAATAATACTTTCTACTTGTCTTTTTACTACACTCTGTCCATTAAACGTTGAAAGCAATATTAAAATTCTTTTCATAGTTACCATCCTTTTGAAACTATAAACTACTCAAAAAATTATCTAAGTATTCTTCTGAGTTAAATTCACTTTCTATTTTCTGTAATCCTTTATTTACGATATTGTCTAAAAATATACTATCTCTAGTAATTCTAATATACGCTTCTGAAAGAAGTTTTGGTAACTTCTCATAATTATTTTCAACTATAATCCCGCAATCGGAAACGTATTCTGGTATTCCTCCAACATCAGTCGTTATAACTGGGGTCCCACAGGCTATAGATTCTAACATAGTTAATCCTGCTGGCTCCTCCCATACTGATGGAAGAATTGAGACATCTGCAATATTATACATATACACCAAATCATTATTCGGAATATAACCTGTAAAAAAAATTTTTTTTCTAGAATTATTATTAATATCATCTGCTATTTCTTTTAAACTGTAATAATAACTATCTTTTAAATCCGAATCATAAATCAGACTACCTATAATTAGAACAACAATATCTTCATTTTCTGGAAAAAGCTTTACTGCCTCTAACAGTCTGTCAACACCCTTTTCTGGAGAGAGTCTTCCTGCGTATACAACAACTTTACAATTCTCTTTAATATCATATTTATCACGAACTAGTTCTAATTTAGAACTAGTTTTTTTAATTTGCCTAAATACTTTAGTATCTACACAATTATAGCAAGTTGTTATTTTCTTTTTTGAAATAGGACCAATGACGCTATTACTTTTTGCTACTTGTTCACCTACATAATTACTAACACATATAATTTTTTTTGCTTCTTGGATGATTTTCTTACATTTTCCATTTATACGTGGAACATTATGTAGATGAACATAGTATTTTTCTGAATATTTAGTTTTCAAATTTCGAAATACATTACAGAAAATCATGTTATTTTCAATAATTACTGCATCAAAGTTTCTTTTTCTTAAATCAATATGTACTTTAAAAAGCATATACAACATTGAAAAAACTGACCTATATGAGATACTTTTTTTATTTTTAAAAAATTTGCTTACAATAAAGAATAATATTTTATCAAATAATTTTATAACATTTGGAACCTCTGTCCAATAAAACTTAGTGTTATTATACTTTTTAGCTGTATTAAAGGCCTTTTTTTCAAAAAACGTGAAGATTGAGAGTTCAGCTTTTTTTTCACGCTCATTATTCTTCACTAATTGTTCTACTAATTGACTTACCGCTCCTCCTTTGCTGGCTGGTACTGGATAGCCTCCATTAGAATCAGGTACTATAATAGCTATATTCATTTAAATATTACTCCTATCCACTTACTTTTAAAAAGTAAAATTCAAAGTATCTTCTAGTTCTTTATAAACGGGTTATAAAAAATATATATTTTAATATATATCTGTAATAATTTATCTTTTTAATTAACAATACTCACAATTTATATTGTTTTAAATACTTCTCAAAATATTGCTTTTATCTTTAAAATCAAAGGTCTAACATAAGCCTGCAAACACCCAAAAATAATTATAGCTATTTTCCTAGGCATCTTTTGGAAAATCACTTTCAAAAAGTTCTTTTTATTGCTCATATTCACATTGATTTTCACATAAATATTTTCATCTTTTAAGTACTCTAGCCACTCTTCTTTATATGGATGTATGCTTTCTTTCACCCAAGGTCTATTATTTAAGAAGGTGCTTGTAAAGTGAATTATCGAAGGATTGTCAATAGCCTTATTTATATCAGTCTGAGAATAAAAACCGATAGGTTTTCTATAACAAAGTAGTTCTTTATACTTCAATTCGAAGTAAGATGTTATTACATTAAATTTAGGTTCTAGGATTTTAAAATTTCCCTGCGCTAATTCATTTAAAATTCCTTGATCAGCCTGGATAAAACTTTTTTTATTCATTATTATTTTTTCTATTTTTTTATCATAGTTTTTCTTTTTCCAACAATTAATATCAATTAAAAGAACTCCATCATTAAACATGTTAGAATCTCTTTTCAATTTAAACAAGCTTTTATAAGCTGGCCCCCATGGATCTATTGTACCAGCTAAAGCATAACCATTCATATCAGCATAAAACATCTTTTCAACATCATTGTTCGTTATCAACGTATCACAATCAAGATACAAAACTCTTTTTATATTAGGTAAGTCCGCAAAAATTTCAGTAACATACAACCTGTAATACTGACATTTTGATCCTCTGTCTGGAATCAATCGTTCAGATATTTTTGGAGATTTTAAAATTTTAATTTTTATCCTATTATTTTCTAAATTTTCCAACCATTCTTTTGTTTCTTTGTTAATATTATCAAAAACTATGAAGATATTTAAATTAATGGTTGTATGTCTAATTAAAGAAAGTACCGAAACAATTAATTGTGCTTCAAATCCGCTATTTAATGTATATAAAACATTCAATTAATTTCTCTCCTTACGTTAAAGAACTCTATTGTAGCACCTTGCCCGTTAATCTTTTTTTACTCCATAGTATCCATAACCATAGTAACCGTAATAGCCGTTTCCACCTTTAGTTTCAACATCATTTAACAAGGTACCTACAATATTCGCTTTAACGTGCTTTAATAACTCTACTGTTCGACGCACGGCCTCTTTTTCCGCAACATTTTGTCTTACTACTAAGATAGTTCCATCAACCTTTGTAGATAGTACTTGCGCATCTGTTACTGATAAAACTGGCGGGGCATCATAAATAACTAAGTCTAGTTGTTTTTCTAATGAATCAATCAAAGAGTCCATTCTTCTAGAATTAAGCAATTCTGCTGGATTAGGCGGCACTGGACCACTTGGCATAACAAATAAGTTATCTGTTGAAGTTTCGTAAATTGCTCCATTAACATTGAATTCACGATTGGTTAAGTAGTTCGTCAGACCTTTAGGATTTGCAATGCTAAAGGTTGCATTAATTGTAGGGCGTCGCATATCGGCATCTACTAAGAGTGTCTTTAGTCCCTGCTTAGCAAATGTTACAGCTAAATTAGCAGCTACCGTCGATTTTCCTTCTGAAGCTAGGCTAGAAGTCAACATTAAAGATTTATATGTCTTATCAGCATTAGAAAATTGAATATTTGTTCGAATTGTTTTAAACTGCTCTGATATGACTGAATTGGGGGCAGCTGCAGTAATCATATGAACTCCATTCTCCATTGAATCATTTGATAACTGCTTTTTTTTATTATTAAAAAATATCATTATATTCCCCTTTCTTAAACACGTCGCCGTGTTGCAACACTTTGTTCATCAGTAACAACACTGACCGCATGACGACTTGTACTCTTTTTCATATGGCTAACTGCACCTAAACTTACTAATCCCAGTTCATCAGTTAAGTAATTCTCATCTTTTACTGTCGTATCTAGTAAATCACGAATAACTACAATCGCAATTCCAATAACAATTCCTACTAGTAACCCGATTAAAATATTAAGTTGCTTATTTGGTGAAACTGGATTTGTATTAGCCGTTGCTTTGGTTACAACAGTCACATTATCAACTTTCATCATTGTTTTAATCTTTTTACTAAACACGCTACCTAACGTATTGGCTATATCAGAAGCAGTATATGCATTCTTATCCGTTACTGTCACACTCAAAACTTGTGAATTGGTTTGGTTTTCAATTGAAAGAGAATTTTGTAAATCACTTAGACTACCACTATAGTTATCCTTCTGACGAACCTGTTTTAAGACTGGTGATAAAACTACGTCCTTTTTTAAAACGTCTTTATATGTATTGATAGCTTGCAAATCTGCTTGTTGGACATTAAATTGCATCTGTTGATTATCAACCTTTTGGTTAACCAATAAGTCGATCGTTGCACTATACTTTGGTGCCATAAAAACAAAAGAAATAAAGAAGGCGACTATTCCACCAACAAGCCCCCACACCAAGATACTTAGAATGTTTTTGCGTAATAATTCCCATAACTGTTGAATATCAATTACTGTTTCCGTATTATTCTTTTCCACTATCTATCTTGCTCCCTTAATCACTAAAATATTAATAAACTTAATCTATTTATAAAAAAATATAACGCAATTACCGCATAAAATTATCTCAATACGCCCCATTCGGCACAACCATTATCTTGATCGTTCTTAAAACAATTATAAAATCATATATTAAATTACTCTTTTGAATATATCTCAGATCAAGTTCTACCATTTCATTAAAACCAACTTCGTTACGTCCGCTAACCTGCCATAGTCCTGTACACCCTGGTGTGACATAAAGGCGCTGTTTGTCATACTCGCTGTACTGTGCAACCTCATTAGGTAACGGTGGCCGCGGTCCAACCAAGCTCATATGCCCCATTAAAACATTACATAGCTGTGGCAGCTCATCAATGCTCGTTTTTCTAATAAAGTGTCCGATCCGTGTAACGCGTGGATCATGCTTCATCTTAAACATGGCACCATCAACTTCATTATATTTTTTTAACTCTGCTAGTTTTTCATCGGCATTCATGCACATTGAACGGAACTTGTACATATAGAAAACTTTTCCACCACGACCCAATCTTTTTTGTTTATAAAAGATACTGCCATGATCTTCCAACTTAATTAACAGCATTACCACTATAAATAGTGGCGCAAGGACTATCAAACCACCAAGGCTAAAGATAAAATCACTAAGACGTTTTAATGTTCTATAGACATAGCGGTGATCAATATGGTAGCGATCTAAATGAATAAGTTGTTGTACATTGAGTTGACCTCTCTCCATAAATGCTACTCCTCCAAAGATTAATTTTTAAACATTAAACGATGACACAGGTTTGATTATACACGCTTCAACTTTTCATTTAAATACTATTTTTAACAAAAAATTATAAAATTGTTAGTAAAAAGTTTATTTTTCTTCTTTATAAACTAATTCTATCCAAAAAAGAATCTTATCTTACCCTTTGTTATAGTTTTCTTAGAGTGAAGCCAATTAACGGCCTTTAATATTAAATTTTGTTTACAAAAGCTAAGCTGCCTAGCATTCATCTAGGCAGCTTAGCTTATACTATTCTAATTATTTACTTTAACTCTAATGCCCGACGTAATTGTTGTGAAACCTTATCACTATTAGCTTTAGGTACGACTTCATATGAAACACCATCGATCATCTTTCCATTACCTTGCAGTTGGAGTTGCTTAACATTATCAGCTTGACGATACTTGCTTGCGATCGTTTTCATCTGATCAAAGGTAATATCGGTCTTCATGTTACTTGAAAGTGCTGAAAGTATATCTTGATACTTCATTACACCATTAACCGTCGTAATCTTCTTGACCAATCCAGCTAAGACCTCACGCTGACGTTTTTGACGCCCATAATCACCACGTGGATCTTCATAGCGCATCCGCGTAAAAGCTAGAATATTATCCTTGTCGATCTTAACTTCACCTTTAGGAAAATGAGTATCCATATTAGTAAAGTCCAGGTCATTATTGACCTTAATCGGCCCTAAAGCCGAAGAAAGTTGGACTAAGCCCCCCATGTTCATCTCAATATAATGGTCGATGGGAACATTTAGGTAACTTTGGACCGTGTTCATCGCGCCACTGACACCATCATAGGCATAAGCCGCGTTGATCTTGTTATTAAATCCATGTCCTGGGATCGAAACCTTAGTATCCCGTGGGATACTTGCCAATGTCGTAGTCTCAGTCTTAGGATTAACAACTGCTACCATAATGGTATCTGAACGTCCCTTATATGTACGGCCGTACTCACCAGTATCGGTTCCTAAAAGTAAGATCGAGAACGGCTTACCATTCTTGATGTTCGCGTCATTATCACGCCCACTATCATGTTTTACTTTCTTATAGGTAACGTCTACCGCCTGTTTTGCATCATTATACATCTTGAATAAGATTACGGCATCAACCGCGAAGAAGAGGATCAAGAAACCAACGACATACTTCCAGATCTTTCTCTTGCCCTTTTTGTGGTGATGATGATGGCGTATATTTTCATCTTTTGCCAAGATAAATCACTCCAAACTATATTAAAATATTTATTATTTCAAACACACAGATTGATTCTACCACTTTTTTAGTTAAAAGAAAATCTCTTCTTGTTTATGCCAAGTTCCATGCGCCAGTCTTTAATCTTTATTATGCCCATAAAAATAAGAACTAGAGCAAACGCCCTGTTCCTATCTTTTCGAACTATTTACATCAATTTGCTCATTCGATTACGCACCTTTGCATAAGTTTCATTGACTATTTCCGGCATTGGCTCCATCTCAAGTGCCTGGATCGTATATTTAATGAGCTGCTTGTGGTATTTCTCACTAAGGCTAACACAGTATCGTGAGATCGCACGTTTCTTATCCAGCGCGTGAAAGGCTTTAGCCTGCGGATGCCTAGGATAATGATCCGCTACCATCTTCAACGCCAACTTGCTCTCCCTATCAGACACTTTCTCAGCAGCATTGATCACACGCATACAGTAAGCCTTATTAGTCTCCACTGCGATCTTAAGTGCGCGGTCGAACACCTGCGGACAGTACAGAATAATCTTATTCCCCGCAGAGTTAAAAGAATAACTTGCGACGTTATTGACGAAAAACCAGCTGGTTGAATGCTGCGTAGCTCCTGTTAATGGGATCATCATCGTCTCACCATAGACATAAAACAACACGCCCTTGATATTCTCAAGCTCCATTGTTGCTCGAATAAAACCAAACGTCACTATATCCTGAACAACAAACCGGTTAATCAATCTCTTAGTCTCCATGTTAGAAAGACAAATACCTTTATTACGATCAAAGATAATCGACTTAATATTTTTTAGATTATATTTTTGACAATCCAGTATCAGTAATGTGCTGTCTGCCTGAATAGCGGCATCGTTATCGTACTCTCCTAATTCAATTATTTCCTTGATCTTTGCTGTATCTAGAACATCTATCTTCGGTTGCATTCTCTCTCACTTCCTTCACAATTCATTATTAAGGTCTATACCCTGCTTTTTAAGAATGCGTTTTCATTATACATTGTATCTAAATTATTTGCTAGTCTTTTTTTAGTTAACACTTTTTAGCTGCAGGGTTAAAGGACTTTTCTCTATGTTTCTTTTGTTTTTGAAAGCGCTTATTATTATAAAGGCCCGAAAATTGGGCTAATCATAACTTTAACGGAGGTTTTTTATATGACACGCGAAGAGGCTTTTAGGTTTTTATTTTCCGAAGAACGTGAACGGTTGATCTACGGTGTCTGCAAGCGTCTGCATCTCTCTCCACAGAACCCCCAGTACCAAGATTATTTACAGGAAGCACGTATCATCTTCACGGATGCTTACATGGCTTACAAGAAACTGAATCCCAAAATGGATGACGAGAAAGCCTTGATGCTCTTTGCATACCAACGTATTTACTGGCGGTTATTAGATATGCTGCGCAGGGAACGACGTAATCAGGTTAACTGTCAAAACATTGAGGGGGTTCATAACGATGAAAGTGATACTGAAGTCAGTCTTGATCTAGTAGATCCAACAACTTACAATCTTGAAGACGAGACCTTGCACTTCGAGCTCTATCAACGGCTTCTCGCGTTATGCACTCCTAATGAAGCTAAGTATCTGCGTGAAAGTTTTCTTTATGTCCGGCCAATCACTCAAATCGCAAAGATGTACGGTGTCTCCCGTCAAACGATCTATAAGTGGCGTGCAGGGGTCCAGGTTAAAGCTCGCATCCTTTTAGCCGAAGAAAAGCCAGCAGCTTAACGTGTCAGATAATAGTCATAGGTTTACTGTAATTATGTTCATCTTAAGCAAGGAGGACCTCTCCTTGCTTTTACATAATCTAGTCATCTTAGGTTCATCATCTCTTCTTAATTTTAAAAGAGCTGGCAGAATTATGGTGGCATTCTTTTTGGCTTATATCTATGCACCAAAATAGATATTTCTACCTTTAACAGGCTATAAAATGAATTTATTCTGAAACTAAAGTTTATTTATACATCTAATTAGTGTAGAATTTTAACATAATCATGAAAAAGTAATAGGTTTTTAAATCCTTTTTCTAATTATATTATTATTTTAGTGAGGTGACTCCTTTGACAAAAAAAGTTACACCCATCAGACAAGTTACACTTCTAGGTATGATGCTGATGATCTTTACATCGACCTTTGCCTTCGACAATACTTCAATCGCGTACTACACCATGGGCTATGCGGGTATTATCTGGTACGTTCTTGCTGCCTTACTCTTCTTCATCCCCTCGTCTTTAATGTTCGCTGAATTTGGTTCAGCTCTCCATAATGAAGCCGGTGGGGTCTATTCATGGCTACAATATTCACTCGGAACCAAATGGGCTTTTATTGGTGGTTTCGTCTGGTTAGCATCATGGATCATTCTGATCGTTTCCACCGTCTCGAAGATTTGGATCATGCTCTCAACGACACTGACTGGAGCCGATCGAACTGATCAATGGCATCTTTTGGGGCTCGACTCCACAACAACCTTAGGCTTGATCAGTATCATCTTCTTCTGCACGATCACTTTTATATCAACTAAGGGACTAGGTAAAGTCGTCCACTTGGCAGCCATTGGGGGTCTGGCTGCGGTAGCCATTACGATCTTCTTCTTTCTTATTAGTTTCGCAGTCCTTGCCGCTAATCATTTTGAGTTAGCACAACCCGTCCACTTGCCGCGCAGTCTCTTCGTCTCACCGCGAAAAAACTATCAGTCACTAAGCCAGACGATCTCCTTTGTAATCTTCGCAGTCTACGCTTATGCGGGTATTGAGGCTCTGGGTGGTGTCTCAGATCGAATGCGCAATGCTAAAAAGAACTTCGCGCTGGCAATGGGACTAGGGACACTGGCGATTACTGCCGTCTACGCCCTCTTCATCTTCATGTGGGGTTTCTCAGCCAATTGGAACGCGACCTTCAATGATTCTGCCGTCAACCTTGGCAACACGACTTATGTTTTAATGAGTAACCTTGGCTACACACTTGCGACCAGTTTAGGACTTAATAACATGGCCGCAAGTTTCAGCTTCTGGTGTGCACGCTTTGCTGCTTGTATGATGTTGCTAAGTTATTGCGGCTCTTTCTTCGTTATTGCCTTTATGCCGATTAAATCATTTATTTTGGGAACTCCGCAAGCTTTATGGCCACAAGCTTTAACCAGACTGAACCGGCACCAGATGCCTGCCAACGCGATGTGGGCACAGGCTGTTATCGTCTCAATTTTACTGGCACTAACTTCATTTGGCGGTAAAACCGCTGTTAGTTTCTATAATATCTTGACCTTGATGGATAATATCTCATCAACACTGCCTTACCTCTTCTTAGTAACGGCTTTTGCCTTTTTTAAATACCGCAATCCGCTTAAGCAAGACTTTATCTTCTTCAAGAATGGCACGTTAACTTATTTTATCGTTGGCTTAACAGATATTTTATTGTTGTTAGGAATTGGCGCTACCATTATTTCATCTCTTACAGCCAAACAATATTGGGATATCTTCCTCGAGATTGTTGGTCCCGTTCTCTTCGGGCTGATTGGCTATCTGTTATACTTGATCTATAAACGTAAACAGGCATAATTATATCCTAAAAAGAATTACACATTGAAAAAGCACTGCTTGTTCGGTCAAAAACCAACTAGCAGCGCTTTATTTTTAATATTATTACTTTTCTCAACCATAAAAATTCTCACAGTGATTTTACATTCTCAACTTCAGTAATCTGTTTATACTGACTTAGGAAGATAACAATAAAGCTCAGTTCTTCTTCCGTTTGAATAATAAAGTTGAGTTTGAAGATCAGGTTTTCAGAATCATATGCTAATACAATGGCTTGCAGTTTCTTAATCTTCTGACTGCGTAATTCCTCCACGATCTTCTCCATCATCCGCGTATCACCTTTCAAGTGAACGATCAGTCGTCCTTCAAGTGCTCCCGGTAATCCGTCAAGAAAATGGCGGTGATGCAGTAAAATCTGAATCAGCAAGATTAAAATCGTCGCCGTGAATGCCAAGAAGTGCATTCCTGCCCCAACCGCTAATCCAATAGCTGTCACACACCAGATACTGGCTGATGTCGTTAATCCTTCAATCCCATGCCGATACGTTAAGATCGCACCTACACCGATGAAGCCAATACTACTAACAACTTGTGAAGCTACCCTGGATGGATCTAAGTCAACTTGGGCATGGTTCAGCATATCAAAGAATCCGTATTTGGAGATCAGCATCATCAATGCCGCGCCGAGCGTGATCAAAATATGCGTTCGGATCCCCGCTGATTTGAGCCGCAGCTGACGTTCATAACCAACCAGCCCACCATAGATAACAGCTTCAACTAAGCGGATCAAATAATCTAATTGTGTTTCCATCGACACTCATCTCAACCTTCCACTGCTTGTGCTTTCCTTATAATTTCTTCTATAATATTAGACGTTATTTTTTATGTGTTAGTCATCACTATGTTTTACAAGGGTAACGTTTATCGCAAGCGCTGTCAAAAGAGTTGTTTAGTATCAAGCTAGTTTAAAGGATTATGAAGCTAACCCTGTTTAACTGTGATCAATACCAATCTAAACGGGGTCATTAACTTATAAAATAAATAAAGAGCCCTGCTCCAACCTTTGGGCACAACTCTTTAAAATAGTTCATTTTACTTCCTATTAAGATTTCCAATTAACTTAAAGTTCTGTCTTCAACTGATTCAACTTCACCATATCTTCAGTAGAAATATGAAAGTCCAGCTGAGCGTTATTCTTAATATGTTCTTCATGTGCAGCTTTAGGAAGTGGCAATGCACCATTTTGCAAGACAAACTTGATTGCTAATTGTGCCACACTTACATCATAGTTAGCTGCAATTTTCTCAATCGCTGCATTTTGCAGAATACCACCTGTTGCTAAGGGTGAATAAGCTTCAACTAGAATATCATTTTCCTTAGTAAACTTAGTTACCTCAGGTTCAGTGTACCCAATGAAGTAGCGAATCTGGTTAACTGCCGGCTTGACCTCGGCATCTATTAAAATATTCTGCAGATCATGAACATTAAAGTTTGAGACCCCAATCGCCTTAACTTTTCCACTGGCATAGATATCTTGCATCGCCTGCCAAACCGCAATATTTTCCTTATCGTAGTTTGCACCTTTTTCCGCCCAAGGCCACGGTGCATGTACAAGATAGAGATCCAGATAGTCTGTCCCAAGATTTTCCATTGTTTTCCTAAAATCGGCAATTGCTCCCTTGTATGTCTTTGTTTCGGCTGGCAGTTTAGAAGTTAAAAAAATATTATTCCGTTGTATTCCAGAATCACGCATAGCCTTTCCGACACTCTTCTCATTATGATAGACCTTAGCTGTGTCAATGTGCCGATAACCTGCTTTTAAAGCTGCCGCAACAGCATCATAAGTTGGTGCACCATCAGGGATCTGCCAGGTTCCAAAGCCCACCTTAGGAATCTGCACCCCATTATTTAATGTAAATGTTTCAGTTAGAATTGACATCTAAAATACCTCCTTAAAAAGTGCTTTTTGCACATTGCTTAACGGTTATATTATGTCATTCAATTCGTAAAATGACGAGAAAAGTGGCTTAGACTTACGAGATTTTTGCCAAGATCTCTGACTAAGCTCAAACAAAAAACAGATAAGCAAAATACACTTATCTGCCAAATTTTAAATTAGTCAATTAGTTTTCATACCATACTCAACCATGGAATTTATTTGGGAATAATCGCAAAGGCTCTAACGGGAAAGCCAGGCGCCTTTTCAGCCTTGGGAACAGAAATAAAAATATAAGCTCCAGTAGCTGGAACAAGGTCTAAATTATCAAGCAATTCCACCTGATAATGACCATGTGACAGGACATAATACTCACCCACTAGCCCATTTTCTTGTTTAATAGCCGTGTCTGTATCAAAGGTTTCATGCCCATTAGCTGTTACGTTGCGTTGTTCATAGATAAACTTCAATGCATCTAAGTCCCAGCCTGGGTAATGATCTTGACCCTTACTATCTTTATTTTCAGATTTTTCTTGACTCGGCCAACGTTTACCCCAGTCAGTCCTTAAAGCAACAAATGACTTTTCAGGAATCTTACCATACTTTTTCTCCCACACTTTGATATCTTCAACAGTTAATGAAGAATCAGGATCTTTCTTAGCGGCCGCTGATTTATCAATTACAATTAACGGCAGGACAAGCTGTTTGAGAGATATATCTTCAACATATTTGTCCCGATGAGCATCAAAATGTACCGGAGGATCGATATGAGTCCCAAATTGTCCTGGAAACGTAAACTCTTTTACAAAAAAACCATCATCATGCGTAAAAATTGTATTAAACTTTGGTTTGGCAAATGCTGGGAAACGTGGGCTTTCAGGACCAAATGTGTGCGTTAAATCAACCCACTTAAAAGATTTTAATTTATCAATAATTTGGCCCAGTGTTTGGTTATCAGCTAAGTTTTTTACTGTTTCCGTAGTTTTATTATTTGAATTAATAGTCATATGATAATTTCCTCCTGGTATTTAATCTTTGCTAGAAAAATCCAAACTAGGTGTCTTAGTCTTAAAGAACTTCGTTTTAACCAACAAGATGACTAACCCTACCAAAATCCAGATGGCTCCAAGAATTTTAGCATCAAGTGATAAGCTTAGAAAAATCCAACTGCTAACGGCAAAACCAATAAATGGCGATAAGGCATATTTAACAAATGCCAAAAACGAATCATGATCGCCTTTAATGTAAAACTTCCAAATAACTGACAAGTTTAGCAGGATAAAGCCAAACAATGCACCAAAACTTATCAGATTTGAAACTGCCGTCTGCGATAATGTAAGTGAGATTACTAGCGAAATCAAGCCTACAAGTAAAATAGCATTCACAGGTGTCTGGTATTTCCTATGCAATTTTGCTAATGGTGATGGTAAGATGCCATCACGACCCATTGCATATAAAATACGCGAAATGGCAGTCTGCCCTTCCTGTCCACTAGCAAAACCAAACGAAAGAATGATTGTTATATCAGCAAGTTTAACCAGCCATGTTCCTCCAACACGTTGCAAGATACCCAAGAATGCAGTATCTGGATTGAGTTTTTGATAATCAGGTGCTACAAAACCAGCTAAGGTCGTAATAACAACAAACAAAAGACCAATTGCAACAATTGAGAGGATGATAGCTCTGCCAACAGATTGACGTGGGTTTTCTGTTTCTTCAGATAAGGTACTAATCGCATCAAACCCTAAATAGCTGACTATAACGATCCCCGTAGCTTGAAGAACTCCTTGAATATTAAAATGTGTCGGATTGTACCACGAAATCGCATGCGGTTGAATGGCACCCGTAAACAATAACTTGAGTGTTCCAATTATAAATGCGCTTAATACTAGTCCTTGAAGTACAAATAATATCCAGCTAACTTTAGTAACAATATTAGATCCTAAAATATTGATCCAGGTATTGAATACTACTAACACTATTATCCATACCCACCCAGGAACGTCTGGCAATAATGATTCTCCAAAAGACTGGCTGATCAAGTAAGTTATTACTGGAATCAAAAAATAATCAAGTGTAATTCCCCAACCACCTATAAAACCTAAACCTGCATTAGTTCCTTGCTGGACGTAAGTATACACAGAACCAGAATATGGAAAAGCCGCTGACATAGTAGCATAGCTGAACCCTGTGAATAACATAGCAACCATTCCTATAAAGTATGCCAAGGCGACCATCCCATTGGCTGGTTCTAAAAATGAACCATAAAAAGCTAATGGAGCGACTGGAATCATGAAAGTTATTCCATAAACGAGTAGATCTTTCGTACTCAAACTTACCTTTAAACCCGAACCAATACCTGTTTCTTCCATAGAGAGGAACCTCCTATTTATAAAATAATTGCCTAACTAACTCTGCCAAACTTCTTTTGCTGTATCAACAACTAACTGGATCTTCTTCCATTGCTCTTCCTCTGTTAAGTGATTTCCTTCTTCAGTCGAAGCAAAACCACACTGCGGAGACAAACACAAATTATCCAGTGGAACATACTTACTAGCTGAAGCAATTCTTTTCTTTAGTAAAACTTTGTCTTCTAATTCTGCTTTCTTAGTCGTAACTAAGCCAAGCACTATTCGCTGTAAGCGTCCATTATCAGCAATTTTCTTCAAGGGTTCAAAACCACCTGAGCGTTCGTCATCATACTCCAAGAAATAACCATCAATATGCAACTGTGCTAGATAATCTGCGACGGGATCATATGCACCAGCACCTGCCCAATTAGAATCATAATTTCCGCGGCAGACATGCATTGTTAGAACCAAATCATCTGGCTTATTATCTGCAATAGCATTAATTGCCTTAACAGCTGCTTCACACAATGGTTTTAACTCTGGATTAATAACATTTTTTGAAAAACTTGCCCACATCCCCCAAGAAGTGTCGTCAATCTGGAGATAACGACAACCAAGATCATAAAAGTGTTGCACTGTCTTTTGATAAGCCTCAATCTCATCAGCTAAGAACTCACCTAATTTATATTGATAATGTTCATCGTAAACTTCAGCATCTTTATTTGGAAAAAAAACAGATGGGCTCGGGATCGTCTGCTTGGCTACCACGCCTTCTGGTACAATACTGTTTAAATATTCGAAGCCTGCGAAAAATGGATGTTCTGGATTATAAGCAAGCTTACCTTCGATCTTAATACCACCCTTTCTTGTCTCTTGTCCATTAAAAATAAAACCATGATCCGGTTCAAAAAATTTTGCTCCCCTTAAACCGGCGAAAAAGTCTAAGTGCCACCAGCTGCGTCTGAATTCACCATCTGTTACATCTTTTAAACCTAATTCAACTTGCTTAGCAACAATTCGCTTAACTTCTTGATCCTCAACAGCTATTAGTTTTTCACGCTTAATTTCACCTCGTTGAAAAGCAATACGTGCTTTCTTCAAACTTTCAGGTCTTAAAAAACTCCCTGCGATATCATATCTGCTTGGATATTGTGTTGTACTAGTTGCGCTTGTCATTAAAATCTCTCCCTTATTTTTTAATACAAAAAAAGCCCTCGGAATAACTAAAATTCCAAGGGCGAACGAAACGATCGCGGTACCACCTTTTATTTACCTAACTCGCATTAGATAACTCTGAAAGTACAGTAAAAAGCACTATACTCCGGTACATTAATGGGTACCAAACAATGCTTTCTTACACAAACACTCTAGCGCTCGAAAAACATATCGCTCCAAGACCATTTTCACTACCTAATCGTTTCTCACTTTCACCATTGCATGAGCTCTCTCAGCACGATTTTAGCAGTTACTCATCTTTTCATCGCATTAAATTATTGTTGTTGTCTTATTAATTTAAGATTATAGCTTTCACATAATTGCTTGTCAAGTAGTTATTTACCTTATCCTGCTAAAAAATAAATACTTTCAGTATCTTTTCTGCAAGATATTTTGCTGTATTTTCTCTCAGTATCCATCACCTTTATCACCCATTACATGCTGCTGTAGCAACAATGCAACCATAAGTTGCGTATACAGCATCCATAATTAGACAGGATAATTGTTTACTTACTTTGATTCTAATGGATAATAGAACGAGTATTCAACAGGAGGTTACAAGTCAATATGAAAAATATTTTTTCACATCAATTAATTACCTTGCGGCGCCGAAAAAAGCTCTCACAAAATGATCTCGCAGGAAAACTATACGTCTCGCGCCAATCCGTTTCTAAATGGGAAAATGGTGAAACCGAACCAGGTATCGATAAACTAATTAGTTTAGCAGAGATCCTAGGCGTTGACCTAGATTTTTTACTTTTGGGTAAAGAGAACATTAATGATCTGATTATTAAAATTAGTAATTTAAAAAAATCTTTCGCCTCCCCAGTTTTAAATGGCGTTAATTTAAATATCTACGGCAAAGATCGGATTGCTCTTCTTGGCAGCAACGGAGCAGGAAAATCAACATTTACAAAAATAATTTATGGTGAACTCACGCCTGATAGCGGCAGTATCGAAAGTTACATTGATAGTAGAGACGCTTTAAATGTTATGCCTCAAGATGACGTTTTGATGGGAGACCTGACAGTAACTGAGCATATTCAGCTAGCGGCACTGATTGACCGAGTCTATTCTACGGGATTTATTGACCAAATGATCCGTAAATTTCGGTTGGAAAAACAACAGGGAACATTTGTTAGTAAATTATCCGGTGGGCAAAAGCGCCGTTTGTCTCTGTTACTGGCTCTCCTACGCGAATCCAAACTACTGATCTTAGATGAACCAACTGTCGGTATGGATCTGAACTCAATCGATTTTTTCTGGCGTTATCTAGATCATGTCGGAGGCTGCGTTATCACAGTCACACATGATTTTAATCAAATTGATAAGTATTTTTCACGTATTTTACTACTAAAAGATGGAAAAATTGCACAGGATGTCTCTGTTGATAAGATTCACAGTCATAATCAAACAATTGAACAATGGTATCGTCAACATAATGATGGAGAGGGACAAGCCTAATGATCAAATTAATTCAATTAAAACAAGTTTTACGTAATCGTCGTTTCTTCTTCTTTACGATTCTCATCCCTTGTTTCTGGTATTTGTTTATGCTTAATCTGATAAAAGTTGACCAGCATACTGCAGCTAGTTTGAAATATGATTGGTTTCTAGTTGCTTGCCTGATGGGTATTACCGGAAATTCAATTGTTACTTTCAGCAAGCGCATCAGCAGCGGTAGTCGTTTTTATCTACTTAAAGCTCGGCTATCGCACTATTCGATCTGGCATTTCATGACAGATCAGCTTATTACCCAGTTGATTCTTAACGTGATGATTATGATGATTATTATTACTGTCGGCTTAGTATTGGGCACACTTAGTTTGAATACTTCCTTACTAGTCTCACTGCTTCTCCTAAATATTTTTGGCATCTATTACAGTATTATTGGTTTTGTTTTGGGACTGACAATGGAAAGTTCAGCGCTTGATGCGGCTGGTGCACCCTTGATGGTTATTGCTGCACTTTTCTTCGTACCCTTTAATACTTTCATCAACAACAGTTTTGAACATTTTGTAACAATTATTCAGCAGCTATTTCCAGGCTATTATTTATATTCAATTGGGACCCACTTGATTGACCATGCTTCGATCCAGCTTGACCTGATTAGATTCTTTATTTCATTTTGTCTTACTATCATCCCTTTTATCATGATTCTCTGGTTCAAGTTAATTAAGAAAGTAGGAAATAACTAATGTTTAGACAATTACATGAATTTATAAAAGAAAATTATGAACAAGAAAATTTTAACACGACCTATAACAAAGCATCTAAGGGATGGGAAAAAGATAACTATACGACATGCCAGCATATTTGCAGTGACTACCAGCTTGGCTATCAGCAAGCAAAATATGATTATCAAGCTCACCACTTCTTTTATCATTATCCTGCTAAAATAGTTAGTTTGCTGAACAGAATTACCCGTGGACGTATTAGTGAAATTGAAAACTATATTTGCGGCTATAATGATGCTAAAGCTACTATTTTACATAGATAATTATGTTTAAAGTAAGCCAACTTAACTAATGGTTCTGCACAAGGTACTGATACTATTCATCATATAAATAAAGAATGCTACGCTTAAAATAAACGGTTCTACAATATCTGTTGTTGGTAATAGATTTCTCTATTACTAATGACAGAT
>NZ_AZEF01000012.1 GCF_001434915.1 Liquorilactobacillus capillatus DSM 19910
CCTGCAGCCGGCATATTAATACCTAGTGTTGATAGGGTTTGACGGTTGCCATTGCAACATTATTGCATCAAATTGCTAGCTTTTGCAGCTGGCTTATTTTTTTGGTCAATTTTATCTAATGAATTTTCAATTTGTTGATCCAATTTCGCTTTATGTTCTTCTATCAAATAGGCATAAACTTTTGATGTTGTAGACATATCGGAATGTCCCAACCTTTTGCTTATTAAATATAGGTCGACATTATTCGCTAGCAGATATGCAACATGACTATGCCTTAAACTGTGAAAGTGAAATCCTTTTTTCTGAATGCCACTTTGCTTCATTATCTGTCTAAGCGTTTTGTTTACCGCACTTGAGCTTGGAATAGTTTTATATTGATTTTCAAATACCATCTTTGAGTCGCTTTTTAGTTCTTTCAGCAAATCCAAAAGAGAATCATTCACTTTGATAATACGTTTAGAACTGTCGTTTTTTGTTTCCTTGAATCCACCACCGTTGGTGTAGTCCCAAGCCTTATTGATATCTATTGTTTTCCACGTGAAATTAATATCATTCCAAGTGAGTGCCATAATTTCGCCTAGACGCATGCCAGTGTAGATTGCTGTTAATATCATATATCGTGAAGTGAAATGCTTTTGACGTCCACTTTTGAGCGCTGATACCAGTTTATTTATTTCAGCAATACTGAGATACTCAACTTTTACTTGCTTATCTTTATTCCAACTCAGCTCAACATTCTGAGTAAAATCTTTCGCTAACAGATTATCAAATATTGCTGATCTAACACACGCTCTGACAATTGAATTGAGTTTCTGCACAGTATCTTTCGCATGATTTGAACCATAAAAAGTAATGAATTTTTGGTAAGTAGGGCGCGTTATACTGCCTAGCTTTGTGTTCTTAAAATATTTTTTAATCACTTTTGATATTATTTTGTAGCGGCTGAGAGTTACGTTAGTTATTTTAGGCTGCTTATACGTTTTATACCATTCGTCAAAATAATCAGAAAAGGGTATATTTTTCGTTACTGCGATTCCTTGGTTTATTTTATTTTCGAAATCAGTAGCAAACTTAGTGGCATCACGTTGCAGTCTGAAACCAGATTTATATTTTTGCCTAAGCTTGCCATTCTCCCTCCAAGAAATACGAGCTGCATAGTTGCCCTTGCTAACCTTGATTATTCTTGCCATACTATTTTTCCTCCTTTATAATGAAATAGGGCATAATTGCCCCATAATTTATTACAGCAGCACATCCTTAACTTTGGTCGGTGGGGGATGTGTTTTTTATTAATTTAAGTTTAAAGTGAAATCATAAGTATGGCTAGAATTTTCATCTTCGTAATCATCTGTATCATAATTTGCATCGAATTTATAGCGGATAGTCTTTAATGACGAAACACTGCTGAGAGATTTAACCGGTATCGTTACGTCTCCAGATTTGTTAGCCCCTTTTGAAATTTCGCCGTCCCACGATTCGTCAGAATCAGCTTCATGTTGCTCACCATTACTATATATAGCTGTTCCTTGTGTTGGATAGATACTAATATCTCTAGTAGGAGATATTGTGAAATGGATTCTTACAAAGCCATTTACTTGAAATGTACCATCGTTAGCTGATTTGTATTTGTAGTCTTTGGCTAATTTGTACACCGTTACTTTGTCGACTTTAACAGATGTTCCTGCCCAATTAGAATCTGAAAAATTAGTTGAATAGGCTTTTGAATTAGCAACGTCGTAATCTTGATATGAAATCGTTATTTTCTTTGAACCATTATCTGCTGATGCAGAAGACTCACCTTTTTCTGCTTTTGTTGTTTTGTGTGCTGTAGCTTTACCAGATGCTGCAGAAGAACTCGTATCATTGTTTGAATTTCCTATCTGACTAAACCCAATAATTACAACAACAGCTACAACTAGCCAAAACCACACACGCTTATAGAAGGGCTTTTTCTCCTTAACCTCATATTGCTTACCATCTTCGCCCTTAATAGTTTTCTTTGCCATTTTGTTGGCCTCCTTGTTTGTCAGCTTTTAATGTCTTCAGGATTTGGACTAAGTATTTGTTAATAAAAAATATAAATCATTATGTACGTGTATCTGAGTTATGTTATATTTTACTCAGATACGAAAATGTTAAGTCCTAGTTATGATTGTCAGTCCTTGCTAGGGCTTTTTTATTTGCCTATAAATCACTCGTATATCTTATTGCTTTGCCTAATATCCTAGCCGGATGGTTCTTATCAGCAATGATAGGGTCAAATTCTGGATTGTCAGGCATTAAAAACATAGTGCCGTTGACACGCTTTATTCTTTTAAGCGTAGCTTCATTGTCCTCAGTCATTAAAACTGCAGCTATTTCACTATCTTCAACATCTTCTTGTAAACGTATTAATACTTTTGAACCATTAGGTATTGTTGGTTTCATTGAGTTGCCCTTGGCTTTTAAATAAAATAATTTGCCAGATGGTAAATCGTCTGCAGGCTCACTTATATACTCCTCTATGTTTTCTTCGGCTAGGATAGGATCACCGCAAGCGATTGTTCCTAATAATGGTATTTTTGTAATTTTCGTTATAGGTATTACATTATTAGGCATAGAACCTTTGACCAATCTAGGGTCAATATCACTCTTGTTAACGTTCAAAGCTTCTGAAAGTTTTTCTATAGTACCTATATTAGGTGTAGATCTTTTGGCAAAGTATCCAGATAACGTTGAAACTGGTATTCCTGTTTTTTCAGATAGTTCCTTTTGGGTCATTCCTCTACTATAGAATTTAAGGTTGTCAGAAATAGTTTTCCTGATCTCGATTTCCAATGGTGAAAGTTTGTTTCTAGGCAATATAATCATCTCTTTTCTATATTTACAATTATAACGACTTTATTCGATAAAAACAATATAAAAATATAAAAAATAACGAATTTAATCGTTGACACAACGAGTAAACTCGTTTATAGTTATAACCGTAGAAAGGAAGTGAAACATATGAATATCAAAAATAAAATTACCTTGGAAGCAGCACGTAGGAATGCTGGGTATTCACAAATTGATGCAGCAAAACTTATGGGGGTACACCCACAAACCATTTCAGCTTGGGAAAAAGATAGCACTAACTTGTCGATTCCAGAAGCAAACAAGATAGCTTCTATATATAAGATACCTGCTGACATGATTTTTTTTGGAAATAGAAACGAGTTTATTCGTAACTTGAGAAAAAGACAGTTAGTTAAGGAATAGAAAGGAAGTTTTAAAAATGAAAGAACTAATACCAACGCATCGTGACAACAACGGAAATATTTTAGTAAGTGGGCGTGATTTGCACAAGTTCTTAGAAGTAAGAGAAAAATATACTCAATGGTTTGAAAGGATGTCTGAGTATGGATTTGCTGAAAACGTTGATTTTACAAGTTTATCCGAAAAATCGGAAAAACCTTTCGGAGGGCGCCCAACGGTTGACCATGCTATGACAATTGACATGGCTAAAGAGATTTCAATGCTTCAACGGAATGAAAAAGGCAAGCAGGCTCGTAAATATTTTATATCTATTGAAAACAAGTATAAGCAGAGCCAACTTGATACAACCAATCTCAGCCCGGAATTGCAGATGTTTAACGGATTGTTTAAAGCTCTTGCTAAGAATGAGCTAGCAACTAAGCAGTTAGATTCAAAAGTCGACAGCATTTCTGAAATTGTAGCTGTATCAACAAAAGATTGGAAGAACGAAACTAATCATTTGATCAATAAAATTGCACGTCAGCAAGGGAATACAGGCGACGCACACAGAACTATACGAACTGATATATACGCAGATGTTGATAGACGTGGAGGAGTGAGCCTGAATATTCGGTTGACAAACTTGAAACGTAGAATGGCGCTTGAAGGAGCGTCTAAAACGAAACTCAGCAAAGTAAACCGTGTTGACGTTATCTCTCAAGATAAAAAGCTGATTGAGATTTACATGGCTATTGTTAAAGAGTTTGCAATTAAATACGGTGTTTGGAAAGACCAATATTAGAGGTTAGGGCGAATCGCCACCCCCTTTTATATAGGCCCTGCGATATTTTACGCAGACCTAGGGAGGAACGAATCGTTACCCCTTACGCATGATGAATAAGCATAGAAAGGAATGATCACATGGAAGCTCTTTTGAATGAGAAAGTATTGACTGGCTATTTGAAAGAGATGGTCGACAAATACGTAGGTGATTATCTGGACAGTCTAACAGTCTGGTGGGACATGGAGACATTCAACGAGCGGTGTGGATGCAGTAAGGGTCAAGCGTGGATTGTCAAAAATATTCTTGAACCATATAGGGATGAAATTGACGTGAGAAATGGTGGCTGGTGCAGATATTACTACGGGGGTAGAAGTAGCTATCAGTTCATTGCAAAAGAAGCTTGTGAATGGATTGAGAAACATGCTCATGAAATAGATTGGAGCAGTGAGTTATGACATACACAGCAATCGTTTTTGCCTGGGGTGCCTTCGTAGGCGTGGCAGTAACACTGATTTTGATTGGAGGTAGCAAAGATGAAAAAAATGGCAGTGGGATTTCTGATCGGCATGATGTTCGTCAAGATAGCGGGGCTTATGACCGTGTCAATCGGCTATGATTTAGCACTGCTCGCATTCTGCACAGTGTGTTTCATGGTCGGCGCTGTGTTGAGCAAGTGGGCGTATCAAAGTGAAAGGGGTGATAAGTGATGGCTGCATGGTTGGTCGTAGTCGTGATATTGATACTGGCGTTGCTGATTCAATATGTGGTCAATCCGATACTGACAAAAGTCAAAAATAAGGAGGAAGAAAAATGAAGTTTAAGGATTACTTTGCTGAGGCTATCAAGTACGGCGAGAGTTTAGGGTTCATTGATACAACTGATTCAAAGTGGTTTGTCCAACTGGGTGAAAGTAAAAAAGCAGTTGATGAAGCTGGCGAAGAATATCGCCCGACATTCATCGGAGTTTGGGACGACGAAGGAATTGAAATTGGAACTATTAATTTTGTCGAACCACAAATCACACCACAGCAACAGATCAAGCTAGTTTTAATGTTTGCTAACGCATATGAAAAATACCTGTCCGATGCAGAAACGTTGGGTGTTGATGAAGATGGCAATCTTATACCAGCATAAAAAAGAGCCCACGGCAATGGACTCCATAAAAAATATTAACTAACTAATTTTAACACAACGGAGGTAATTAATCATGGAACTAAAACAAGCGTTCGAGGTACTCGCAAAGCATTACGGATTAACTGCTGACGAGGTAAAAGAAGTGTTGGATATGACAACAGGAAAGAGGACAAGTAAATGACTTTAGAAAATAAAATACTTTCGAGTATGAGCAACTACTTAGCTAGCCAAGAGGTCACTAAAAAAATTGAAAATGCTGTAAAAAAAGCGACTGATGATGTGATTGAAGATTTGTTTACTAGCTATCAATCACCAGTTAAAGAAATCATTGATAAAAATTTACGTAGTGGTCTCTTGAAGCAAATGAAGAATACTGATTACTCGCAAAGCGTAGTATCACTTGAGTTGCTTGTTAGACAGGTTATCAAGCAAGCGTCCGCTGAAAATAATAACACGCTCAAAAGATTCAAAGATTGGGCTACTTTCGAGCCGCCGGAAAAAGTTAAAACATCTGAAATTTTTGGTAGGTATCTGAAATTTGTTGAAGAGAATATTGATACATCAGAACTAGAAGTTGAATTTGATGATGGTCCTTCATTTGATGGCGGAGTTGTGAATATGGAAATTGAAAGCTGTGATACTTCATCTAAAGTTAAGCTCACTTGTGAGAAAGACGATTCATTGGATCGCGAATTTGAAATATTCAATTTCAACAACACGGTTTGGCTAAGAGAAGGTAGTCCGAGCCTACGTATGGTTGATGAATTTGAGTTTTGGTTGAGAAATATTGAAGCTAATCAAGTAAGGATTGAAATTGATGAAACAGATGCAGAGGAAGATGTTGAAGTGCAGGAAGAACCAGAGCCGAATTATTAAGGAGGAGTAACCATGACAGTAAAAGAAGCGTACCAACGTGTTAAAGCAATGAAATTTTTCATCGGTCAGTTGTGGGTAAGCAACGAGCTAGTGCTAGAGAAAGCCTACGCTGACCTAGACAAAGCTGAGCAGGAATATAGCGAATTAGCGTTCGGAGGTGTGACTAATGTTACCAGCACAAGCGATTGACCGACACAAAGCTATCCAGGCGTATGAGGAACAGCAACACCTGTTTGCACCATGTGATCGCCCACAGCTTGATTACAAGGGCAATAAGATCATTTCCAATCGGAAGTACTATTTTTTCGAGATTAGCGGTGAGTGTGAAGCAGTGATTGATGATGATTTGCCAACGTATATCGCTGAAATCGTTGAAGACATGGACATTGAAGAAGTCAAAAATGTTATGAATTCGGCAGAAATAGAATACGTGGAGGTGGAGCTGTAATGGCAAACGAAGTGGCAGAAAAGAATGAAGTTGTTTATTTAGCTGGTAATGAGGAAGTAAAACTAAAGCCAAGTACAGTAAGAGACTTTTTAACATCAGGGAATGGAAACATTACTTCTCAAGAAGCATTTATGTTTATCAAATTGTGCGAGTATCAGCATTTGAATCCTTTCTTGAATGAGGCATATCTAATCAAATTTGGCAACAAGCCAGCACAAATCATTACTTCTAAAGAGGCGTTTATGAAACGTGCTGAATCACACCCAGCTTATAACGGAGTAAAAGCAGGGCTTATCGTTTTACGAAATAGTGATGTCAAATACACCAAAGGCGCATTCAAACTTCCGACTGACAAAATTCTTGGCGCGTGGGCTGAGGTGAATCGGAAAGATCGTGATGAACCGCATCACATCGAAATCAGCATGGAAGAATTTAGTAAGCAACAATCAACGTGGAAGTCAATGCCAGCAACAATGATTCGCAAAACGGCAATCGTTAATGCTTTGCGTGAAGCCTTTCCTGAGACACTTGGTGGAATGTATACAGAAGACGACAAAAATCCAAATGAGGCTGTGAAAGAATCTGAGCCAGTCGACGACAAAGCAGAAAGTGTTGTTGATGATTTAGTTAAAGATATTAAGCCTAAAAATGAACCTGCTGAAAAAGAAGGAGAGCCAAAAGAGTCAGAACAATATGAAGAACAAGAAACTACTTTTGAAGAAGTAAACAGCAAGGAGGCTGAAAAAGATGGCGACAGCAATAGCGAAGAGCAAACAAGCCTCTTCAAAGGGGCAACCATTCAACCTAACGTCTGACAATTATTACTCCGATGATGCCTCATGGCACTATCTTTCAAAAAGCTTATATAGCGAGTTTAAAAAGTGCGAAGCTGAAACAATAGCACGTCTTAAAAATGAATATAAGCCCGATACAGACATTAAAGCATTGTTGGTAGGCAATTATGTCCATTCATACTTTGAAAGCCGAGAATCGCACGATAGTTTCTGCAATGAACATGCTAAACAGATATACAAGTACGGGAAGCAAGAAAAAGGAATCAAAAAGGATTATGAGCTTGCTGACAAAATGATTGCAACTCTTGAAGAAGAACCACTTTTCCAGAAAGCATACATGCCAGGGGAAAAAGAAAAAATCGTCACTGGCGAAATTGATGGTGTGAAGTGGAAAGGCAAAATTGACTCATTGAACCTTGAAAAAAGATACTTCTGTGATTTGAAAACGACCGCAGATATTCATAAAAAGATTTGGAATCCAGAATATCGGCAATGGCAAAACTTTGTGCAGGCTTACGGATATTTCACACAGATTACATTATACAAAGAATTGATAAAACAAACTTTTGGCGTTGATTGCACTCCATTTATCTTTGCGGTGTCAAAACAAGCCACACCAGATAAGATGGCAATCAAATTTACTAGTGGTGATGATGTTGCTGAATTGAGTTATGCAATGACCGAACTGAAAGAAAAAGAACATCACATGTTGGCTGTTCTGAATGGAGAGGAAAAACCGACAATGTGTGGCAAGTGTGATTATTGTCGCTCAGTTAAACACTTAACGGATTTTGTTAGTGCAAGTGCAATTGAGGTGGAATAGATGTTTGGCAAAATATCTAGCATTAACGGAAATACCGTTCAGATTGTGTTAGACAATGTTTTAGATGTTTCCAAGGTAAATAGGCTAGCGGATGGCCAGAAACCAACAGTTGAATTGTCAGTGCCCGACAGTCGAAGAATAACGCCAGACCAACGTAAAAAAATATGGGCGCTGATACATGATTTGTGTCAACACACTGGTGATGTTCCAGATGAATGGGAAAAAATCTTTAAATTTAAGACTCACATTGATTTAGGTGTCAAACCGTTTAGTTTGTCTGATTGTTCTGTAACAGTTGCTAACTATATGATTCTGGAAATATTAGATTTCTTGTTTCAAGAAGACATTCCATTCAAAACGAAAACATGGGATTCAATACCTAATTATTTTCCTAAACAAATGTTAGCAATCAGACAACGGCAATGTGTAATCTGTGGTGCTCATGCTGATATAGCTCATTATCAGGCAGTTGGGAATCGTAAGCGTAGCATGGTGGATCACCGCAAGTTTTACTTTATGAGCTTGTGCCGAGTACATCACACTGAGCAGCACAAACTAGGCGTTATGAGTTTTTGTGAGAAATATCATATCAAGCCAGTCAAGTTGAGTGAAGAAGATTTAATCAGGCTAAACGTGATGACGCGTAAGCGAATGAATGAAATAGACGAGGAGAAAATAAAATGAATTCAGTTAATTTAGTTGGTCGTCTAACCAGAGATCCCGATTTACGCTACACAAATAGTGGCAAAGCAGTAGCAAGTTTCACTTTGGCAGTTAATCGACCATTCAAAAATCAAAGCGGCGAGCAAGAGGCTGACTTTATACGGTGCCAAGTTTGGAGTAAGAGTGCCGAAAATCTAGCTAACTACACATACAAAGGATCACAAATCGGAGTAAGTGGCAATATTCGCACTGGATCATACGAAAAGAATGGGCAAACGGTTTATACGACTGATGTAGTCATTGACCACTTTGACTTGTTGGATAGCCGTGGTTCGAATAATGAGCAAAGGAACAGTAGTTCAAAACAACGAAATAATAGTGCAGATCCGTTTGCAAGTGGCAGCGGTCAGGTTGATATATCTGATTCAGATTTGCCGTTCTGATTTGAGGTGAAAACATGGCGGATAACAAAAAATATTATTACTTGAAACTCAAAGATAATTTCTTTGAAAGTGATGAATTAAAGATGTTACAAAGCTTTAGCAGTGGCAAAAATGAAGGGTATATTTATTCGGATATTTTACTAAAAATGTACCTCAAAAGTCTTCAAAATGAGGGCGAACTGCTATTCAGAGGAGTTATACCATACAGTCCGGAGATGCTTGCAACAGTAACTAATCACAGTGTTAGTGAAGTTAAGGACGCGATAGAAAAATTTAAATCTCTAGGGCTTATAACGGTATTAGAAAACGGCACAGTTTTTATGAATGACATTCAGTTGTTTATAGGCAAGTCAAGCACTGAGGCAGATAGGATTAAAGCTTATCGCAACAAGTTAAATAATGTTAAAAAAATTGATGATGTACAAATGTACAACAAACGTACACCAGAGATTAGAGATAAGAGTTTAGAGATTAGAGATAAGAGAAAAGATAAACCCTCTCCGCCAAAGAAAACCACTTTGAGCGACAATTTCGATAAGCTTTGGTCACTCTATCCAAAAAAAGAGCGCAAGAAAGATGCTTTTAATGCTTATAAAAGAGTTATTAAAAAAGGTGTTACTAACAAACAGATACAAGATGGCATTGTTGCTTATAAGAAATACATTGAGGTTAAAGACACTGAAAAGAAGTTTATTGCACAAGGTGGCACTTGGTTTAATCAGGAACGTTGGAATGATGAATACGATTTAACTCCTGATCAAAAGAAAAGATACAACAAGTTTGCTGGCGAAAAAGATAGAAACAGCTATGAAGTTCCGTTTTAGGAGGGATAAGTGATGGAGAGTGTAGCAGAGGGAATTGAAGCTGCGAAAAAGATAGTCTTTGAAACCTTTGGAGTTAAATGTCCTGAATGTGGCGCTAATCTTTATCGACCAAAGGCATTTAATAAAAAAGGTGAAAAGATACCAGGTGCCTGCATGGATTGTGGGTACAGAGAACCATTAAAAGATGCCAAAAGAAGGACTATGAGTGGGCAAGACTTAACTATCAGCGCTTATATGAATGATGCTTATAAATATCTTAATAGCAATTCAATATTAAGCACGTTCAGCGTTTTTGATAACAAGTTCGATAATTACATCACGAGAGTGCCTAAAGAGCGTCAGGCGCTTGAATATGCTAAAGAGATAGCTAAAAAAATGGCTAGCGGTGAAAAAGTACATGCTATTTTGCTTGGATCTTCTGGATCGGGAAAAACACATTTAGCAACAGGAATCATGTACGACTATCTTAAACGCAAAAAATACTTGAATTATTATACTGACAAAAATGGAGATAATAAAACTAGAAAGTTGAAAGTTGTTTTTATAGATTTTCCAGAATTGATGTCTCAGCTGCAACTTGGAATAAATAATTCAGACGTCAGAAAAAGAGTTGATACCAGCGTTGAGGCAACTAAAAGCTGTGATTTAGTCATAATTGATGATTTAGGAGCTGAGCGTGATAGTGATTTTACTTTAAGCGTAATTGACACACTTCTAAGATCAACAGAAAACAAAAATATGATTATTACAACGAATTTAAGCGGTCAAGACTTGCCTGACAAGTATGGTGACCGTGCACTCAGCAGAATGAAAATGCATGGTGTAGGTAACTCATTCTCATTCAACGGCATCACGGACCATAGAGGTTAGAACATGAAAGACAAAACAGACGAATTAATCGCAGGAGCATTGAAGATAGTTGATCAAAAAATAGATGAGGGCGACTGGGCATATTTAGGATTTGGAGAGTGTGAAAGATGAATAACGATTTGATGTTTTCAACAAAAAAGAACAGTTGGGAAACACCTAATCAGTTTTTTGAAATGTTGAATAAACAACATAATTTTAATTGGGATCTAGCGGCAAGTAATCGTAATGCTAAGTGCTCTAAATATTATACAAAACATGATGATTCTCTCAAACAAGACTGGTCTAAATGTGAAGGAAATTTATTTCTTAATCCACCATATGGCAGAGAACTTAAAAAATGGGTAAAGAAAGCAGCTGAAACAAGATTGAGTTTGGGTCAACAACTTGTAATGCTGATTCCAGCCAGAACTGATACAAGTTATTGGCATGATTACATTTTTGGAAAAGCTGAAATTATATTTTTACGAGGTAGATTAAAATTTGAATTAAATGGCGTTTCAAAAGACGCTGCTCCATTTCCATCAGCTCTCGTTACTTATGAAGGAGGTAAGACACATGGTGGAAGCCGAAGTAGTCTACATTCCACAATTTCACAAGTATCTGCATTTCAACGATGATACGGCAGAGTGGGAGTGGAATGAATATAGTGCGACAGAAGTAACGCGTAAAAAGTTGCAATATATCAGCACGTTACCATTGTTCCGTGGAATAGACGTTTTTAAATTTTGGGAGGAAGCAGAATGAGCAATCTACTAGTAAAAAAACTTTGCGACTCAATGGAAAATAGGGGCTACACACTAACCGTTAATTCGCTGGTTTTCAAGTTAGTTAATGTTGATGGTGAACGTTGGACTTTTTTAGATGAGTTTGCACACAAGCTTTATAAAAGGTATCAAGGCGAGCCACTGACGAACGATGAAATAATGCGAGCTATTCAAATTTTTAGAGCAGAAGTTAGGAGACGTGAAAGCAAATGAGTAAGTACAAAGCTAAAGACAAGGTAGTAGTTAAAATAAAATACATTGACAAGAATGATGATGAATTTCCGTACGATGTCAACGAAAAACCTGATGGTAATAGTTGGATTGCTGAGAGTGACATTTTAGGCAAGCTTGAGGACTTTCAATCAAAGCCAGAAAAAATCAAGTTTACGCCTGAAATGAAAGAAGAGTTTGATGAGCTAGAACGATCTCTCAGCCTAATTAGTGCGTTAGATGAAGCTACAGGCGCGTTAGATTGTTGGCTTTTTCATAATAATCTAACAGAAATTGACAATCTCCATCAATGCCAGTTTGCTCGTGTGTGGGCTGATCCTTCGTTTATTGAAGTTGTTGAGCCAGAGAAACGCGAAATCAAAATAGGACGACAATACTTGCAACTAGGTCATTCAAATGTTTTTTTAATAGCAACTTTGCTGGATGGTACCGGTCGTAAAACTGAATTTACTCTCAATCAAGTCAAAGAAGCAGAAAAGCAACTCGGTATTCAAGGCTTACAAGCTAAATGGTTTGTAGCTGCAAAGGAGAGCAAGAATGAATAAGTTAACAAGTAGCGAAACAATGCTTAAATATTTGCAGCAAAGAATATATGACTTGTCGCTGAAAGCAAAAGTTGAAAGGTCGGCAGGTAATATCATGCAATACGCCACTTATAGCACACAGGTGTCAGTACTTAATGAAGTAGTTAAGCGGTTAACTAAGGGCGAGGTGAAATAAAGATGGACATATATTTCTTTTATAAGTTTTGCAATGAAATTGGCGTGCCTTGGCTTTTCTGGGTAGCGAATGGCGTTGGAATAGTGTTATTCATTTTGTTTACGGGTGCGACTCTTTACAGCTTTTTTAAAGATTGAGGTGTATGTGATGCTTGAACTAATAAAAAACACCTACCATCAAAGGTAAGCGCCCAACAAGATAATTTTAGCATAAAGGGGTGGAATGGTGTGGAGATAGAATTATTTGCTAATCTTGATAAAGAGAAAACTAAAAATGATGTAAATGAGCTCCTTTCTCAGTATCGACGTTTACTAAGGGTAGCTGGCACTAGATACGAGCCTAAAGTAACGACAACATACTCTTTAGAAATGAACTCACAGACTAACTTAATCAGAATACCGCAGGATACAGCACTGATTATGCAAGATGAAGCATTGCAGACGTTAATTGATATTCATAGTGCTTTTAACACTCTTAATCCGGAAGAGCGCAAGCTTATTTATGACAAATACCTTAGGAAGAATAGACTTTCGGACTATATGATCTATCCAAAATACGGTTGGTCCGAGGCGACATTCTATCGTAATCTAAAAGAAACTTTGGTTAAATTCGCGGAAGCTTTCAGACATGGAAAATTACTAGTTTTTAGCAAAATGAGTGATAATTGATTGAATGTTGAGTGAATTATGAAAGAACAATGATTGTTCAATGTTATAAAATGGTATTGTTCGAAAGTGTATGAGGGTACACTAAGCGAGCCTCCACTTTATATTTTAATTTGATGATTTTGAGTAGCGAGATACTTGTTGGTAAGTTGATGCCGGTTCGATTCCGGATCTCGTTGTTAAGTATATTATGGCATGTAATCGTGCGTATGATTACTTAAATGTACACAGATTTTCTCCTTTCGGGGCATTTGGCGTGCTAGTCGTGATACTAGCGGAGCAGTGACAGCAAAGAGCTGACGTGAGAGCAATACTCACTCACTGCATAGACGGTATCTTATATCCGTCGGAATTCTAGTTCGGGTGGCTACGTTATAGGCTGGCGGTTGTCGAGACCGTCTTACATATATTTTATTCAGCAGCTTAACGGCTGCTATTTTTGTGCGTAAAAAGGAGCTGATAGGTATGGACGAAGACCGTAAGAAATTAAATGAGGATCGCAAAAGAATTGAAGAAGACATGAAACGTGGGCTACTCAGTTATAAGCCGTCAACTTTCCTAGATGGCTGGACAGTTGGCGGTTTATAATGCCTAGAGTAAGACGATGCCGCTACCCATCATGTCATGCTATGGTCGAGTTTCCTAATCATTATTGCAGTGAACACTTTGAACATGAAGCAGAATATGTTGCTAGCCGACAGAAGTGGACGAACAGCAATAAGAGCAAAGCACAGTCACACAAGTACAACACAGTCACACGTAATCGCAGTGAAACGAAACGCGAGCAATACAATTTTTATAGGACAAGACAATGGTCACATCTAAGACAACAAGTTTTGGATCGTGACCATTATTTATGTCAATACTGTAGAGCAATCAGCAAGCTTACACCTAATAGTAAAACAGTGGACCATGTTGTACCTGTGGAAGCACGGCCTAATAGCAAAGCAGACATCAACAATCTGGCTGTGATATGTAGACAATGCCATCATAAGAAGACTGATTGGGAACGGAAGTATTACGGGACTGGTGATGGGAATACGTTGAAAGATGTAGAACCTATCACAGATATTAATAGGATTGTATTGATGATGAATAGAAAAGAGCATGACTAGTTGTCATACTCTTTAATGATATTCTTTATTGCTTTTTCAACAAGTCTTGACTGAGGAATCATAGTTCTGTCCGATAATTCCTTTAACTCTTTTAGTAGTTCTTCGTCAAGAGTAAATGTCATTCTTTTTTTCATATAACCACCTCGAGCTTATTATACAATACGAGTATTGCATTATCAATATTCAAGTTATATAATGGTACTATACAATATAAGTTAAGTAGGGTGTTGCATTATGTATATTAAAAAATGTACAATCTGTGGCAAAGAATTTAAAACGGATCACAGGAAAACAAAGACTTGTTCCAAAAGCTGTGCAAGTACGCTTAGATATAAAAGAAACGCTATGCAGCGTGAACAAGCATTCGCCAATAAAATATCGCTATTGCATCCTGGCGTTGAATATATCAGTGGGTTCAAGGCCAACGACAATCATTTTAATTATCGAGTATTGCTTATGTGCAAACAAACAGGCATTAAGTTTTATGCTTATGTCAGTGCAATTAGAAAAAAGAAATGGCATTGTTCTGTGTGCAGTCACTCAGCATCTATGTGCGTAATAAACAGTGATAGGGAAAAATACGATAGCCTAATGAACAAACATTTTACTATTGATATTTACATACCTTGCAGATTGTGTGGCAATGTTTTCCTTGCTCATTCAATGTGTAGATGCTATTGCTCAACTGAATGCAGGAAGGCAAAAGAAAACCATGACAAGAGTGCACGCAAAAGCAAACGCTATGAGCGAGCCAAAGCAAATGGGAAGTATGAAGCAATATCATTGCAACGGCTTTACATTAGAGACAAAGGAAAGTGCTATCTGTGTGGTAAGCATCTTGCACTGACAGAGGACTATAATAGAACAGATGCACCAACTATTGAGCATGTAATTCCAATATGCAAAGGCGGAACAAATACTTGGGAGAATGTTAAACTCGCTTGTCGAAACTGCAATGTTGAAAAAGGAATTAAAATATTGGGAGCATGAGCCCTTGAAATTTTTATCCCCCGCCTATTTTCAAAGTAGGAAGAGCCACACATTGCCATCGTCTTACAAAAAAGTTGAAATTTTGAATTTTTAGCTAGGGGGGGGGTGACCAGAATGGAGGGAATATTTTTTAGATGGTCAAAAATGTTTATTATAAGCAAAACGGTGGGCATCTATCAAAGGACCCTCCAAAGCAATTGAGTGCACTGGCTAAAGAGTGTTGGCGCAAAGTTGTACCTTTTTTAGAAAGTACAGGTAAGGTACAACGGATTGACAGTTCACTCGTTGAATTGTATTGCTCTCAGTATGGAATTTATCGAAAAGCATATGAGAGTGTTAAAAAAGATGGAATTCAAACCAAAACTTTTAAACCACTTCAAGACATGACGGGCAAAGTTATTGGAAAATATTTTACTGGGTATAAAAAGAATCCTGCTCTTGCCACAATGAAAGATTCTATCAATATGATGTCATCAATTGGATCAGAATTGGGATTATCGCCCAAATCTAGAGCAGAATTACTTAAGCTTGTTAAGAGCCAAAATAAAAAATCTGTTACTGATGGCATGAGGGAGTTCTTTGGAGGAAGTCATGAAGAAAATTGATTTAACACAATCACATGATGCTTTTGGAGTTTATAAGCAAATCGATTTTTCGAATATTGAAAAACGGTATAAAGACTATGGGACTAGATATGCTTTTGACGTTCTAAACAAAAAAGTTGAAGTTGGATATCTAGTTCAGTTAGCAGCGTTTAGACATTTGAGAGATTTGCAGAGAGAAAGCAATACTGATTTTAAATATCATTACTCAATTAGAGATGCTGAAAACCTTCTTAAATTTGCTTCGATAGCGCCTAATGTAGATACTGGAGAACCAACTAAACTTATGGACTGGCAACAGTTCATTTTTTGTATGCTTTTTGGGTGGAGAAACGCTGATGGTGGTAAGAGGTTCAGCCGTGGGATTGTGTCAGTTGCTCGTGGGCAAGGAAAGACTTACTTAATGGCAATTTTAATGTGCTATTCGTACTTTATTGAATCATTAGGACTATCTAACCAAGATTATTTGGTTGCAAGCATTAATTTCAAACAAACTAACAAACTTTTTGGATATATCAAAAACATGATGCGAAAAATTATTGAGGATGAACCTTTTAAAAGTTTTGCGGATGAAGTGGGATTGGCTATTCAAAATGACCAGATAATCATGAAAAAAACTAATAATATTCTTCGAGCAATTAGCCATGAATCGGGGCAATATGACTCTTTTCATTTTACTACAGCTGTTTTTGATGAAATTGGCGAAATAAAATCACGTGATAAAATCTCTAAGATTATTTCAGGACAAGTTAAAGTGCCTAATAGACAGTTTATTCAAATATCGACGTCATATCCTGATCCAAGTGTACCGTTTCATGATGATCAAAAAATGATTCAACAAGCGATGGAACAAGATTGGAATAGAGAAGCTGATACTTATTTAGGACTAATATGGGCACAAGATTCGCTTGAAGAAACGTTTAAACCTGAAATGTGGGTCAAATCGAATCCGCTACTTTATTTAAAAAGCGAAAAGAAAGTATTAATGCAAGGCCTACTAGATAAAAGGGACAGCGATATGCTTTCAGGCAATGTAACTGATTTTCAAAATAAGAATCTGAATATTTGGTTGCAAGAGTCAACAAATAGTTTTTTGAAGTTATCAGATATTGAAAGAGCGATTATTCATAGCTTTGATATCAAAGGTAAACAAGTCTATATAGGCTTTGATTATTCAATGTTTTCTGATAATACGGCTATAGCTTTTGTCTATCCTTATGAGAACAAGTGGCACATTCAGCAACATTCATTTATTCCTTGGCAAAAGGCCGGTTCAATAGAGGCTAAAGAAAAACAAGATGGTATAAATTATCGTGAAATGGAGCGTAAAGGGTTCTGTACAATAACAAGCCATCCACAGGGACTAATAAATGATGAACAGGTCTATAGATGGCTTTTGGATTACGTTGAGGAGAATGATTTACAAGTTGTTTTCTTTGGATATGACGCTTGGGGAGCAACTAGTGCTATTAAACAAATGGAAATTAATACTAGTTGGCCGCTTGAAGCTATCAGACAAAGAACTAGTGAATTAAAAGATCCAACCAAATTCTTACAAAAAGGTTTTGTTGAAGGAACGATAACGAGGCTTGACGACAAAATTATGGAAAAGGCATTGATAAATGCGCAAATTGTGGAAGATAAAATTGGCATTCAAGTTGATAAAGCCACTGCAACATTAAAGATTGATGTTGTCGATGCAATTATAGATGCTTTATTCCAAGGAATGTATCATTTTGAAGACTTTGGGATTGCTAACGACAAATCTAAACAAGTTGAGTTAATGACAGAGCAACAGGTTGTTGATTGGTTTAATAGTCCAAGTTCGGGATTATCAGATGATTAGGAGGTGATTGAATGATTTTTAAGTCAATATTGGCGTTAATTTGGCATTATTTTGACGTAATATGCTTCATTTTAATGACTTTTGCAGTTGTTTATGCAGTATTTACAGATTTACGTTGGTTATCAGTTGCCTTTTTATTTCTTGCCTGGGGATTTGGTTCAGAACTAATCTCCGGTGGGAAAGGAGGTGGTAATTAATGCCTATTTTCAAGCCTAAAGTTTTTGATAGTTTAGAAGTGGGACAGCAAAGTATTCCGTTTAGCGATCCAGACATTATCAATTTTTTAAGTCCAGGTACACCAAGCAAATATGTAAGTGCGAGTGAAGCTCTACAGAACTCTGATGTTTATTCAATTGTGATGCAGCTTTCTGGAGATTTAGCAACAATAAAGTTAAAGGCAGACAAAACACGATCACAAGGCATATTAGATAAACCTAGCGTAACGTCTAATACACATTCGTTTTGGCAGTCTATGTATGCTCAGCTTTTAATAGGTGGCGAAGCTTTTGCTTATCGGTGGAGAAATTTAAATGGAATTGATTTGAGGTGGGAATATTTAAGGCCGTCGCAGGTTAGCCCTTTTTTGTTAGAAGATGGGTCAGGCTTAATTTACAATGTTTCGTTTGATGAACCACAAATAGGAGTCATTCAAGCAATACCACAGTCTGACATAATTCATATTAGATTAATGAGTAAAAACGGTGGAATGACTGGAATGAGTCCTTTGTCGGCTTTAGCAAATGAAATGAATATCAAAAATTCATCTGATAAATTGACACTCGCTGCGCTTGCACAATCTATTATTTCACCAGGTGTTTTGAAAGTTAATAAAGGCGGATTGCTTGATGCAAAGCAAAAATCTGCTCGATCAAAACAATTTATGCAGCAAGTTAACAATTCAAATAATGGGCCAATCGTAATTGATGATTTGGAGGATTATACTCCACTCGAAATCAAATCTAATGTTGCTGCACTATTGAACCAAGTTAATTGGACATCAACACAAATTGCTAAGGTTTACGGCGTACCAGATAGTTATTTGAATGGAAGCGGAGATCAACAGTCTAGTTTGGAAATGACAAGTAAGTTTTATGTGACTGCTCTTAATAGGTACATGCGTTCCATCTTAAGTGAACTTAACGATAAACTTTCAGCCAACATTAGTGCTGATATTAGGCCAGCAGTTGATCCACTGGGAGACTCATTTGCTACTACTCTTTCAGGCCTTGCTAAAGATGGAACTATTGGCTCTAATCAAGCAACATGGGTATTACAGCAAGTAGGATATTTTCCTAATGACATGCCCGAAGCTAAAAAAAATCCCGTTCAACAGTTAGTGATTGGAAACCAATCGAAGGGAGGTGATAATAATGCCGAAGAAAGTAATGATTAAAGGGGATGTAGTTGATGATAAAACAGCTGCATTTTACCAATTTTTTGGAATGCCAGCTGTTTCCCCCTCTGGGGTTGCAGATGCTTTAAACAGTGATGATCCTAGTTCAGATGTTGAAGTCGATATTGCTTCTAATGGTGGAGATGTTTTTGCAGCCAGCGAAATTTACACGATGCTTAAAGGGGTTCAAGGAAATGTTACAGTTAACATTCAAGGATTAGCAGCTTCTGCAGCTAGTGTGATTGCAATGGCCGGCGATAAAGTTAATATTTCCCCAACCGCTCAAATCATGATCCATAAAGCTTGGTCACAGCAAGCTGGTAATTCCGATGATTTGAATCATGAGGCAAATGTTCTGAACGGAATTGATCAGTCAATTGCGTCGGCATATGAAGCAAAAACCGGTATGAAACAATCCGATTTATTACAACTTATGTCAAATGAAACATGGCTAACGGCTAAAGATGCAGTTGATAAAGGCTTTGCTGATGAAATTATGTTTGCTAATGAAAATCAGTTGCAACCGGTCAATGCTATTTCACATATACCCTCGAAAAAAGCTATTAATAAGTTTATGAACTTATTCATTAAGCATAATAACATGGAGTCTGATGCAGATGATGATGGAGATAATAATTTAAACCAAGCAATCAATCCGCTTTATGCCGAAGGGTCAACCGTTAAAGTCTTAGCAGATCATATGCCTGGCATGGAGGGTGCCGTTGGAACTGTTAAACATGCGTATAACGGCAACACTTATATGATTGATTATCAGCCGACAGACGGTTCACCAGAGGTTTTGGATCATAAATGGGTTACGGAAGATGAACTAACTGAACCAGATCCAATAGAAAACGAAACTAATAGTCAGCATGCTAATTCTCTAAAAAAAAGCAAACTGGCTATTTTATTTGGAAAAAAATAATAAAAGGGGGACATGTAAATGTTCAACGTAAATCAGATTAACGATGCATGGATTGCATCAGGACAAAAAGTAGCAGATCTTAATGCTAAATTGAATGCTGCTGTTTTGGATGACTCTTTTGACAAAAAGACATTCGAAAATTTAAAGAATGATCGAGACAATGAAATGGCACACCGTGATGCACTAAAAGGCCAACTTGACCAAGCACGTGCTGAGGCTGAAACAAACATTGGCGATGATAACAAGGTAACTGTTGTATCAGACAAGAATGGTCATAAAGCTTTTGCAAAAGGGATTCGAGACTTGTTGAGAGGAAAAGTAAAACACTTGAATCTTGTTTCAACCTCAAGCGATACTTCTTCAACCTCAGGGGCAGGATTGACAATTCCTCCAGACATTCAAACTCGGATCAACACATTGATTAGACAATATGATCAACTTCAATCACTAGTAAATGTTGAAAAAACATCTGTAGAAAAAGGTACACGAAATGTTGAAGTTTTTTCAACTATGAATGAGCTTGTGGAGCTTGATGACGAAGACGCTGATATTGGTGATAATGATGAACCAAAGCTTAAACCAGTTTCTTATGAAATCAAGAGATATGCTGGCATCAATAAAATCACTAATACACTTCTCAAAGACTCTGATGAAAATATCATAAATTGGATAGTAACATGGATTGCTAAAAAAGTTGTTGTGACACGCAATAAAAAGATTATTTTAGTTTTAAATACAGCTCCAAAGAAACCTACTATTGCTAAATGGGATGACATTATTGACTTGTCCGATGGTGCACTTGATCCGGCCATTTCAAATATTGGCGTCTTTTTGACTAATCAATCTGGGTGGGTAACGATTAAAAAAGTAAAAGATGCTATGGGAAATTACCTGATTCAGCGTGATCCACAAGGAAGTGTGCCAAAAGTTATTAATGATAAGCAAGTTGTGGTTGTTTCTGATAACTGGCTTCCGGACACAGCAAATAATGTTCATCCCCTTTATTTTGGAAGTTTCAAAGAAGGAGTTACATTATTCGATCGTGAAAATATGAGTTTAGCACAAACCACTGAAGGTGGAACATCATTTCAAAAGGACCAAACGTGGATTCGTGTTATTGATCGATTTGATGTCGAATCAGTTGATGAGGGGGCTTTTGCCGCTGGGTCTTTCTCGTCCGTTGCCGATCAAAAAGCTAACTTTACAGCTAGTGCAGCAGCAAATAACGGCTAAATCTATGTGTTGAGAGGCAAATTTTAAGCTTCGATTCAAACAGACATAGTACAATCGCCCACGAAATAGACAATAAGAGCGCATAGCTTTGGCGGTTTTTAAAGGAGCGTGCTTATGGCACAACTTGATGATCTAAAAGAGTCTTTAAAAATTGATGGTAGTGATGAAGACTCCGTAATTTCGGGATATTTAGAAGCTGCGACTCAATACGTAAAGGGCGCTGTTGGAGATGATAACAAATTCTGGAACGATGAAAAAGTAAAGCCACTTTTTAACATTGCCGTCTTATCATTAGCAGGAGCGTATTATACGTATCGCATTCCAATAGTTGATGTGCAGTCATATGAAATAGACTTAACTTTAAATAGCATAATTGGTCAACTTAGGGGAATGTACGCATTATCAGAAAGCGTGAATGAAAATGCCTAAGAAGTTTTTGTATAGCGACTTTAATCAACGCATTCAGTTTGGAACAGTAAAATCAGTTTTAAACGACAATATAGGAGATTACGATATAAAATTTATTGCTGATTTCAAAACGTGGTGCAAGCCATCGAAAAGATCAAGAATGCAGCAATATTCTCTGTATGGAACAAGCCTCAATGACTCGCTAGATTTAATAGTTAGGCATGATGACAGGATTTCAACTGAACTTAAAGCGTTATACAAGGGACAAGTGTACGACATATTAGTATATAACCCTAACGACGGAAATAACTATATGGCATATGATTATTTGACCATAAAAATCTCTAAAAAGAAGGAGGGAGTATAACGTGCCTAGTTTAGGTGAGCAAATGCAGTCTTTTTTTAAGCAAACTGGAAAATTAATTCCTAATGCTGGACAAAAATCTGAAATCACTGGCGCAGGTGCTAAAGTCTTTGCTGAACATTTGCAAGAGGTCACTAAAGAAAAGCATTATACAAAACATAATGATGTGAAATACGGGCATTTGGCTGATAATGTCGTTTATCAAAAAAACAATATTGACGGAGAAAAAGACGGTAGTAGTACAGTAGGTTTCGGTAAAAAAGCATTTGTCGCAAAGTGGTTAAACGATGGTACAAAGAAAATGAAGGGAGACCATTTTGTCGACAATGCACGCAGAGAGTCAGAGGAAAAAATATTTGAAGCTCAGAGAAAAAAATATGAAGAGCTAACTGGCGGTGACTACTAATGGACTTACCTGTTGTGCAGGCTAGAAAGCTTGTGGAAAGAAATAAATTAACTTGGATCGACAATGTTTATCAAGGCTCTGTTCCTGAAGGTGTTGTCAATGATACATCGACGACAGACGTCGTTATTAGTGAGTACGTTAATGAGCCTACCAGATACGCCAATTCAAGATTTAAAGGATGGGAAATTGGAGTAGAGGTTCAAATATTCTATGCAGAAAGTACGAAAATAAATATACAAGATGCTGAAATAACTTTTTTGAGAATTTTCGAAAATGATGGTTGGTCGGTTGATCAATCAAAGCATCATTCAAAAGACCCAGACACTGGCCAAGTTTCTAAGGTCTTTTATTTTACAAAAAAATTTAATTTGAAAGAAGGAATTTAAATATGCCAGAAGAAGCAGGTACAACCAGCCATGGCATTCGATGGGCTGAATTTGCCATTACTGATGATTTAGGAAAAGCGATTCTTGATGCAGAAGCAGGCGTCGATGCTAAAGGATATGTGAGAGTTGATGGTGATGGAGAAGGTACTACGCAGGCTAATATCACTGGTCTTGAAGAAGCGGGGCAAATAAAGTGGGCTAACAATCAAGCAAAAAGGGTCTCACACGGCATGCCACAACCACAGGTAGCGCTTATTTTGCTAGATATGCAACGCAAACTGCTTAACAAGCTAAAAGGGTATGTAAAAAGCGGCAAAACAGGGTACGTTCTTTCGTCTGGTAAAAAGCCGCACGTTGCTATGCTGCTTTGTTCAGAAGACCTTGACGGGACACTTCTTTACGAGGGTTTTGCGAATGGTGAGCTTATTGAACCTGGGCGCAATCACGGTACTGATAACAACAATCAGACGGAAGCAGACACAACTTTGACTTACCAAGCACTTACACCTATTCCAAACGGGACATTTATTGATGATAAGGGCGTTCAGCGGCCGTACAAAACTTTTGCTGAATCGGATGATAATTTTGCTGAGAATTTAATGCGGCAAGAAGTATTTGGGTTGCCAGACGGTACCCAAACTGGTTCAACAACGGGCAGTACGACTGGATCGACAACAGGAAGTACAACGAATCCTTAACATTTAAAAAAATATCAGCGCATTGTCGTTAAATGATAAGTGAAAGTCGCCTACTAAATTCACAGTACGCAAGGGCGGCTACTAAACTGGAGGAATTTATTTTGACTATAAAAATCAAAGCTACACAAATTGGAATCAAAAAACCTATTGAAATTAAACCGTCAGTGGATCTTCAAATTGAAAGCTCTAAAATAGGGCGGATGATGGTTCAGGCAAACGTTGATTCTCTAAGGCAACAAGTTGAAGAGGAACGCTTGAAAGAGACCGAGGATTCAGAAAATGAGAGCGAATCGACAAAAACTGAACTTGAAAAAATGGAAGATCAGTTGTTGGAATTGGAAAAACAGCAAAAAGAGTTAGACAAAGAAAAAGAAATAGTAGAATCATCGTTTAATTTTTTGAAAAATGTTTTAGGTCTGACTGATGAACAAGTAAAAAGCGCACACAGGAACTTAGCAGATTACACTCAGTTGATGGAATATGTAAGTTATGTTGTAGCACGTATTAAGGGGAGTTCTGACAAGCAAATTGAAGCATTGGCGAAGAAAGAGGAAATTATTCAAAAAGAGAAAGACCCAAAAAAAGATTAGCACGTCTTCGCAGATACATTTTCGATTCAAAAAATGAATGCGAAGATATAAATTTCTTGAAGCAACGTCTTTTCGTAGATTCAGGAGCACTCCCGAGCGATGTCGGTAGAGAAGATTACTTTGAACTGCTAGAAATATTAAAGGCTAAGCCGCGTGATAAACGACCTGTAACGGCTCATGACGCTTTTCGCAAACTACGTGGAGATTAAAAATTTGGGAAGGAGGTTAATTCATGGTAAAAGTTCAAAATGAAATGGCTACTCGTATTGCGATAGATACGGTTTCAGCTGCGAACAGTTTAAAAGGACTTCAAAGTGCTGTTAGTTCAGCTACAAATGCTTGGAAAGCACAAGAAACAGCTTTAAAAAGTGCTGGTGATAGTACTGGCGCAATAAAAGCTAAATATGATGGGCTTTCAGATGTCATTGAACGACAGAAGTCAAAAATAAATGAACTTAAGAGTAGACAGGCCGGATTAGATGTCGAGAATCAAAAAGATGCTGAAACGTATTTGAAACTGCAGAAACAAATTGATTCATCAACAAAACAACTTGCATCGTATGAAGCACAACAGCAACGGGCAAAATCCAGCATGACCTATTACACAAGCGGTCTTGCCGAACTGCAAAAGGGCTATCGACAAACGAACGAGGTTTCTAAGAGCTTTGTAGAGCGACTACAAGCTGAGGGAAAGGCAGAAGAAGCCAACAAAGCTAAAATGAGCGGTTTAAAACAGTCCTTAGCAAACCTTTCATCGCAATACTCTAAGCAACAAGAGGAGCTAAAGCGGGTCGCTAATGAATCAGGAGCCACTAGTGATGCTTATAAAAGGCAGCAAGTTCGATTAAATGAGACTGGAACGGCAATGGCTAAAACTAAGACTGAAATGAATGAGCTACGAGAGTCTATGAATAAAAAGCCTAGTGGTTTCATGGATGGAATAAAGGGAAAGTTAACAGATGTCAATGATAAAGCTGAAAAGACTTCGCATTTGTTTGGCACAATTTTAGGAGCTCATTTAGTCGCTAATGGGATAACCAATGTCCTTGCGTCTATCCAGGCACATTTTTCCGAGCTTAAAGATTCAGTTGTAGAGTACAACAATAAGCAGCAAACGATGAAAGCTACATGGGATACTTTGACAGGTAGTGATGGTGCTGGGACCAACATGGTTAATATAGGTAATAAATTAGCCACAGCATATAATCAAAATATTGATATAGTCGATGAACTTAATCAATCTTTTTATCATGTTTTTGATAATGCCCCTGAAACTGAAAAACTAACAAAATCGGTTTTGACTTTGGGTGATACGTTAAACTTATCAGATGAGAACGTAACTAGATTAGGCACAAACTTCACCCACATGCTGTCAAGTGGCAAGATGCAACTAGGCGACTTTAATATGATTAACGATCAGTTACCTATGTATGCTGAAAAAATGTTAGATTTCGAGAAAAGGCAGCAAAAGAATTCGAAACTAACGATGAGTGAGTTGCGAAAACAAATGAGTGCCGGAAAAATCAGTGCTAAAGATGCGGAAGCTGTAATGAACAGTTTAGGTGATAAATACCAAAAAGCGTCAGAAAACCTTATGAAAACAATACCTGGTATGGAACGTTCAATCAAAACTCAAATGCCAGCGCTAGTTAATGCTATCTACCAACCGATCGCTAACATGAAGTCTCCACTGATTGGACAAGCTACAAAATGGATTCAAGATCCGCAGACTAAGAAGGAATTTGCTGCAGTTGGGGATGCACTCCAGCTTCAAATGAAAGACATTATGGAAGCTTTTGGTGGAAAAAAGTTTGACGTTGGAAATGGGCTAGACAGTTTTTTATTCAATTTGCAAACCGGAATTGATAAATTAGGTGCAACGATTGTTGCTCACAAGGACCAGATAAAAGAACTATTTTCTTCCCTAAAGACAGCTTCTAAAACATCTTTTTCAGTTTTAGTGCAAACTTTAAAGGATCTTGAACCTGTTTTGAAAATTGTTGGGAAACTCGCTTCTGATCATCCTAAAATTTTTGCAGCAATTGCTGCAAATGGATTGTTGGCTAGCAAAGCTATTTCTGGTTTAGCTCTTGCCTTTAATGGACTAGGTATGCTAAAAGATACCTCTGGAAAATTGGCAGATATTGGTAAAAGAATGATCTTCAAGCCCAAAGTAGATGGAACCGAGGGAGAAAAAGAGCTTACATTATTCGCTAGAGCGATAAAGGGCACAGCCTCAGCAATTTGGAAGTCATTAAAATGGACTGCTAAGATTGCCTGGTCTGGTGCTAAAAAATCAGTGTCTCTTTTATGGTCTGGCATTAAGGGTACAGGGAAGTTAATAGGAAAAGGAATTAGCTTTACGGCTAAGATTGCTGTAAAAGGAGCTCAGCTAGCAATGGCTGGGCTTTTAAAAACTGCTAAAGTAACTGGGGCTGGTCTTAAATTAGCATTCAATTTTTTGAAAGCTAATCCTTTTATTTTGATTGTTACAGCTATAGTGGCTGTGGTAGCGGCATTGGTTGAACTGTATAAACATAACGCGAAGTTTAGAAAGTTTGTAAACGGACTAGTTAAGGCTGCACAAGATTGCTGGAAAAATGTAACTAAGTTTTTTAAAAATTTGTGGAAAGATACAGTAAAAGTTGTCACTAATATGTATAAAGGTGTAACAGGTTGGTTTGGCAACATGAAAAAGGGTATTTCTAATCATGTATCAAATACTTGGAAAGACACAAAAAAGCTTTTTGGTGATGGCTGGAAAGTAGTTTACAACGGGACTAAAGATGGAGCTAAAACAGTAGCTGCCAGATTTGGTGATATGAAAAAATGGGCTACTGATCATACTTCAAATATGTGGAAGTCTACTAAGTCAACGTTTAAAGATGGTATCAGTACTGTTGGTAATTGGACCAAGGATCATGCTAAAGACATATCTAATAAATTCAATAACATGAGATCATGGACGACCGATACTGTTAAAGACATGATGTCAAAAAATAAAGCAACGTTTAAAGACGGCTATAAAGTTACGCAAGATTACACAAGCACTTGGAATGACATCATGCATGGCAAATGGAACAAAGTTGGGAATGACTTAAAAAATATTGCAAGAAATTTGACTAAATTTCAAAAAGATATTTTTAAGGGCATGTACGACAAACTTAATAGCTTAACGGGTGGCCGACTTGGAGACATATTAAATACTTTTAAGTCTATTTTTGACAAAATAAAAGGCGTTGTATCCGGGGCTGTGAGCGCGGTTCATCGGTCATTTACTGATATTGTTCGTGGCGTATTAAAACCATTCAATGATATGTTATCTGGTTTGAAAAAAGGTATTAATTGGGTACTTGACAAAGTTGGAGCAGATAAGATTGGTGGTAGTTGGAGTGTATCGATGCCTAGCTATGCACAGGGCACTAAAGATACGCACAAAGGCGGACTGGCGCTAGTAAACGACGGTCAAGGAGCTAATTATCGTGAAATGTACCAGTTGCCCGGCGGTCAAATCGGTATGTTTCCTAAAGACAGAAACATGATTGTACCATTGCCCAAGGGTACTAGTGTTCTTGATGGCGATAGGTCTGCTAGTTTTGCTAAAATGCTGGGTATTCCTGCGTATAAGAAGGGCAAAGGCATTGGTTCGTTCTTCTCAGGTATGTGGGATAAAGGTAAAGATATCTTAGATGATGTAGATAAGATCATAGCGCATCCAATCGACTTTCTGAGTGGAGTATTTAAAAAGTTTGTTGGCGGTATATCAAGCGACATTAGTCTAGCTTCAGACATTATTACTCATTTTCCTGCAACAGTAGCCAAGAATGCCACAAAATGGATTAAAGACTTATTTAACAATGCAGATGGCGGTTTTGGTGATGCCGGTGGTGCCCATGGAAATCCGGGCGGTGCTGGTGTAGCTCGATGGAGAAAAGACGTAGTAAGAGCTCTTAAAGCAAATGGCTTTTCAGCTTCTGGCAGTCAAGTAAATGCATGGATGAAAGTTATTGCTCGTGAGTCTAATGGCAATCCTAGAGCAATTAACTTGTGGGATAGCAATGCTAAAAAAGGTGTGCCATCTATGGGGCTTGTTCAGACTATTGGACCTACCTTTAATTCCAATAAGTTCCCTGGTCACGGTGATGTCTATAACGGTTATGACGACTTACTTGCTGGTATTCACTATGCTGCTGCTACCTATGGGCGCGGTCCTCATATGTTTGCCAGAGTTTCAGGCCCTTTAGGTTATGCTAATGGCGGAATTATAGGCACTAATCAAATGATTGAAGTTGCCGAAGGGAATAAAAAAGAAGCAGTCATTCCAATGGTTGGGCAAAGCGCAAGAGCTTGGTCACTACTGAAAGAAGTTGTTGATAATTATGCCGATGGCCAATTTAGCGGGCAAAATGTTGTTTCAAAATTATCTGACCAAAAGGATAAACAAATTGAAAACCTAACGCAAAAAATAGAAATAATTTCGGAAAAGTTTGACACAGTATTACTGTTGATGAAACAACAAATTAAGGCTACAACTGACAGTGCGTTTTCAAAAGATGATTTGTATCGTAGACAAGCTTTAGATTCAAAGTTCAAAAATATCCAAACGTACTAATGAAAGCTTTATATTTCGACTCCAAACCCTTTTTATCTTGAAAAAGAGGTGATACAAATAAAAGATGCAAAACTGTACATTAAAATAGGCAATCAACCAGAAATAGATGCAGAAAGTATTGCACCAGGACTAGAGTTTTTGGGAGATGATGAAAACCCCAGCATAGCTAACGCCTATTTGAGCGACTCAGCTAAGGATGGGAACAGCTTTAATTATGCTACGTTTCAAAAAAATATAATTAATGCTGAATTCTGCGTTCATTTTGGAGACTATTATGAGTATAAATTTGCTAAAGCAAATATTTTTAGAAAGTTTATGACAAAAGAGTTGATAAGAATAAGAACTGATGCCGAGCCTGCAATAGTCAAATATGTCAGGGCAGCCCCATTCGAAATTAAGCCGATAAGTCCTGGAGCAAATGATGCTTTATTTACAATACCGTTTGATAATCCTAGCGGCTACAAGTATTCGCTTGGGTATTGTGATGACATTAAAGATTATCAATCAGAGCTGTGGCAGGTAGGTATGAATATGCCTTACGTGCAGCAAGCTCCTTATCAATTTGTTAATCCTACCAATTTCAGAGTATGGAATGCTAGTGATATTACTATTGATCCATATTATCAAAATCATCAACTACAGTTGATTATGAAACACGATGGATATGGTTTTAGTTTAATCAATCACACAACAGGAAAAGAATGGAGTTACACCGGCAAGACAACCAGTAGCGATACTATTTTATTAGACGGAATTAACACATTTAAAAACGGCAATATCGACAATAATAATACGGACTATGGATATTTAACACTTGCACCAGGCTGGAATGAGTTTTCAGTGGCTGGAATTGGTGACTTGGATATCCTATTTCATTTCAAATTTATTTATATAGGATAGGAGGTGATTAAAATAGAAGCAGTAGAAATCAAAGCTAGTATAGCTCAACATAAATATTTTTATTTTGGTTTTGAAGAAGCAACCACTAATACTAATCCTTGGGGTGCTAGACCTAGCTTGTGTGTGTCAAACAACGGCAGTGATTGGGACTTACTCACCTATCTTGATAATCTAGGCAACCTGCGAGATGGTGACATTACTAAAATTGGCGATTGGTATTACTTAATTGGCACTTTTGATATGTACAAGACACAGGATTTTGTAGACTTCACAACTCTTAATTTGCCCATTAAGACAAGTAGTTTTAAAACGGTTTGGGCCCCTGAATTTGTACTTGATAAAGATGGCAACTATCATATTGTCTATGCGGCAGGTGACTATAATCAGTACAACATGAGATTGTACATGGCTGATTTCAACCCAGAAACTGATGCAGCAACTAACTTACAACAATCTATCAATATTGACTTATCATCTTATAACTTTGATTTTGGTAACATTATTGACGGCGATGTCAAGATTATCAATGATAAGTATATTTTAGCCTTTGCAGGTAACTATTTATTTCAATCAGATAATCTATTAGGGCCGTACAAACCTATCAAAACTAATTTTGCTCCCGTACCACAGTTTTACGGGAAGAAAAGTAACCCAGTTGTTGGCTGGACCGAAGGACCGTACCTGGTAGTTGGTGGCGATAATGTGCGACTTTATTCAGATCAGACAGAAGGCGCTGGGGTAGTCTATCGTGAAGCTCAAATAAGCGATCTCACCAACTGGTCTGTGCAATCAGCAGTTAATGGCCCATTCAAAATGCGACATGGTTCCATACTTGTAAATGAAAGTGCATCAAAGATTTATACTCGTGAAGATGATGATGGTGATTTTGATGAGGTTGTAAAGGTTAAAGCTCTGCATAATGACCAGGTAGCACCTTTATCAATGGCTTGTATTCAGAGAAATACTTTCAATGTTCAATGGCAGGAAAACAGCACTTTCCAAGTTGCTTTTACCGCTGTACAGGATAACTCGCTCGCATACGCGCTAATAACTACTGAGGGCAGTGTATTTTTCAATGGCCAGGAGTATATCATTAAGAGCTGCATACCCGACTCGGTTAATGGGGTCGACTATAAGCAAGTAACTGCTATACATGTCTTTAATGAAATTTCACGAGTAAGACAACGCAACGTAAAAACAGGCACGCTAACTTATAACTCGCCGGCAGATGTATTGAGTTTTTATCTTAATGATAAAACAGCTAATCCTTTTGGCTTTACCTACAAGACGTATGGTAATTTCTCTAAACAACAGATCACTGATCTAGGTAATACTAGTGGTGCTGATATGCTAAGCAAGATTATCTCAACATGGTCAGATGATGGAGTAGTAATTTATCCTAATAACAAAGAAATAGGTGTATACACCAAAGGCGCATTTGAGAAAAGCTACGGTAGACGGATTGATTATATCCATGATTCTAGTGAAGTTAAGCTTACGGTTGATTCTACAAGTATTACTAACAGTGTAAAGATATTCCCTAAAGCACTTGACAACACAGGTGACAACACAGCTACTCAGTATGTTTTCTCACCTAAAATAGTGCAAGATGCAACTAGCATAAAAAAATGGGGACTACACCCAGCGGATGATTACAGTAATGAGAACTTTACAATAGAAAAAAACATGGAAAACTATGTGCTTAATTCGGTGTTAAGTCCTGATCCAACTGTAGCTATTGAAGTTACTAATGACAAAAATGAGATGCCAGTTGCGGGGGAAATAAGGCACTTGACCGTAGAGCCGATGGACTTTACTACAGATGTTTCCATTATCGGTTACACCTGGTATCCGTTCGATGACACGCAGCCTACTCAGCTAACCTTTGCCAATTTGCCAGCCACGGTTTTGAACCAGGACGCTAATATCAATAAGCAAATTAAAGCAGTTAACGCCTTGGCCAACGAGGCTTTGAACAGAGCAACTACAAGCATTGTAAATTATTACACTGCTACGGATCCGTCCAACAGTGCTGAAAATGTTATAAAAAATGGTGATTTGTGGACTAAGCCTATTCGCAAACAAAGCGTAGATCAGCCTAACGGCATAATGACCTTATCAGCATTGGAAAGTGATATTGCAGAAGAACCGGCAGCAGATGACACGACCAGGAATGGGAATGAAGTTAACAAGTATATTTCTAACTCGGACCAAAAAGTGCTAACTAGTGTATGGTCTGACGGAGAATGGGTTAATATCAACAATACTTTGACTATGGATAACATGGTAGGACACTTAGTTGATGTAGATAAACAAGTAGATGATGCTAAAGAGGGTATTCAAACAGCGGTAGATGCAGCTAATGCAGCAGACGCAAAAGGTGATCAAGCTATTCAGCAAGCTGGCTTTGCAACAAATACAGCCAATACAGCTAAGCAAGTAGCTGATAACCTGGCACCTGTCGTTGCACAAGTTAAATCTGACAGTGGTACAGCATTAACTCAATCCCAAACAGCTTTAACCAATGCTAAATCAGCATTGGACGCCTCAAGTAGTAATACTGATAAAATTACAAGCCTTGACAGTAGTATTGACACAGTGAATAAGAATTTGAGTGATACTAAAGCAGACTTGCAAAAGTCAATTTCAGATAATCAAACAACTATTTTTGACGTGTCGTCTGATTTATCTAAAGTTTCACAGAACTTGTCTGATACTAAGACTAGTTTAAAAACCATATCTGATTTAGCTACTCAGAATGGTAAAGATATTAATACTACAAACAGTACGGTTAATGGAATCAAAACGGATTTAGCTAATACTAAAGGTGATGTAACTGAGTTACAGACAACGGCTAGTGGACTCAGTGCAGATATGGTTAGTGCCAATGGAGACATTAGTTCATTAAAGGCTAGAGCTGGTAGCTTAGAGAGTAATATGTCAACGGCAACTGGTGATATTTCAACACTGAAACAAACCACAAATAGCTTAAGTTCACAGATGTCGGGTAAAGTTGATACTACAGTTTACCAATCTGATAAGACACAGACCGCCAACAGTATTTCTAATGTGGTGACTAAGCTTGATAGCATTCAAATTGGTGGAGCTAACTTATGGTCAGGTACAAAAAATTTTAATAGTCAGTACTGGTATTCTGCGAATGCAACACTTATAACCGATAGTGAAGTTCCTGGCTTTTCTATAGTAAAGTCAACTACAAATTGGGGTTCATTTAGAAACAATCAAAGTATTACATTTGAGAAAAATGTACCCTATACTGTTTCAGTTTATGCTAAAGGTGCTTCATCAGGCAATATGTATTTAACATTTTATACTTCAAATGACTCTGGAATTGCGCTGGGAAAATATTTAACAGCATCTGTTACTGATGATTATGTAAGATATTCTGTTACTTTTATTGGAGATGGAAATACCTATAATGCAACAAGAATTGAACCACATGGCACATGGAGCAATGTAGGCAACTCTGTATATTTTTATGCTCAAAAGTTAGAAAAAGGTAACGTTGCTACTGATTACAGTAGGGCAGATGCAGATAAGGCTAATCAAAATGATTTCTCCGCAGTTTCTCAAAAGGTCGATAGTATAACTAATACCGTTTCATCTCATACAGGGGATATATCGCAGCTTAAACAATCAGCTACAACGATGCAATCTGATATTAAAGATAATGCTGATAACATTAGCTCTGTTAAGCAGACAGCTACTAAGCTATCTAGCGATATGCAGAATAAGGTAGATAGTTCTACTTACACGACAGATAAGACTCAGACAGCTAAAGATATATCATCTAAAGCTAGTCAAACTGATTTTAATACTCTGAAAGGTACGGTTAACACACAGGGAACTACAATTAGCCAGAATAGTAAAGATATAGCTCTCAAAGCTAACTCAACAGATGTGAACAATTTAACTGGACGAGTTTCTACGGCTGAAAGTAACATTACAGCTAATGCTAATGCTATTACTCAAAAAGTATCAGCTAACGATGTTCAAAATATGCTTACTCCTTACGCTACTCAAACTTATACTCAATCACAGATTAAACAGTCTGCTGATGGAATAAACAGTAATGTAACAAAATTGCAAAACCAGGTTAATAATACTCAAATAGGTGGGGCTAATCTATTAACAGGTACAAGTGCTTCTTTAGTTCCAGTAAAGGATATTACTGGAGGATATGCTGGCTTTACTCAAAAAGTAACTGGTATCGTTCCGGGACAACCCTACACAGGACAAGCAACAGTTAATATTCCGAGTACAAACTCAGGAGCAGCTAAGATAAAAATAGATTGGTATAACACTTCTGGGAATCTTATTTCAACCGCTGTTGGTGACACAGCACCTAATACGGGTGTTACTACAACAATTAAAATTACAGCAACAGCTCCAAGTAACACTAGTTTTGCTGTATATCATGTTGATAAAGGCATTCAAAGTGAAAAATGGAACTTGGGAATGGAAAAACTCGAAAAGGGTAATGTAGCTACTGATTACTCAGTTGCGGATGCAGATTTAGCTACCGTCACAGCTCTTTCTAGTGTAAGTCAGAAAGCTGACAGTATTTCTCAAACTGTTACTAATAATAAGAGTGATGCAGATAGTAAGTTTACAAATATCAATCAAACAATAAGTGGTATTCAGTCAACGGTTGCTAATAAGGCTGAATCAAGCGTAGTTACTCAACTAGCTAACGTAGTGCAAACTAAAGTGTCAACTGATGATTATAATTCTAAAATTACTCAGCTCTCAAATGATATAAATTTGCGTGTAAGCAAAGGTAATGTCATTTCTCAAATGAACCAGGAGGCTGGTGGCAATACACTTATTCAAGTCTCGAACGGCAAAGGTAAGTTGTATTTAGACGCAGCTAGCGTTGTGTTTGGTGGAAATGCGTTTATTTCAGATGCTATGATTACTAATCTATCTGTTAATAAGCTGACAGGAAACTATATTACCACAGCTGGGCTACACCAAACAGGTAATGGTATGGACACGTGGATAGATCAAAATGGTATTCATCAGTCTAGTGGTGGTCAAGATACGTGGATAAAAAATGGGGTTATTGAGACCAATATTGTGAACGCTAAGGATTACATGCATATTGGCAATTACGATACTGATCCTAGATTGAAGTGGGGCATAAACGTAACTAAAAGCGGTATTGAGATGCAAACACCTGTAAAGTTAAATGGGCACACTTCAAACAACGCAAGCGATTACGAGACAGAGATTCAAGGATATGTACGTGGCTTTGGGTGGAACTATCAAAAGGCTACCGCAAAGGGGAGTGGTGAGTCTGGCATATTAATCGGATTAACTCCACAACAGTGGTGGGGAAATCCTTATGGCGGTGATCAGGTCAGAATTGGAAGTCTGTCTCCTGTTGATGGTAGTACCTCAATTGAAGATGCCGCAGCCGTTGGTGGTCTTTTATACTCTCCAACGGGGGTTGGTGTCACAAATGGTTTTATTGGAACGACATTTTTAGATGATGTTCAGTTGACATCAACAACTTATTTTGGATCAGGTAAGCAACTGAAAGCTTACAATTCAGGTAATGATGTTCATTTTGTTCCTGCTTCAGGTGATATCTGGTTCGATACTAATGGCCACAAATTCCATTTCGGTGGATTTTCAACAGATGGTGGTTCTTGGTTCAACGAAACAGGTAAATTTTATTACTGGAATAATAGTGGCGGAAGAGGACAACTGCTAGCTGGTGATGTTACGTACGATAGCTTAACGCATAGGTCACGCTTAAGCGTCAAGAAAGATGTTACTAAACTGGAACTTGGTGTATTAGCTGATAAGATTCTAAACATCGACTTAGCGTCATATCATTATAAAGATGAAGCAAGCAGTAATAAGCTCCATTATGGGCAAGTTATCGACAATGTTAACAATAAAAAGAAGTTTAAACTAGATGATATTTTTATTAACGATGAAGGGACTGGAGTCAATGAAAGTAACTTGATTACAGGATTAATTGATACAGTACAACAGCAGCAAAAAGAAATAGACAGCTTGAAAAAGAAAGTTGAGAAGTTAGCAGCTTAATAAGATTTAGTAGTCGCCGGATATGGCGGCTATTTTTATAGTCTCGTAAAAATGAATCAAGACATCAAACACGCTAATAGTAACAGAGATACAAGAAAGGAAAAATAAAATGACAAAGACTTTAGAATTCAAAAATTTTCAAATTGTAAATTTAGCAAACTTTTTAATCAAGCTTAAGCTTAAAAATTTGGCAAGCATCGGTAGAACTCGATTGGTTGAAAGATTGAGTGAAAAAGCAAAAGAACAAGATAAAGATGCTGATGAGATTCGTGGCGAATACTTTCAGAAAGACGACCATGGCAAATTTGTGGTAGGGAAAGATAGCAAACTACAGTTGCTAGAAGGAAAAAAACTTGAAGACGTAAATAAAGCTTTTGATGAACTTACAGATTCAGAAGTGATTATTGAATTCACAGAGTATGGTAAAAAGCTAAAAGCTCTATATGATGCTTTAGTAAATTATGAATATGAGCTTTCAGGATCAGATGCTGAAAATTACGAGCTTGTTTTGACGCAGTTGGAAAAGAATTTTGAGGGGGAAAATAAATAATGTTAGCAATTAATTTGAACAATTTAAACTATCAATTTGACAATAATGGTAACACTGCAGCAGTTAACATCGGTTTTGTTTCATATGACACTGATAATTCTGGCAATAGCATTAATGCTTATCTTCGATTACTGCCGGCAGACTTAGAGCAAGATAAGACTTTTGATGACTACAACAAGAAACAACTTACAGAAATTGGGCGTAAAAAGTTAGCTGCGCTTACAGCATATACAGAACCGACAGCAACACCGACTACAGCACAATAAGGAGGTTAAATTATGGCAGAATTACCAAGCCTCAGTCTTGAATATGAACCATCTCCATTGCTAGGTGGCGAGATGTATAGCTCTCATAACCGTAACTGGTCCAAGCTTAATAATTATGGAAGCAGCTTAAATGCATGGCTACAGGGTGTTATGGCTGGTTATGATTTACGTTTTAACCAACAAATACAAAATTCTCCACAACCTAGTGAAGTTACAGATGCACGAATTGATGTACATGGTAAAACTTATTCCACTTTAAAAGCTCGATTAGATGAAGAACAAACTGAAACACCACAATTTCTTGACTTAGATAAATTTAGTACAGATTTAGTTTCACTTAAATTAAGAGATTTGGGTACGAATAGTGGACTTAATATTAGTTATACAAAAATTAGTGATGTAACTATTCCAGATGTTCAAACAGGATATGAAAGTACAACGGTAGATAAAATTTCAATTATTGATCAAGGAAGTGTAACTATATGATAAAAATTGTTGGATTAACATATGTTGATGCAGATGGAGATGAACACCAATGTTATGTTGAAAGTTCAATTGATAGCGTACATGGATTATCAAATCAGTTAAATAACATTAACTCTCAACTGTCTCAATTAAATAGCATTAAAGCACGTATTACACGATTAGAGAACAAATAGAAAGGTTTTGATAATAAAATGGCAAATGCTAATACAGTTCAATTACACGATAAAGATGGAAATACAATTTTACCTCAAACAGATTATTCTAATATTACCAACAAGCCTAATTTAAATAATATTGGAAATATTCCTGCATTTACAGGTTGGTCAAGTGCTGGAGTTACTTTTTATAATGGTGGTAAAAACTATAATGATGCAACAATTTTAACTTACCGCTATATACAAATGGGGAATATTAAATTAGTAGAACTTAAAGGAGCCGCAACAAACTTAACCAATGTAGGGTCAGCATTTGGTATTCCTTCGAGTGTAGCGCCAGATCACAGTGTATATGCAATTTCACCAACAGCAGGAAGCAATACTTTGAGGTGGCATTGTTCAGGTAGTGATGGAGTTTGGACTATTGAAGCTTCTAGTACAGGTGCTATTACAGCACAGCAGTTTTTACCAATCAACATTGTCTATATGACGACAAATAGCTAATAAGCCAAGCTCAAAGCTAGGCTATTTTTTTACACAAAAATAGTGGTGGGCGGGTAGGAAAAAGGAAGTGGTGAGTTGCAGGAAAAAGAAGATGTAAATGTCATTGAACTTCTGATGGATATTCAACAGCGCTTAGCGAAAGTTGAAACAAATACGTCTGGGCTTAATAAAATTGGTGAGAAAGCTGATAAAGCCTACGCAATGTCCAAACAGAACGCAGAGGATATCAAAGATATCAAGTCGGATAACAAATGGAACTGGCGCACGACCATTGTGGCTATCGTGATTCCGATCGCCTTGTACTTAGTCGAAAAGTTTATTTAGGAGGAATTTATTTATGAATAATGTAGCAGATTTAATTATTAGCATTGCAGTAGTAGCTATTCCAGTGATTGGTGGCTTTGTTGCAAAGGCTTTGCTTAACAATAAAACAGCACTTGCAGTTTTGAATGCGATTGGGCCGCTGGCGAAAGCGGCTGTGGTCGCAGTTGAAAAATTAGGCGTAGATCAATACTTAGAAGGAGAACTCAAAAAGAGTAAAGCTGTTCAATTTGTGCTAGAAGGGTTAGCTAAGTTAGGCTTTACCAAAGCTGACCAAGATATTGTAGCTAACGCAGTTGAGAAAGCCTACGCTGATTTGTCCGCTAATTTGGAAAAGGTATACCCACAGAAAACTGAGGCAGAGCTTACCGCTGATGAAAAGGCAATTCAAAAGAAAGAGTTAGAGGATCAGATCGCTAAGGAACAGCAAGAATTACAGAGCAAGCAACAAAAATTAGCTGCTATGCAAAATGTTCAAGACTAACTAGGAGGTAATCCTTTGAAAATTAAAAAAATATTGATTGGGGCAGCCATTTTGGTTGCTCCATTTTTGTGGGCTAATTCAGCGCATGCAATGACTCAGTCAGTGACGCAGCCTCGTGCTGATATGGTCGATGTTAGCTCAAATAACGGTTACGTATCTGTTTCAGATTATCAACAAATGAAGTCGCAAGGTGTTAAAGCAGTTGTTGTTAAAGCGACAGAAGGTGATTGGTATAAAAACCCATACGCTAAATCGCAAGCACAAAACGCTGATAAGGCTGGTCTTGCACTGAACTTCTATCATTTCAGCCATCTTACCAGCGTTCAAGATTCTATTAACGAAGCTAATTATTTTGCAAATTATGTAAAGTCAATTACTTCTGACAAACACGTTGTAATGGTAAATGATAGCGAATCTACAGCTTTGTATTACACCTTCGCACAAAATAATCTATTTAATGACATATTTTACAAGCAATTAAATAAATTAGGGTATTACTCGACTGATCTTTATACTAGTGAAAGCTGGAATAATTATCACTTTAGTACAAATAGTGCAAATAAAGGGTGGATTGCTGGTTATCCTGGCATACCAACGGGAACACGCAATTCAACCAATAACTCATGGCAGTGGGGATCGGATTTTCAATTTTGGAATATGCTTGGTCGCAATTTTGACGTTTCTCAAAACTACAATGATAAGTATTATCATGTTGGCACGTCTAACGCTTCAAGCCCTGCACAAGCAATCCATAACGGAACTGCTACAGCTACGACAGATAAGTTAAATGCAGGCGATACCGTTTATATTAAAACGGCAGCAAATAAGTATTACGGATCCAACACTACGATTCCTAAGTTCGCAAAGAATAAGAACTATCACGTTCTATCTGCTAGTGGCAATCGTGTAGTAATTAAAGAAATTATGTCTGCTGTAAATCGTACAGATGTAGTTAAGGTGCAGGCTCAAACTCAAAGCATATCTAACAACGTTTCTGGAACATTTAATGATGACGGATATACAATTAACCGCGAGAACGGTACATTCACAGCTAAAACAGCTTTGAGAGTGTTTGCTTATCCAGGAGTAAAACCGACCGGAGCAACATACTATCCAGGCGAGTCCGTTAAGTATGACGGTTACTATGTACGTGGCAACTATGTATATATTAGCTATGTAAATTGCGCTGGTTATCATCATTACATTGCAGTACGGGAAAACGGAGTACCACTGGGAACATTTAGATAATATAACTGCCCGACATTTTTGTCGGTCAGTCGTAAAGCAACAACACGTTTAATCGATTCAACATCGAAAAGCCTATCTCTCAAATGGGGTAGGCTTATTTTTTGTGCTCATTAATCTATAATTTTTTTGCTAGCGTATGCGGTAAGCTTGATTGCTGTCTCAAGTCGAAGATTTTTAATTTTCCTACGCCCATGCCGCATCTCAAGGATCGCATTGCGGGACACACCGGTCTCTTTTTCAATCTTCCAGCCAGACAAATCACTATTTAGCAGTTTTTGTATCATATCTGGATCGGCTATCATCAATCTTCGTCTTCCCCTTCCAAAAATTCATAGTCTTCAATGAGTTTATGTTCTTTCAAGTCTTTCAATACACCTTCAATGGTCGAATGCTGATTGAAAATATCACAAAGATCTTCGTATTCATCTTCACTCATTATCGAGTCATTGAAGAGGTCTGAAAAAGCAGCCCAGTCTTCACGGTTGTCGCCTACTAATTCCATGTCCAAAATGTTTCCTGTGATGCCTTCAGCAGTTTCTTTAACTTCAACTTCTAGCTTTGCCATCTTTTCTTCATCTTCCTTTTCTTCAACTTCTTCAATAGCAGCTTTTGCAATTTCGTCTAACATATCTTCATCGCCAGCGGCTTCAACATGTAGCTCGTTTGTATCAAGGTCAATGAAAATTTTAGATGCGACTAATTTGCCAGCCTCTGCGTGAGAAATTTTTTCACCCTTAAATTCTGAAAAATTGATATTTCCTGATTTGTAAAAACCTAAGTCTAAAAGTGGTGATTCTTCAACATTGAAGTAAAGACGGTTCTTACCATAGTTTTTCCATTCTTTCCATTCGCTCTGTAAAGCTTTTTCCAAGTTCAATTTTTCAATTTTCATTTTAATTTCCTCCTCGTATTTATCTTACAAGACTATAGTAACGCACACATAAAGAAACGTCAACATAAATGTGCTATTATTTTAAAATTTATTTATGCGTGCAGTAAAAGCCTCCGTCTCATTTGAGATGGGGGCTTATTTTTTGTGCAACCAATTGCAACAAAATTGCATCGCTTTACAAAATAACACATTACTATATAATAGTAGAGAACTTAAAAATACTATAAAACCGGTATTTGTTAATTATCATATTAGTCTATATTCTTCTAAGAACGCCTGCAGCCGGCATA
>NZ_AZEF01000013.1:0-105098 GCF_001434915.1 Liquorilactobacillus capillatus DSM 19910
TGAGCTGGTTATTTTTTTGCACTAAAAAACTGCTACTCGATTGAGTAACAGCCACTTGCCGCCAGAAAATATTTTGTAGTTCTCTTTTTGGTTCTCTTTTTTTATTATTTATTCTGATTAGATGCAAATATATAAAATAAAAAACCAGCAACAACGCTATTTTACAAGCCTTTATCACTGGTTACGTACTGTCTGATGGGTGGCCAGGGGATCGAACCCTGGACCCACGGATTAAGAGTCCGTTGCTCTGCCAGCTGAGCTAGCCACCCATATCTTATCAACAAAAAATATATTACCATTTATATTGATAAGATGCAAGGAAAAATTAAAAAAAGTTATAAAAGAGTGGCCTTACTAATTGTGGCGTCGCCTAATTGAACTAAAAATTTGTTTCAATAAAAAGTAAAGCAGAGGAACACAGATTGCTGTCGAAATTGAGTTGATAACAGTCGCTGGCAGACTGAAGAAAGAGGCAACAATTGCTGTTTTAAAGGTCGTTCCAACCATCAACGCTTCAATAATCGATGTACAGTAAGATGTTCCAATTTTGAGCGTACCAGCGATAATAGCGATAATAATAATATTTTGCTTACTATCATTGTAGTCGAAAGCTTTTAGTAAAAGACTGACAACAACTGCAACAACTGTAATCTCTAACATAGTTAACCATGAAGTTAATGCATAGCCATTTAAAATATCGAAACCGCCTAAGCCAATTACTCCGGCTAAAGCGCCGTTACGTAAACCAAGAAACAAAACAGCTAAAATTGCTAAGGTATTGCCGAAATGGATAAAAGGCCTACCAACAAGGGCTGGAATCGGTATTCTAAAGATAAAAATCCCGAGATAAATCAGTGCGGTAAACAGTCCAGTCATAATAATTGCTTGCAACGAATTCTTATTATAATGCAGCATGTTAAGCCCTCCTTGGCATATGTGCTAAATCTTTTAAAAGCTGTGGTAGTTGCGCAGCATAATCAACACCGTAGTGTGGATTAAAATCAACCATGTTGAGTGTACTATGAATAGAGTGACTAACAAAATCCATTGCTTTACTGATAGCAGTCTTAAGATCGATCTTCTGTACTAGCATAATGAATAGAACGCTGGCAAAAAGATCGCCAGTACCAAAATAACTTCCAGGAATTTTAGGTACCTGCCGACTCCATATTTCCTGGGAAATTTTATCGTAGCTAAGAACAGCGATCTTATTATTGAGTAAATGAACACCTGTTAGAACAATTTGTTCGATATCAAAGGTTTCTTTCAATTCTTGCAGCAGTTGTTCTGCTTCAAAAAGAGAAATTGCTGTAGTTGTTGGCTTTTTACCCAAAAGAAATGCAGCTTCAGTTATATTGGGAGTAATTATTCGTGCCTTACTTACTAACTGCCGCATTCCTGCAGTATAGTTATTATTGAATCCGCGGTATAAACGACCATGGTCGCCCATTACAGGATCAATAAGAACAAATGATTGTGGAGTTACAAGCATATCGAAGTATTGTGAAATAATCGTTAATGGTTGTTGACCTAAATATCCAAAATAGACACCTGAGAATTTAAGGTCAAGTGAATGCCAATGGTTAATAATTTTTTTTAGCTCATTGCTCAGGTCAAGGTAAGTATTAGTTCCTAAACCTCCAGTATGGGTTGATAGAAGAGCTGTTGGTAAAATAGTTGGACGCAAACCTGCGGCACCCAGCAAAGGTAAAGCGACACTCATAGATACTTGTCCAGCACACGAAAGGTCTTGGGCAACAAGAATATTTTTCACTATAAGATACACCTCCTTAATTTTTATAAAGTAACAATATTATAGCACAATTAGACCTTTGCCATAATTCATTATAAAGTAGCTCAGATAGTTGGTATTTAGAGGCTAGTTGGCTTTAATTTAAGGATAGGTTATAATGAAGTGGACTACGGTTTGAAAGATTCTAAAAAAATATAATTTAGCCAGAGAGATAACTGAAATTGAGCGTAGATTATATCAGTTAACAATATGGCAGTCTTTTTTTGAAAAACTGCTTAAGTGATCGCTTAAATTCGCAGTTTATTAAGCGGTTATTGGAAGGAGCTTGAAAATGAAAAAAATATTAGTCGTGGATGATGAGAAGCCGATCTCTGATATAGTTAAATTCAATTTGACTAAGGAAGGCTTTGATGTCTATACAGCTTATGATGGCGAGGAAGCGTTAAAACAAGTAGAAGAGGTTAATCCGGATTTAATTTTACTTGATATTATGTTGCCTAAAATTGATGGCCTAGAAGTTGCTCGTGAAGTTCGTAAAACGCATGATATGCCTATTATCATGGTGACTGCGAAAGATGCTGAGATTGATAAGGTTTTGGGATTAGAATTAGGGGCTGATGATTACGTCACCAAACCTTTCTCCAACCGGGAGTTAGTTGCGCGTGTTAAAGCCAATTTGCGGCGCCAATCAAGCGTAGCGGCAACTGCACAAAATGAAGATGAAAATAAGAATAACGAAATTACAATCGGTGATTTAACGATTCATCCGGAGGCCTATATGGTTTCTAAACGGGATGAAAATATTGAATTAACACATCGTGAATTTGAATTGTTGTATTACTTGGCCAAACATATCGGTCAGGTTATGACGCGTGAACATCTTTTGCAAACAGTTTGGGGCTATGATTATTTTGGCGATGTTAGAACAGTTGACGTAACAGTTCGACGCTTACGTGAAAAGGTCGAAGATAATCCCAGTCATCCGACATGGTTGGTCACACGTCGTGGAGTTGGCTATTATTTACGTAATCCAGAAACAGAATAAAAATAGTTGGAATTAGGTCTAGTAGGTTAGTGGAGTTGTAATGAATAAAAAACTATATTTTTTTCAATCCATACACTTTAAAATAGCTCTCGTTTTTGCGTTATTATTTCTAATAACGTTCCAAATAATCGGGGCTTATTTTGTACAACAATTAAAGAAAGATGACTTAAAGACCTTTAAGCAACAAGTCGAACTATCAAGTTATGTTGATAATTCTTTGATTGATAATCTAGCTAAGGGTGATATGAAGAGCGCCAATGCAAATATTCGAGATATTTTGGAGGACATCAATAACTCTAACGTAACGCAAGTTCAAGTTGTTGATACAAAGGGAACTATCAGAGGCGATAGTGACGTTAACAGTCAATCATGGGTCGGTCAAAAGACAACTGATGAGGATATTAAACAAGTTCTTTATAATGGGAGGACCTATACTAAATTAACGTACGATAAAACTGATGATAAGCGATATTATGTTTCAATTACGCCTTTATTCAGTTCAAGTGGAAATACGAATACTTTAGTAGGGGCTGTTTATTTAAGGGCAAGCTTGGAACAGGTTTATTCATCACTTAGTAATGTTACGGTGATCTTTTTTTCTGCCGCGTTAATTGCAACGGGGCTGGGCTTATTCCTAGCGATCTTAATTTCCCGGGCTATTACACAGCCGATTGATGAAATGAAGAAACAAACAGCACGAATTGCGCGCGGTGATTATTCTGGACAAGTGCATGTCTACGGTAACGATGAGTTAGGACAACTGGCACAGGCGGTTAATAATCTATCAGTACGAGTGGAAGAGGCACAGGAATCATCGGAAGCTGAACGACGACGCTTAGATAGTGTATTGTCACATATGTCTGATGGAGTGATCGCAACTGATCGGCGCGGAAATGTCATTATTATGAATGAGATGGCTTCCGAAGCACTAAATATTGACGCTGCAGAAGCTGATGGTCAGTCCATTTTAGATGTATTGAATATTCGTGGCCGGTATACGTTACGTGATTTGTTGGAGAAACATGATGAAATTATCCTTAATCTTTCTGACGATGAACACGAACAGGTTCTGAATGCCTACTTTTCTTTAATTCAGCGTGAATCAGGTTTTATTAGTGGACTAGTATGTGTTTTACATGATGTTACTGAACAAAAGAAGATTGATCGTGAACGGCGGCAGTTTGTTTCGAATGTGTCACATGAATTGCGAACACCTCTGACAAGTATGCGAAGCTATATCGAGGCCCTGAACGACGGTGCATGGAAAGATCCTAAGGTCGCACCGAACTTTCTAAAGGTGACTCAGGATGAAACTGACCGAATGATCAGAATGATCAACGATTTATTGAGCCTTTCCCGAATGGATTCTGGAACATCAAAACTAGATTTAGAGTTAGTTAATTTAAATGAGTTATATAATTATATCCTTGATCGTTTTGATATGATGTTGAAGACAGATACAAACGATAATAAAAAAGCCAAGAAGAACTATACTATCAAGCGCGACTTTACACGAAGAGAGCTATGGGTCGAAATCGACACAGATAAGTTCATGCAAGTTGTTGATAATATTATGAATAACGCCATTAAGTATTCACCTGATGGCGGAGTGGTCACATGTCGCTTATTAGAGACACATAACCACGTTATCTTAAGTATTTCGGATCAAGGTCTGGGGATTCCTAAGAAGGATGTATCACATATTTTTGATCGTTTCTTCAGAGTGGATAAAGCAAGATCACGTGCGCAAGGAGGAACTGGTTTAGGTTTGGCTATCTCGAAGGAAGTTATCGAGCTACATGGTGGAAAGATATGGGTTGATAGTATAGAAGGAAAGGGTTCAACATTCTATATCTCGTTACCTTATGAAGAATACGAGGGGGATTTATGGGATGAAAATTAAAGGCTTCTTATTGCATACAGGTTTGACAGTTACCGTGATTATAAGTGTTATTTTAACAACCATCATCTTAACGAACCCGGCTACTTTTCAGCGAGACTCAAAGACAACGACTTCGCCAGGTGAAAACGACGCAACTGCAAGTAATAAAACTTTAAGTGATATCTATGCCCCTGTACAGGTTATTTTGAATCAAGATCGGCAGCAGTATCAGCTGGACAGTTCAAAAGTTAGTTTGGTTAATAAGTTACGGACAGAAATCCGTAAGTGGAAAGTATCGGATACAGTTACTAAAACAGCTCTAAGAAACGAAGAGGAATACGTTGCTTTTCTAGAACAGAAAAATGCGGTTGTTTTAAATTACTCAGATCATCTAACAATAAAATTATTTAACAAAACTTTTTCAAAAACAATAAAAAAATATCATGATGATAAGTATAATCGCATTTTAATTCCTCTGAAGCAGAAAAAAGTGATGTATCTTCTAAATGATCAGGCAAAAACAATTTATAAACTTGAACTAAGAAATGAGAATATTAGAAAAACAGCTAAAATAGCTGAGAATAATAAAAGTAACAGATTACAGGTAGAGTATTATTTACTAGATGGGTATTTGACGATGTTTTATTTGAACACTGTTCAAGTACCGCATTATACTTACTTAATTAACAAGGCTAATGCCAGTTCTTTTGTTACCCAGCTATTGGATTCTAATGGCGGAAACTCAATAACGACTAAAATGCAAAAGGATAAGATTATCTACTCAGATGGAGCAGATAACCGAATGACAGTTGAGGATCCAACTAACCGGATCAAGTATGCTAACTACTCTAACTCTGACTATAATAACAGTGTAATTGAGCGCCAATCTTTTAATGATCATCTAAAAAGGAGTTTTACAAAGTTAAACATAATTGGAACATCCCTGGATGATGTGCATTATTCAGAGTTTAATCAAGTAAATGGAACTGTTATCTATCGTAGTTATGTTGCTGGATTTCCAATTATCAATGAAAATAATTATGGGGCATTTAAGATCCAGACACTAAGTTCTGGCGGACTGAAATATGACTTTTCACTGTTGAGTTTGCAGGTTCCGGTCCCATCAGGTGGGAAAAGTGTAACGTTACCGCCAACTGTGACTGTTTATCAAAACTTAATCAACGCGGGCTATTCGGCAAATAAACTAAAAAATATTCAAATCGGGTATAGCTGGCGTAAAAATGAAGCTTCAAGTTTAGTTATCGACTTAGTTCCGACGTACTTTGTGAATTATAATGGCAAGTGGACAGAATATAACAAGTTGTTAAACTCGACTTCAAATAGTGGGAATTAGCTGAAAGGGCGGCGCAAAAGTGAATTTTAAACGAATAGAATTGATTTTCTTTATAGCATTTATTGCGCTGGATATTTTTTTGTTTGCATCATACAAGCAAAAAGATGATGCGGTTGAATCAACAGCTAATACTTCATCAAGAAATACTACAACGTCGATTATGAGAAGTATTCATAATGATCAAATATCGTATGGGTCGTTGTCTAATCAAAAAAAAGAAGGTTTCTATATTGCAAGTCCGGTAAAGAGTAATCTTAAGGAACGAGCAGGTCAGCTTCAGGGTGTTCTCTGGTCATATAATAACCATAAATTGACTGTTGATTTTGGAACGAGCATTAAAATCAAAAATACTGATTATCCACAAAAAACACTAGATGAGGTTGTAAAGGACAGTACTAAAGTGATTGACGGGGATGACTATCAATACGATAAGTATCTGTCAACTAAGAAGAGTGCTGTGTATACTCAAAGGGCCTTGGGATCACCCGTTTACACAGCTAATGGGCAAATTAAATTTACAATTCGAAATGGTTATATAACTGAGTATACACAAGGGCATCTAGCTAAAATTGAGACGTTGCGCGAAAAGAAACCAATGATCAGTCAGCAACGGGCCTTGATCTGGCTGTATCAATATAATAAGCTGATCAATAATAGCACAGTTGAATGGGTTCGTCTGGGGTACACTCAGCTACTAACAGTTAATGACAGTATTGTTTATATCCCAACCTGGGTTATCAAGGTTAAAAGCGATTCGTCAGGCGGCATTCAGTATCGGCGGATAAATGCCTTCACTGGTGCATTTATGGAAGAAAATAATTAAATAGCTATTTAAGTAAAATACAGTAAGAATCAAGAAAGGGCAGATAGATAGAATGGCAATAGATAATCAACAAGAAGATACAATGAAGATCAGTGTGCTAGCTAGCGGAAGTACGGGTAATGTTACATATATTGAAACGCCTAAACGTAAAATACTCGTTGATGCCGGATTAAGCGGTAAGAAGATAGCTGGGTTAATGCAGTCAATTGGTCGGGATCTGAATGACGTTGACAGTTTACTGGTAACACATGAACACAGCGATCATTGTAAGGGTGTTGGTGTTTTAGCCCGAAAGTATCAGCTTGATGTCTATGCTAATAAGGGAACATGGGGAGCAATGGCACATAAGATCGGTAAGGTTCCGGTTGAGCAAAAGCATATTTTTGAGATGGGAAAGACGATGTCGTTCGGTGACTTAGATATCGAAAGCTTCGGTGTTTCGCATGATGCTGTAGAACCACAATTTTATCAGATTCATCATAATGGACATGCATTTGTTATTTTAACGGATACCGGCTATGTTTCTGAAGGTGTTGAAGGAGTCATCAAAAATGCTGATGGATATTTATTAGAATGCAACCATGATGTTGAAATGTTACGTATGGGTGGCTATCCATGGCCACTTAAACAACGGATATTGAGCGATCGCGGGCATCTTTCAAATGATGATGGAGCAACGGCCTTAATGGATATTTTAGGCCGAAATACTAAGAAGATTTATCTTGGTCACTTAAGTCAGGATAACAATGTTAAGGAGTTAGCTCATTTAACAGTAGCATCAACGATGGAGCAGCACGATTTTGGTGTTGGTCATGATTTCAATATTTTTGATACTGATCCAAATAAGGCAACAAAATTAACAATCATTTAATAAAATTAATTTTTTTTAGACAAATTTAGTATTTTATTCATGCTTTTTTCAAACTTTATCGTTAAAATGGAAACATACGTAAGTATGGATATTTTAATTGGAGGGAGGGAAGTATTTATCTCTAACTAAGAGAAAATACAAAACGCATGAAAAATGGTAATGAGCAAAAGGAAAAAGAAGCAAAGTATAGCGAGGTTGGCGGGGCTAAGAAACGATCTGGGATGCTAAAACTTTTTTTGATCGCACTAGTAGGTGGTATTATCGGCGGTGGTGCAATTGTTGGTGGATATACAGTTTACCAGCAAAGTGAATCCAACGCGGTGACGACAAACAATGCTAAAGGTCAAACTGGTGTTAGCAATATCAAAGTTAATGTTAGTACCCAAAGTACAAAGGCATTTAATAAGATTCAAAATGCAGTTGTCTCGGTAGAGGCTTACTCAACGAAAAGTTCTGGGGACTCACTAGATGATATTTTCGGCTCTGGTTCCAGTAGCAGCGGAGCAACCTCGGAAAGTGAAGGATCAGGGGTAATCTATAAAAAGAGTGATAATACGGCTTTTATTGTAACTAATAACCATGTTATCTCTGGTTCAAATAAAGTAGAGGTTCTATTAAATGACGGGAAGAAGGAAGAGGCCACAGTAGTTGGTCACGATTCAGTTACTGACTTAGCGGTTTTGAAAATCAACGCTAATAACGTTAAACAGGTAGCTTCCTTCGGCAATTCTGACAATATTCAAGTTGGGCAGACAGCTCTTGCAATCGGATCACCGTTAGGTTCAACCTATGCAACTTCATTAACACAAGGAATCATTTCAGCTAAGAAGAGGACGATTGATACAACGGATAGTTCTGGTGTTAATTCAGGACAAACAACGGTTATTCAAACAGATGCAGCTATTAATCCGGGTAATTCTGGTGGTCCATTGATTGATCTTTCGGGACAAGTTGTTGGAATAAACTCGATGAAACTAGCTAATACTGGGTCAAGTAGTAGTTCAACCAGCTCAACCTCTGTTGAAGGGATGGGTTTTGCGATCCCTAGTAACGAGGTTGTCAAGGTCATTAACTTACTGGTAAAAGACGGCAAGATAAAACGACCAGCATTAGGAATCTCACTAGTAGACTTAAACTATGTTTCTACAAGTGATCAGAAGTCAGTACTTAAGTTACCAACAAGTATTACAAGTGGGGTAGTTGTCTTAAAAGTAGCTGACAATTCACCGCTTAAGTCTGCAGGGATAACTAAGTATGATGTTATTACTTCGCTTGGTGGTAAAGAAGTTAAAGGATTATCTTCTCTACGTGAAGTTTTGTATAACCATAAAATAGGTGATACAGTTGAAGTGAAGTATTATCATGAAGGGACACAGAAAACAGCGAATGTAAAACTATCACTTGAAGCAGATGATTCAAATACAACAACGTCTTCAAATTCAGGTAATTAGTATTATAAAGTTTAAAGATAATTATGGATTAAAAAAGGTCTTTCTGTATGCGACTAAACAGATGCAGAAAAGCCTTTTTTTGTGTCTTAACGGTGGATAACTCTTTATTTGTGGATAAAAAAGTGATTTACTAGGATAGTGGTTGTTGAAAAAGGTCAAAACGGTTGGCAAGTTAGCTTTTTATACAGTTTGGAGTTATCCACAGTTGTGTGTAAAAGCTGTGTGTAACTTTTTAAAAAATGGGTAACATAACTAATAAACGTTGCTATAATAGTGTTTGATAGTGAAAGATAAATACTTATTAGTTGTTAATAACTGTGGATAAAAAATTTTGACTTGACAAAATTGAAATTAATAAATATTGTGACGAAAATTTGTTCGGTGCAAGATATAGAAATCGGCTTGTGGATAAGTGGATAACTTTGGGGATAACTTGTGAAAAGGTGGAGAGTTATGAACATTAAAATTGTAGTTGTTGGTAAACTGAAAGAAAAATATCTAAAACAGGGAATTGCAGAGTACACAAAAAGATTAAGCAAGTTCTGTAAGTTTAAAATAATTGAAGTTGCGGATGAAAAAGCACCGGAAAAGTTGAGTCATGCCGAAATGGAGCAGGTTAAAGAAGTTGAGGGTGCGCGAATCCTAAACAAAATTCAAAGTAAAGAATATGTTTATGCACTGGCTATTCTGGGTAAAGAACGCTCATCTGAGGAATTAGCTGACGAGTTACAAAAGCTAGGAACATATGGTCATAGCGATATCACCTTCATTATCGGTGGTTCATTAGGTTTGAGCGAAGCTGTCCTTAAGCGGGTTGAAGCACAAGTATCTTTTGGTCGTTTTACATTGCCACACCAGTTGATGCGGTTAGTTCTGACGGAACAGGTTTACCGCAGTTTTATGATCAATGCAGGTAGTCCGTATCATAAGTGATGCGGTTTCAAATAGTTTTAAATTAGGAGATTTGTGATTAAAAAAATTATGACTAAAAATAAAAGAGATATTTACAGAAAAGCTGTGTCAAAGGCAGACATTAGCAGTAAGTCTATAGCAAATACCTATGAAAATATGCTTCAAACATTTAAAAAAAGCGATGTTTTTTCTAAAGATAATGATGATGGAAATTTCCATTTTATGGAAGAGGAAGTTGAGATTTTAGGGACACTTTTAAAAGCAGAGTTGAAGAAATCAAATCCTTATTTGATTAAGGGAAATGGTGTACGAACAGCGGAAGCATTTAAAAGAGTGGATGTAGAAGATCAAATAGATTATTACTGTGAGTTGGACAAAGCCATATGGAAAATGAAAGAAGATAGTATAGCTAGGAAAATTATTCTTGAGTCAAGGGCATATAAAGATATGAACGCACAGGTTCAAGAGTTGATAAATTTTAAATCTACGGTGTCAGAGTTCTTGGAAACTGCTAAGAATATGTCCAACCAGACGAGGTCTTCTTTTTATGAAGAAGCCACACGATCTTTAGAGCTTATTATTAGAGAAAATAAGGATTTTGCTTCTAAAAAATATAAATTATTAGATATAGCTGATGAAAATTTTATCAGTGATTTAAAAATAGCAAAAAGTAACTTAAAAGATGACGTACTTTCAAAATATATGGAAGTGGTTATAAATGAGTATATCAATAATAGCTTATTAACGATTAGCGGACGGTATGCGGATATTAATACACCTGCTCTTATGATTAATATTGCTGTGTTTATCCACAAAAGAGAAGAAATAAAAAGGAAATCTAAAAGCTTAGAAAAATTTATGAAGTTTAAAGAAATGCAGTGTTATGAAGTAGAGCATAAAAAATATAAGAATCTAAAAAAATCTTTTTCTGAGGAGCTTAGGAAAAATGAGCTTTTAGGCAATGTATGTTCTATATATGAGAATCTAGAACGAAAAGAAGCCATGCTAAAAAATGGTAACGACAAACAAAAAAGGATAGAGGTAGAAAGAAACTTTGCCAATTTTATATGGGGGGATGAAGTCGGTTACGAAGATGGGACTCTTTATAAGAAAAGAAGCAAATTAGATATTTTGGATTTTACAAATCGATTAGAAACTACTCTTTTGAAGTTAAAAGGTGAAATTAATTCTATAAAGGATGCAAAGTTTCATAAAGTTTCTTCAGATGAGGTTGTTCTTTTTCGTAAAGTATTAAAGTGTGTGGATAAAGAGCATTTAAAATGCTTAGAAACGTACGGTGGAAAAGACATAGCTAATCAGAAAAGGAATTTAATTGGACGACTTATTATTGAATTGAATCAAATAAATCAAATAATAAGATATCTGGTTGCTGATGAAGATGAAATAAGGAAAAAATATCCTAAAGAAGAAAATATCTCTGAAATTAAAAATGAAATGATTACCATGCTAGACAGTATCATTAAAAAAACCTGTATATTATTGTGGACATTTGAAGAAGTCAGTAAAAATGGTTCCGATACTAGGGATGATTATCTTGAAAAAATTTCGAGTTATTTTATTCAATCTCCGATTAGTAGAAAAATGATGGATAACCTTTAAATATAACAAATCTAAAAAAAAAAAATAAGCTGAAAGCAAAAATCTTTTTTTCTTGCTTTCAGCTTATTTTTTTTATACGGAAAGTTAGTATATATGCATCGGATGCAGATATTAAGTGAGTATCTGTTCCGAGTACAAACTTATGCATATATTATTTTATAGGAGGAATTCAAAATGTATTTAAATGAGAATATCATACCTTACCCTTATTGTTTACAGAACACGGCTATTTATAGACGTGAAAAGGATGGGGCTAAATTTATTACACCTGTCATGGGAATTGTTGGTCACTATCGAAGTTTAGAGACTCATGCTGAGATTTACGATTTGCAGTATTTTGAAACTGCAACGGGCTATTTTGAAAACATTAGAATTGATGGGAAGCTTTTCACAACACAGGGTATTGAGAAGTTGATTTCGCAAGGTGTAAATTTCCCAGTTAGGAATAAAATTGCGGTACTTGATTATTTAATCGCGCAGAGAGGATGTATACCGATTCAATATTATTACAATTCAGTTGGTTGGGTAGAAAAAAATAATTGGCAAGATGATAAGCAATTTGCCCATGCTGAATTGATAAGTTCTAAAAACATGGTTGGCTTTAACGAAGGCTCTCGATATGATCTCGTTTCACGTGGAACTTTTGATGATTGGAATAATATGGTCCAACAGGAAGTAATGGGGAATACGGCCTTAGAACTTGCTTTGGTTCTGGGGGCTTCGTCAACACTGGTTCCATTGGTTTCTTTCATTAATCCAGATATTTCCAATCTCCTTGTTCATATCGTAGGTCAATCTTCTTCGGGAAAAACCACTAGTGCGCAGCTTGCTGCTTCAGTTTCCGGCCGCCCAACTACTAACAATAGAGGCCTTATACGGACTTGGGCAACAACTCAGAATGCTCTTATGGCGACCCTTAATAACAATTTCGGGATACCACTAGTGTTAGATGAGATTTCTATTTCTCAAATTCGTGATATGACTTCGTTGGTTTATCAATTAGTGGACGGAAACGAAAAAGCACGTTCAAATCAGGATGCTGGGTTAAAGAAAATTCGTAATTGGAGTACTACCATTATTAGTACAGGAGAAGCCCGTTTGACTGAAAAAGTTGCTAAAAATGATGGTCTAAAAGTGAGGATACTTGAGCTATCAGATGTTGAATTCACAACTAGTCCAGAACAGGCAGAACATATAAAAAGTGTGGTAGCAACAAACTATGGATGGTTACAGCCTGAGTTCGTAAGAAGACTTATAGCTGAAGATGTTATCTGGAATGCTATTCCGGAGCGCTATACACAGTGTATTGACCTTTGTGTTAAGCAGCTGCCTGAATCAAGGTATCGTCATCGGATTGCGGATCGAAATGCTGTAATAGTTCTAACAGCCTATCTTTTAAATAAACTGATGGGAACAAGTATTGACTTGGAAAAACTACATGGTTTTATTGTCAAGCATACAGATAATGCTCATATTGGCCAAGATGTGGGTCAAGAGGCATTTTCAGATGTTGTGCAATATTTGATACAACATCAGCGAGATCTCAAGTCGTATGTAGATAAGTACAACACACCTTTAAACTTAATTGGAATTTTTCTCCGTCCAGAAGGCACTGATACAAATATTCGTGTGGCTATTTTGAAAAAGGAAATGACACGGATACTCGATGATCTGGGCTACGAAGATAAGGCAACAATTCTTAAATTATGGAAAAAGCGTGGTATTTTAGAAAGCGAAAAAGACCGAAAAACTAATCGAGTTACAATAAACAGGCGGCGTGAAGTAACTTATACTCTAAAATTGGATTGGAATTATCGAGAAAGCTTTTTTGTACTTAATCAAAAACATTTTTCAAATTAATAAGGAGGATTATTTGTTATGGACGAAAGAAATATGACGATAGAGCAATTTGCTGAGCAATTAGTAAAAATTATTTTTGAATTTTTGAATGGAAAGGAGGAGGGATAATTTGAAAATAAAGGCTGTCGGATATGTACGTGTATCGACCCAAAGACAAGCCGCGCAGGGTTTTTCCCTGTTGTCTCAAAGCCAAAGGATAGCAGGGACTGCACAAGAGCGTGGCTGGAGTTTGAAGATGTTTCAGGATGAAGGCGTGAGTGGACATCACATATCTAATCGTCAGGGGATACAGAGCCTGATTAGAGAAATAAAGTGTATTAATCAAATTGATTATCTAATTGTCACTAAACTTGATCGCTTAAGTCGTAATGCAAAAGAGCTTCTACAATTGATGGAGCTCTTTCAAAAGAATGGGGTAGAATTAATTAGTCTGACTGAACAGTTAGACGACTTTACAACACCTGTGGGGATGGTACAAGCACAAATTTATGGAGCCGTTGCAGAATTTGAAAGATCAATTATCCAGGAAAATGTACAATTGGCTCTAGCTCATAAGTTTCAGCAGGGACGGATAATTTCATCTCAGTTGCCGTATGGATATTTTTTTGATAGACAACACAAGGTTCAAATTGAAGTAACGACTTCGGTGATTGTTAAGTTTCTTTACGAAACATATCTAGAGGGTAAGGGGTACCGTAAATTATCGACGTTGGTAAAAGAAAGGTTTAACAGGGATCTTCAACCAGTGAGGATAAAACAAATTTTGATGAATCAACACTACATTGGGATAGCTAAAACGAATTACGGGAAGCGTCAGGATATTTATCCGCCTATCATAGAAAAGCAAATTTTTGCTGAGGTACAGTCATTAATGGTAAAGAAAAGAAAATTCTGTCAAAAAAGAAAAACCAGAAAAAAGCCGCAATTACTGCAAGGAAAATTAATATGCCCCTTATGTAAGCATCATATGTCAGATAACCGAGTATGCTCAAACGGTAAAACTTACAGCTATTACTATTGCAGTGTGGGCACAAACTATTCACGACAAGATAGGGCGTACCATTCCTATAGGCTTAGAAGTACTGATGTTGAACGGAAAGTCACGGAAACAATTCACGATATTTTTAAAAGTGAAATTTTTCAAAAATATTTCATTAAAGCTGTGGTACGACATTTTTCCACCAATAAAAAAATAAAGGGGGATGGGAAGCACTCCATCAACCATAAACAAATCTTTAGACAGTTTGAAAACGGTGATTTAACCGTAGAACAATTAAGGGAACGGCTGGTACTTGTCAGTGATAGAAGTACATCTAAGAACGGACAACGTAAAATGAAATTAAGTTTGTGGTTAGAGATGTTTTCAAGGCTAGAACGAGATGGGTTCATCGATCTAATTGTAAATAGTGTAATCATTGATCAAAGAAAAAATATTAAGTCTATTTTATTGGTCAAGGGCAAGTTTGACCTTATACGATTAAAAAAGGAGTTGTTATAATTTGGCTGAAATAAAAGTAAAAAAGACAGTTGGATATGTCAGAGTGTCTACTAGAGATCAGGCAATAGAAGGTTACTCGTTAGATGCGCAACGACAAAAGATAAGTGAATTCTGCCAGCAAGATGATATGGAGCTAGTAAAAATCTATGCTGATGAAGGGATTTCTGGAAGTAGTGTCGAAAAAAGGCCTGGAATTCAAAGACTTCTTGCTGATGCTCAAAACAAGAAATTTGATATGGTTGTTGTCTGGAAGAATAGCCGAATTGCACGTAATACGAAGGATCTGCTTGAAATGGTCGATATTTTTCAGAGAAACGGAATAGGTTTTACTTCTGTCTCAGAAAAAATAGATCTTGACTCAGCACAAGGAAGATTTATGTTTACAATCATGGGCACGGTTAGTGAACTTGAAAGAAATAATATTGCCGAGAATGTTTACCTTGGGACATACAAGAGAGCACAGGAAGGATATGCAACTGTTGGTCGTGTGTTAGGGTATAAACCTGGGCTTGATAAATCGGGAAAGAAAATTTTAAACATCGAACCCCGAGAAGCAAAAATTATTCGTCTGATTTTCAATTTGTTCGATCGGGGGAAGGGATTTAGAGCAATTGCTAATGAGTTAAATCAGTGCGGATATCAGACAAAAAATAGAAATGCATTCTCAACAATAGCGGTAAAAAATATTATTGATAATCCATTGTATGTCGGGAAAGTACGCTATGCTAAGTACCGTAATTGGGATAAAAAAAGGCGCAATGGCTTAAATAAAAAAATGGTATTGGTGCAGGGAAAACATGAGCCTATAATTTCCCAAGAACTTTGGGATCGAGTTGAAGCGAGGCGGAAAAGTACAGCAAAGATTCCTGCGTGGGATCATCAAGGAACGAACATCTTAACAGGATTATTAAGGTGCCCAGAATGTGGTGGAGTGATGGCAGCAAGTAATACGACCAATACTTTGAAAGATGGAACTAAAAAACGTATTCGTTATTACAGTTGTGCAAATTTTCGTAATAAGGGTAGCAAAGTTTGTCACGCTAATTCAATTCGTGCAGAAGAAGCCGAAACACTAGTGATGAAAAAATTATTATACGTTGTAACCGAGCCGAACATTGCGCAGATCATTGCGAGAAAAATGGACAAGGAAAAAAGCGCTAATATTCAACAGCTGCGGGAAACTATTTCTAACAAAAAGACTATTATTGCAGAATTAGAGGAGAAAATTAGCAAATATGAGGACCTCAGTAAAGAGGATGCTATCCTTGCACAAAGTATTACGCCTAGAAAATTAGCTTTAGTCAATGAAGTTTCTAAGTTACAACTACAAATAGACCAGTGTTCGAAGAAAATATTGGTGTATGGAAAAGGGCCAACAAATATATCGATAAAAAGAGTTGTAAGATTAATCAAAGAGATTATTTCGAACAAGGAGCGTAAATACCTCAAAAAAATGTTTGCATTGTTTATTGATAACATTCAATTTAACCGCAAAGAAAAATTAGTTTGGGTAGAAATGCTCTTCAATAAGGAAATCATACAGCAGATTAAGAAGCATCAACAAGAAAGAGCAGGTTCTCTGAAAGGAGCACCTGCTCTTTCTTTGCAATCTAGTGAAGAAATAATAATAAAAGTATAAAAAATGGTAAACGTATATTTTTATGATTAATTACAGGTAGGGTTACCAAACTGCAATTTATTGTACACGATTATATGTAGATGTATTAGTTGTCTTAAAAAATCGGGAAAACGGGTCTAGTCTTTCTAGACACTTGAGAACAGCCAATACATTTGTCCGATCAATAGATAATTAAGGAATGTTGAACGGGTGTTATTGGGAATTTTAAGGAAAAGTTCCAGCTCAAGATGTAATAAATGGTACTTCACATATATATTATTAAATTGGATGCAGGCTAATTTACATAGCGGGCATTTATTTGAATAGAAGGAGAAGTGTAAGGAAGATGCAAGGCAACGTTACTTCTAAAGTGAAGTAGCGAAAGGATTACGCAATGACTAAAATTTAAAGGGAGGTTAATTTGTGTTTAAAGATGTATGAAGGGAGGAACGGTTATGAAAGAGCCAATTGATATTGAGTCTCTACAATCTTTTTATAAGGGGCTCAGTGAAATAATTGGAATTGATGCAATGCTGGCAGTTTACGAACACTATCGCGGATCACAATTGACAATCCCAACGCACTTGTATGATAGAAAACGAGCTGCGATACAGGTCTTAAAAAAATACGATGGAAGTAATTCCCAGTTTTTAGCACGAAAGTATGGTTATTCACAGAAGTGGGTTATGAAAACGGTTCATCAGGCAGATAAAGAAAAAAAGGGGGATAAATAATGAATTTTGCAGAACTATTTGGTTTTAATGATCGAGTATTGCAAGACACAGTGATGGTAAGGGAGATTAATGGCAAAACAATTAAGAAGCAGGTTAAAGGATCGTTTAACTGGCTAGGAGGAATTTTTACAATCTTTTATGCAGTGTTTAGCCAGAAATATAAGACTACAGGTTTTGTTGCCAAAATTGCTATTCCATTCGTAATTGCGTTGGTAGTCAATATTATCGTTTCAAGTGCGATGGGGTCAGTAATATCATTGATCCTTAATTTAGCTGAGCTAGCTTGGTTTGGTTCAATGTATGATACATGGTTCAAAAATCAATTGCTTGCTAATGGTTATACGGAAGAAGGTACAACAGAAAATGAACATTAATACTAAAAAAACAATAGCTAATTTAGATATAATTGGGTCAATCATTATGATAGTATCTTTGTTCGTCGGTAATTTTTATGCTGGGGATCCAGGTGGAGGGTTAGTTTACAGTTTGTCTTATCCAGGTTACAAGCTGATTTTTAACAGTGATTACATGTTGGGAACTTTATTTATCATTGTCCCAGCCTTGATTTTAGTTGTGGATCGTATAAAATCACTGCAGCAATATGAAAGTTTGCTTAAATTTGGTTTACCAATTGTGAGTTTAATCTTTTTGTTTGTGTTGAAAGGACAGTTAGGTGATACTGGGAACTTTGGTGGTTCATCATCATTTGCCTTAGGAGCTTGGTTATTTTTACTCGGTAATGTACTGGTTCTTGTAAGTGGAGCGGCTCGCTTTTTCCACATAGATCTTGAACAAAAGATCACTGACATCACAAAACAGAGTAGAAGCAAAAAATAATTTTAAGTTTATAGAATATGGGGGTAACAAATGTACTATGAAATTAGTGAAGATGACCTAAGAAAAATTGAAGACTTGTTACGGTCAAAAATTAAAACAGACTGTTACCAAACAAAATTTGAACATGCGGATTTTAAATTGCCAGAGTTCCCGGATAAGGAATTTCTTAAAGGTGTCCAAAACAAAGAATTACAGAAGGAAATTCAGAAAATAGCAGCAAATAACTCACGCATAGTTGTTTTTAAGGCTATTAATCCTAACGAAAAGAATCGTGTATTCTGTTTTACGTTTACCCAGAATAGAGCAAATCAAAAATGGGAGTTTTCAACTAGAATTATTAAGGGAAATCTTACTAAAGCAACAGATCAGTTGGAAACAGTAGCTTTTCTCATTGGGATTTTTAATTGGCCAATTTTAGCCTTGGCTTCCGGGCTGAAAATTGTAACGGTTGGACCAAGCTTTTTCAAAATGATGAGTTATAAAGCAGAAGTACAGAAGTATTTAAGGGACAAAACACAAGCGTAAGCTAAAAGACTTGGATTAACAAACCAAGTCTTTTTTTGTGTATTAAATCAGAAAAGGTGAAAACTCATTAGTAAATACAAGAACAAGAGGGTTTCTATTGTCAGCATTAAGCTGATTAAAAAAGGAAGTTTTTTATATGAAAAGCGCAAATGTACGACATCCCAGGCGGCTTATGGCCTATTTTCATCATTTATCGAGGATAAAGCCAGTGAGCAGTTAGTGGTAGGCGGCACTTAATGCCAAAGGAGAACCAGTTAATATTTCAATAGTTCATATTGTAACGATTTTGAGTTCAAGGGCTATATCACATGATGTAGTTAGAAATGCAATTTTGTCCAATGCTCCCAGTATTATTGTTGCTCATAATCATCCAAGTGGAGATATTACACCCTCTAAAGCAGATATTAGTTTCACACAAGAGCTTTATAAGGTTTGTGAGTTATTACAAATTAAGCTATTAGAGCACCTTATCATAGGTTTTGGTGGAAGTTATCTTTCAATGAAATCAAAAGACATTTTTGGGGCAGCAAGCAATGAATGAGATGGGTATTTTTTATACTCAAAAAGTTAAAGAAACAGTACCTAGAGAATTACAGGCGGTTTGTTGGCAACTGCTCAATAAAAGACGACGTAATAGTCAAGTGCTTGCTTTAGTTCAAAGATTTGAATTTACAATTCAGAGCCAGCAGCTGTTTTTAAAGTATGAAGATAAAAATTACAGTAAAGTATTTGAAATCAAAAATTATAAGCATTTGTTTGAAGGAACGCTATGGGTGATTGTTCAGTCTGACAGGGCAACGATGATTTTCCCAGAGGAAATCAATGAGGAGAAGAGCGAAGATGAAATTCTATAAACATCAAGCGGAAATGATAATTGTTCAACAGTTAAGTTCTTTGTTGAATCGCAAAGTAAAAAATGAAGAACTTGTACCTGAAACATATTTTTTACACAAGGATGAAATGATTCAAGTACCAACAATTGATGAAAAGCCATTGCCGCAAAAGGTAATGGCTTATTTTTATGGTTGTGAAAGTTATATTGGTTTTTTGATAACCGACTTGCAACAGCAGAAATTGCTAGCATGGGGGATTTTGGATAGCAATAATCAACTAGTTAGGGGGAGGGGAGGTCAAAATGAGTAAGTGGATTGAAGTAGCGCTACGAGTAATTATCTCAGCCGCTGCGACAGTTATTAAAGAAATGAAAGGCAAATAATAATGGCAGAAAATGAAGTGCAGAAACATCTAAAAAGAAACTAAGTTTGCGAATACAAAAATAAGCTTTACTAATCTTTTATAAGTAAAGCTTATTTTTTTTAATTCTAGCATTTACGTTTACATTTTAAAGACAAAAGTTAGTGACTGGCAGGAATTGGGACAAGCGGTTGGTTATTTAATAAAGTACTGGGTAAACAACATTTTTTTGGTGGGCAATGACTGTGACCAAGATCATCAGAGGTATAAACTAAGTTGATAACTAGATGTAGGTGGCCCCGTATTTCTTGAATGATGGTCATGGTATTTTGACCCAGTAGATAATTAGTAAAGATTAAAGACAGTGTATTCAGTAAACTGTCTTTTTGGGGGTGATTTTAGGTAAAATAATTATTAAAAGGATAACAGGATATGCGCTATAATAAAATAAACATGGATTCAGTGGTAAGCTGATAGAATATGGTAATTAGTTGGAAGGATGGATTCTGTCATGAATAAAGAGGATGTTTTACGCCTTATTAATAGAAGGCTTTCACTGTGGGCACAACAAATTGAAATGTTTAGTGCAGCTAACATGCATGATGCAGCTATAGTTGCTGAGCCAATTATTGCACAATTATTGCAACAAGTTTTTAATTGGAATTTAGAAAATCTAAATGAACAGGTCCTGAATTTTCCCGGGGCTGATTTAATTGATTGCAAAAATCAGATTTTGGTTCAAGTTACTTCTACTCCATTAAATGCAAAAAAGGCGAAGAATACGTTCGAAAAGTTAAAAAAACAACCATCTTTTTCATCGTATCGTGTTTTAATTTTTTCCTTAATTGTGGTCACACCATCATGGGCAAAAAAAGTACATTCAATTAAAAATAGCGAAAATAAAATTATATCTAAATTCGATCCAAAAAATAATTATCTTGATTTTAAACTTCTTTATGCTGAACTTGTTTCTTCTAGTCAGTTCAAATTAGATAAGCTCGAGGATATTCTCGATGTTATTAATGAAGCTGTTAGTGAACTAGTTGCCGAGAGAAATCCATTGATCTTAGAGCAACTTATTAGTCGGCTCTCAAACGCTGATCTTAGTGTAAATCAAAGGTCAATACGCATACCCCCCCATGCATTTCATATTCAAGAAAAAATAAAATTCAACAAGTTAGAGACATTAACAGCATTTATTCTTAAGAATACAGATTCTGAATTATTTGACTCAATATATAAAAGTTTTTTAGAACAAGGGAAAAATGCGGATAAGACTATATTTTCATTACTTCAGGAAGGATACTTTTTTGACCAAGAAGTTATTGCAGCCCAAACTTCTGTACAAAAGTTTGGTAAACTGATTGGTTATCTCACCAAATATCTTAATACCAACGGTACAGGTTTTCGAGATGCTCTTGGTCATTCACTTGGACAGGATGAAATCGGTCGTTACATTGTAGAGATAGTAGTTGACGCTTTCAATAGATGTGAGGTTTTTGAAGAGCCACCACGCATACCTTTAGGAAAGGAGAATGTTCAACATGTTCAATAAAATTGATCCAAAATTAAGTCCATACTATGTTGGAGCATTTTCCTTGTCAATTATCCGACAATATTCTCAGTTGAGTTTTCAGGAATGGTTTGAGTTAGTTGAACAAAAAATAAGTTTTAAAATTGGTGAAAAATTATTTACTTTGTCTCTTGCTTGGCTGTATATTTTGGGACAGATTGACGAACAAGGGGGGCGGTATATTTATGTACATCATTAAAGAGCTTAAAATTAGCATTAATAACAAGGTTATTCGTGATGTGAATTTTATTAATGCGGCTAACCTGATTGTTGATGAAACCCCTATGCCAGATGGTGTTCCTACTAAGTCGGGTAATAATATAGGCAAGACTACTTTCTTACGTATTATTGATTTTATGCTTGGTGGTAATCGAAAAAAGTTGTTTACTAGACCCACTGACGTTTCGGAAGAGTATCTTACTAAAAATTTAGGAACTTTTAGTATGACTCTTCAAGATACCAAAACTAAAAACAGAGTTAATGTTGTACGTGGATTTAATTCTAAAGGCCATGTTTTTAGTCAAATTAATGGAAAGAATGTTTCTAACCAAACTGAATATTTGAACTATCTAGCGAATTTATTTTTTACTGATGAAATTACTTCTGATTCTTCACCATCTTATCGAGAGTTAATCGATCGAGTAGTCCGGTATAGCAGTAGAGCAGTGGAAAACACTTTTAAGTATTTACAAGGAACTCCAACTGGACGGCGTTATGAATCTATCTATCTTTATATGTTTCAAATAGATCCTGCGATTTCTACTGAGGATATTAAATCTTTAGAAGATACTAAAAGTACTTATAATCAGTTTCTAGATCAATTGACAACTAACGCTGATATTCATCAATTAGAAGCCGAAAAAGCTATACGCGAAACCGGCGTTCAAAAACTTGATCAACGTCGAAAGGATTTACTAGAAATTCCAAATTATCAAATAATCCTAGATGAAGTAATTGCTGATAAAAAGAAAATTACTAAGATTAATCAACAGCTTGCTGATGTCCGTATCAAACGAGACATCCTTAGAGAACAAAAAGAAAAATTAAATCTTGATGATAATATTGTTGATGATACTGAGCTACAGTCAATGTATGCTGATGCTAATGAGTTATTAGGTACTCTCCCAAAAGACTTCCGTGAAGTAGTTCAATTTGTTCGTACAATGAAGATGAATCGTTACAATTTTGCTAAGAAGAATCTGTCTGACGTGTTTTTAACGATAAAATATTTAGTAAATCGTCGTGATAAGATTTTAACTAAAATCTCTAAAAATGAACATATTTTATTACGTGGTGATGTTGGTGAAGTAACTGATATCCAAAAACTTATTAGCGAATATACCCTACAGGTGGATAAATTAGGCCGATTGACTGAGCAAATTAATCAAATAAAGCAAGCCCAAGATAAGCTAGACCAGTCGACTCAAAGGTTAGAAAGTAAAAGTTTACAATCATATACTGCTGAGCACCTTAATAAATTTAATAGTGTATTACATGAATTTAGTACAAGTTATTTAACACCTGTTTTTCAGTACCTATATGGTAATAACGAAAGTGCTTATATCTACGCTGAAGAAGGGAAAAGCGCTCAGGGTTCTCCTTTTTATAAACTTAAAATCTCTAATACATTAGAAGCAAATTCTTCTGGAAGTAAGCAAGCATTAACTATTGCTTTTGATATTGCTTACTTAGAATATGCTCGTTCTTCAGGAATTGCTACACCTGGGTTTGTCATTTCAGACCGAAAGGAATTGGTAGATAATCGACAATTAATACGTTTGATAGAATATGCTAATAAGAAGCGTATTCAAGTGATCTTTCCAATATTACAGGATAAGCTATCAGATGAAAATCTGAACAATACCAATGTCCTTATTCGCCTTAGCCAAGATGATAAACTCTATCGAATTGAATTATCAGGTAATAACTAGTTAATAATGACGTCTACCTTTTCCTTCTGGAGGCCTTGGATATTATTTTAATGTTTAGTATGATAGTATGTTTGTTTCTAAGTGTTAATTATTTAAAATGATGTCAGTACATTGATTGTACGGTATTTATTGCAGCATCAATGATAATTAGAATATTGTTTGAGTGGTAGTTACTGCAGATAAAATCATGTAATTAATAATTAAAAAAAGAAATATTAAGGAAAATATTTCCTTTTTATCGTGAGGCTGACCGCCTATACTGAAATAGTATGTGCATGAATGCGAGTGGCTAATTAAATACGCTTTCTTGCGTCAAAATGAATTTAACGCATACTATGCACCAAGTGATTATGGTATCAAAAATAACGAGATTTTATGCATTAATAAATCCAAGTCGTATGACGGTTTGATGAGTAGGAGGAACAAATTTGGAATACTCGATTTTTACGATACGCGTGGCAGAAATGTTATTAATGCCAATTGATTCTCAGATGTTAGCTGGGATATATGAAAAAGCACCGAAAAAGAAAATGGCTAGTGTTGCAAAAAAAATTCCTGATCGGATGCGAGAAAAAATTATTGGTAATCTCTTGGATCGTGGGAACGTTGCTTATACAGTTTCTCAGATTATAAATGGGAAGGTAGATCGATTCTATAAAATAAATAATTTTAATATCATAATAAAAGATATTTCTTATTCTGGACTTCAAGAGCTTATACAACATCATGATTCCAAAGCGGGAGCTATTTTACTTACGATGCTAAAGAATTATAAAAATAAGGCTATTGAAGTGTATATTGGTGATGCGGTAACCAACATTGAAGATTGGCATGAAGCATGGAAGGAAATTGATTGGTCTGTAAACAATAAACCATCGATATCTCAAGATAATTTAGTAGAGGATAAATTAAACAGTGAAATTATAAGATTGACCAAGGCCAACTCAAAATTAAAAGAGAAATTTAATCAAGCGAAAAAGCAACATAATAACGAAATAGAGCAGTTAACTAATAAATTTAAAAAGCAACTAACTGAACAAGCTGAATTTGCAATTAAAGAACGAAAACAAAAAATAGATGAAATAGAAAGAAAATATGGTGATGTTAGTGAAACGGCAGCTAGTAAGTATGAGGCAGAAGTTAATAGATTAAACAGTGAAATGGATAGACTTAAACGAAAACTATTTCAGAAATCTGAAATGGCAGATAAATACAGTTCAATGCTGAAGTTAGTCGGAACAGCGTATATTAAAAATTTAACATTGGTTGCCGGCGAAAAGCAATTAGAGAGTTCAAATGATGAATATATTTATATTGGTGTTTCAAATACGATGGATCAATTAATGGAATGGATAAAATTTATAAAACCAGAGCGACTTGTGTTGCTACAAGAGATTACTGCAAGATATGTATGGTTATCATTAATGGAGAGGATTCGTGAAGAAAAAATAACAACAGATGTTATTTTCTTAAGTCAGTATGAATTGATTAATGGGGGGACATATAATGTTGGCAACAATTAATGAAGGTAAGCAAGATTTCAAAATGGTTGGTTATCTTGCTAGTAGAGATGATCTGGATATAACAGCGAAGGGGAGTTTACGCGCAAGACTATATCCAAGTACAGATTGGCCGGAATCTATAGATATTACGAATATTCCGCATCAGATGAGTATGATCATTAATAATAATTATCATATTGGTTTCACTGATGATGAGTCTAGTTCTGACCCCGAACAACGCAAAGACATTGCATTCGATTATCTGAAGAATAAGTGGTTTGTTACCACCCCAAGCTTTAACTATAGTGATTCTGGAGATCGTTTATTTTTAAATGCGTTTGACGTAGAAGTACTACCGCAAAATCCAGGGACCGAGCCCAGTCAAGTTTGGTTTACACGCATTCCACAGTTTAGTGTAGTCGATGAATATAATAGGCCAAACAATCAATACGAATTTGAAGATGCGTTACTGAAGGGGAAGGTTCTTGGAAATGTTGTTCCGTGGCCGGCCGATGCCAGTGAAGCTCCTAGAAGTGTCATTTGGAAAAACAGTGATGTTGAAATGTCTTTTTATGTTGGTATTGAAAAACAAGAAAAGACCACTAGAGGCTTTGCATACTTTCCGAAAAACGGTGAAAAAATAAGACGTGTTGGAATTACTGTAGATGATACGGATTGGCTCAGTAATTTATTGACACTTCGAGGTAAAGATGTTATGTATGTTCCTCAAGATATTGTTCTGAGATATGAGAAGCGTGCATCTGAATTTCATCCTCAACGAGTTACTAATACTGAAACCAATATAACTGACAAACAATCCGAGAACATCACTATTAGTGAAGACAATGTGGAGGAAGCAAAAATTGGTAAGCAAGTAACTAAGTTGGACGATACTATAATGAAGTCAACGGTTAAGTCAGATTTAAATAATTCTAAGCAGTCAAGGTTTATTCAACGTTTTATTCAGCAAACAGATCGAATGGGTTTGCACTATAATGTGAAAGACTTGATTAATTTCCATACTGCGATGGAAAGCAATGGATTGGTGATTTTGTCCGGTTTGAGTGGTACAGGAAAATCAAAATTAGTAAGTGCCTATGCAACTACCTTAGGAATTGCTGATCAAAAAACTTTATCTGCTCGTTTGTGCTTTGTGCCAGTCCGGCCGTTTTGGGCAGATGATTCTGATTTACTAGGTTATGCTGATACGGTAAATAGTGTTTATCGTCCAGGGGACAGTAGACTTGTAGAAACATTATTAGCTGCAGATAAAGATCCCAATAACCTGTATATTGTTGTCTTTGATGAGATGAATTTAGCACGAGTTGAACACTATTTCTCGCAGTTTTTGTCGGTTCTTGAGCTTTCTTCTGATAGCAGGTATGTTCAGTTATATAATCCACAACTTAGCAATAGACTATATAACCAAGAAACATACCCGTCCCGTATAAAAGTTGGAAGTAATGTTCTTTTTGTGGGAACGGTGAATACAGATGAGTCAACTTTTCAATTTTCTGATAAGGTCCTTGATCGTTCTAACGTTATCTCTTTGCACATAGTACCGTTTAATCAGAATTTCAAGAATGCTCCCGCTTCGGAGAATGAAGATTCTATGGATACTATGAAAATGAGCACTGAAGATTATTTCAACTTAGTGGATAAAAATAACGCAAAACCGTTAACTTCTGAAGAAAAATCATTGCTTTGGGATATCCATAGTGCATTGAACTCAAAAGATCGGAACCTTGGTATTGGCTGGCGAATTGTACAGCAAATCGAAAGCTTTCTCATTTCTTTACCGGATATCGAAAACGGTGTATCACGCGGTGAAGCGTTTGATCTGCAGTTAGTTCAACGTGTATTGACTAAAGTTCGAGGTTCAGAGGAATTATTACGTGATCTAATTGAAAATGGGGATGATGGTATTTTAGTTAAAATTTTCGATAATAATAAAACGATTTCAAAGTTTACTGAATCACGTCAGATAGTCCAACAAAAAGCTCGGGAGTTGAAATTATATGGGTTTACAATGTAATTTAATAATTAAGTCTCAAGACTCACAAGGTAAAATTAAATTGAAGTTAAAACTATATGATGAAGACTGCTTGTTTGAATTATCAGAAGATCAGATTGAATCAGTTCCTGAGTATAGACCATTCGATATTTTGATTACATCTGGGGATTCTGAAAATGGGTTTTTTGAACTACCAGAACTTGAAGATTACGAAATTCAAAATCGTAGAGACTATTCGGAGTCAGATGATGTAAACAGCTATAGTTTTAATCAAAATTATTGTATTTATACGAACAGTTGGGAAGATAAAAAAAGTTCTGTTGATTTGCAAACTGTTCCTTTAACTCCTGGATATTACACAGTACGTGTTAAAGAGAATAATGGGCAAACTTTCTTTGCATACTGGTATATTTCTCCCAAAGAACTCACTACACCAGAGTGGCAGGTTATGCGTGATGATGTTGAAAGGATGGTCAAAGGATTAGCTCTAGATTATTCAAAAAAAATGCGAAGTAAGGTTAAAAGTATTGAAGGTGCACATACTATGAGTATTCTTGACGATGATACTGCATTTTTAGTTGAACAAGAAACACGGATTAGATATGCGATTGAAACGCTAAGAAATGAAGCAAAGTATCAAATTAGTAAAGCATACTCATGGGTATCAGCAGGGTTAAAGAATGAAATTGATCAACAGACGATTCGTAAAATTGGTGAACGTCCAGATAAACGTGGAATGTTATATACCCCACAAAGGTATTTGGAGTATGATGTAGCAGCAAATCAGTGGTTAAAATTATTCTTGACTCGCCTAGTTAAATTTTGTGGAAAGCAAATTGCTTATAACTGTCAAATAGAGATTGCAACTAAGGATGACTATAATGGACAGCATAAATATGAACAACAATGGACTAAAAGTGAACGAATACACTTTGAAAAAAATTTTATTAATAATCTTACTGAGCTGCAAAAGGCCACAACTATTTTAAAAAAATTACAAGAATATTTGCGCCTTGTACTTGAGGATGCTTTTCTTAAAAATGCATCTATGCCTAGTAACACTGCATTACCTAAGGCACTTATGCTAAACGCATCCTACAATGTTTTATACCGAATTTATATGGTCCTATTCCAACAAAAAAAGCAATTTACTTTGGCTAGGTCATATCGTCGGTATTGGAAGAAAACGGCTCAACTTTATGAAATTTGGACGTTTATTAATGTTATGAAATCATTAATCAGGCAAGACTTTGAACCGATAGGTGGATGGATTTATGACACTCATGGAAAAAACAAGGACTTGCCTTTTCTAACAGAAGGTACACAAGTAAGTTTTTCAAGTAGTGAATTATTTATTAATTTGACATATAACGAAACGATACCTTCTAATAGATGCCGAGTTAGTGCTTCTAGACCATTGATAACAGTATCTGATAGAAATAAGCCTGACATTAGAATTGATGTTTTTGATATAGAAAAGCGGTATTTGGGAAGCGTTTTGTTAGATGCTAAGTATATAAAACTTATCAGTATCCTAAAAAAAGTAAAATCGTTCGATAAAAACAAGGGGCTTAGGGATCAGTTTACATCATATGTGAATGACACGAGTTCTCCGTTTCATGATAATTATCCGTATATTGAAGATATGCGACCTGTTCGTGCTTTATTGGTTTTGTACCCAACCAATAATTCTGAAGATGTTGTTAAGGAGGAGAGTAGGTATACCGGCAAAAACGTTCGGTATATTCAGATGCGACCTGGTGAGGATTTTGTAGAATTAGATTCCATACTTTCTGAAAATATTAGCAAAATTCAGGATCGTTCAAATATATTTGAAATGTTTGATTTGCATAATTCGAAAAATTAGGACTAGTATATGTTTAAAAGAAAATATACAGCTTGATTAGCCTGATTAGCCAACGTATTTCTACTTGAAAATAAATAATGTAATTTAAAGTTTTTTTGCGATACTTTTGCGAAGAACGTATCTGAAGAATGCTCAAAACACGTTGTTGCTATGGAACAACTACAAGAGCGTTCAGCTCAGGTTGCCTTCGCCACTTATACAATAATCATGAGAAGGTAATCAGTCTGATCTTGAAGGGGCCAGAACTAATTGATGTGCGAACGATAGCTGTGAAATATGCTCAAAACAGCTAACATCACCTATTTAAGCGGCGAATTCTTAACTCAATGGCAACAATCCGGTTTCGTTGAGCCATTCAATGGTATGTTGAGCTCCAACGCCAATTAGGTTAATCTGAGGATAATTAACCGCGGGGATGAATGATACGGTAGTCCGTATCATAAGTGATGCGGTTTTCTGACATAATAATAAAGAAATAAAAAAGTACTTTCTATGAAAATAATATAATGACCCGTAAGGCTTAGTTTCTTGAGCTAATCTTTGGGGGCGTTATATGATTATTTTGTTTGTTCTACAGTACTCAATAAGGAAGCCGTGTGGGTTTCTCTTGCTAGCAATAGCTCCTTTTTTAAACACTGTCCAAATTAATATTTCGCCCATTTCTAAATAACGTAGCGATAAGTAGTTTTTGTATCGAGAAGGGACAATCACGGCCAATATTATATTGGTCTTCCTTTAAGCTAAAGATAGCTAATGGATTTCTAGCTTTATTTTCACCAACTTGGTTTTGGTAGGCACATTCATCTTCAGATATTATCGAGGGTTTTAAATAATTTTCTTCATCAGTGACATTAAGAATAACTTGTTTAGATGGTAACTCTGCCACAGATACTCCTTCTGTGGCAGAGTTTTTTGTGTGCTGCGTGAAATAGGATGTAAGTATTTTGTAAGTCTCGCCATTATCGAAGGCGCTATGCAGTGTGAAGTCAAGAAGTGGGGAGAATTACCACACATAGAATCTCACGACAGTAAATAGTAATAGCCTGATCATGTTTTTTATCATAACCACACTCATCTGAGTTAAAATAAAGATTTTACCAATTGGGTAATTGTTTTTTTAGCAAGGCAAAAGCCTTTTAGGGATAATCGTGTAAAATATGACACATAACTTTTTGCCGTGCAAACTATTCTTAGATTCTAAAACGCTAGCAAAAAATCACTTTGGTTAATACTTTTTAGTTGGGTAACTTATTTTGGGTCAATAATAAAAACTAATGCAACTTGATTGCTACTTTTAATAGCAAGAAATGACATACTATTATCCTTTGACCTTAAGTCACGTCGCAACCACATTTGATTATTAAAAGTCGCCAACCCTTAGTTAATAGGAGCTAACTAATATTAACAGACATCATTATAGCTTTGGACATTTGTAGCTAAGCAGGGAGCAATCAGCAAAGGAGAAACAAGATAATGTTGTACCTACGTAAAGACTAATAATTAAGTAGGATATTTAGTAAAACCGATTGGAAGAGTCAGAGTTAATTAGCTAAAACTTTTGTATGCAAGTCGCGTTGTAGCATAGTCATGATCTCTGTTTGCTGCTGTATCCAGACAGGGTTAGCCGCATTGTTTAACGCAAATCGAATAGAAGTTAAGGATAACTCACTATAAAAGTGGGCTAGAAAGTCAATTGAAAATTGATCATTTAATGCTTGTTGCTGTAAGTAATTTTTACAAGTTTCAAGAGTTATCCGTCGAAGTTCAGCTTCTAGGGTAAGTGGTGTTTCGTGAAGTTCCAACAATGCTTTTAGTTCGGTAGAATTCTGCGAGAGACTTAGGAAAATAGTCGTTAAAGACTCTAAGATGGTCTCATCATTAAATTTAGTGAATTTTCGTTCGATCTCTGTAGCAAAAGCAGTACTTCGTGATTGGATTATTTGTTCAAGAAGATCATATTTATCATTAAAGTGATCGTAAAAAGTAGATTTGGCAATTTCTGCCTCAGTATAGATTTTGGCAACAGTTATTTTCTTGAAGGGTATTTTGCAAAGTAAGTCTAAAAATGTATAGATTATGTTGCGGCGTGTTTTTTTTACGCGAATATCACTTGTCATAGATTGCGTCTCCATTCCATTTTTTAATACGATTCACTAATAAAGGTTTGATATCCTACTCTTTGGCTGATTTTGCGTGTTGTTTTAGATTCTAATTGGCATTACTATGACGTTGAAATTCAAAGATAGACAATGTTTTTCAACAATTGTATAAAGAGGGGTATTGTGCATGCAAAATTTAGAACAAGAACTAAAAGAGCGGTTAACAACTTTGCAAGATAACTTAAAAAAAGCAAATTTAGATGCTTATGTCATAACTAACCAAGAAGATGTCTGGTACTTTACAAATATTAATTATAAACCTGAACAACGACCATTTCTATTCGTAGTGTACCCAGATAAAAAACCATTATTCATTGTACCTAAATTAGAAGTCGACCATTTTACGGTTTCGTATTTTGATTATGAAATGGATAACTATTTCGATGTTACTTCAAAGAATGGTGAAAACTGGTACGATGTCCTTACAAAATATTTAGCACCTTTGGCAAGAGTAGGGATTGAAAGTAATGGGGAATTATTGGTAACGAGATTTACGCCGAATATTAACTGGGAGACTAGGTTCCTAATTCAAAACCAGCGAATGCTTAAGAGTGAATACGAATTAGACAAACTTCAGTATGTCTCAGATGTCTGCAGTAAAGTTGTACAGCAAACATTGAAGATATCTCGCAAAGGTACAAAGGTGATGGACACCTATTCAATCGCGATGAAAGTTGGGGCAGAAGAACTAGCAAAAAACTTTAGTTTGGAGAATCGGACGATCAATGCAGTTTGGCCAGCTAAATTCAGTTTTATGCCACATAGTATTCCAGATGTTAATGCGACACTCGGTGCAGGCCCTAATATCGACATCGCACTTTTTAATCTTCAGGGCTATGCTGCCGAATGTGAACGGACCTTTTTCGTTGAAGAGCCAACTGATGAGGAAAGAAAACATTTTGAACAGATGATGATGGCTAGAAAAATTTTCTTGGAGAATTTAAAACCAGGGAAAAAGGCGAGCGATATCGAAAAAGTTGTCGATAGTTATTTTGAACAAGAGGGGGTACTAAACCGAATCTTACATCGTCCGGGGCATGGAATCGGATTGAATAATCATGAATGGCCGACATTGTCTTTAGGAAATGATGATATATTGCAAGAAAATATGGTTATTTCAGTAGAACCGGCAATTTATTTTGAAAACCACGGTGGTTATCGGCATTCTGATACTGCAGTAATTACAAAAGACGGTTATCGGTTATTGACCAAGGCACCGACTGATCTTGAAGATTTAATTCTAAAATAATTAAGAGGCGAGACTACAACGACTGTAAATAAGTTTACAGCCGTTGTGTTATCTATGGAAGGAAAATTGAAATGGATAAATATATTCTTTCAAATATTCGTAAACTTACGGTTGCAGTAGTTTATGGTTTATTATCGGCACTAGGGATAAACTTATTTCTAAGTTCTGCACATGCTTATTCGATTGGAGTTCCAGGAATTGCCCAGTTACTGAATAGTTTATTAAAAGTAGTACAGATCAACATGAGTATTAGTCACTTAGTTATTTTACTCAATATTCCACTAGTTATCTGTTCGCTTCTTTTGTTTGGGTGGAACTATACATTATATTCTCTAACAGCAGTTATCTCTAACGTTATTTTTTTAGCGGTTATTCCGGAGGTAACAATCCTGCAAGAACGATTAACTAATACGATTGTTGGCGGAACTATTATCGGAATCGGGATCGGTTTGTGTTTCCGAAATGGTTTCTCAACAGGTGGGACAGATGTTGTTGTCAGCTTTATTCAACAAAAGTATCATAAAAATATCGGCTTTGTAAATACACTTATAAATGGCATTATTTTAGCAGTAACAGCTGTGTTTTTTGGAATCCCGGGGACGGTTTATAGTTTGATCAGCATGCTACTTACTAGTTATGTGATGGATAAAATTTATATTCAGCAGAAAAATGTGACACTGGTTATTTTTACAAAAAAACCAGATGAATTAAAGAAAGCATTGCGTAGTTATAGTCATGGAGCAACACTTTTCCCTGGTCAAGGAATCTACGCTGACCAAAAAACGGATATGATAATGATGCTGATTCAGAAAAATGAGATTCCATTTTTGAAAAAAACTATTCTTAGATGCGACCCTGCGGCATTTATTAGTGTCCAAACAACAGATTTTATCAGTGGCAACTATATTCGAAGGTTTTAAGCACAAGGTTTACTGTATATATGCTGTAACGGTAAAATACCTACCAAAATAGTGTACAAATAGAAGGTCCTTAGGAAAACAGCTTTATAATAAATGAAGTAAATCTAGCCTAGCACTATCGTTATGTGTATATTTGGTTTAAAATAAAATAGACCAAACAAACACCGTCAAAAAATGTTTCACATGAAACTTTTTGAAATATTCAGATGATAGAAGATTAGTGAAGGAGAAAAAGATGACTTTAAGTTATAAAACTCCGCAAGAGGATGAAACCACTAAATTATGGCGGTTAATGTCAGAGCTGGATAATGAAACACGTTTTATGGTGTATGAACCTGGGGAGAGAAAAGAACTAGGCTCTGGAATAGAAACGCTAAAAGGTTTTATTAAATCTGCTCAAAATAAGGTAGACTTTCTAGAGGTTGCGGTAACTGAGGCAGGGAAAATGGTCGGCTATCTTGCAGCAGAGAGAGGTAAAGCCCGCCGGCTTAACCGTACTGCTTATATAGTTGTTGGAATTCTGGCTAAGTACCAGGGACAAGGAGTGGGGACAAATCTATTTAAGGATTTAACGGTATGGGCACAAAAGGCCAACCTTAAGCGTCTAGAACTAACAGTAATGCAAAATAATACGCCAGCACAACACTTGTATACTAGCAGCGGTTTTACCATTGAAGGGGTCCGAAAAAATTCAATGTTTGTAGACGGAAAATATATTAATGAATATTATATGGCTAAAATACTATAAATTTAACTATGGTTAAATAATTTATGAATTAATAATAAATTTCCAGCAATAATTATGATATTTAAGGGAAGAAAAAGACCGACCGCGATTAGGTTAACCTGCTGACAGTTATGCCATAGGATCCAACCTATTAGGATGAATGAGAATATTCCTAAGATTAGACCAGGGATATAGCTTCTGAGCAGTACAGCTTGTATTATATGGACTAGAATATGTAAGTTATAGGCAAGCATTAAAGTAAAGTAAAAGTTGAGGGCCTGTGTATACCAGCATAACAGCATAATAATTAGCAAGAGACAATATTCTTCTAGTACCATTAATGTAAAGGCACGAGGGCTACTATTTGGAATCAAATGGAGAAACCGGTTATTCCGCTGTGCTTTGAGTTTAATCAGCCAAGTAGGCATAAAAGCAATTTCTTCTAGTTCATGTAGCATAAAGACCAATGGAAAAGCTAAATAAATATTCATCAATGTTACTCCAATCTAGTTGGTTATGTTTAAATTACTGTTATTAGGATAACAGTAATTTAAATTTTACTAAAGAGAAGTTTAGCAATTAAGCAAACGGTTGATCAAGAAATATTAAAAATAATAGTGGAGATATTTTACTAAAAAATAATAAAAACATTCTAAAAATGCATAAAGCAGGCTGAAAAAGAAAGGATATGCTACAGTATTTTTAGAGAAAAGTTATTTGTGAAGGAGTGTGGAGACTATTAAGATCAAAATGATAGCGCTTGACATCGATGATACGTTAGTGAATTCAGAAAAGAAACTAACTAATTCGGTAAAGCATGCAATAAAGAAGGCAAAAGCGGCAGAGATAAAGGTGGTTCTTTGTACAGGACGCCCTTTATCTGGTGTTGTATCACTCTTGAAAGAGTTAGATTTAGCTGATTTGCAAGACCAATACGTTGTTAGTTTTGGAGGTTCACTAGTTCAAACAACCAGTGGAACCGTTATTTCAGCAACTCCTCTTAGCTACGACAGTTATCTTGATTTGGAGTGTCTTGCTCGAAAAAAGCAACTTCATTTTCATGCAATCAGTAATGACCGAATTTATACGGCTAACCGTGATATCGGAGAATATACGATACATGAATCAAGTTTAGTATCGTTAAATGTTTCTTACCGAACTCCAGATGAAATGCGCGGTGTTAAGATTATTAAGGCGATGTTTATTGACCAACCAGAGATTTTAGAAGGAGCACTGAAAGACTATACTGGTTTTGCAAAGCTAGAGGATAGAGTTACCTTTACGAGAAGTACACCGTATTTCTATGAGGCGAATGCTAAGGGGATCAGTAAGGCAAGTGCATTACAACAACTTTGCCAGAAACTAAGTCTGACGGCTGATAATGTAATGGCTATTGGTGACGGTGGTAATGATTTAAGTATGATTAAGTTTGCGGGTCTGGGAGTGGCAATGAAAAATGCAATTCCAGAGCTAAAAAAAGTAGCACAAGCGATAACGGCGGATAATAATCATAGTGGCGTCGCAGCTGCAATTGAAAAATATGTACTTCATTAGAAGATAAGAATTTTACAAGTTTAACAGTTAGAGAACAGCCGCAACCAAGTAATTTTACTTGACCTAAGCGGCTGGTTTGTGATTATATATCGTGTACGATCTCTTGGGATAGTTGTTTCTGAGGCAGCAGTTAAACTTAAAAAATATCAGGCCTTGAAGTTAAACGGGAGATATAATTAAACTTTGAGAAGGAGAAGAAGAATGAAAGCAATTGTAATTGATCAATATGGGACAGCTGAAGAACTGCATGAAACAGAAATGGAGATTCCTGAAATTGCTGCAGATGAGGTTTTAGTGGAGGTAGCCGCGACCAGTGTGAATCCTATCGATTGGAAAGCACGTTTAGGGATGCTGAAGAAGATGTTTGCTTGGACGTTCCCCGTGGTTTTAGGTTGGGATCTTGCAGGAACTATTGTTGAGGTTGGAAAAGATGTTACTTCATTTAAAATTGGGGATCAAGTCTTTGCGCGCCCCGATATTGATGCAAAAGGTAAACGTGGAACATATGCTGAGTTTGCAGCTGTTAAAGAAGATAAGCTAGCGTTGAAGCCACAGGAGATTTCTTTTGAAGAAGCGGCAGCTATTCCTTTAGCTGGATTGACCGCATGGCAAGTGATTGTTGATCGCTTAAAAGTTAAAAAAGGTGAGAAGGTCCTAATTCAAGCAGGTGCTGGTGGTGTGGGGATATTTGCTATTCAGATTGCAAAATATTTAGGAGCATATGTTGCAACAACAGCTAGTCCCCGTAATAATAAATTATTACGGAGTTTGGGAGTAGATGAGATTATCGATTACCATACGACCTCAATTAAGGCTACCTTAAGTGATTATGATGCTGTTTTTGATACTGTTGATCAAATAGATGAAGGTTTAAGTATTTTAAAGCCAAGCGGTAGATTAGTTACAATTGCAGGTCAGCCTACTGAAGAACAAGGATCAAGGACCCAGTCAGTTTCTTCGTGGTGGCTCCAACCTAATGGAGAAGAACTAAGCCTATTAGGTAAGCTAGTTGCTCAAGGTAAAGTTAAGGTGATAATTGATAGTACTTTTGCGCTGACAGCTAGTGGGTTGCAGGCAGCTCACAAACGTAGCGAGAGTCACCATGCACAAGGAAAAATTATTATTAAAAATACGAAATAAATAATTCCTTTAATATAACAGGCAGTCTCTTAATTTGAGGCTGTTTTTTTATACTTGAAAAATATCTTTAGCTAGTATGCTTTACAAACTAGTTAAGGATATGCTATCTTACTAGTATGTTAAACAAACTAGATGAGAAGGTAGTATGATGGCACAAGATATTTCTAGTCAAATTTTAAAAGGAATCTTACAAGGCATTATGCTGATGATCTTAGATAAGAAGCCAGAATATGGGTATGGTTTGAGTAAGCAAATGAATATCTATGGTTTAGAAAATCTCCCTAAAGGAACGATCTATCCGCTGCTGGCAACGATGGAAAGACGTGGGTTGATTGAAGGCAGGCGACAAGCTTCGGTCGAGGGACCTAATCGTAAGTATTATTTTATTACAGAAAGGGGCCAGAAGGCTAAGACCGATTTTATTCATGAGTGGAACAAATTACAGGTAACAGTTTCAAAACTAATTAATGAGGAGCGGATTTAATGAAGAAGAGTGAGATTATTGACAAAAATAATCAGCTACGTAAACAGTTAAATTCTACAAATGAAAAATTCTACGAAAATTTATTATTATATGTTCGGTTTAAGGGAGTAACGCGCGATGAATACGCAGTAGAATCACAGTTACTAACAATTCTACAGGATATTTTAGATGCCCAAGGAGACGGAATCAATGCTGAACAATATTTTGGTAAGAATACAAAAGAATTGGCAGATACCTTATTAGCTGAGATTCCGCGGAAACCGTGGGAATTAGTCCGGCTTGTTTTGTTCGTGATTGCAGTCTATCTTGCGGCGTGCTTATTACCGGAGCTAGTATACCCACAGAAACCAGCTGATATTGGAAAGTTGATATTATCAGGCGGATATTTTTTTCTAGCAATTATAATTGGCTTTAAATATTGGGGAAATTCGATTTATAAAACCGGTTCGCATAAGCATAATAGAGTTGTTAACTTTTTGATCTTATGGATTGTGACTGTTATTGTGATGACTCCCGGTTTTTTAATTAATATGTTTGTTAAAACGCCACTGCGGTTTCGCTTGATTGGTTGGAGCGGGATCCTAGTGATTGGTATTTTCTTAACCGTTGGATTATTTATTTTTGGGAGACAAAAGAATAAAGAGATCGGCTGGCCGTTTGTTATTTTCGGCATGGGAGTTGGACTATTAGGAATAGCGATGCGTCTACCTCAAATAGGTCCTTTATTAAGTGAAACAACGACTGGAAAGTACCTGTCAGTAGGGGCTTTAATAGGAATGCTAGTATTATTTTGGGTGCTAAATGTTTATATAGCTAGGAGAGGTATAAAAAATAAGAAAGACAGGCAGTAAAGACTGCCTGTCAAAAAGGTAAGATTATGGACTAATAGATCAATACTGAAGGCAAAGTATACTTTTGGACTGATAATCGTAAATATTATTGTATTCCATTTTATAACAAAGGAGCATTAATAGATGAGTGAGTATATAGTCAGACAGTATAAAAAAGATAATTTGCAGATTATTGCAGATTTTTTAATAGAAAATAGTGCATATCAAGTAAATGAAAGTGAATTAACGTCTCAAAATATTGAACTTTCATTTAAGGTAAAAGAAATTGAGCGATTTTATCTTCTTTTTCATGGTAACAAGCTTATAGGTACAACCAGGATGTTTAATTACATTTATTCCGCAAAACAATTTCAAAATGGAATTTATAGCGGATTTTTATTGCTTGATCCAACTGAACGGAATAGTTCAGCTATCAAAGTATTAGTTGATGCAACCCATTGAACCCAAGAGTCTTACTTATTATTCAGAAATTAAGATTGAAAACAAGGCATCACTACAACTATCTCACTTAAACGGATACGTTGAGTCCCTGAATACATGGGAAGACCCTGGCCATTATATATTGTTAATGAGTGACCTAGCAAAAATTAAGCACTCCATTAAAAATGTTTCTAATCTTCTACGAGTGAGCTCGGATATCCCTAATGTTTAAGGGTTCAATTTGGGTTAAAAACGAAGGGTATCGGGCAAATTTTTTATTAGATAAACAACCATTGAAAACTACGATCCAGAACGAACATTCGTGGCAAACTAGCTGCAAAACGCTCTGTTTGGAAACTCATAAGATAAATTAAAAAGTGAATACTTTATCTTGTTTTTGTGTGTAATTAGTATTGCACCTATTCTATTATAAAATATTAAGAAAAAACTATTTCAGCAAGGACATCCTACCGTCAATAATCTGATAAATTTTATCCGCATTCTTTTTTAGACGCATATCATGAGTAACAACGATGATTACTTTGTTTCGTTTGTGAGCGAGTGTTTTTAGTAGTTTCATTACTTCAGCAGAGCGTTCCGTATCAAGGGCAGCTGTGGGTTCATCTGCTAAGATGTATTCTGGATCCGTGTATAATGCACGCGCAATAGCGACTCGTTGTTTTTGCCCACCGGAAAGCTGGTTAGGGTATTTTTCTTTTAGTGAAATAATATCTAGATCTGTAAGTAATTGATCTAAATCTTGAGGCGATATATTCGTTTTTTTGACTTTATCGGCCAGCGTAAATTGTTCTTTAACAGATAAAAACGGTACGAGGTTATATGATTGAAGGATAAATCCAATTTTATTTAACCGAAGTTGCGACTGTTCTTTTCTATTAAGTCGAGTGATAGCTTCGTTATTGAGCGTTACGTTACCCGAAGTTGGGGTCTGTAGTCCGCCTGCAATAGTTAAGAAAGTGGTTTTTCCAGAGCCAGATGGGCCGACAACTAGAATTAATTCTCCACTATTAGCTTCAAAGTCTATATTCTCCAGAGCAACATAGCGGCTGCTGCCGGAGCCGAAGACTTTATTAACTGATGAAAAAATAAGATTTGACATATCTATCCTCCGATTACTTTATAGGGATCGACTTTTGCTATTTGATAGATTGGAATAATACTGCCGAACAGTGACATAAGGACAATACCGACACTAGTTGAGATAATATTAGCTATATTGATAACAATAGGAACTTCGCTAGGTAACAGAAGTGCAGTAATAAAACCAAATATAATGGCAACTATAACACCGAATATGGAGATAATTAAGGACTGAGATAAGGTGTTCAACGTTAAGAATTTTGTTGGGATCCCTTGAGCTTTTAGTACACCATAGTTTGGGAGTTTCTGAATTGTTAGAATATATAGAAAGATTGAGATGACAATAAAAATAATAATATAAAGAAAACTAATCATAAAATTAAAAGTCATATTTTGAGCACTATAACCGGGTAGTTTATTAATAAACTGATCTTTACTTAGGACTAAAGCGTTTGTGGGTTGCTTAATTTTCTTTTTAGATGTTAGCAGTGCATTAATTGTTCCTCGAGTCAGTGGCTTAATTGTTGTAAAAGAAGTATATACCACGGGCGTTGCGCTGAGAGTAGCCTGAGGTGTAAAGCCCGCAATACGCAATTTAACATCGGAGTTATTTAAGTATAGGGTATCCCCAATTTTAAAACCCGCTGTTTTGAATATATCTGATACAAGGACTGTTCCTTTGGTAGTGAATTTTTTTCCATCAATAACAGAAAGGTTTTTATAGATAAACGAGTGTTTAGAAATAGCAATAATTGTCGAATTTTCCTTTAACCCACTTTTGGCTTTTACGATGGAACTATATTGTGAAATAGGGGTTCCGCTAGTGGATCTAATTGTCTGATTAGATAGGAATGATTGTGCCAATCGACCTTCAGAATCTTTATCCAGCACAATAGTTTCAGCTCCCCATTCATTAACGGCAGCTTTATTGAGACTGGCTAGACCAGAAGATAGGCCAGTTAGAATAATGAGTAAATAACTTACTAAAAATATTAGTTCAATTACTAACGAGTAACGCAACTTTTCGTACCACATCTCTTTAACAGCTAGAAACATATTATTCTCCTCATTTAGTATTTTAATATGGTTAATATTCCAAGGCTTTATTATTATAAAAGTGTCACTTATCATTATATAGTATTTAGATTAGTTTGGTTAAAATAAGCTTGGTAAAAAGTCGGACGTGATTTTAGCGAAATAATATGAGCGACTGTAGTCTATTGAGGCTGTATAGAAAAGATCTCAAGTTATTTGGTTGGTGTGCAACTGATAGATACTTTGAGAAGACAGCCAGGTTTAGCATATTGAATTAGAGAAGAAAGGAAAAAATGGAATTACCTGAGGTTTTAAAATTAAATTAGATTGAAGAAAAAATGGTCACAACAAAAACTTACGAAAGAATTGCATATTTTACGACAATCAATTTCGAAATGAAAATGTGGTGCAGTATTACCATTATTTGTGGTGTAATAATAGCTGTGAAATTTTATATAATGTCTGTTTTCATGCAAATTGGAGAGGGGATAATAACAAAATGGATAGAGTTACCTGAAACTTTAGTAGCAGTTGGGCTGGCTTGTTCAATTAATTGGCATAAACTTACAACAGCCCTTTCTAAGATTAGTTTGTTGCTGCTTGTTTTAGTTGCTTTATATATATAGCCTGATATTTATGAATTTATTGCTGGCTATATTAGTGGGGTGAACAATTACAGATTCTAAAAATATGGTTTTTAATCTGGGTTAAGCTACTTTAAGTAATATGGGAAAATGGTTAGTATTGGGTAATGATAGTGCAATAATATTTTTAGGTACTTGAAATACTTCATAATTATTGTGTAAGAAAAACAATAATTATGGAGTATTTTATGCGTATTTGTAGGTTAATTTACGCCAAACAAGGAGCTGTAATTGTAATATTTATTGTAAGCAGTCAGGGCATACTTAGTTGCTTAGCCAGTCTTGAGCACTTTTTAAAGGATGCGTACTGTATTGTTGAGGTATAATTTTGTCATTTAAAAAATAGTTACCATTCCGTGTCCGAATACCACTAGTGGTTAAGTTTATTTGTCTTCCGTCAAAAAGGGTGTATGTTTGATTGACACTTGTATAACCAGCAGTTGGGCTGCCAAAGAATTTCACATTAGGTAGTCCTTGTAATGATAGAGCAGTTAGTTCGCCAGAACTAGCGGTTCCCTTATTTATAATTACAGCAATTTTTCTATGGAGTAATTTCTGAGGACGCTGGACTTTAACCATAGAACTGCCAGCATTAATCATTGAACCAAAAAGTCTAATTGGGGTAACTTTTCCTGATTTGCCAACAAAAGAAAAAATTTTCCCGTTAGGAATTAATGCTGAGATACCTCCGATCATAGGCCCCATATCTCCACCAGTATTATCACGCAAGTCTAAGATAATCTTCGAAGGTCGATTTTTTTGAAGAGCCTCATTGACTTTATTGGCATAAGCATTACCCTGCTTAATTGAACCTGTAAACTCAGGTTCGTGGATGTATAAGAAATTTGTGTATTTTATAAGAGGCGGGTTTGAATGAAATTGGTTAATTTTATCTTGCTGTGTTTGGATGTTTACGAAAGAATGTTTTCCTCCTGCTATTTTTAGTGCGGTATTTAGAATAGGTATTATTTGTTGATAGTTCTGTTTCTTATTAATTTGATCCAAAGCTCTTTTTTTAGCAAGTTGCCATCTCTTACGATTAGTATAGATGCCATTTCTATCTATTTTATCGATAGCTGTTTTGCCGTATTCTTCAGCGGACGGTGGGAAAAGGTAGACATTAAATTTTGGCCCATAACGATATAAACCGTAGACTATAATGACAATTAATGTTAAAAAAACGCTAATTAAGCTAGTTTTTCTATGCTGCATAGTAATTGATTCCTTCCTTTGATGGTTATCTTTTCTGTTCCCAGCGGACAGACATTGGTATTTTTCTAAGACCTATCTAGTATTCTAAGTAAGAAAGGTAATTAATCCAAGTTACAATGCAGTAAGGAATCTTACAATTTGTTATTACACAGGTTATCTACCAGCGCACAAAAAAACAGCCCAGCAAGATAAGTTTAAGCTCTTTACACTTCACCTGTATCTTTCGATCTAATTAACCTAATTTTTAACAATCTTAAATCTCTTCAAAATCATCATCAATTTATTAATTATCTCGCTGGACTGCTGCTTCATAAGGGATAGTCAAACTCTAACCTCTTTTCTAACTGCCTTACGACAGCTTTTTTAACCTCAGCTACTATATCTATTTATTAGCCTAGCGCCAAGGTTCAGTCATAGCGTTTGCTATAACCCCTTACACTCTGTATTATATATGATATTTATTTTTATGCAAGCGATTACACTTAGAAGAGAATACTTTATAGCTCGATATAAAGGGGCGAATAAGTAGTACCGAAAATTTATAAAAACACTGCCATTATGTTGTTCAACAATTCATTTTGCAATAGATAATCCTAAACTAATATCTATTACTCGTGAAAAATGTGCATTATATTAGACTTGTTAAAAAGGCAGTGCTAGCATGGGTGTTGTAGTTGATGTAGTTGCTAATATTGTGTCGCCTACATTCCACTAAATCAACTTTTCCTCATTTACAAGACCGCAACTTAATAGTTGGGGTCTTTTTTTGTGCAATAAAAAAACCTCTAGTTAGAGGTCTGAGATAAAACGAATTGCTTTTCCTAGGATTTTAATAGGATTTTTCGATGTCGAAACGATAGGGTCATATTTAGGATTATCTGGTAATAATAAAATTAGTTTTTTATTTTTTTTGACGCGTTTTAAAGTTGCTTCATTATCATTGGTCAGTAAAACAGCAGCAATTTCTCCGTTTTCAACTTCAGGCTGTTGTCGGATAAGAACATTGGCACCATTAGGAATCGTGGGGGACATTGAATTACCCTTAGCTCGTAGATAAAAAAGTTTCCCAGAAGGGAGGCTTTCCTGTGGTTCCTCAATGTAACCATCAACATTCTCTTCGGCAGTAATAGGATCACCACAAGCAATTACACCAATAATAGGGATTTTAACCACTTTAGTTACAGGTACCATGTTAGTTGGTATTTCAACGCCTAGTAAGTTTTCTGCGGTAGTTCCTAATGCTGCAGCAAAACTTTCAAGCCTATTTAAAGGAAAAGTACGCGAACCGTTAAAGTATTTTGAAACGGCTGATTTTGCCATATTAACGCGACGTGCCACTTCACTGATTGAGAGCTGTTGTTGTTTGGCAAGCTGCTGCATTTGAGCAATAATCTCTGCATTAGATTTCATAGCAGAACCTCCTTAGTAATAATTGTTACTAGTATAACACTGTTCTTGGTTGCGAACAATACTTGTAATGTTAGCAAACCTTTGACAAAAGAAAACGATGGTGTTAAGTTTACGGTGTTCTCTTAAGTGAACGAAATACGAAGCGAATATAAAGATAAAGCGGCCACTTATCTATTATTTGCAGAAAACGGGGGGATGTTAATGGCACGAAGAGTTTCTGTTTATGCAATTTACCGTGGCGATCATTTTATTGATGTAGGGACACTTCCTGAATTAGCCCAACGAAATAAGTTAGCCATAGGAACACTACTATTTAAAGCTAGCCCAACGTATGCTCAGCGAACAAAGTATGAAGGATCAGTTCGAGTTTATAAAATTGGTCAATGCTAATGAAAGAGATAATTGAGGCGGGGGGAAGAAAAATGAAAAAGCTATGGAAAGCTAACAGAGATAAAACAAGTTTCTGGATCTCATTAGTAACGTTTCTGCTTATTCTTGGGCTAACTTATGCTGAATTTAAACTAACGTTTTCATTTACCGCTACTGAGATGACGTTAATAACCAGTGTGCTGGGATCTTTTATCATTTTGATTGGAAATATCCTCAATAATAAAATTATTGTTGAGGCCGGTAAAAGTATTGGCAGTGCTGAGTTCAGCGAAAAAATAGTTAAAACAACTCAAGCAGTAGTCGATATTCAAAAGGACTTAGTGACTTTAAAGAAAACACTTGAGAACAGTAATACGCAACAGTTTGAACAAAATATTAAAATACAGGAAAAAATAAAAAATGATAAATAGAATACAGCAAGAAATGTTTTAGAACCTGGGTCAAAAGCTGATTTTTGACCCAGGTTTTTGCTGATTTTGCATAAAAAGTGTTCCTTAAAAAGTCTGTGTTTGACTTCGAACAACTCCATAACGAGGTACTTACGATATGTTAATACTTAGATTTTGCCAACTTATATGGCATATTCTTATAGTAGTAACTAAAGAATAGTAATTTAAATATACCGTGACTAAAAAAGGTGCTAATTCTAACTAAATGAACTATCACCTTCTAAAATTTAAAATATTTCTATTAATTTTAAGACTTATGCTGCTTGCTGGGAAGGTCTTTTTGTTGCAGACTAGTTATTAGCCTCTCAATGAATAAATTAATTGTACCAAGTTCATCAACGGAAAAAACCGACAAGACCTTTTGATAGCCAATAGAAGCTTGTTGATGCAACTTTTTATAGGTAGAAAGTATGGTTAAGCCACGGTTCGTTAAAGTATAGTTTTTAGATTTATTATCTGCTAGGTAATGGACGTCAGTAAATTGTTGTTCAAGCAGTTTTTTGGTTAGTCTAGTTATAGCCGGTTTACTGGTATTTGAATATTTAGCTAATTGAGTATTGGTGCTGTTTGTGGTTACACTAATTAAGTATAGAAGTTCAAGTTGCTTTAAGGATATTTTTTTGACTAAGTTATTAAATTCGACCTTGCCATCACCAATAAAATTATTTTGCTTATTTTTAAGACTCTCTTCAAGTTGAAATAGTTTTCGTAGATTAGTTAGAACTTTATTATGAGCTTTTTGTTGTTCTTTTAAATTACTCATTGATACTTCCTATAGTTGCTAAATCTTTATTATCAACAGCCTGAGTAATCTCTTCGCAGCGGGTAATTTTGTTATCTTTTAACGTAAAGACTGCAAAGACTTCAACGTTACCTCGAGAATTATCTTTTTTTAAGACAGATACGATATAGTGTAAGAATACTTTCCCTTTCGTTGCGTCGATGATAAAGTCCTTAAATCTGTCTATAGATAAACTTCGAGTGACTTTTTTCAATGTTTTTATATGACTAATAAATTCTTGGTAATTTGTGGTCTGCATATCGGTTGTCTGCTGGTAGGTCTCACTAAAGTAAGTGGCTATTTTCTGTTCGTTTAAATCGATAAGAACATCATTGTAGGTTGCCTTGATAAAGTCGTTTATTTCTAATTTATTCATATAACATATGACCTCCATTTATTGTTAACATGTTAACAATAAAGTTGGAGTAAGTCAAATGGGAAAAATAGTTTCTAAGCAAATACTATTAAGTACAGTTTATCTTGGTGCATTAAGTTGCAATTAATTTAATACATCTATATATTTTCTGATAAAATAAAGACTTATTTTAAATTAGCTTTATTATTAAAAACTATACTAGACATTTTTATGTTAGATATGTTACGTTACAAACATATACGACCAATAGACAGCAAATAGCACTATAAAAAATAGAAAGGATAAATTTATTTTTGAATATTAATAGCATGCTTTTGATTGCTGCTTAAATACCTTAGGGGGAAATTTTTTGCTAATTATAAATGTTATTTTTGGTAAGCTGGATGAACTATTTGCTTTTTTACGTTCTGATAAAAAACAATGGCCAGCATTTTTTGAACTAGTTATTCTATCTGCTGGTGCAGGTTTTATATTAGGCCTGAGAACTAATATGCATGGACTACAGTTAGGCCGTTTACTTGTAGGGACTTTTACTTCAGTTGGGGCCATTTTAGGCTTACTGTTTTCAATATTAGCTCTTTTTGTTTTATTTTTTGTTTTTAAACTAATTTTTGGTTTGGAAATTAGCAACAGGGAGCTTTATAAGGTAGGCTTGATTGGCAATGTTCCTAATGTTTTAGGGACTATTTTTACTGCAATCTGTACACTAATTTTTGGTTTCAACGAGAAGGGCTATACTAGTGTCCAATCTTTTGCAGAAACTGAGGTAAAACCATTAGCAGCATTTTATAATATACTTGATCCCTTTACAATTGCAGAAATTCTCCTTGTTAGTTATCTTGTAGCACGTTTTACAAATAAAATGAAATTATTGCCGGTATTTGTTGGCATCTGGTTGGTAATTAAATATGCCTTTGGATTTATTGGTTAAAAGTAATAAAGCTGCGTATTTATTAGGTGAAGAGGGGATTCTATTTAATGAAAAAGAAAAATATAATTATTGGTTCAAGCGTTATCCTGTGTTTATTAGTGTTATTAGGAGCCGTATACATAATTAAGAAACATCAAAACAATACTGCAGAAGCAAAAGCACAGAAGTACTCGATCTATCATGTGACCAAAACAGCTGATTTGGCTTTAAGCGGTAGTGTTCAAGCACAGAAATCACAATTATTAACGAACCCAGATGGAAAAGTTCAGACGGTATTGGTCAAAAACGGTGATACTGTCACAGAAGGACAGCAACTATTAACAACACATGATACTGATGAACAGGAAACAGTCACTACGCTGCAAGAGCAAGTTAATAAGGCCAGAAGAACGGTGCTGCAAGCTCAACAAGAAGCTAATTCTAGCAAAAGTCAATTAGGGAAGCTATCTGCTACTGATGATGGCTACTCAGACCTACAAAAACAGCAGACGGAGGCGCAGAATGCATTAGCTGATGCTCAAGCAGATCAAACAGAAGTACAGAATAAATTACAACGAGCAAATGCTAAGGTTGATAATACGTTAACAGCTCCGTATGCAGGCACAGTGCAATTAGATTACAGTAAAACAGGTGAAGCAGAAATCACATTAATCAGTAACGACTTAAATATTAGCGGTGAGATATCTGAATATGACTATGACAAAGTTAAGGTCGGGCAGAACGTTGATGTGACGGCTACAGCTACGGGACAGAAAACAAATGCAACGATTTCATATCTTGCTAAAGTACCAGCAGCAGATAGTAAGCCTAATAATGCAAAGTATCAATTTGAAGCCCCTTTAAATGCTAAGTTCTTAGATGGGCAAACAGTTAAGATCGCTGTTCCGACTTCACAGGTACGTCTTCCAAAGGAAAGTGTTAGAAAGGGTCAGATCTACTTAGTTAACAATAAACATGTGACCAAACGAAATATTAGCGGACATGTTCAGAATGGTTATTATCTTGTGAAATCAGGAGTTACAGCAGGGCAGAAAATTATTGCTAATCCAGATAGTGCCTTAAAACAAGGTGAAAGGATTGCTGCGGATGATTGATATTAAGAAAGCTAATAAGTTTTATGGGCAAGGCGAAGCTGCTTTTCATGTTTTGCACGATATTGATCTTTCAATAGCAGAAGGAGAATTTGTTTCGATCATGGGGCAGTCTGGTTCGGGCAAGTCAACGCTGATTAATATAATTGGTTTTTTGGATGATGAATTCAAAGGTGAATATTTCTATTATAAACACCCTATTCATAAGTATACTCGTGCACAATTCTCTAAGTTACGTAATCAAAATGTAGGTTTTGTATTCCAAAACTTCAAATTAATCAATACACTGACTGTAGCGGATAATGTTGGTTTACCCCTTTTATATGCGGGAGAGAAGCGACAAGCAATCAAAAAACGAGTCAAAGATGTTTTAGAAGCTGTTGGTTTGCCGGATGCTAGTGAGAAGAAACCCCAAAATTTATCTGGTGGACAGCAGCAACGGGTTTCAATTGCACGCGCAATTGTTACCAACCCTAAGTTTTTGATTGCTGATGAGCCGACAGGAGCACTTGATAGTCAAACATCACGAGAAATAATGGCATTATTCAAGAAGTTAAATCAAAAAAATAGAACAACAATCATTATGGTAACTCATGATGAGAAAGTTGCTCTTCAAAGTGAGCGAATCGTAAGAATATTAGATGGTCGGATTTTATCAGATAAGAAGGTGGGAGCTTAATGCTTTTTATTGAGTTGCTAAAGACCTCATGGCAGTCACTGCGAGTTAATCCTAAACGGAGTTTTTTAACGATGATCGGGATTGTTATTGGAATTGCAGCGGTAATCACCATTATTGCTCTTGGAAATGGAGTTAAAGCAAAAATTCTCAAGGAATTACAGGCGACTAATTCGGGAAAACAAACGACTGAGATCAGTTACTATCCTAATGATAGTACAGCTGGGAGTCAGGGCTTTAGTGAAGATGATCTAATGCAAATTAGAAGTGACTTTAGTGCGTCTCTCTCAGATGTTCAATTCAAACGAGATACTAAAAATATCAATAAGCCAGTTTTCCTGGGAAATGAAAGTCGAACGGCAACAATTTCACTAGTTAAGGGTGCGAATCAGCACTACACTATTACTACAGGTCATAATATTGCCAAAAGTGATAATGAAGTCAATAATCAAGTCGCTTTGTTAAGTAAAAAGATGGCTATGAAAGAGTATGGAACAGAAGAGAATGCTTTGGGATCCTCGTTGACGGTTAGTGATAAGACATATCAGATAATAGGTGTCTTTAATAAACCAACTGATAACTATAATGTTGATTTTTTGCTACCACAGAAAACATACTTATATTCAACAGCTGCTCAAAACGGAAGTACAATTAAGCTGACCTTCAATAAGGGAGTTAAAGTATCAGCTGCCTCTAAGAAGATTGCTTCATTTCTTAAGAAAAATGGTTCGAGTAAGAAAGAAGGAACCTATGAGTATACTGATATGGGTTCACTACTTAGCGGAATTTCAAAAGTAATTAGTTCATTAACCTACTTTATCAGTGCAATTGCAGGAATATCACTTTTTATTGCAGGTATTGGTGTTATGAATATGATGTATATTTCAGTTTCTGAGAGAACACAAGAAATTGGGATTAGGTTGGCAGTCGGTGCGTCAGCCCGTTCAATTATGCTACAATTTCTACTTGAAGCGATTATGCTAACTGTTTTTGGAGGACTACTAGGCTTTTTGATTGGTTGGGGAACAGCAGCGTTAATTTCACTCGCTTTGCCATTTAAGGCGATTGTGACAGTAAGTTCTTTCTTGTTAGCTTTTGGAGTTTCATCGTTGGTGGGGATTGTATTCGGTCTTTTACCAGCCAAACAGGCTGCTGATAAAAACTTAATTGATATTTTACGGTAGTATGCTGAATTAGGTAGAACAGTTCTAAGTCATCTAAAACGAGTATAGTTATAAGATAAGCTTTGTAAAGGGGAAGCAATGTTTTTTGCTTGCTCTTTTTATTTGATTTACATAATTGGTTTTTATTAAAAATAAATAATGTGGTTAAAAGATTCTAGTTCAATATTTGAAATATCAAATAGTAATTTGCTCAGAGCTGATGACAAAAAATTATTCTGAGATAAAACAGAGTTCTCTAACTAGCTAAGTAATATAGTTATTACAGCATTGATAACAAAAGTAGCTTTGCTACTAGGGATTAGTTTTAATGGCTTCTTTGGATCCTGTTAGCTAATTACAGAACGGTAATAATACCATATTGATATTAGTTATCTTTAAGCGTGTTAGCCAGTTTTTAATTAACATGATATACTTAAACACAGAAGAAGAGACTCTACTAGAATAGAGCTTTCTATATCAGGTATTTTAAAGACGGTAGCTTGGGTACGAAATATTATAAAAAGCCGTCCCGCAACTGGAAAAAGTTGAGTAGGGCGACTTTTTTATTAGTTTTTATCAATGTACCAGTAGTGCATTGATGAGAGTGATTACGTTACTCTTAGCGAAGAGCTAGATAATACTTCTAACATCCAAACCCCTGGCACTTCTTATATCCTCGACAACAATAAAGGCGTTCTTATCTTCTTCTTCAATAATGGGGACAAGACGCATCACTCTTTTGGGACTGGCAATCATATACAACATCGGCTGGTCTTTATCACTATAATAACCTGTAGCAGTTAAAATAGTTATTTCTTGCTTAAACTGAGAAGAAATATTAGCCGCAATCTGTCTATACCGAGGCGAAATTATCATAATTGCTTTTTTGGCACCAATCGTCGATAAGAATTGATTAGTAAAGACTGAACACGTATAGAGATAGATGATCGTCAGAATAGTATTATTGAATCCAATTATGAATATGAATGGTATTGCTACAAACAAATTAAAGATTAAACTCCCAGTCCCTAAAGAGATGCCCCAGTAACGATTAATAATTTTGCCGATAATAGAGTCACCTGCGATCGTTCCATTAGATTTAAAAATTATCCCCATAGAGATTCCTGTGAGAGCGCCCGCTAAGAGTGTGGGAATAATCAGCTGATTAGTATGGTAGTTATAGATCACTGGTAATTTCAAAAAGATCGTCATGCATAATAAGCCCCAGATTGTTAAAAGAGTGGTCTTGGTATTAAGCAAACGGTAGCCGATAATAATCAAGAATAGATTGATCAGGAAGTTGGAAATATATGAAGGAAAGTTGAACGTATAGTATAGTATGGCGGTGATTCCCATTGCACCGCCTTCACCTAAGTGACAAGGAAGCAGTAGGTAATTATAAGTCATTGAATATATAAAAGTACCAGCTGCGATACCTAGAAACTCAGAAATTCTTAAATTTAATTGTTGGAAATAGATAACTAACTTTTTCATTTGAGCACCTCTGCTATGTAATATTGAAGAAAAGAACATTGATTAAAACTAATCTTAGTTTTTGAAGGGAGCCATTAACTGACTGCTATTACATAGTAGTCTAAATTATGGAAAAAACACATCAGAAGAAATATTATAAACACACACCTTTTTCAAATGTCCATTTAAGAATCTATTTGGCGATCATTTTAGGTCAGTTTACTAGCGGTTACGCGATTAAAGTCAGCGGAACAGCTATTGCCGAAGCCCAAAAATATCTACAGATATCCAGTTCCTGGATCGGGCTGATAGGTGCGGGGACACTAATTGGCCTTGCAGGTAGTGTTTTTGTCGGAAAAATTTCTGATAACATTGGACGAAGACGACTGCTGTTGGTTAATATGTATATTCTGACAATTATTTCATTATGTCAGCTATTTACGTCAAATCTTTGGCTAACACTTATTTTTAGAATAATTATTGGTCTAATGATTGCGATTGATTATACAGTCGGAAATACGTTACTTATTGAATGGCTGCCCTTTAAAGAAAGCGGCAAGATGCAAAGCCATTTAATTATATACTGGGTTCTAGGTTTTATCATAGCGTACTTTTCAGGAGCGCTGATAACTGGTTTTGATAGTTTAACATGGAAACTTATCATGGCTTCTCCAGCTATCCCTGGGGTAATTACCGCTGTTTTTCGGTCGTTTGCTAAGCTGCCTGCATCACCTAGCTGGTTGGTCAACCAAGGGAAGCCCAAGAAAGCGCAAAGGATTATTCAAAAACACTTAGGGTTTAAGTGGGGCATCTCTAAGAAACAGCGTAAGCAAGTTACAAAACCATCCCCTGTCTTTTCTTGGACAATTCTTTTTTCCAAAAAATATATCAGACAAACGATCGTTGGTGGTGTGTTTTACGCATCCCAGTCATTTACTTTTTTTGGAATTAGTATTTTTTTACCGATCTTAGTTACAAAGATGGGGATATCCAATACCGACCTAGTAGGTTATCTATATAATGGGTGCATGCTTGTAGGTGTTCTCCTAGGTATAAGAATCTTTAGAAATATTAGTAGAAGACATTTTCTTGTTGGCGATTTTATCTTAGCCGCAGTTTGTTTACTCGTACTATCACTATGGAGCTCAATTCCTAAAGGGATGTCACTATTAATCTTTTCCTTCTTCTCAATTGTCCTTTCCATTGGGCTAGTTATCGATTATCCTTATACCTCTGAACTTTTTGACTCAAATGTTCGTGGAACCGGTGTTGGAATGGTCGTTACACTCAGCAGAGTTGGTGCTGCCGCAGGAACTTTTTTACTCCCTGTTATTACAAATGGCTTAGGTGTAAAAGCTTCAATGTTACTTTGTGGTTTAGTTCTTTTGCTTTCAGGGATTTTCTGTTTCGCGTTTGCCCCAGAAACCTCTTTGCGACATTCAGAGAAGCTGACGTCCGAGCAGTAATTATACATGAAAAATAACTGTATATCTAGCCTTAGAAGGTAGTATGATAAAGCCTTTTTTGTAACCCTGATTTAGTAATAATATTACGGAAAATACAAGGAGTCAATTAGAGATAAATAACTTTAGAACATGTTTCCTTATACACTTAGATTGCAACTTGAAGTGGTCTAGGAGTACTAAGAAGGAAGTGTGTTTTTTTGCTAAAAAACCTTTAATTTAATTACACAGTTTTAGAATATCATATTTATTTATATTCAAGTGATATTCTTTAGAATTATACTCCATTATTAGTTTATTACATGGTATTCTTTAAATACTAAGCGTAAAAAATATAACAACTAAAATAATAAAACTAGTAGAGAATACTTAATTGAAGTAAATAGGCTAAAAGAATATTAGGTATGATCTGTGCAAGCTTAAGGAGTAGTTATTGTGAAAATATTATTTGGAAGTCCTAAAGAATATGAATTAGATTCAATTATGCAGATTGAAAATGCAGGTTTTTCCTCTGATGAGGCGGCTACACGTGAAAGTATGCTTAGCCGTATCCAAACAATCCCCGATACTTTTATTGTGGCATATAATAAACAGCAGGAACCACTAGGCTATGTAGTAGGACCAGCTTCAGGAGAAAAATATATTAGTGATGAGTTATTTGAACATACTCAGGCCAATAGTGGGGATGATAAATACCAAACGATCCTTAGTTTAGCAGTTTCTCCTGATTATCAGGGTCATGGTATTGCAAGCAAGTTACTTACACAGTTAGCTGAGGTTGCTCGTGAACAAGGGCGTGCGTATATCACACTAACTTGTTTAGAAAAATTAATCCCATTTTATGAAAAAAATGGTTATCTTTTAGAAGGTGTTGCTGAGTCACAGCATGCAAATGAAGTTTGGTATAACATGACATACAAGCTTTAATATATACATTAGGGCCTAGTCAATATATTCGTGATTTCCCGGGAAATAGCAACTATAATACACTAGTTACTTAGAACTTATCCTAAAGCACCTCTTAACGTCTATTTACAGATGTTAAGAGGTGCTTTTTTGAATAAACCTTTTTACACAGAGTATTTCAGAGATCCTACCTTTAGATATTTCATTGACACTTACAGAATATAAGACTATTCTTTAAAAAAATAAAGGCTATATAATTTTAGGGGGGAGAATAATGAAAATTTTTTGGCAGTTATTTTGGGGATACATCCTTTCCGGTTTAAACTTAGGGATCACATTACTAATAATCAATGAACGCGGAACCGATACGCAGATTCCAGCAGGGATGGATCTATTGAATATGTATTTTATTTTTAATAGTCTCGTTTTTTTCCCAGCTGCTTATCTGATTATAGTTAAGTACCGTAGGAACAGAAAAAGAAATGCAGAAATGAGTAATATTCAAAAAGCATTTAAAAATAATGGTGAATCGTTTGCCACTGCGAATTTCATTCCGGCTTACCTCTATCATGGTGCAGCAGCAGACTCAACTGCAGCGATTTTTTTACTATACTATCTTGTCTTTCTTATTGCCCCGTTAGTATTGTTATGCTGGGGAATCCGAATTTTATATAGAAGATGTTATTTTAAATAGTATTCATTAACTAGCTGAATTATTTACCCATAAAGGATTGAAGTGACGAGTGGTCTGATATGTGTGACTATGAGACTAGGCTTGTATTTCTATATTAATAGGTTTAATTTATAATATAAAGATAGTTGGGTTAGTTGGATATTTATATTCTTGAACAATTCAAGAAGGAGGAGTAAACGAATATGAATAATGATCTCAGAAGTAAGGTTAAGGAAGATCTACAGAAACTCTTTGAGAATTTAGATAAACGTAAGACACAGACGGTGGAAATACTCGATATCAAAGATGTCTTAGCGCAAATTCACAGTAAAATAGGTGATGTTAAGAATCCAGAAGCTTTGATTAATAGATTGGTGAACTATATCCGTAGCCTTGCAATAAAAGGTAGAATTCATTTTTCCAGTACAGAAGAGCAATTAATAATTGATTTGGGTGTAATTGGACAACAAGCAGGGCTTAATGGTGTGTATATGGCCGATTTTTCTGATAAAGCTCAGTTTTATAGTGTTTTAGAAAAAATACCACGGCATAATTAACTTTAGCTTTTGACCCTGAATATTGACTGCAACCCGAAACCTTGTATATTCTTAGATTAACGAAATAAGAGGATAAATTACGACATGTTTGATAGTTTACAAAAAATTAAAATAAATTGGAAAATAATTATTTTCTGGATAGGTATACTGATATTTGATGATTTTATTTTTACCCCTTTGAGTGTAATGTTACATCTGAGAGGATCATACTGGCTACTAGGAGTGTATTTTAAATTAGCAGAGCTTTTATGTGCAGTCGTATTAAATACGTTGCTACTTCATCAAAAGGTACATTTGAGAACTAGGATAGGTAAAAATTCAGTGATGCTATTTTGGGCTATGGGTGCTATTTTATTGCTAACTTTAACTAGTCTAAATGGTAACGTTAAGACGGCCTTAATCGTTGGAACGATTGCTAGTATTCCAGAGGAATATATTTTTAGAAGCGTGATATTAGGTAGTTTACTTAGCGGTATATCCCACGTGAGAGCTGTTAAACCAGTGTTAATACAGATAGCTGTTTCTAGTTTGTTATTTAGTCTTTATCACTTAGGCAATGTAAGGTTTGACGGCTTACCAGGGACGTTGCTGCAAATGATTCAGGTTTTGGGGTTAGGTTTTCTTTTAGGGTGCTTATATGTAAAAAAGGGCAGTTTGATCTTCCCACTAATCGTTCATTTCTTTTTGGATTATATAGTCACGATAATAGGAAAAGGAGTTGTTGCACCGTCAGTATCACAGCTAACTATTTTTAGTCTAGGTTCAGCTCTGTTTATTATGTGTGTGTATGTTATGGTCGGGCTTATTCTATTAGATATACATAACTATTAAGCTTTAATACATTAAATTAAAATACAGAAAACCCGCAAACTTACTGTGGAAGCTGAGTGTTTGCGGGTCTTTTAATATATGTTTAGCGTTGGCTAGGAGAAACACGACTAATAACAGGCTGTAGGAAATGATAACTTAGTCCAAGGACAGTTCCGATCAAAGCTGGGACGACCCAGTCCATTCCAATTGCTGAAAAAGGAAGGACACTATGTTGAAAGGCCGTTAAAGTTTTTCCCAGACCACTTTGGCTGATAACAGCAGGGAATGAACTAATCATGTCTAATAGAGCGGGGATAGTTGTAAAACCAACAACTAGTCCATATACAACTGGATCGTGGTCAAACAAAGGTGAACAAACTGATAAAAGGATCAAGACCATTGCAAAGGGATAAAGGAACATTAGAATAGGTGTTGACCACTCAATGATGGTATCCAATCCAAAGTTGGCGGTAATGAAGGAGACAGAACACATTAAAGCTAACCAAACATGATAACTAAGTTGGGGAAAATGTTTATGAAAGTCTTGTGCAAAAGCGGCAACTAAACCAACAGCAGTTGTTAAGCAGGTCAGGGTCATTAAAGTAGCTAATAGAGCATGACCAATACCACCCATATAAAAGGAAACGATTTGATTAAAGGCTACGCCTCCATCAGCAGACAGTTTAAAATGGGCGAGGGTCGTTGCACCAAGCCAGATCAAACCGATATATAAGATACCTATAGCCGCAGTAGCAAGGAATCCAGCTTGAGCTGTAACACGAGCATTGCTGCTGGGTTTAGTTTTTCCCAACTGGCGAACAGCCGTAACAACAGTTACACCAAAAGCTAAACCAGCTAGAGCATCCATAGTATTGTAGCCCTGTAAGAAACCATTAAAGAAAGCAGCTTGGTGATAAGCGTGTACGGCAGGTTGTGTACTTGCTGCACCTAGTGGATGGGCAAAAGCAAGTAAAAAGATACTAAATAATAGCAGTAAAAAAATAGGGTTCAAGATCTTTCCCAGGCTGTTTAGGATATTAGACTCTTGATATGCGATGAAAAAGGCAAAGATAAAAAATAGAGCTGAAAAAATTAGCAATCCTGGACGAGCCCAAGAAGTTGGTAACAGGGGCTGGACCCCGACTGTAAAAGGAACGGTGGCAGTCCGGGGAGTTCCGAATAATGGTCCAATAGTTGCATGAATTAAAATCATGAAGGTTAAAGCAAAGATATGGCCTAATGGTTTACCGATATCATAGACACCTTCAGATTTGGTAACACTGATTGCTAGTACAGAAAGTAGCGGTAGGGCAACAGCTGTTACTAAGAAACCAAGCATTGCTACGAACCAGTGAGAACCTGCCATTTGGCCTAAATGTAAGGGAAAGATTAGGTTTCCCGCTCCGAAAAATAATGCAAATAACATTGAACTAACGATAAAGTATTCTTTTTTGTTTAGTGGTTTTTTATTCAAATCCTGATTCATTCTTGATCTACCCCTTTTTTTCTTGGATTGTTTAAACGTTTAATCTGACTAATATCACTTTCATCTTTCAAATTCATCACCCTCTCCATTCAAAAACGCTACGAAAAAAGCACCCCTAATCTGCTATAACAGATTAAGGGTGCTTAATAGCACGGTACCACCTTATTTTTATAACCATCAAAGATGATTAAATCTCACGTACGGCTAAAAAAGCGATACGCCAGCACGATAAAGGGTGCCACCAGTGTACGTTACTAAGATTTCAGTACATCGCTCAAAAGGGATTTTCCCGTTCGTTATCATGCTTTCTCTCACCAAACAAAGCTCGCTTTATGAATACAGAAGGTACTTAACTTTCTCACAGCGTTTCCGTGTATATTAACTTGGGAATAGTGTACTATTAAAATAATTATTTGTCAATTTATTATTACAGGATAACAAAAAAATGATTACGGTAGAGTGCAGAGGAAGGGAGTTCTTACAATATGTCACTTGCTATATTTTAAAACTAAAATGATAACAGCCTAATCAAAAGCCACCTTTTGATTAGGCTGTTAGTTTATTAATATCTGCGAATAAACCACAAGTTTTACTTGTGGGGGTGAAAAAAGCTTCAGCGTGAAAAACTCCCTTTCGATATAATAGTTTTTGGCTACCAACCAAGACTAAAATCGAAAGGGAATTTTTGCCTTGTCTAAAGACGCTAATAGCTTAACACATACTAGATGGAATTGTAAGTATCACATTGTTTTCACACCCAAATATAGAAGAAAAGTAACTTATGGACAATTAAGAAAAGATATCGGGCATATTCTTCGGCGGTTGTGTGAATTGAAGGATGTTGAAATTATTGAGGCACATGCAATGCCGGATCATATACATATGTTAGTAAAAATATCGCCGAAGATGAGTGTTTCTAGATTCATGGGACATGTTGGGAAGAAGAATATTTATCTCAGTTGGCCGTTTGTTTATTCAATGCTGATTCTAAATTATATGGGGCAAGGTTCTTGGATTATGACACATATTCAGCAAGATAACTTACTAGAACAGTCATCTAATCCCTTTTTTGAGATCCTACCGGGTCAGTGGCGTTTTGTTGGTGTCATTTTAGCAACATTAGCGGCTATTATTGCATCACAAGCTCTTATTTCGGGCGCATATACACTTGTTAGTGAAGCGATCAACTTAAAGGTAGTTCCTCGTTTGAGGACCTTCTATCCCAGTGATACTAGGGGACAGATGTATATCAGTACCGTTAACTGGATATTATGTATCATTGGACTTCTAGTAGTTTGGTCTTTTAGAACATCACATAATATGGAGGCCACATACGGACTCTCAATTACGATCACAATGTTAATGACGACGATCCTTTTATTTGAATTTATCAAAAAACACGGGCAACTAATAACTGCCGGGGTATTCTTAATTTTATTTGGCAGTATTGAAGCCGTCTTCTTGATTGCTAGTTTAGGTAAGTTTATCCATGGTGGCTACGCTACTTTAATTATTATGAGTGCTATTTTGGCAGTGATGATTATTTGGTTTTATGGTAACAAACGCCGGGAAGCCATTTCAAAACAAGATGATTATTTATCACTGAAAAATTATCGTAAACAGTTGATCAATCTCTCACAGGATGAAAAAGAACCTTTATTTGCAACAAATTTAGTATATATTGCTAATATGCACCAGAACTATCTGCTTAAACGAGCTATTATCTATTCGCTGATTGGCTCAAAACCTAAACGAGCAGCTGTCTACTGGTTTGTTACAGTTCATGAATCATCAGATCCATATGAAAAAAGTTATGCGGTTGATATGTTAGGGAGTAGCAATCTTGTCCATGTTATTTTTAACTTAGGATTCAAGGTTGAGCCGCAAATTCATGCTTATATTAAACAGATTGCGAATGATCTTATTAAGCAAGGTGTTTTAGCACCGCAGTTTCTACGCTATGCAATCGATAAACACGGAATCGTAGGAGATTTTAAATACGTTATCTCAAACCAGTATTACACGGATTTATTAAATTTGCCGAATGTTTATACATGGGACAGATTTCTAATCGGGGGACGGTTATGGTTGCAGTCGCATACAGTTGCACCTAGTAGCTTTTATGGACTTGAATTCAGTGATGTTGTAGAGGAATTTGTGCCGTTATTTATTGAGAATCAAAAACGTAAAAAACTAACACAGTTATTTGTTAAAAATACAGTTAAGAAGAATAATAAGAGCTAGTTACTAGCGAAGAAACCTTAATTAATAAAGAGCCGGGTCAAAGATTTTCATTTTGACGCGGTTTTTTGTATTTTTCTTGATATCTGTCAATTTATTCTGAGATAAAGAGTCTTAAACTAATAGTAGAAAAGGAGGAGAGTGCGATGGGCAAGATCCAAGGTTTCTTAAAAAGATATGAACGTCAAAATGTTTTGCTAATGACTATTCTGTTAGTATGTGCGGGAATAGTTCATTATTTAAGTGGAGCGGGACTCAGTTATAAACTCTTGTTAGTTATAGTTGCATTATTTGGCGGAATACCAATAGCACTTAGAGCCAGCGGGGCCCTGTGGTATAAGGTTACTTCGATTGAATTGTTAGTAACAGTTGCAGTTATTGGCGCATTGGTTATTGGTGAATTCAATGAAGCTGCAATTGTCGTATGGTTATTCAGTCTGGGTAATATCCTTGAAGCTATTACTTTGAAAAAGACCCGTTCAGCGGTTAAAAAGTTAGCTGAAATGGTACCACAAACAGCTTTAAAAGTAAGTAAGAGCGATAATGCTATCGTTACAAAAGTTGACATTGATGATGTCATTGTAGGCGACGATCTTTTAGTAAAAACAGGGATGCAGATCCCTGTTGATGGAGTAGTCATTGCAGGCGGTGGCTATGTTAATGAGGCCAGTATTACAGGTGAGGCGAAAAGAGTAAAAAAGCGGATTACAGATAGTGTTTCAGCTGGGACAATTTTGGAAAATGGGACATTGACAGTTACGACTCGAAGCGTGGGAGAAGAAACAACTTTTGGGAGAATTATTGAATTAGTTGAGGAAGCTCAAGATAGTAAAGTAAGTGCACAAAAAGTTATCGATAAGTTTGCTAAGCATTACACGCCGCTCGTAATTGTAGCAGCATTGATTGTTGGACTACTTTTTAAGAATGTTAGGCTAGGAATTACAATTCTTGTACTAGGCTGTCCAGGTGCATTAGTAATAGGAGTCCCCGTATCAACTGTTGCGGGAATCGGGAGTGCAGCACGCAAGGGGATCCTTGTGAAGGGTAGTAGTAGTTTTCAGTTATTAAAAAAGATTGATATACTTGCTTTTGATAAAACGGGAACCCTTACTAAGGGAATGCCAGTACTTACAGCAACCTTTACCTATGAAGGTGACGTAGAGAGTAACCATCGTCTTCTCTACAGTATTGAACGTGAATCAGATCATCCGTTAGCAAAAGTAATCGTAGCGGAGTATAACAGATGTCAATCGTTACCGGTTAGCCAGACAATTGTGATAAAAGGGCGAGGGATACAAGCTGAAGTTAATGGGGAAAAAGTTTTGGTAGGAAATGAACGTTTGCTCAAAGACAATAATGTAGATATTCGAGCCGCAGTCCGAGATAGAGATACGCAAGCCGGGAAGTCATTGCTGTATCTTGCAGTCAACGGTAAGTTACATGAATTGCTTGCAATTAGTGATACGCTGCGCGCGGGTGTACCGAAAGCTTTTCAGCAGTTGAAACAGTTAGGTTTACAGCAGCTGGTAATTCTCTCGGGCGATAATACAGCTGCGGTTGAGCAACTGGGACATAAGTTGGGAATCAGCAAGTCCTTCGCTAACTTACTGCCTGCTGATAAGGCAGCTGCGGTTAAACAGTACCAAAATCAGGGACAACGTGTGGCTTTTATTGGAGATGGAATTAATGATAGTCCAGCTTTGACTACCGCTGATCTTGGGATCGCGATGGGGAATGGGACTGATGTTGCATTAGATGTTTCTGAGGTTGTTTTGATGAATTCCGATTTTGAGAAATTACCGCAAGCTATTTCATTTGCCCGAAGAGTAATGAGAAATATGACTGAAAATATTATCATTGCAGTTGCTGTGGTAGGTTTGCTGTTTATGGGACTAGTGACAGGGCATATTTACATGGCTTCAGGAATGTTTTTTCACGAATTAAGCATTTTAGTCGTGATCTTTAATGGAATGCGGCTTTTAAGATAATAAACAGATTATTATCCCAATTTTACATTATATGAAAGGAATGAGTACAATGATAAAAATAACGATGGTTTTAGGTGAACTAACGTGTCCATCTTGTCTAACTAAAATTCAGGCAGCACTTGAAAGTCAGGGAGCCCAGGAAGTAAAAGTTCTCTTTAACACAGGGAAAGTTATTATTCGAACAACTAAAAGTAAGCCAAGTGCGGCAGCTTTTAAGCAAGTTGTGACTGATTTAGGGTATAAGGTTTTGAAAGTGCGTGTTAAGGAGGAAACTAAATAATGTTAGCGGGAAAAAAGTACCAAGAAGAGTTAAAACAGGCAGATCAGGACCACCATACGCCGACTGCTGGCGCAATGGTGGGGCATATTACTGCAAATTTATTAATTCATAGTCTTAAAATCAACCAAGCAAAGTGGTTTGTTAAGGAAACAGCTGTACTTTTTATGGAACAAAATGCTAATGAATGGCTAAGAAAAGAATATGTGTATTTTGATAAGATCAATGAATTAATGGTAAGTGAAGGCGAGGCGATACCAACAGTTACCACTCAACTCGTGGAATATACAATGCTCCAAGAAGACGGTGCCCAAAAGTATGAAGCAGGTGAGCAGCAGATCTTTGATCTGATTAAAGACTTTGATACACAGTTGCTTTTTATTACCCGGGCAATAAAATTAGCTGAACAAGAGGGAAAGACAGCTTTGCGTTATGAATTAGGTGAGTTGGACGGATGGATAAAAAAGCAGATTTTTAAAGGTCAGCGCTTTTTAGGACACGAGCTGACGGAAGGTTTAACTTCAGCCGAAATTGATGAGGATGATTAGCTGGTAGGGGGCTTATAATATTAGGGGAGAAAAAATAGGAGGATCTCAATGGCTAATAGTAAAAAGGATCATCTCTGTGTGCAACATGTTCCTCTTTTTACCGTGTTAGAACGTGCAGAGCAAGAACAAATAGAACAGCTTATCCATTATAAGCAATTTAAACAGGGAGAACAGTTATTTATGCCAGGTAATCCACAGCAGCTTTTTATTGTAGCTCGCGGCGAAGTTAAAGTGTACCAGTTAACAGCAAATGGGAAAGAACAATTCTTACGGGTATTAACGCAAGGAGAATATGAGGGTGAGACTTGGCTCTTTGGCAATGCCAATAATAATATTTTTGGTACTGCAACAACGGAGACAGAGGTTTGTACTTTACACAGAACAGACTTACAGCGGCTATTAAAAAAGTATCCCGTTTTAGCAATAAAGTTATTAGAAAAGAGCGTTGCTAAAACAGTTGCTTTGGAAAAACAAAACAGGCTGTTGATGATAGACCGTGTAGAAGATCGCTTAGCGGCTTATTTGCTCAATATGGCTAAAGCTGGTGCAAGTGATTCGTTTACTATTGCAATGAAGATGAAAGAGCTAGCAGCTTTTCTGGGAACAACACCCGAGACGTTATCCCGGAAATTCAAGTTACTTGAAAAAGTTGGTTATATCAAACGACAACGCCGTCAAGTCGTACTAATAAATCCTCAAGGATTGGGTATGGTCGTAAGACATTATTGATGGGAACAGTATGGCCGGACCGTTACGTAGCCTATGCGCTATCTTATCAGTATGGAAACTAGATGTTGAGAATTAAGGCGGTCGCGTTCTTATTGAAAAAATTGGATACGCAGGTTAAGATAATATGAAATTTTTAACAGACTATAAAGTTGAATATATATGTTATAATGTAAGTGCATACATTTTGAATAGAAAGGAGATTGTTACTATGTACATGATAAAACTTAAAGTATCTTCTTTTGACACAACCTTTTGGGATGATGAGGGAAAATATTACTTAACTGGGACAACAAGCAACTCAGAAAAATATCAAGGAGGAATCAGATTTAATATTCGTAAGACAAATATTAGTGATTTGGTAAGAACTTCTAGTATTGATTTTACTAGTGATCCCAATGATAGTGCTGTAGTTGATGGCAATGATCATGACCGGATTAAGCTCTCCTTTGCTTAGAGTTTCTGGATATATCAATATAAAATAAAGAATACCACGAAGAACAACAAGTTGGTGTTTTGATTAAATAAAAAGGGACCCAGTTAAAATTCAACTTTTGACTGGGTCCCTTAGCTATCTAGAGGTGGTGGTTTTGCTGTTTTATGTTAATAATTAGATTTAGATAAGCAATCTGTTAGGTTTACTGGTAAAATCAAGGTGTGTAAATAAATTAGGATGTTTTGTAGAGAGATTATATGTCAGTGCGTGGTGAGTGAAGTTGTTTTTGGATAACATATCACGGCTCAAAGCAAAAACTATATCTCATGGAGGTACTATTGTGAATGAAGGAATAGAAAAGAAACCAATAAAAAAATATCGGATATCACAACGTCATCATATGACGATCCACTGGAAGGATTTTATTCTCAACAACAATATTTTAGTGAGGGATGCTAGCTTGAAAGAACGTTCTTCCATAGTTGGTCGGGTTGGAATCGTGATGTTATCTTGCGGAACTGGAGCATGGCGGGTTCGCGAAGCGATGAATAAGATCTCACGGGTATTAAGGTTAACATGTTCTGCAGATATTGGGTTGATTTCACTTGAATTTACGTGTTTTGATAATGAAAGAAGTTACACCCAAGTGTTATCCCTGCCTAATACGGGAGTTAACACTGATAAATTAAATGATATGGAACATTTTGTTAATAATTTTGAAGTTGAAGCTCTTTCTTTGACAGTGAAAGAAATTCATTTGGCACTTGATAATATCCAAAGAAAAACGGGTAATTATTCACCCCTGATCGCGGGTTTAGCGGCAGCACTAGCATGTAGTTCCTTTATTTTTCTACTTGGTGGTGGTATACCGGAAATGATTTGTTCCTTTGTCGGAGCGGGGATAGGAAACTGGACACGTAGTAAAATGAATGCTAAACATGTAACTACTCTGATTAGCATCGCGGTAAGTGTTGCTATTGCATGTTTAGCGTATCTTTGTATTTTTCTCTTTTTTAAGGCTTTTTTCCAAATACTTGTTCAACATGAAGCAGGTTATATCGGGGCAATGTTGTTTGTAATTCCAGGCTTTCCCTTTATTACCAGTATTTTGGATATTTCCAAATTAGATATGCGTTCGGGGCTTGAACGTCTAGCATATGCAATTATGATTACGTTGGTAGCGGCATTGATGGGCTGGTTGGTAGCTTTAATGGTTCATTTTCAACCAGGTAATTTTTTGATGCTCGGTCTTTCACCCTTATTATTACTTTTACTAAGAATCCCAGCTAGTTTTTGTGGAGTTTTTGGTTTTTCAATTATGTTTAATAGTTCACTTAAGATGGCTACGGCGGCCGGTTGTATTGGGGCAGTGGCTAATACGTTACGGTTAGAACTAGTTGATTTAACGGCGATCCCACCTAGTGCAGCTGCTTTTGTGGGCGCATTGGTGGCTGGCTTAATCGCTTCGGTGATTAACCGTTATAACGGTTATCCACGCATTTCCCTGACTGTCCCTTCAATTGTTATTATGGTACCAGGGCTGTATATTTATCGAGCGGTTTACAATATTGGTTCTAATGCAATTGGTGTTGGAGCGCTTTGGCTGACTAAAGCGGTGATGATCATTGTCTTCTTGCCGCTCGGTCTTTTTGTAGCACGGGTCTTGTTAGATAAAGATTGGCGTCATTTTAACTAATAGGTGTAGAATTTGCCATAAAATTATTAATAGTAAATTAAATAGTTTTTAATTGACAACTTAGCCTAAAAAAGACATAATGACAAGGTAAAATTAAATAGTTTCTTCGGGGCAGGGTGTAATTCCCGACCGACGGTAACAAGCTTAGTGCTTGAAGTCCGTGACCCGCTTTGTGCGGTGGATCTAGTGAGAATCTAGAACCGACAGTTAAAGTCTGGATGGGAGAAGAAAAAGTGACGCTAGTTTTTTTGTGTTACTTTACTTTAATGGGTATTGCTTTGGATTGGGAAAAAATAAAAAAGCAGGTTACCTTGAATAGTGAATGATTCCTAATGCCCCGCATCTGCGGGGCATTTTTTTATTATCTAAAGGAGTGTGATTAGTAATTAATACACCTTATTTTTTTATGAAGACGGCTTTGGTAGAAGCCGAAAAAGGTCGTTATCAAACATACACTAACCCGATGGTCGGTGCGGTTATTGTTAAAGAAAACCAGCTTATTGGCTTAGGACACCATGCAGCATTTGGGAAAGAACATGCTGAAATCAATGCTTTCAATAATGTTGTACAGCAAGAAAAGATTAAAGGGGCCATAATGTTCGTTACATTGGAACCATGTTCTCATTTTGGGAAGACACCACCTTGCTGCCGTGAAATTGTTCGCAGAGGTATAAAAGAAATTTATATTGCCCAAAAGGATCCTAACCCATTAGTTGCTGGTCAGGGGATTGCCTACTTAGAAAAACATGGAGTACGGGTTCATGTTGGAATATTAGCGGCTGCTGCTCAGAAACTAAACCGATTTTACAACTTTTTCTATCTACATGATTATCCGTTTATTACGTTGAAAACAGCTCAGACTTTAGATGGACGCATTAGTTTAACGGCTTCACACAGGACATACTTGACTGATGAGTTAGTCTTCAACGATGTCCAACAACTACGTGCTGATTATCAAGCTATTTTGGTTGGGAGTGGAACGATTCTTGCAGATAATCCGCTGCTGACTGTTAGGATGATGAATTTAAAATATCCACCAGTCCGAATAATTATAGATCGACGTGGACGGCTGATAAATACGTATAAGGTTATAAATAATGATGCACCGACGTGGATTTTTACAGAGAATATGAAAATGAGCCAATATTTTACTAATAGTGAGGTTGAAATTTTCTTTAAAAAGAAGTGGACTCTGAAAGAAGTTATGCAGCGTTTGGCGCAAGCAAAAATTCAGTCTGTATTAGTGGAAGGCGGTGCGAGGATGCAAGACGCTTTTTTGGAAAGAGGATTATTCCAAGAGCTGCTTGTGTACCAAACTAATCAGTTGGCAGGGGGGAATAGTTTAGCGGCCTTTCAATCTAAACGCAGCCCTCAAAAACTACTTGATTTAAAAATAGTAGAGAGACGACAAGTTGGGAATGCATCGCGACTTTGGCTGAGGAGGTAGAAAATGTTTACAGGAATTATTGAAGATATTGGAATTGTGCAAAATATTACCCGAAAACAGGAAATAATTTTTTTGAGTATTATGGCCCCTAAAATCAAGCTTGAGGATAGTCAAATTGGGGCCAGTATCGCAGTAGATGGTGTTTGCTTAACTGTAACCGCAAGAACAGCAAGTGTGTTTACAGCTAATATCATGCCAGAAACCTTTCGTATTACAAGTTTAGCCAGGTTAAAAAGAGGTGATAAGGTAAATCTTGAAAGAGCTGTCGCAGTTGGTGGTCGTTTTGATGGTCATTTTGTTCTTGGGCATGTAGATCGAACGACTAGTATTTTACGGCGCTATCAAGACCAGACTGCCCAAGTCCTAGTTTTTAAGATCCCGGTAGGATTGGAAACACAGATTGTTACTAAAGGCTCAGTCGCAATAGATGGTATCAGCTTAACGGTTATCTATGCTGATTCACGCACATTCAAGGTGGGGTTAATTCCTCATTCACAACAGGTAACAACGTTAAGTAATAAAACCGTCGGCGCTTACGTTAATTTAGAAACGGATGTTTTGGCAAAATACTCTGTAAAACAGATGCGAGCGAATCAATTTTAAGTGGAGGTGTCAGAAATGAATAACAGTTTGGTGAAACAAGCGATTGAGGATTTAAAAAAAGGAAAATTAATTTTGGTAGTTGATGGTCAAGACCGTGAAGCAGAAGGTGACTTTGTTGGATTGGCAGAATATGCGACTGGAGAAACATTGAACCAGATGATTACTTATGGGCGTGGACTTGTATGTGCTCCAATGACACGCGAGATAGGTGAATATTTAGCATTGGATCCGATGACTATCCATAATACTGAAAGCTTTGGGACTGCTTTTACGGTTAGTGTGGATCATAAAACAACTAGCACCGGTATTTCAGCTTTTGATAGAGCTAAAACTATCAGAGCTCTCGGGACTCCTGAATCAAAACCAGAAGATTTTGAGCATCCAGGGCATATTTTTCCTTTGATTGCTGAAAAGGGTGGAGTTTTGAAGCGACAAGGACATACGGAGGCGGCAGTAGATTTGGCACTAATGGCTGCTAGGCAACCGGTGGCTTACATTTGTGAAACGTTGAATTCAGATGGGACGATGGCACGGTTATCACAATTAGAGAAACTGGCACAACGACTTGATATGACATTGGTCACTATTCAAGACATAATTGCATACCGCTATAGTCTTAATCAAAATGCAGTCGCTGCAATTGCGCCAATTGAGATGCCGACTAGAAAAGGTGTTTTTACCTTAACTGGCTATGTTGCAACGACAGATGAACAGACCCAGTTATGGTTGAGTAAAGGCAAAATGACGACGGATGAGCCGCTGCTTTTAAGGCTACATTCAGAATGCTTTACAGGAGATATTTTAGGTTCAAAACGCTGTGACTGTGGTGAACAGTTGCAGATGGCCATGCGAAAGATCCAAATGGAGAAAAGAGGAGCTGTCTTGTATCTGCGCCAGGAAGGTCGCGGAATAGGTCTTCTGAATAAGCTTAAAACTTACAAATTACAAGAGCATGGTTATGATACGTATGATGCCAACGTTAAGCTGGGTTTTGCGCCGGATGAGAGAGATTATGGTGTTGCAGCAGCTATTCTCTGTGATCAGGGGATTAGACGCGTAAGGTTGATGACGAATAATCCAAGTAAAGTTGCAGCGTTAACCGCATATGGAATTGAAGTGGTTGAGCAAGTTCCACTTGAAACAAAACCACAAGCAGAAAATCTAAAGTACTTGAAAACTAAAAAAAGTAAATTTCATCATACACTGCATTTTATTTAGAAAGGAAGTTAAAAATTATGACAGTATATGTAGGAAACCTAATAGCTAAAGAAGTAAAACTCGCAATTGTAGTAGCACGGTTCAATGAATTAGTAACAAGTAAATTGCTAGGTGGCGCGATGGATGCATTGACGCGACACGGTGTTCCAGAGGAAAAAGTTGATGTAGTTTGGGTTCCAGGTGCGTTCGAGATTCCGGCTATTGTTAAGCTGCTATCTGGGTCAGAAAAGTATGCGGGAATTATAACGTTAGGTGCGGTTGTCCGTGGTGAGACAAGTCACTATGATTATGTCTGCAACGAAGTCTCAAAGGGAATTGGGGAATTGGCTTTAAGGGGGCAGACACCGCTTGTTTTTGGTGTTCTGACTACGGAGACGATTGAACAGGCATTGCAGCGCGCAGGTGGCAAAGCCGGGAACAAGGGGAGCGAGGTCGCCAATGATATTTTAGAATTAATAAGCTTGCGGGAGCAGTTGCAGTAGTTGAAAGGCTATAGTTAAATAGTTCATTAATATTTTAACGAACACTTTTTTAAATTTTCACTAAAGGTCTTGTGAATAACAGTGATTAGAGATATCGTTATAAATAAGTCTCTTTAAAGGATTAAGATAAAACTAGTTCTGTGATACCGTGAGTTATCAGTCAACTAGCAAGTTCTTTCGAAGGTCTGCTTAATACAGTAGGAAAGAAGGTTAATAATGGCATTTTTAGAACTAAAGAATATTCATAAATCATATTTTCTAGGTAAAGAGGAATTCCCGGTTTTAAAGGGAATTGATCTGGGTTTTGATAAAGGTGAATTTGTATCTATCCTAGGTGAATCTGGTGGCGGTAAGTCAACACTGATGAACATTATTGGTGGTTTAGATCGGAACTTTGAAGGCTCAGTTTCTATTAACGGTGAAGTACTTGATCACAAACAAGAAAAGCGGCTAGATCTTTATCGCAGGAAAACGATTGGTTACATTTTCCAAAGTTTTAACCTGATTAATTATCAGACCAACCTGGAAAATGTAATGACAAGTCTGAATATGACAGCCTTATCAGGTGTTGAACGAAAAAAACGTGCAATTGAACTACTGGATCAAGTGGGGTTAAAAGAACATATTCATAAATATCCTAATCAGTTATCAGGGGGACAGAAGCAGCGGGTTGCAATTGCCCGTGCCTTAGCTTCATCACCGGATATTATTATTGCCGATGAGCCTACTGGGGCACTTGATGCGGTTAATACTAAAGATGTACTGGATATTTTAGAAAGCATCGCTAAAGATGGCAAGCTAGTAATCGTGGTAACACATTCTCAAGAAGTTGCTGATTATGGAACACGAATTCTTCACATGGCAGATGGAAAGATTGATGAAGAAAAAACTTTAAAAGATAAGTTTTTAAATAAAGAGACAGCAGAAGAGGTTACCTCAAAGCCCTTAGCTGCGCAAACTATTTGGAACATGGCCTTTGACCATATTCGCTTTAACAAATTACGCAACTTCCTTATTACATTAGGGTCTGCAATTGGGATCTTTTCTGTAATCTTATTCTTAGGGTTAGGTAATGGAATAAAAGGTTATATCAACGATCAAGTTAATCAGTTGGCTAATCCTAAATATCCAACAGTAATGAAGAATGTGACTACAGATAAGAAAGCTTCTAATAATGAGCGAATGCAAGAGACAGCTCAAAAGATGACGACTGATTATAAATCAACAACGCTATCTGACCAAGCACTCAAAAAAATTACTGAATTAGACCATGTTAACCGTGTAATAAAGGGTTATCAATTTAATAATGCTTCATTCACTCATGGCAAAACTACGATCCGGGGATCACAGTTTCAAACATGGACACCTGCATTTTCGGAGAAGGTTATTAAAGCCGGAAAAGCTCCAGGTAAAGATGAGATATTGATTGATAAAGCCTTTGCCAAGAAGATCAATAGTAATTGGAAGTCTGTTATTGGTGAAAAAGTCAGTGTGAAGTTTATGGCTTTCAATAAGGATAATACACCTGTGCAAGTTACAGACAGCTTTAAAGTTTCTGGAATTACAGATGGCGGGCAAGCCGGACCAGTCTTCGGGACAAATTATCAGACAGCTAAAGCAAGTTTAGAACGTGCCGGGGCACTTTCAGAAGCTAACGCAGCTTCTGTTGCGGTTGATAAGACTGAAAACGTTAAAGCAGTTGTTAAAAAGGTCAATACAATAAAAATTGATGGTAAGCGGGCATTTGTTGGTATCTCAATCGGTGATATTTTAGATACGATTAATACGATTACAAGTTTAGCTTCATATGTACTGGCTGCAATTGCGGGTATTTCATTGATTGTATCAGCGATCATGATTATTGTGACAACCTATATGTCCGTAACAGAAAGAACCAAAGAAATTGGAGTTCTGCGTGCATTAGGTGCCCGTTCGAAGGATATTCGCAATTTATTTACGAGTGAGAGCCTGATGATCGGGATGATCTCAGCAGTGGTTGGGCTTGTAGCTGCTTATGCGGGTCAGTTCTTGATGAATATGGCACTTCACGGCATGATCAAGTATGATATTGTCCAGATTTCATTAGGGAATGTCTTGTTTGCAATCATCATAAGCTTGGTCATTGCTTTAATAGCAAGTTTTGTTCCATCAAGAAAAGCGGCTAAGTTAAATACGATCGATGCCTTAGCGGCAGATTAGATTTTTAGTTTACGAAGTGTACTTAAACAGAACGATGGTAAGCCTGATTCTAAATTTAGACCTAATCTTAGCCTCTTAAGATAAAATTAAAAATTAAATTAACAATGTCTGAAGAGAAATCAGATTAAATATGATTCCTAATAAGACGCGTTTTCCCACGAAAAAAGAGTTATTTTCTTATTCGTGGGATTTTTTTGCCGTAACGTAAGGGTTAACATTAACCAGCGATAAACCGATTAAAAGTATAGGCAAGGCAAACTAAGACGGTAATAAAGTTAATAAAAAAATAATAGTATTCAGTATGGTGGATTAGTTCCTGATTTTAAGGGCTAGAATTACTGCCTACTTCAGAAAGTGAGCTAAATTGTTAGCGAAAATTGTACTTCAAGTTATACTAAGTTTGAAAAGTTAGTATCTTTTGAACGTAATTAAGCAGCAGCTGCGTATTTATTTAGAATGAGCAAGTAAACTTAAAAATTAGGGATGAGGAGAGGACAAGAAAGTATGATTGAAGGTATAACCAGAAGTAAGAATGAGTTAATTGAAGATTTTTATCTAGTTTTTCAGCCAATATTTAAACTGTGTCCGGCAGGATCCCCTCAGATTGTCGACTATGAAATCCTCTTGCGTGCTGCAAATCATTGTTTCCCCAAAGATAGATTTCAAAATTTGATGAAAGATGATAAGCATAATAAGATTTTTTTAACGTGGTTTGCGGAAGAAATAAGTGAATTAACAACTCATTTTCCACAAAAAAGGTTTGATATCAACATTGAACCGCAGCAATTGTTTTATCAGAGTACATGGGATTTCTTAACAAAGCTGAGCCCATACAGTGCGCAGCTTATAATTGAGATTACAGAAAGAGTTCCACAGCATTTTGAATACCCTTCTAAAAATGCTATACTTTTAGAGAGCTCTTTGAGCAAAATAAAGAGTTTAGGTTATCAGGTCGCGTTGGATGATGTTGGTAGCGGCCAGAACAGTCTTGGTGAAGTTATCAAAAACTACCAAAATATAGACCGGCTTAAATTCTCAACGGTTTGTTTTAGAAGTGTTAATGATCAGATCGAACTTGATTTTTTAAAGTCGTGGATCAAATTATCTAAAGAATATCAGTTAGATATTGTTGTTGAGGGTATTGAAACAGAAGAAATGGCAGCGCGCTTTGTCGATGATGATTATTATTGTTTACAACAGGGATTTTATTGGCAACTGCCAGAGGATGTAACGAGTCTGAATTAAAAGAAGTTGTAGGTAAACATTGGATAAATTTATTTTTTTAGTTTTATTAATGCCGATTATGTTAGTTAGCCTTTTATTTGCTAAGTATATTTTTTATTCGAGAATATTTCAAAAACTTAAGCAGCCTGCTTTTTTTTCAATGGCAGTGCTGTTATTTGTGACACATCAATATTTTATTGTTTCTTTTGCTATCAATAATGTTGGTTTTGTTTGTTATCAATATGCACTAGCAATTGCAGCGTATTTTATCAATAAAAAATATGGAATATTATTGATGATCCTTTCAGCTTTTACGGTTAATATTTATCTAGCAGCTAATAATAGTACCAGTTTTTGGCGGTTAGTTTTAGCTGTAGCGACTTCATTGGGAATACTTTTATTTATTAGTATCGTTAAAAAAGTAGCCAGCAGGCATATACTTGCGGGTTATTATTTTGCCAATTTTGCGGTTAACACTTTTATTCCATGGCTTTTTGGAACGCTATATCCAGAGCGCTTTTATAGTTTTACCAATATGCTCTTTGTGGCGTTAGGAAGCTGTGTCATCAATGTTTTTGTAGGTAGTTATACGCGGAGTGTCGAAGCTGAAAAAAGGAAACTAGCGAGAATTGAAAAAAGAGAAGCTCATGATAAGTTGACAGGCTTATATAATTATAATTCTTACAGTCGTTTTATAGAAAAACTAAAATTTGAACCACAACAGGATTGGCTGGCAGTAATGATCGATGTGGATTATTTTAAACACGTTAATGATACTTATGGACATCTTGACGGTAATGAAGCTTTGAAGTTTTTTGCGCACGGTCTAAGAGATTTTATCGAACAAAATATTACCGCTGAAAACCGCTTATTTCGATTTGGCGGGGAAGAATTCTGCTTACTCATCAAGGACTATCCTTCTGAGGAATGCTTAGAAAAATTAGATAGATTTCAAGAAATATTGCATGAAAGGCCTTTTATAACTGAAAAGGGACATAAGTTAATTATTTCATACTCGGCAGGGATGGCTTCTGCTAAGGAGAGCGAGCAAGATGTTCTTTTGATGATCCGGAATGCTGACGCGGCTCTTTATATAGCAAAGAAGAGTGGGCGGGGTAGAGTAATTTGTCCTGACTGCCATTTTTAATATTAAAGATACTAACTGGGAATTGTAAAAAATTCCTAGTTTTTTTGGGTTGTAAATAAAGAGAATAATTTAAGAAGAAGTTTCACGTGAAACCTTTCGATTGAAAGACATCCTTTTTGATAAAGTAAAAATAGTTTATACTCAAATAGAAAACATCATGGGGTTAGTTTGCTGGATATATAAAGAGTTTAAGATCGTAAATAAATAGTTGAAAGGATGGTGATTGAAATGAGGACCACTAACAAGATATTTATTCTTATTGGATTACTTGTCTTTATCTTTGGAATTGGTGGGTATTTAGGATTCAAGCAGATAAGAAAAACGACATACCCTAGGGTAAATGGTGTTCCGACAATTTATTTGCATGGCTGGGGGGCTTCAGGGCAATCTACCAATAGTATGATAATGTACGCTCAAAAATATGCGCATGCTCAAAAAGTTTTAACTGTCGTTGTTCCTAAAAAAGGTCAGCCATATGTAAAAGGAGAATGGACAACAGGAGTAGCACGTCCGTTGATTCAAATTGTTTTTAAAGATAATAAGGAAAGTAATTATCAGTTGACTAGTGGATGGCTGAAGAAAGTAATGGTTCTTTTGAAAACACGTTATCATGTGAATCGCTTTAATGCTGTTGCACATTCAATGGGTAATCTAACGTTGATGTATTATGAATTGAATTATGGCAGGAATAAAAAATTGCCTCAGCTACGCAAGGAAGTAAATCTTGCAGGACATTTTGATGGTATTATTGGGATTGATGACAAGCCTAATCGAAATAGCTTATTAAAAAATGGAAAGCCGCGATTTATAAATAAATATTATCGCTATCAGTTGGCGCAGCGCCATTCCTTTCCAGCAAATCAAGTTGCTATTCTTAATATTTTTGGTAATATGGAAGACGGTAGTAATTCTGATGGGGATGTTACGCGTGTTTCAGCTAGATCATTAAAATATTTATTACGCGGACAATATAAGAGTTACCACGAAATTGAAATTAAAGGTCCAAATGCACAACATAGTAAACTACATGAAAATAATCGTGTTAATAAAATTATTAATGATTTTTTATGGGATTAAAAATAAAGTGTGCAGAACGTTTTAGAATAATTTATTTATTCTAAAAAAGACATCTGGTAAATAATTTATTATAAGGCATACCTCAAAGTTAAAGTGAAAATCGTTTAACTTTTGGGGCACACGCCAATAAGTTATTTATGAGGTGTCTTTTTTAGTTAGCCTAGAAAGCACCTTTTAGAAAACGCTTGCAATATTTTTGAAAAGGATTTATAATCACATTGATAAAACTTGGAACGTTCCAACTATTAGGTTAGAAAAGGAGGAATTTGAATGACAGACAGTAAATGGTGGCAAAGGGCCGTTGTTTATCAAGTGTATCCTAAAAGCTTTCAAGATAGTGATAATGACGGGATCGGGGATTTAAAGGGAATAACGCAGCGCTTGGATTATATCAAGAAACTAGGGGTTGATGTTATCTGGCTCAATCCAATCTATAAGACCTCAAATATTGATGGTGGTTATGACATTTCTGATTATCAGGCGATCAACCCGACACTAGGAAAGATGACTGATTTTGAAGAACTCTTGCATAAGGCACATCAACTTGGTTTAAAGGTTATGATGGATTTAGTTGTTAACCACAGTTCTTTTGAACATGAATGGTTTCAGCGAAGTCTTGTTAAAGGAAAAGAAAATCCTTATCGTGATTATTATATCTGGCGTGATCCGGTTGCTGGACATGAACCAAATAACTGGGGATCATTCTTCTCTGGGCCGGCTTGGACTTATGATGAGGCTTCTGGTCAATATTACCTGCATTTATTTGCTAAAGAACAGCCAGATTTGAATTGGGATAATCCGAGATTGCGTCACTCTATTTTTGAAATGATGAATTGGTGGGCAACCAAAGGAATAGATGGTTTTCGGATGGATGTTATTTCATTTATATCTAAGCCAGAAGGCTTGCCAGATGCACCGCAAGGAGCGCAGGCATTATACGGTGACGCAGGAGCACTTGTTGCGAATGGGGCGCATGTTCATCAGTACTTGCATGAGATGAATCAAGAAGTCCTAAAGAAGCATGATTGGATTACAGTGGGTGAGACAGCTGGTGTAACAGTAGATGAGGCTTTAAAATATGCTGCTCTAGATGGGTCAGAGTTAAATATGGTTTTTCAGTTTGAACATATGGGACTCGATGGAAATAAAAATCCTGCTTTAGGTAAGTGGGATAATCGGCGTGTTGGATTACCGGAATTGCGTGAGAATCTTGTGAAATGGCAAAAGGCATTGGCTGGAAAAGCTTGGAACAGTCTTTATTGGAATAATCATGATCAGCCGCGGGTCGTTTCACGTTTTGGAAATGATAGTTCAAAATACCGTGTTCTCTCAGCTAAGATGTTAGCCGCAGTTCTTCATTTTATGCAGGGGACACCATATATCTATCAAGGTGAAGAGTTGGGGATGACTAATGTATATTTCAAAGAACTGGCTGATTATCGTGATCTTGAATCACTTAATGCCTACCATGAGTTAGTAGAGCAAGAAAAACTCGTTGATAAGCAAACGATGCTTAGCTATCTTCAGGTGCACTCGCGCGATAATGCCAGAACCCCAATGCAGTGGGATGATAGCCGCAATGCTGGCTTTAGTGAACAGACACCTTGGCTACAAGTTAATCCTAACTATAAGAAGATTAATGCTGCGGCTGCACTTGAGGATCCAACTTCAGTATTCTATTTTTACCAGCGCTTGATTAAGCTACGCCATGAATTGCCTATTATTACAGAGGGTAAATTCGAACTTATGCCGGAAAATGAAGGCGACCATGCCGTTTTTGCTTATACACGTCAGTTAGCTAAGCAAACGATTTTAGTTATAGCTAACTTTACAGCTGAGGTTGTTACCCGCAACTATGATCTGCCCCATGTGGCTAAGACATTGGTTAAAAACTATCCGGATGATCAAAAGGAGAAACTGCGTCCCTATGAAGTAAAAGTGTATATGTATGAAGATTAGGTTAAGTTGATAGTCGGTTAAAACAGGAAATATACAAAAATTATTTTTATTCTTTGGGGAGGGTTAATAATGGCAAGAAATGCAAAGGTTGACGAAGATAGAGTTGTAGGTGCTCTACCGTGGAATGAGCGTTTAAGTTATGGTGCGAGTGATTTTGCATGTAGTTTTACCTTTAGTTTGATTGGGACTTACTTAATGTATTTTTACACCGATGTTTTTGGGATAACTGCTGGGGCAGTGGGAACCTTAATGTTGGTCGCACGAATTATTGATGCTTTTGACGGACCGTTTTGGGGTGTGATGATTGATCATACACATACTAAATGGGGAAAAAGCCGCCCGTTCTTACTCTGGTTCAATGCACCATTTGCAATTTTTACGGTTCTTTGTTTTACAACACCTGATTTACCAATGTTCTGGAAAATTGTATGGGCTTACGTAACGTATATTGGAATTGATGTTTTATATTCAGCAGTTAATATACCATTGACCTCGATCTTACCAAGTATGACTGAAAACTCAGATGAACGGGTATTGTTATCAACGATTCGTTCGCTGTTTTCCAACTTTGGCGGTACCTTGATTTCAGTTATTGCATTACCGTTAGTTGGTCTTTTTGGTGGTGGGAATAACCAACGGGGCTTCTTCTTACTAGCAGTAATGGCAGCAGTTGTCTTCTTCGTAATTTACTTGGTTGTTTTTGCAAATTTAAGGGAACATGTACAGACTGAACAGTCTCAAAAACCGCTACCGATCAAAGAGTCCTTGAAAGCATTGAAAAGTAACTGGCCATGGGTAATTGTAATTGTTCTAAATTTTGTTTATTGGCTGGGAATGCAGACTAAAGGACAAGTAACAATCTATTTCTTTAAATATAACTTGGGACGTCCGGGCTTAGTTTCGTTCGCACTGTTATTTAACGCAATCGGTTTGGTTTCGGTTTTTCTAACTCCGCGAGTTGTAATTAAATTCGGTAAGAAAAAGACGTTGCTAGGCGGCCTTATGATAAGTGTCATAGGACAATTATTAATGGGTGCAGGTGCAGCGATGCTAAATATTCCAATTATTATTGCCGGAATAGTTATCGGAAACTTTGGGAACGGATTTGTAGGTGCTTTGATCGCGGTTCTATTGGCTGATGCAGTTGATTATGGTGAATGGAAAAATGGAGTTCGTGCTGAAGGGATTGTAACCTCAGCTTCAAGTTTTACTGCTAAGTTTGGAATGGGAATTGGTGGTGCGATCAGTGGTCTGCTGCTAGCATGGGGACATTATATTCCTAATAAAACACAACCGGCATCAGCTCTCTTTGCGATCGAAGCCAATTATATTTGGGTACCAATGCTGGCATTAATTATTTCATTTATCTTAATTCTGTTTTATAAATTAACACCAGATAAAGAACGTGAGATGTCTGCTTACTTAACTAAGAAACATTTTCGTGAAAAAAATAAAGAAAATTAGTTATTGAAGGAGGAGACATAACAATGTTGCAGAATAAGTTAGTAATTGATCCCAATGAGTTTGCAATGAATTTGGTAAAGGATGCAGTTAAACAGCCTGGGGTGACTAACCAGCGCTTTATTAAAGAACAGCTAACCTTATATTTGGAGTCATATTATATGATTAAAGAATTCAATGAGCTAGAAACTAGTCAGTTTGAAACAATGAAACATCAGCAAATTTCTGAATTGTTTGATAAAATGTTGTTAGGGAGATTTAATCCTTAATATAAATAAACTACGACAAATGGTAAACGGTTAGTGTAAACAAAGAATAATTCAGTAAAAAATCTGCTTATCTTTAAAAAGTCACTGATGGAAGGGTGCGCTAGCCTTTGTTGTACTTTAGATAGAGGCTGACGAATGGCAAATATGAATGATGTTTCACGCTTAGCTGGTGTTTCACGGGGAACAGTTTCAAATTATATCAATGGTGCGCGGGTCCGCCCAGCAGCACAAGTGAAAATAGAAAAAGCAATCAAAGAATTGCATTATGTGCCTAACGCAGCTGCCCGAACATTAAAGACAAATCGGTCAAACTATGTAGTGCTTATTATTCCAATGGTCAATACGCCTTTTTTTGCAGAGTTAAGTTACCGGGTTCAGAGAACTTTGAAAAAATATGGTTATAAGATGATACTTTGTAATTCTAATAGTCACCCGCAAGAAGAAATCGAATATATCCAGATGGCTAAAATGCAAAAAGTCGCTGGGATTATTACAATGTCTTACGCTGATATAAAAGAATTGGTTCCACCAGGCTTACCGTTGGTTGCTCTTGAAAAAAAGGTCACAGACGCTTTTCCGTTAATTATTTCTGATAATTACCAAGGGGGTTGTTTAGCAGCTGCTAAGCTGCACGAGCTGGGGGCAAATAAATTACTATTTATTTCTAAAGCACCAGTGAAAGATGTCTCTCTCATCAGAGAACAGGGGTTTAACGATTACTGTGAGAAGAAAGAGATTCAACATGAGCGGTTTATAGCAGGAGATAACGATCATTTTGTAGATGATTTTCATAAGTTTATTACAGAAAACCTTAGAGAGAAGGACTTTAAGTATGACGGTGTTTTCTCAGATTCTGATGAATACGCGAGTGATTTTTGGTACCTACTGTTAGAACGAGGAATTGCTGTTCCTGAAGAAGTTCAGATTATCGGCTTCGATGCGGCAAGGGTCTACCCGAGACAGCAGATAGCACTCTCATCAATCAGACAGCCGGTAATCGAAATTGCTGAACAAGCGGTTAAGGGATTACGTGAGCAATTAGAAAACGATGCTGTTCATGATAAAAGTTATCAACCGTTGATATTACCGGTTACTTTTGTCCAAGGACGAACGACTAAGAAAGCTGAAAAGTAACTGCCATACTGATGGCTAAAGTATTGCGATAAATTATCAAGAGAGTGTGACATAAGTCGGGAAAATTTGAGTACTAACTCAAAATTACGAACATAGCGAGTACTTTGCTATGAGTAATTCGAAGTTAGACGGAGAATTTTGACTTATGGAACACGTTTATACGGAATAAAAGAGGAGCTGTGCCAAAACTTAACTTTTGGCACAGCTTCTTTGTTTTATAAAGAAAGTCTTAGCTGCCGGTTAATTAGTTTGAACAAGGAAAAAACTATTTTTATCGACTTTTAATTTAGCCTTTTTTCAACTTTGAAGTTTATATATAATTAGCTTAAGAATTGAGGAGGCCTTTATCTAAATGAAAGAATTAGAAAAATGTATAAAGAACGGACAAGTCTTGAATGTTTTCAGTCGTCAATTTGAAAAGAAAACATTATGGATTGACCATGGAATGATCGTTGCAACGGGTGATAATGCTGAATTAAGAGCAGCCGAGGAGATTAATGCCCATAATGCATATCTTGTTCCAGGAATGATCGATGCACATGTTCATATCGAAAGTTCAATGGTAGCTCCTAGTGAATTAGGTAAAGTCCTCTTGCAAAAAGGTGTCACGGCAATTGTAACTGACCCACATGAAATAGCTAATGTGTGCGGTGTTTCGGGAATAGAGTACATGTTGGAGGATGCTGCTCAGACACAGCTGGATGTATTTATCATGTTGCCATCATCAGTGCCATGTACGCCGTTTGAACATAATGGTGCAACCTTAAATGCAGCTGATCTGCGACCGCTCTACCAGCATAAAGAAGTGGTAGGATTGGCTGAGGTGATGGATTACCCTGCAGTAGCCGAACAGGACCCAGAGATCATGCGTAAGATAAAGGATGCCCAGGACTTGGGATACCATGCGGATGGCCATGGTTCAGGACTGAATTATCAACAACTTGATCTTTACCGTCGGGTTGGGATTGATACAGATCATGAATGCACTAGCCTGCAGGAAGTGCAAGATCGTTTGTCTGCTGGATTTCATATTTTTCTTAGAGAAGGATCAGTTGAACGTGACTTGCAGCATACGGTAGGAGCAGTAACAGAAGAAAATGCCCAACGTTTTGCCCTTTGTACAGATGATAAGTTAATAAGTGATATTATTACCGAGGGTTCCGTAGATTACTGTGTACGATTAGCGATTGAACAGGGAGTTCGGGTTGAGACAGCCTATACGATGGCAAGTTATAATGCGGCTTGTGCACATAAATTAGCGACACTTGGGGCTCTTAGCACCGGTTATCAGGCGGATCTCCTTGTACTAGATAATTTGCAAAAAGCTACTGTCAAGAAAACGATGAAGAAGGGGCAATGGGTGCAGGCTAATTCTAGTCAGCCATTACCTTTTAAGCAAAAGACAGTTCGGCACAACTTAAAGTTAGCGGATCTTGCGTTACCACTTACAAATACATATTGTAATATTATTGGAATCAAGCCCAATCATATTGTAACGGAACATTTGAAGAAAAAAGTTTCTTGTAGTAATGGTTTTTTTAAAGCTGATATCCAGCAAGACATCCTTAAGATGGTCGTGGTTGAACGCCATCATTTACGAGGAACCTTTGGTTTAGGTTTAGTTCATGGCTTTGGGCTCCGAAATGGTGCAGTTGCAACAACTGTTGCACATGATTCTCACAACATAGTTGCTGTGGGAACTGATGACGCGTCCATCTACACTGCAATTCAAAAAGTTACGGCTTGCGATGGTGGAATTGCAGTTGCTTCTAATGGGAAAATAACTGCATGCATGCCACTTCCATTAGCTGGGTTGATGTCTCAAAAATCGTATGTTGAAGCAGCAGATGACCTTAAACATATCATGATTGCTTATAAGGACATCAGTTCTTCACAGATAATTGATTTTAATCCATTTATTACCCTATCGTTTTTAACTTTACCGGTAATACCTTCTTTAAAATTAACAGATCAAGGATTATATGATTTTGAACAAGGTAAGTTTATCAGTGTTGAAGTGACTAAATAGATTTACTTCAAGTAGGGCTAAGTTTGAGTGGCAATTGATTCCTGTTTTCTGGGTCGTTTTCCCCTAGTTTATATTCTTGCTGCAGCAAAAATATTCTGTCTAAAGATAATTACGGGTATGATAGAAGTAGCAAGGACAAGCTGATCGATAAGCGAAATGAGGGGACTGTAATGAAAAAAGCATATATTATTGTAGGAATAATAGGTGTTATTTTTGTAGTGGGTGCAGGGATGTTAGTGTATAGCAAGACTAGCTTGAATCAACCTCAGCAAGGTAATGTGTCGGGACTAGCTAAAAAAACGACGTTGGGAAGTAAGCCTAAAGTGAGGGCTAGTAATTTAGAAGCACCATGGTCACTCATCTTCTATAAGAAAAGTGCCTTAGTAAGCCTAAGAGATAGTGGGGAGATTCGCGAGGTTTTAGCCAATAAAAAAACACGTGTCATTGGAACTGTCGCAGGGGTAGAACATGGTGGCGAAGCGGGCTTGCTAGGTATGGCTGTAAGTGACCGCAGTAAGCAGCCCTACCTGTACGTTTATTATTCAACTGATAAAGACAATCGGATTGTGCGATATAAGTTGCACGGCCGTAGCGGTCATCTAAGCTTGGGACAAAGGACACTTTTACTTAGTGGAATTCCACATGCAGCCAATCATAATGGTGGTCGACTTGCCTTTGGACCAGATGGAATGTTGTATGCTACAACTGGCGATGCGGGTAACCCTGCCAATGCACAGAAGCGAACTTCTTTGGGGGGAAAGATTCTCCGAATGACCGCGGCGGGCAAAGTCCCCAGTGATAATCCTTTTAAAGGTTCCTTAGTATACAGTTACGGGCACCGCAACCCACAAGGGCTTGCTTGGAGCAAAGACGGTACAATGTATGCAACAGAATTTGGACAAGATAGGTGGGATGAACTAAATAAGATTGAAGCTGGTCATAATTATGGCTGGCCAACTTATGAAGGGAAAACTAGGAAGAAAGGTTTCACTAATCCTGTACAACAGTGGAAAACGCTGGAGGCCAGTCCAAGCGGTATGGTCTTTGAGAAGGGTGTTTTATTTATTGCTAACTTACGTGGGACAAGTATTCGGGCGGTTGCTGTTTCTAATTTGGCTTCTTCAGTAAATTACTTTAGAGGCCGTTATGGTCGTATCCGCGATGTTACTGTTTCACCGAAGGGCGAATTATGGTTTATCACCAATAACACAGATGGTCGAGGAAGTCCGAAAAGTAATGATGATCGGGTGCTCTCGGTGCCGCTTATACAACAGAAATAAAAAAGCTCAGTATATTCAGTATGTTGAATATGCTGGGCTTTTTGAGAAATCAGTAATCTTTGGTGATTATTCATCAAATAAAATGAATTCTTTATATTTTCTGCTTAAGATAGAAAGAATAAAACTTAAACAGGTCATTGAGTAGATTGGTTCTTGCCCATTAATATTGGGTAATAAACCTGCCTCATAATAAAGAGAATAGTTTGCATGTTCTGTTAGATAATTTGTTCCGAATGAGGTTACTGAACACAAAGGGACATGGTTGATTTTTAAGACCTTTATAGCATCCCTAATATTAGGAGTATTTCCACTTAATGAAGTAACGATTACCAAATCTTTTGTTGTAAGCTTATTTGAAATGATTTTAAAGTTAGATTCACCTGAAATTAAAAAATTTGCTCTTCCTGAAATAAATAGATCATTTGCAAACTCTTTAGTAGCATTGTTTTGTGAAAAACCAGTTGCATATAAAACTAAGTTATCTGCTTTTTGCATTTTATCTAACAAAAATTGAAAGTTAGCCTGTTTAACATAGTTAAACGTTCGTTGGATGTCATGCTGTAATTCGGCAACTAAATCAGTAGGTTCAAAATTATTAATTGCGAGTGACTGTTTTAGAATGAATTTCAACTCTGAAAAGCCCTGGAATCCCATTTTTTTTGCTAAACGTAAAACTGAACTCTTGGAGGAGAGCGTCTTTTCACCCAATTCAGTAATTGAAGAATCGATGACTTCAGAAGCGTGACTTTGAATAAATTTAACCATTTCTTTCTCATTATCCGATAGTGAGTCATAACAGAGCCGCAATCGTTGATCAAAGTCCATCAAGTACGTCTCTCCTTCCTAATCTATTACCAATAGTGTAACATGGATAGTCAAATGCTAAAGCAGTCATAAATTTTGATAGTAAATTAACGCTTCATAAGGACGTAAAACTATTTTTGAAGGTAGTTTTTCAGGTGAATTGGAATAGTTGCTTAGTAAAAGGTAACTGTCCTTTTCAAATAATGTGGAAGGAATATTAAAATTAACGTTAAATTTTGAAAAGGAACAAATAACAATTATTTTTTCCTCGTTGTTGGTACGTGTGTAGCTGTAGACAGCTGAGTCACTTGAATCCAGTAATGTGTAACTACCATCGATCACTACGGGATACTTTTTACGAAGGGTTATCAGTTTTTGATAGTGATAATAAACTGAGTTTTTGTCTGCAAGTGCCTGAACGACATTTATTTCCTTGTTGTCTGGTGAAAAGTCCAACCACGGTTTTCCGCTCGTAAAACCGGCTTTAGCCGTTCCATTCCAAGGCATGGGGGTACGGGCGTTATCGCGTGATTTTAAGAAGACAACACGTTTGATATAATTTTCGCTCATACCAGCTTTACGTAATGTTTTAATCATATTTAGTGTTTCAATATCTTGATACTGGGTAAGTGATTTAAATGGAACATTACGCATACCTAGTTCTTCACCTTGGAAAATATAAGGTGTTCCTTTCATCATATGGAGCAGTGTTCCGAGCATTTTGGCTGATTCGATTCGATACTTTTGATCGTCTCCAAAACGAGTAACAGCACGCGGCTGATCATGATTACTCCAATATAATGAGTTCCACCCCTTATCTAGTTTAGTCTGCCACTCACTTAAAACTTGGCGGAGGTCACTCATTTTAAAGCGGACATCAGAGAATTTGCCAAAACGGCCGTAATCGAGATGCATATGATCAAAATGAAAAATCATATTTAATTCCTGACGTTTGGGCTCAGTATAAAGTAGTGCCTGGTCGCTATTTGTATTTGCGGTTTCACCAACGGTTAAACTAGGGTAATGGCTGAGGACCTGTTGATTCATTTCATGCAAAAATTCGTGCACACGCGGCCCATTTGAAGCACCGAAGTAATAGTTTTTAGTATACGGTAGGGTACCGGGAGCGTCAGGGTAGTGCTGCTTTTTACTGATTAGGCTAATAACATCCATACGAAAACCATCGATTCCAAGTTCTAACCAGTAACGCATCATTTTGTAAATTGTAGTACGAACTTCAGGATTCTCCCAATTTAAATCAGGTTGTTGTTTTGCAAAAAGATGTAAATAATATTGCTTTCTTTCAGGAACATATTCCCAAGCAGAGCCACCAAAAGTTGAACCCCAATTATTAGGGGGGTTACCATTTGATTTAGGATCTTTCCAGATATAAAAATCAGCATACTTGCCTGAACGACTCTGCCTGGAATCTTTGAACCATTGGTGTTGGTCGCTGGTGTGGTTAACAACAAGGTCCATAATTATTTTTATCCCTAACTGATGTGCTTTTTCTAGGAGTTCCTTAAGGTCATCTAGTGTGCCATAAATAGGATTAATCTGATAATAATCAGCGATGTCATAGCCATTGTCGATAAGTGGGGATGAATAGATTGGATTTAACCAGATAACATCGATCCCAAGATTAGCTAAATATGGCAGTTTAGAGATTATTCCCTTTAAATCACCAATCCCATCCTCATTACTATCTTTAAAGCTTTGGGGATACACTTGATAGACAACGCTCTTTTTCCACCAGCCATTATTCATTATTCGTCATCCCCATCTTGTATTTGGGCTGTCAAATAGTCGTTAACGTAAATCAATTGTGTCCGTGCGTCTGTTAGGGCATTTCTGATAGTGGTAGGTGATAAGTAGTTTTCTTTAGGTAGAGCCAGTAAAATAGTGAGAATTACAGGCAGGTTAATACCTGTAATCAAGTGAATATGGGGTTGAGTAAGATACTTCACAAATGCTTGATTTACTGAGCCACCTAAAAGATCTGTAAAGATAATTAATTCATCTTGTGTATCAAGATCATCTAGAAGCGCCTTAATCTGTACATCTACAGGTGTATTATCCATATAAGCATCTACTGTAATGATTTTAGCTACATTAGGAGCAATATAGTTAAAGGTGTCCTTTAAACCAGATGCCATCTGGTGATGAGTTGCAAAAATTATTTTACGCATATTTTACCTCCTTAGACTAAACGGTTAAAATTCCAAAGTACGATAGGACTAAAGCTAAAATAATAATTAAAAAGATAATTTTAATAATACTTAGCTTTTTAGAGGCAATTAGACGGTAGATAATAAAAGTCAAAAGTGCAGGTAAAAGTGCCGGCATTATCTGATCTAGAATTTCTTTTTGAATTGGTAGTTTAACCTTACCTGTTTGGAAGACTAGGCCCACCTTCATTTTAATTACTGAAGGAATTAATGCTCCAACAACAGTCAACCCCATAATTGAAGCAGCTTCGGTAAAGACTGAGAGTTTATCACCTAAAGCCGTTACTAGTTTTAGACCGGAGCTATAACCAATTGAAAAAAGTTTGAATCGGAAAAAGAGAAAGAGAATGTTGAGACACAACCAGATAATTGCACCAGTGGGGTTTCCTTGCAGGCCCATATAAGCAGAGATAGAACCCATGATCGTTGGGTATAGAACCCAAATTAATGTATCGCCAATCCCAGCTAATGGGCCCATCATCCCTGTTTTAAAGTTTTGGACGGTATCAAGGGATTTAATGCCATCTTTTTCTTCCATCGCTAAACTTGCACCTAACAATAGGTTAGCCATCCAAGTAGTAGTATTAAAATATTTGAAATGATTATTTAGAGAAGCCTTGTATTCCTCATCGTTAGGGTAGATTTTACGTAATGCTTTTTCCAAACCGTATACAACAGCAGGACCTTGTTGGTTTTCGTAATTAAAAATATTGCATGCCATGAACATATAACGAAAAGCGGCTTTGCGGATATCTTTCTTATTTAGAATCTTACTCATCGAAGTCATCTCCCTCATCTTCAGCAGCACCACCATTTGTTGCCGTCGTAGCAGCTGGAGTGTTCATTTTAGTGGTAAAGAAATAATAAGCGATTGCAAATCCAATAATTGAAATACCTAAAATAGGAATATTCAAGTAACCAGCCAGTACGAATCCAATCAATAGCATTGAAAGATATTTTTTAGCGGGCATGACCTGCAACAAGAGTGCGATCCCGACTACGGGTAGCATGCTTCCGGCGATTGAGAGACCATTGGTAAACCATTTTGGTAAAAAAGTTAGGATCGTTTTAACGATTTGTTCACCAAAGATAACGCATAAAGCTGTTGGAAGGGCAGTTGAAAGCCCAAAAATCAGAGGACCCACCCAGAAAATTCGGTTCATTTTTTTAAAGTTACCTAAATTACCCGCTTTTTGCGCAGCATGTGTAACATAAGTATTAAGTAATTTAGCGATTACATCTAGCTGAATGCCTAGCATACCAACCGGGACCCCGACTGCTAAAGCAACAGCCTTGGCATCCTCAATGTTATGGGTTGTTTTTATTGCAACGTAGATCCCGACCAGAGCGGCTAGTCCCCAATTAGGCACTGAAGAACCACCGATGTTTGCAACACCAAGAGCCATTAATTGGAATGTTCCGCCAATAACCATCGCTGTCTGCATATCGCCCATGATGACTCCCAAGAAAAGAGCAATCATGATGGGAAACCAGGTAGTGATGACAAGCCCCTGCTGGTCTAAGACCATCCAGAAGGATAATAGAATAACCAATGCACCTTGTATAATAGCCATGTTCTCATCTCCTATTTGATATAAGTCTCTAACGGTTCCTCAGAATCACTTGGAACGAAGTGAAAAGTCACGGGAACACCAAGTGCTTGGATTTTTTTAAGATCAGCAACTTCTTTGTCATCGACCGAAACCATTTTTTTGACAGTCTTTTTGCCTGCACCATTAAACATAATGCCAATGTTGACTTTAGGAACCTTCACGCCTCCTTCAATTAAGCGTACGATTGTTTCAGGTTCTTTCACGATTAGAAAAACATTGTGGTTATCGTATTTTCCGTTGTTGAAGTTCGTGATGGCCTTTGGGGTATCAATAATTGACATGCCTGTACCGGCAGGTTTGCTCATGCGCATAGCCGCTTTTTGATTTTCATCTTTGCTGACCAAGTCGTCGACCACCATTAAGCGTTTGGCTTTGGTATGCCCGGCCCACTGTGTAACAACGATTCCGTGAATTAAACGCTGATCAATACGTGCTAATACTAAACTCATAATAATCTCTCCTTAACTAGTTGATAGCAAAAGTATACGGTCACACTAAAACGTTTACAATAGTTAGCGAGGCTTTCGGGAAAGACTATGCCTCTTTAGGGAATTGCTTCATTTATACGGGAAGATTCCCTATGGTACATTATCAATAAGGATAAAATAAAAAAGAACTGAGTTTTTTACTCAATTCTTTAAAGGGTATTAGATAAATAACTATTAATTGTCAATGTGAGAAATCGGTGATTAGTGATGTTACCGTTGTAGCAGGGCCATAAATGCTTTCCCAATCGGTAGTAAAAGCATTAACGGCCTGAGAAAATCGCGGGGAGAGCGTAACGTTGTTTCAAGAATAGCAGGGCTGATCGTAGCTACTTGTGCACCAGCTGTAAAGGCTGTGTTGACTTGCTGAACATTGTGAAAGCTAGCTGCTAAAATCTGAGCGTGAGTGTGGTCACGCTGAATCTGTGCAGTTAAATGAGTGATGACTTCAGCCGCATTGATATTCATATTGACCATTCGATTGTAGTAGGGTGCAAGATAGTCAGCATCAGCTGCTAGGGCTAAATAGCCTTGAAATTCGCTATAGATAGCAGTGGCTGTAACATTGATATCTTCATGTTTAAGCAACTTAATTGCAGCAAGGCCAGCTGGATTAGTTGGGATTTTAATAAAAACATGCGGGTCAATTTGCTCCAAGATGGTATGAGCATCAGCCAATATGGCAGCCGTTGTTTGACCGACAACTTGAACATGCAGCGAGGCATGACTACCGATTAGTGCTCGGATCTGGCGCATATGTTTGAAGAAGTTTATTTTACCTTCTTTTTTTACAATACTTGGATTAGATGTAACGCCACTTAAAGCAATAATATCCTTGTATTTACGAATTTGATCAAGGTTGACCGTATCTAGTAGAAGTTCCATGGATCGATCCCCCTTATAAGTCTAAAAATGCGATCTACAAACTTGCTGTCTGACTATGAATCATTTGGCTTTACGCCATAAGAATATGCTTTTTGGAAAGTTGAAGTAAGTAAAAGAAAAAAATTGCTAAAAATAATTATGTAGTTAGAAGAGGTAGTGTAGATAAAATAGACCAACATAAATGGGATAAGTCACAAGAAAACCGTTGACTTATCCCGTTTGCTTAGTACAGTATTACATACATGAATAGCATCAAATATTTACGCTAACCTATAAGGCTATTTTCTAAACTAAAGTATATCGCGTTTAGAGGGCTTTGATTTCAAATCGTTAAAGTTATAGCGTGTTAATTCGTCTAAGCCGTTTTTACTTGCGTCAAAGTAGGCAGTCAGGCTTTGGGCGATCATTAAGTTCAGATTTTTTTTAGGGTCAAATTGAACGATTGCAATTGGAATATTAGCATGAAATGCAGTACCAACTTCAAACATAGTACCGGAATCAGGCTCATTATCACTTTCCTCAGCTTTATAATCTACAATAGCAACTAGAATATCGGCGCGATTTATTTGGCGGACATCAGATGCAAAGACATATTGCTGCCAAGCGCGACTGCCGAATTTCTCTTCTTCAAACTGATGTTCTTGGGGCAAGAAGATCCCGTCTGCGGCGATTGTTTTATTTGTAAGCAACGCATTTTTAACTTTTTGAATACGTTCTTTTTGGTGTTCGCTGAAAAAAGGTGATGCAAGATAGACTTTGTTCAATGATATAACCTCACTTTTTATAGTTGATAGAGATACTAGATACAGTAGCTATTTACATAGTATACACTATATTATGTAAAAGCAATGCTTTATTTTTCGACACAGACCGAGTATGATGGTGGGTGGTTACTAAATAATATGACTAATAAAGAGATGGAAAAAAGAAAGGGTGGATCGATCATTTTGATTACATTATCGGGTATTATCGGCTCAGGAAAATCGAGTTTGACTGCAATCTTAGCAAACGAGCTGGGAACAAAGGCCTTTTTCGAACCAGTTGAAGATAACCCTGTATTACCGTTGTTTTATAAGGGAAATGAAATTGCCGCAACTAAAAGAGCAGCAGGAGACAAGGAAGCAACTAATCCTTACGCATACTTACTGCAAACTTATTTTTTGAATCGTCGTTTTAAGATGATCAAGGAAGCAATGCAGGATGATAATAATATCCTAGATCGTTCAATCTATGAAGATGAACTATTTATGAAGATGAACACAGATATGGGTAACGCTACGCAAGTTGAATATCAAATTTATAAGAGTTTGCTGAATAACATGATGGAAGAGCTACCCTTTGCGGCTAAGAAAAAATCACCTGATCTAATGATTACGATTAAAGTCTCATATGAAACAATGATTAAACGGATTACGAAGCGGGGACGTAAATTCGAATTGATTCAGAATGATCCATCATTGGAAGAATATTACAAGCACCTCTTGGAATATTATAATCAATGGATGCAGCAATACAGTGTTTCACCGTTGTTAATTATAGATGGCGATAAATATGACTTTGTTGGCAGTACTAGTGATCGAATTACAGTTTTAGAAACAATTGAAAATCGTTTACTAGAGTTAAAGAAGTTAACCCCTAGTGAGATTACTAAGATGGGTACACGACATGAACAGGCTCTTTAAACTCTTCAGTTAACGAATATCTGCTAAGAAATATTATTTACAAGTATCTTTCTAACAACGTATACTTGAAGAAACGACTTCGAGGCGGGTGGAACAAGTGAGTTTATTCAATAGGAATAAGAATAAGGCAAGTGCAGGCAGTAAACGAAAAAAGCAAATAGGTAATCTACTCATGATAACAGCGGTTTATTTTGCTGTTTTTCAAATTGCAGCGACTGCAGCTGGAGTTGTAATGATGTTCAGTCAAAGTCGAGCTAATCGCTCACTAGCTGTTCTAGAGAAAAGTGGTATTCCGTATTTTGTTGCACTGGCGTGTGGAATGCTGGTTATTATTGCTGTTACATCACCACGGTTAAAAAGAAAAATTTTTGCAGAGACTAATGTTAGAATGACACCTGTTATTTTCGTCTGTCTCTTAGCTGTAATGATGAGCGGTCAAGTCATATCAAGTTTATACAGTTCAGCACTTGAGGCATTTGTTAATCTTTTTGGTTACAGTGTAACAGCGCAGATGGAGGCAGCAACCGCCCATAGTCAGACATTTTCAATGCTGGTTTACGCCAGTTTATTGGGGCCATTGAGTGAAGAGATCGTTTTTCGTGGCTTTTTACTGCGAGGTTTAGAACCATATGGGAAAAAATTTGCAATTATTATTTCAGCATATATGTTCGGTTTATATCATGCCAATTTAGTGCAAAGTCCTTTTGCCTTTTTGTTAGGGCTAGTACTTGGATACACGGCGCAAGCTTATGGTTTAAAGTGGTCTTTTGCACTGCACGTTTTTAACAACTTTATTTTAGGTGATTTTATGGTCTTTATGTTGCGGAATGTCCCAACACATCAAGCTGAAAGTATCAGTGGCTTAATTCTCTTAACCGGGGGACTGTTCGGTTGCATTTTATTATGGCGTAAGCGAGCTGTACTTAAAGGATGGCTGCGAAGATATCAGATAACAAAGCCTTATCTACGAGAAACACTGCTGGGAAAATATAATATTATTATAACGACACTTGTTTTCATTTTAGCCTGTTTAGGATTAGAAAAACTTTGAAGCGGTTTAGACCCCAATGTTATAATGTAACCAAACGGAAACGCTATTTAATAAGTTTTGTTTTAAATAGCAGTAGATGGATGCATTTACAAAAGATGGGGTGATGAGGATGGCTCATAAATATAAAAGAGTTTTGGCAGCAGTTGATGGTTCTAAGGGGGCCGAAACGGCGTTAAAGAAGGCTGTTGAGATAGTCAAGCGCAACCATACTAAATTAGATGTGTTACGAGTTTTAGATTTAAGTTCGCTAGAATATGGCGGTGCAGGAATTGCCTTAGATGGTGAACGAATATATAAAATTGAACAAGCTAACGAAAAATACATGCAAAAATTGAAAACAACTTTACTCGAAGAGGGGCTCGCAAAAGAGCAAGTTGAGGTTCACTTACGATTTGGGAATCCTAAGGTTGTTGTTGTCGATGACTTTCAGCCTGAATACCAGAACGATTTAATCGTTATTGGGTCAACCGGTAAGAATTTTATTGAGCGCTTAGTTGTTGGCTCAGTGGCCGCTTATATTACCCGAAACGCTAACTGTGATGTTTTAATGGCTCGACCAGATAAAGAAAATAAAAAGAATAACTAAAAAGAACCGTTATGAGCGAGACTATGCGTAAAAAATGCATAATTTACTGCTTGTAGCGGTTTTTTAGTTATTTTGTTTGGCTCAGTTTTCTCTCAACTAATTTAGAAAGCCAAGTTAGAACAGTAATCAGTAGTAAATAAATAATTGCGATGATCGTCCAGATTCTAAAGCCTTCAAGATTACGAGCAATAATGATTTTTCCGGTCTGTGTTAACTCAAGCAAACCAATGATTGAAAGAATTGAAGTATCTTTCAGTGTAATGATGAATTGATTAATAAATGAGGGGATCATCATTTTTAATCCTTGAGGTAAAATAATTTTACGCATAGCTTTACTGAATGAGAGACCTAGGCTTCTAGCGGCCTCCATTTGACCAGTCTCAACAGCTTCGATACCACCTTTAACGAAAGCAGCGGTATATGCCCCTTCGTTGAGAGATAAAGTAATGATACCAGCCATAAACGCTGAAATTTTTGTTCCAGTTAAACTAGGAAGGCCATTATAGATAAATAAGGCAAGGACCAGCAGTGGCAAGCCTCTGAAAAGATAGATAAGGGAAGCGGCAAGGCCTCGTAGAAAAGTGTTGGGAACAACACCTAAAAGTCCAAGAATAATTCCCAAAATAGTTGCGCAGACGATTGAAATTAATGTTAAAATGATAGTTTTACTTAAACCAGCAAGTAATGCATCCTTATTTTGACGTAATAAACCGCTAAAGGTATGATTAGCTTTTTGTGTAGCAGCATTAGCTGCTTGTCGCTTGTTGGTTGCAGCCGTCCCTAAATAGTTATGAATGATTTTGGTATATTCTCCATTTGCCTTAAGCTTTTTTAACCCGGAATTGAATTTAGCGAGTAATTCTTGATTTTTACCTTTCATAACAGCAAAGCCGTAATGACCGCCCTGTGCAGGTTTAGTAACAATTTTTAAGCTAAGCCCGGTCTTGATAGCATATTGCATAACGGGCTGGTCTTCAAAACAAGCAACCGAATTACCAGTAATGACATCGTTATACATATTATCTGAGTCATCAAAAATGACAGTTTTAAAGCCATATTTCGATTTTAGCGTTTCAGCATATGCGGCTGCAGCCGTCCCTGTTTTAAGCGCTACCCGCTTACCGCGTAACTGGGTAAGACGATGAACGGAACTATTTTTAGCGACCGCCATAACAAACCCAGTTTTATAGTAAGGATCTGAAAAATCAAATTTTTCTTGTCGTTCAGGCGTAATTGCCATCCCGGCGATCACACCATCAAGTTGGCCAGACTGCATTGCTTGAACAGCCGCATTGAAGCCCACAGGTTTAATATTAACTTTGAAGTTTTCAATTTTAGCAATAGCATTTAATAATTCAAGATCAATACCGATATATTTATTGTTCGAGTTGGCAAATTCAAATGGAGGATAGGTGACATCGGTTCCGATCTGGTAAGTTTTTTCTGCAGCATTAACGGATGAATTACTGTTGAGGCCTAAAAAAACTAGCAGACTAACAAAAAATAAAAAAACTGATAAGTATTTCTTATGCAAGAAAAAAACCTCACTCTCAATTTTGGGTAAGCTGGTAAAAGTAATTTTGACTCAGGATACCCTCTTTTCATAATAACATAAGCAATCCTTGTTTTAATATGCTGTTTAGATGTTATTCAGAGGAAAAACAAATAAGACTTTACTAAAGAAAAAGCGTATTTTTGTTGAAAGCGTTTTATTTATGTAGTAGGATTCTTGGTTAGGGAGGTTGAATAATAATGAAGATCTTAACACTGAATTGCCGTACTTCAACTGAATATAATACCAGAAAGCAATTGGAAGCAATTATTGACCTCATTATTAGTGAAAAAATAACGGCATTCTGCCTGCAGGATGTGGGGCAAGCAGCTACTGGAAGAATAGTCACACAGTCGAAGTTGCAGCAATTACATTTTATGGCAGCTGAAAAGGGCGAGGATACAGTCAGAATAAGCAACTTTGCATTTCTTCTCCAAAGAGAGTTACAAAAAATAAAGATTAGCTTTTCATGGACGTGGGTAGCAACACATGTGACTAGCAAAAATGTCACTGAAGGTTTGGCTATTTTTTCCAAAGTGCCGTTTACAGCTGTTAGAGCTAAACTTCTAACAGAAGAGATCACTTATAGAGAACAACAGTGCAGAAAAGGTCTAGCTGCGTATCTAGAAGATGGGCGAATACTTGCCAATGTGCATTTTAGCAGACAATATGAACAGTTCTTGCTGGAATGGAATAAGATGACGATGTGGCTCAAGACAATTAAAAAAAATAACCCGCTTTTTCTGATGGGTGCTTTTAACATTGATGCAGAGAGTAATATTGCAGGTTATAAAAAGATTTGCGAATCTTTTCAAGATACATATGCTACCGCCTTATCACGCGGGGATGGTTTAACAATTCGAGGTGCTGTTAATGGCTGGCAAGATAATCAGATTGGAAAACGAACTGATTACATTTTAGCATCGCCAGCACAGCCAATTATTTCTAGCCGTATTTATTTTGAAGGTGATTTAACGCCACGTATTTCAAGTCATGCAGGGGTCGTAATTGAAACTGATGATCTAACGTATACTAAAAGTACGGGTAAGGTAGCGCAATAATGAAAAAATTAGGACATACTGTTATTGACGGTATAACAAATAGGGGGATAAAACTAAAAGTAATCTTTTAGCCTTATCCCCTTTATTTTATAAGCTGAACGGCTGTTACATCGCTTTTTAGTGTATTAATGCAAAATATCCAATGACAATAATACCTAAAATGATTCGATACCAGCCAAATGCTTTGAAGTCATTCTTTTTAACATAGTTTAATAAGAAACGAATCGATATGTATGCAACGATAAATGAAACAATGACACCGACTGCAAGAACAACACCGGGTAACCCCGCTAAAGAGCCGCCGTGCTTAAAGTACTTGAATAACTTAAGTAAAGAAGCACCAAACATGGTTGGGATAGCTAGGAAAAATGAAAACTCAGTCGCTACGTAACGGGAGGTCCCAATAGTAATCCCACCTAAGATCGTCGAGCCTGACCGTGAAGTCCCTGGAACAAGTGAGAGAATTTGGAAGAGACCAATTGCAATTGCAGTCTTATAAGAGAGAGTATTCAGATCAGCATACTTAGGTTCAATATCATGGTTACGGTTTTCAATGATAATAAATAAAATACCATAAACAATAAGGGCCGTGGAAACGACAAACCAATTCATCAGGTGTTCATCCATCCAGTCATTTAAAGGCAGACCAATGATGGCAGAAGGAAGCACAGCCACGACAACCTTTTTCCATAAGGTCCACGTATTTTTCTTCTCAAGTGAGCTTTTTTGAGGAGACCATGGATTTAATTTGTGGAAGTAAATAACGACAACAGCCATAATAGCCCCCAGCTGGATAACGACGTTAAACATATCGACAAATTGCGATGATTGTTCTAACTTGATAAACTGATCAGCCAAGACTAAGTGACCAGTTGAACTGATAGGTAAGAATTCGGTAACCCCTTCAACTATCCCTAATATTATAGCTTTGATGATATCAAACATAAAGATTCTTCTCCTTTATACACTAAAAATTAATTTTACTGTATCATCATACTTCATTTGAACCTGATAAACAATTTTAGTTAGTTATTTAGGGCGGCTTATAAAGAAAATTTAAGTAATATTTGTTTTTCAAAAGAAACTGCAGTCAGGCTAGAAGAAGGAGGAATTCAGATGAATAATTGAATTAGTTCACAGTTACGCGCAAAAAAAGTACCAGCCCAAATAGCTAACTTCTTTGTGGTGCTTTAAAGTTTAGGCCAGTACTTTTTAGGAGTGTTTTACTTGATCCAAGGGATTATGAGTACTTATTGTGTAACTTTCAATGTAACAGATCCTAAGCCGTGATCAAATGAGACCTGCCATTTACCAGCTGTCAATTTGGGTGGTAAGACGAATGTTCCAGATGATACCATTTGTCCAGCAGTGAACTTTTTGTTTTGTGATTCAAGTTTTTGAACCAACCAATGAAGTGATTTGAGTGGGTTCCCTAATACTTCCGCAGAAACACCATCTTTGACTTTTTTACCATTATGGAACAATTCACATGTTACTTCTGCAAGCTCGTTAGTTGAGGAAAAAAGTTCGTTTGTATTGTGCTCTTGACCGTAAACGACCAATCCGCCAACGGCTGCATCTGACATGACCATATATTTAGAAAGTGTGGGAAACCAGTCTTTGAAACGAGAGTCTGGGACTTCCAGTCCGCCAGCAACAGTCGTTTTACTCATTAGTTCTTCCAGTGAATCAGATGCAAAAAGATCTTCTTTTGCGCGGAAGGCTAGTTCAACTTCGACTAAGGGTTCCATTAAAGTTTGCAGACTTACAGTAGCAGGTGACTTTAGAAAATGGCTGGCTACCTGCGCGCCATATAATGGCGAATCTGCAGCAAACATTTTTTGAGTTTCAGCGCTTGTTAATGATACTTTATAGCCGCCTACTTCTTCATCTTTTAGTCCAGTTAGATATTCTTGAACACGATAAGCCTGGGAATCATTGGTTACTTGCTCTTTCCAAGCAGACTCCATGAGTGGATCTCCGCTAGTATAAGATTTAAAAAGTGCTTCTGCAAATGCCTTTTCAGCTTTTGATAGTGTGTTAGTTTGTAATGTCATGATGAATCTACCTCCAATTATTTTGATGTATTTAGTTAAATTATAATTGAGATAGCCCTCATCAGTTAGTTCATTACCTCTACCTACAGTAGCGAGGACTATCTGCTATTTTTGGAAAATGATCTACTAAGTTTTTAATCTGAATGTCACTTTCATCGCTATTATTAATATTACTTTCAGCTTGCATATATCCTCACCACACTTTTAATTTTTTAAATTCAAAAAAACCTGACCCAGAAAATATCTCTATCTTCCAAATCAGGGGACGCCAAAAACGTGTTACCACCTCTGTTTGTATTCTCATCACTGAAAACACCTCATGCAAACTAGACGATTGCTAATTTGCTGGCCGAATAATGGCGGCAACCAGTACAAGCTACTAGCAAAACTTTCACTGTACAACTCCTAGGGGATATCCATCTATCTTCTACAGTCCGTTTTTCAGCAAGCAACGGCTCTCTTATCTGTTTCACATAAATTTATTTCCTATTCAGCGTCTTTCTCATCTGAATTTAATTATTATCTGTATATTAGCTATGATAGTTTATTTTGTCAAGTATTTATTAGTGTATTTATTTAATGAAATCAAAAATTATATTGGTTATTATTGTTACCAATAGTTAAAGTGTAGTAAGCTTACGGTGAAAAATAAATTTGAGGAGGCTTAATGATGAAAAAGTATGGGTTGATCATACTTACTATGGGTAGCTTGCTGCTTGGTGGCTGTACTTCACAATCTGAAAAAGCATCTACTAGTAATAGTGCTAAAATAGAAGTAAAAAAACAACAGTCTTCTAAAAAAGAAAGTTTTTTGCATTCTGACAGTACTGACTCAAAACAATTAGGTCGAATCAATACTTTTAATCAAAAGTTACGGCGAAGGTTGGGAAGTGAAGCTTTACTGCCAGCGGCTGATGGATTAACGAAACAAAGTAATAAATTAAATATTAGATACAACGGAACTGATACTGAACATAGTATCTTCTATAGTGTTGGTAAAAAGGCTAAGGGATTTAATGATAATTCTCTAGCACAGGAAACGCCATACGCTGAATTTAGTCAAAAAAATTATGCAACTACTGAAGCGGCTGCGCAACAGATAGATCATCGGACAGCAGCTGATTTTAACGGATTACCGCCAGTTGATCTAGGCCATAACATTCAAGGGTATCTGGATGCGGGAGCAGGTCAGCGGTATTTAAGTTGGAATGAAGGAAATTGGTCATTAGTTATCCATGCACCCGCTGCACAAGAACAGCAGCTTAAGAATCTGGCAAAGCAAACGGTTAATTTACTTGAGAAATACGCACTACCTGTTCCACGGCTTTATGGGCAGGTCTACTTTGAGGTTGAAAATCAAGCTGGGCAAAGAGATCAAGTTATAACATGGCAAGATGAAAAGACGGTTTACAAATTAAGCGCTCATAATTTTACCACAGCTATTAAAATGGTTGCGAGCATGAAAGAAAAATAAGAGGAATATTTAACGTAGATAATAGAAAATGTAAAACGGGTTTTAAAGTTAAATGTTAGTAACTATTAAAAAGTATTTCACAAAATATATTTGCATTTATAGGCATTTGGATTATAATAGTTATGGGTTTAGAATTATTCTAAACAATTTAAGAGGAGGTTGTTTTAATGAATTTTATTAATCAAAAGTTGACTGATTTTAAAGTCAATGCATATCAACAAGGAGAAACAAAGGAAGTTGCAACAGCAGATGTGTTAGGAAAATGGTCAGTTTTCTTCTTCTACCCAGCAGATTTCTCATTTGTTTGTCCTACAGAATTAGGTGATTTGCAAGATCATTATGAAGAATTCAAAAAGGCTAATGCAGAAGTTTATTCTGTTTCAGAAGATAGTGAATTTGTGCATAAAGCTTGGGCTGAAGCAACCGATACAATAGGAAAAATTCAATATCCAATGTTAGCTGATCCTGCTGGAAAATTAGCACGTTTCTTTGATGTTTTAGACGAAGCAGCAGGTCAAGCCTTCCGTGGTGTCTTCATTATTGATCCAGAAGGTCAGATTAAGTCTTACACAATAAACGATATGGGCATTGGACGTAATGCTGAAGAGATACTTAGAACACTTGAAGCAGCGCAGTTTGTTGCGGAACATGGCGACAAAGTTTGCCCAGCTAACTGGCACCCAGGTGAAGATACGATTACACCAAGTCTTGATTTAGTTGGAAAAATATAGTAAAGCGAGACGATAAAAATGGCGGAAAAACATATTTACGATACCATTATCATTGGGGCTGGACCAGCAGGCTTATCCGCAGGAATTTATGCCGGCAGAGCAACTTTAGATACACTGATTATTGAAAATGATCAGGTCGGTGGACAGGTGACAACAACATCTGTTGTTTGGAATTATCCTGCTGTTGAAAAGATTGATGGTACAGCATTAATGAATAAGATGCAAAAACAAGCGGTCTATTTTGGAGCTGAAATAATCCGAGATAATGTCGAGGCATATGATTTTACTGATGATGTTAAAATTGTCCATGGAGATAAGCAAGATTATTATGGTCGCAGTATTATCTTAGCAACGGGAGCTAAGCCACGAAAACTGGGTTTTCAAGGTGAAGCAGAGTTTAAGGGTCGTGGTGTAGCTTACTGTTCAACATGTGACGGTGAATTATTCAGCGGAATGCAGGTTTTTGTTATCGGTGGAGGGTACGCTGCCGCCGAGGAAGCAGACTATTTAACTCGTTATGCTCGCCACGTAACGGTTGTTGTGCGGGAACCTGAATTTACATGTGCACCGTTAACTGCGGCACGTGCTTTAAATAACCCTAAAGTTGATGTCAAATTTAATACTGAGTTAGTTGCAGTCATAGGTGATAATTACTTGACAAGTGCTCGGTTTGTTAATAATAAGACAAAAGAAGAAACTAGTTATCATGTGCCGGCAGGAGAACAAACTTTTGGTGTCTTTGTCTATGTTGGAACACAACCAGCTACTAAGGGATTACCAAAAACACTTGAATGTGATGAGCATGGCTATATCAAGGTCGATGATTGCCAAGCATCTAATTTAGACGGTGTTTTTGCGGCGGGGGATATTGTCGCTAAACCGTTACGGCAAATTGTGACGGCAGCCGCAGATGGTGCTAATGCAGCTACAGCTGCAGAGCACTATGTTACTGCTCAGAAGCAACGGCTTAATATACCGATTCATCCCGCAGCAGCTAAACCAGTCCAAGCTGAAAAAACGTTGGGACAAACAACTGATTTGGAAACTAAGGCTGAAAAACGACCAACCCATCAAGGACAATGGTTTAATGCTGAATTACAGGGACAACTGCAAGGGGTTTTAAATAAGCTGACCTCTGATGTCACACTACTTCATCTAGATGATGGTAGTGCTAAAAGCCAGGAGTTAGGTGCGTTTGCGACTGAGTTTACAGACTTAAACCAGCATTTGTACTATGAATTTAAGCACGCGGTTGGACAGCAGCGGCGTTTGCCGGCACTTAGTCTCTTGGATGCTGAGCAAAATGAATTAGGAATATTCTTCAGTGGAGTTCCGACAGGACATGAGTTAAATTCATTGGTATTGGCACTGTATAATATTGCAGGACCAGGACAGGCGTTGGAGCCAGCGCTAGTTGAGCGTATCAAAGCCTTGCCGAGGACTAAAATTGAAGTTGGCATTGCACTAACATGTCATTTCTGTCCAGATGTTGTGGCAGCTTGTCAGCATATGGCTGTGCTTAATCCGAATGTCTCTGCTGAAATGATCGACTTACAGATGTTTCCAGAACTAAGAACTGAAAAACATATAATGAGTGTGCCAGCAACCATCATTAATGATGGCGAAGTTATCTTTGGCAGTCAGACACTAGAACAACTAGTAGACGCGTGTGAAAAAGTAACGATGGCTTAATCAAACTGTTAAAATGAATCAAAGAGAATTATTTAAATAAAAAACGAGTTCGGGACAAAAGATCCGAACTCGTTTTTGTGTCTTCTATTTTCAAACATCTAGTGTTGAACGTGGGCACCAAAAGGTAGCTGGCTACACTTAACTCCGTAAACTAGACCAACCTCGGGATTCTCTACGATGTTAGTGCTCACCAACTAAACATTCTGTGGGCATGCTTGTCTTTTTAGACTAAAGAATAGTTTTGCCAGCTAGTCTTGGGAAGTGTATGATAAAATATATTTATAGTAAAAGAAGTGATTTATAGATGAAAAAAGAGCGGCGAATAATAAATTCCGTACTAATTATTTTCGGTATAATTCTTTTTTTGAGTGGTCTATGGTGGTATCGGCAGGCAAGGTTTTTACAGAGATTAGATGTGCAAAAGAATGAGGTTCCGACTTTGTTTATCCCAGGTTATAGGGGTAACCGTCTCTCTTTTGGAGGAATGATTTTCAGATTGGATCATTATGGCTTAGGTACCAAAGCAATGGTAGTTCGTGTGAGCACAAAAGGGAAAGTAAAGTTTGAACAACGAAGGTCTCTTAAAACTAAAAATCCATTAATTCAAGTTCTATTCGCAAATAATCGAGATGAGCGGCTTGAAGCAGTCCAACTAGGAAAAGTTTTGACAATGTTAAAACAAAAGTATCAAGTAAAACAGGTTAATTTAGTAGGACATTCAAGCGGGGGTAATATTGCCTTTAACTATTTGACAAATACAAGTGCTAAGAAATCACAAGCACCGCAAGTCATGAAATTTGTCAATATCGCAACTACTTTTCCAGGAAAAGAGAAAGACGGAAAAAAGTTGGATCCGCAACTAAGTATTTTAAATATCGCTGGAAATATTTGGAATTTTAGAACAGATGGCGGTATCCCATTAGATAGAGATATGGCTTTAAAGAAAATCGTTAAACCTTATATAAAAAGTTACCAAGCTAAAATAATTAGTGGAAGTCCTTTGACAACATATCATAGCATGCTACATGAGAACGGAGAAGTCGACCGTGCTGTAGCAGTGTTTTTGTTTAAGAATGGTGATCAAGTGCCGAGGTAATGGGAATTGATAGCGGTGGCTAATTTAAATTTGAAATTAGCTACCTAAGATTGTTATGATATATCTATCTGTATTTTGACTAGTAAGATTTTTAACAACTTGAAAGAGGTGCATGTATAAATGCTATTAGGAAGTGTTGAAGCAGGCGGAACTAAATTTGTTTGTGCGGTAGGAAATGAAGACTACCGTATTAAAAATAGTACTAAGTTTCCAACGACGACTCCCGAAGAAACTTTGGGCAAAACGATTGCGTATTTTAAGAAATTTAAGATTGATGCATTATCTATTGCGTCTTTTGGACCGATTGATGTGCAGTATACGAGTAAAAAATATGGTTTTATAACGAATACCCCTAAACCGGGTTGGAAAAATGTTGATTTTGTAGGTTTACTGAAAAAAGAACTTAAGATCCCTATTTTTTTTACAACTGACGTTAATGGTTCGGCTTTTGGTGAATATACAGTAGCCCAACTTTTTAACGAAAAGATTAAGTCCCTGGTTTATTTAACAATTGGGACCGGTGTCGGAGGCGGTGCAGTTATTGATGGGGAAATTCTTGGAACAAAGGGACATCCGGAGATGGGACATGTTTATTTGAAGAGGCATCCTGCTGATACAGATTTTGCAGGAATCTGTCCATTCCACCAAGACTGTCTTGAAGGACTAGCTGCCGGGCCAACACTTAAAGCACGTACAGGAATTGCCGGTGAAAAAATTGCCCAGGATGATGGCATTTGGGATATCCTATCGTATTATATCGCACAGGCGGCTATCCAACAGACTTTAATTTTACGACCGGATAATATCGTTTTTGGTGGTGGCGTTATCAGTGAACGATTGCTTAAGAAAGTAAGACGTGATTTTGAAAAGCTCAACAATGGTTACTTGGAGATCGATGACTTAGAGAGTTATATTCGTATGCCAAGAGTTGAGAATAATGGTTCCGCTACATTAGGAAACTTTGCTTTAGCGTTTAATGAATTGCAAAAGTAATAGAAGATCTATTAGTTTGGCTAGTTACTTAGAGTATTTTTCGGTTTGAAGTTTTGTTCGAGCATCATCTCAGAACAACTAAGAGTTATTTGTATTGTTTAATGAATTAATTACTACCTATGGTACAATGATGAGTTCGGGGACTAAACGGTCATAGATTTGCGTAAATATTTATTATGCGGAGATGAGATTAATGACGCTAGATCAGCTTTTTTATGTTATTGAACTGTCGCAGCAGCGAACATTGGCGGAGACTGCCGATATGCTGCATATTAGTCAGTCTGGATTAAGCAAGGCAATATCTCAGTTGGAAGATGAACTGGGAGTAAAGATATTTGAACGTAACCGCTATGGAACAGGATTAACCACAGAAGGTAAGGAACTGCTTCCCTTTATCCAGAAAGTTATTGATAATACGTTGAAGTTTAAAGACTATGCAACTGATTTAGGAGCCAAATCCAAAAAAGAAGTTTTTCATGTTGTGTTTGCGAACACAATATTAAAACCATTTCTGCAGGAATATTTAGAAATGCAGGCAAGTGGAAAAGATTTTAGGATGGATTTAAGCCAAGATTCATCTGCCAAAGTTGTCGAGCGAGTTGCTCATCATGAAGTTGATCTTGGCTTTGCAGCGGTGAATGATTATAACCACCAATACATTAAAAAACTTAAATTTGAACCCGTTCATAAAGGCTATTTACGACTTTTTACTTCCAAGCAGAACAAGATATCAACTGTTAAACATGTTGATATTACGCAGATTAAACGGCAACGTTTTGTATTATTTGATGATCCGTATAATGATGCGGTTTTTCGGCGTTTGCAGTTTTTGTGTGGACCTCTGGATGTTATTTTGAGAACATCTGATCCGTGGACGATTGTTTCATCGATTAAGAAACTTGATGCTGTTACTTTAGCTCGTGATTGGCAAGCCGTTTTTTCGGTTTATTCACCACTAGTTGAACTTCCACAGCTCAGTATAGGGCATCTTGTGAATGATCAATTTGAACTCGGCTGGGTATATGATGACGAAATGATGTTGCCACCGGTGCTTAAGAAGCTGATGCGAAAAGTATCGAGCAGGTTAAAGAAAACTTAGTTTTGAATGTAACTTAAAATAAAAATCAAAAAAGATGGTACGAAAATCAAATTATTTTCGCGCCATCTTCTTTTTGATTATGGTTCAATAGTTTTCAACAAAGTTAGTGTCGCTGATACTGGATAACTGATTCGTCACCAGGCATAGGAACATCAGTAACATATCCATGCTTGGGAATATTGCCTTGCCACCCCTCACCTTGGATGATTACATCGAACAAACCAGAAGGCCATTGCAAGTGGTTCAGACGTTCCGGTGAAATTTTAGAAACGATATCATCTTCTTTATTTTCAATTAACTTTTTGGTGAATTCAGGTTCCATCAATGCTTCACGAGCAATTGCGGCTAGATCGGCTACTTGAATCGCTTCATTGGCATCCTTCACAGTTAGGATATTTCCACAAGCAATCAGTTTTATGTTTGGATCAATTACTTTTGCATATAATTCTGTGAAGTTTTCTGCCTTATCACTTGGGGTAGCTTTCCAACCATCAATAGCGTTGCCCATTGCTGAAATGTGGATATAGTCCAGGTCTGTTTTGTTAAGGCGTTTGATTAATTCAGAGTTTTCTTTCCAACCGAATCCAAAGTTAGGTCCGTGGATCTCTTGTTGGCTTATACGGATCCCAATGATGAAGTTTTTGTTACCAAATTCTTTAACCACTTTAGAAACTTCATTAACAATATCAAGAATAAAATTCATCCGTTTAACAGGAGAGCCGCCATACCAATCTGTCCGTTGGTTGGAATATGCGGAGAAAAATTGTTGGAGCAAGTAATGGTTGGCCCCATGGATTTCAACTCCATCAAATCCGGCTTTGATAGCTCTAATAGTAGCTGCTCCAAATTCTTTGATAACGCGTAAGATTTCTTCAGTTGTGATTTCACGAACCGGATAATCGATGAAAGAGTAATCTCTTTTTGAGGGAACGATTGGAATTCCTCCACGATCATAATAGATAGCAGCTTGGCGACCACCATGATGCAACTGAAGGATAGCCTTTGCTCCATGATCTTTTATGGTATTAGCAAGCTTAGTTAACCCAGGGATGTACTTATCAGTAGAAGCACCGATTTCTCCCTTGAACGCAATACCAGCTTCATCTACATATGTTGCTTCAGTGATGATCATGCCACCTACTTCTGAACGGGCTTTATAATAGTTAAGTTGTTCTTGAGTGACATCACCGTTGTCAGTTCCTGACCATGTTAGGAGCCATAACGACTCTATTGTTCAATACTGCACCATGTTTGAATACTATTTTATCAAGTAATTTATTCATTATAATCTACCCTCCATGACTTTATGTGAATATATTAACATTTAATGAATACGCTTTACATAATGAAAAAGTTTTGTTAAGCTTAACTTTTGTTCAAGTTAATTTGAATTAAAAGAGTAGGTGGTTTTTAGTTGAGTGTGTTTGTCTATGAGCTTGAGGTTTTAAATTAAATCAATAATAATGGAGCTGTGCCAAAAGTTAAGTTTTGACACAGCTCCCTCTTTTATTCCGTACAAACGTGTTCCATAAGTCAAAATTCTCCGTCTAACTTCGAATTACTCATAGCAAAG
>NZ_AZEF01000013.1:105108-138569 GCF_001434915.1 Liquorilactobacillus capillatus DSM 19910
ATACTCAAATTTTCCCGACTTTGTACTGCCTTAAAAAATTTGGACATGTTTATTTTAATTGTTAGCTAAATACTGTTTACGATATTCGACTGGAGTTAAGCCATGTCGTTTAAGTGAAATTCGCTGAGTATTGTACCAAGTAATATAATTCTCCACTAACGTGCTCAGTTCACTAAGAGAAGCGATCCTAACTCGTTTTAAACATTCACGTTTAAGCATACTGAAAAAACTTTCGACCGAGGCATTATCTAAACAATTTCCCTTACGGGACATACTTTGAATGAAATGATGATATCTTAGTTTAACTTGATAATTGGTCATTTGATATTGCCAACCTTGATCAGAATGTAGAATTGGTTTGATTGTTGCGGGAATTTTTTTAATAACAGTTTCAAGGGTCTGATCAATCAAAATACGATTGGGTGTTGAACTAACCTTAGCCGCTAAAACTTCATTGCTGGCTTCATCAATAACAGTCGAGATATACCCCCATTTTCCACACGTAAGTTTAACTTGACTGACGTCAGTATGTAAAACAGTGTATGGTTTCTGGGCCTTGAATTGTTGTTTGAGTAAATTAGGTACCACTTGTTCAATATGACCATGATATGAGTTGTAGCGCCCAGAATGTTTTGAAAAAAGAGTAACCTGTAGACCCATAGAAAACATAACTTTACGAATGGTTTCCAAGCAGAGCTTAATATGATGCTTTTTTAAAACAAGTCCCATGCGACGATAACCATAAGTTTGATAAAAGCGGGCAAATTCTTGCCGAATAATTTGTTTAACTTGACGATATTTATCAGGACGTTTTAGACAAGCTAAGTGATAGTAATACGTTGAACGTGCGAGTTCCGCAATTTTTAAGAGTATATTAAAGGGAGTGTTACGCCGTAATTCGTTAATTATTTTGACTTTTAGTCCTGTTTTTGGCTTCGAATTACGGCATCCAATTTTTTTAGATAAACATTCTCAACTTTAGTATAGGAAAGTTCCTGTTCCAATTGTTTAATCCGTTTTTGTTGCCGTTCAATTAACTGTTGTTCAGCATTTTTCTTGGATGTTGCTTTCTTTTTCTTAACCATCTTAGGTCGTCCTATCTTAGATGAAATTACGGCTTTAATTCCAAACTGTCGTATTAATTTAAGCCAATTATAAACGACTGTGTGGCTGATATCAAAGTGCACGGCTGTTTTTTGAATACTGGTAGCGTGATTCAAATAATAGGTAATAACCGTCACTTTAAAATCGTTAGAATAACGGCGACGTTTATGCCGTTTAAGTCCGGTGGGGCCAAAAGCTTTATAACGCGACAACCATATTACTAGCGGTGTATCACTCGGTATCTTATATTTCAGACACAGTGTGTGTAATGAACTTTCACTATTTAAATATTCTTTAACTACTTTCAGCTTAAAGTTGTAAATATAACTACGCATCAAAAAAGCACCTCCAAAACTTGATTTACATGTCCAAGTTTTGTAAGGCACTTCACTTATGTCACACTCTTATTAAATGCACAGCTCACCGGAGTTTTTTGATTTTTATACCAAGATGAAATAGTGTGTTTAATTCAAAATAGTTTTAGCATTAACAAATTCATGTATTCCCATTTCACTCAATTCACGGCCATAACCGGAGTTTTTAACACCACCAAATGGTAACTCAGGATAAGATGTCAGTGGCTGATTAATGGCAACTTGCCCAGTCTCAATGTGAGATGCTAACTCTTTTGCGTGTGCGATATTTTGTGAATAAATGGCTCCGCCTAAGCCATAGCATGAGTTATTGGCAATCTTAAGAATTTCTTTCTCTGTTTCAGCTTTGTAGATTTGTGCAACGGGACCAAATAGTTCAGTATCATACATCGGGTTTTCTGGCGTCATCCCTGAAATAATCAGTGGGTTGAACAAAGCGCCAGGGCCTTGTGGCAATGAAGTATCTCCCCAAAGGACTTGTGCTCCTCCAGCCAGAACTTTCTCTACCTGCTCATGTAACGCTTTTTGAGCACTTTTAGATGATAACGGTCCAAGTGTTGTCTGTGCGTCAAGTGGATCTCCTAATTTACGCGCTGCGAACGCAGTACTGATTCCGGCAAGAAAATCATCGTAAATACCACTTTGGACAATATAGCGTTTAGCGGCTGTGCATACTTGCCCTGAATTATTTAAACGTGCTGAAACAGCGCCATCAACAGCAGCTTTTAGATCAGCATCATTTAAAACGATGCAAACATCGGTTCCACCAAGCTCCATCGTTGATTTCTTCAGGTTCTTACCAGCTTCAGCGGCTATTTTTCGACCGGCATTTTCAGAACCAGTTAAAGCAACACCTTGAACCCGCGGATCCGCGATAATTCTGTTAACCTGATTGTAATTAATGAAGAGGTTCTTAAACGCACCTTCAGGAATACCAACCTTGTTGCATGCATCTTCAAAAGCCTGGGCACATTCAGGAACAATGCTAGCATGTTTTAGAAGAACCGGATTACCGATAATAAAGTTAGGGGCAAAAACACGCATAATTTGTGTATAAGGAAAATTCCACGGCTCGACTGACAGCACTGCCCCAATCGAACTGAATTCAACATGAGCTTTTTTTTCAGGAACATTATTATATGGAATGGGTTTAAGGGCTGCCGGGCCATTTTTGACATAGTACATTGCGAATTCGACATTCTTTTTAACCTCTGAACGTGCCTGAGTAATTAACTTACCCATATTAGTTGTCAAAAGGCGGGCATATTTTTCGTTGTGGGCAGCAAATTCTTGTGCTAACTTTTCAAGTTGTGCGGCCCTTTCTGTGCTTGGTTGTTGTTTAGCAGTATGATAAAAATAATCTGCTTTTTCTAAAGCTTGTTCAACTTCTGCATCACTTGTAGTTGGAAACTCACGAATGGTTTCTCCGTTAAAAGGATTAATTGCTGTATAAGACATATCTTCTTGCACTCCTTCCACTATCTTAATACCATAATGACTTTTCTATAGTAGAATTACAACACATCTGCTTATTTGGTACATAGGTGAAATTGTGCGCAAACTTTTGATACGCGATTTGCGTAATTAACAAAGTGGGGTTATAACTGAAATAGTCTATAGTTGACATACATTGTGATATTATTCATTAATTTTGGCACTAAAAGGCGTGCCGAAATGTTGTTTAGTAGATATTGTAAACACTTACATTAGTTTCTATAATTAAAAGTGAAATAAAGGGAGGTTACTCGAATGGAAGCTACAAAAAAAGTTCCTAAGAAGTCTTCATTAAAGACGAAAGTACAAAAACTAGGAACCAGTCTTAGTGGAATGATTATGCCTAACATTGCAGCCGTTATTGCTTGGGGCTTAGTCACAGCTATATTTATGGCACAAGGATGGTTCCCCAATGCACAGATTGCTAAGATGATAAGTCCAATGCTTAATTATCTGATACCATTATTAATTGCCTATGTTGGTGGTCGAATGGTTTACGAAGAGCGTGGGGCTGTCGTTGGTGCAGTCGCCGCAATGGGTGTAATTGTTGGGTCGAGTGTTCCAATGTTTATCGGTGCAATGATTATGGGGCCTTTGGGTGGCTGGTGTATCAAGAAATTTGATCAGCTTTTCCAAGATAAGATTAAATCCGGTTTTGAAATGATATACAATAATTTCTCGAGTGGTATTCTCGGAATGGTTTTAGCTATTTTTGGGGTTTTTGTTGTAAACCCTCTTGTAACAGCCGGAAGTAACTTCATGAGCCGCGGGGTCGACTGGATCATTTCGATTCATATGCTGCCGTTAGCTAATATTTTCATTGAACCAGCAAAGATCCTATTCCTAAACAACGCTATCGGAAATGGTATCTTGGTTCCCCTCGGAATCCAACAAGCATCAACAGCTGGTAAATCAGTGCTATTCTTGCTTGAATCAAACCCAGGACCTGGGATTGGAATTCTGATTGCTTTCATGATTTTTGGCAAGGGAACAGCTAAAGCATCTGCTCCAGGAGCTGCGATTATTCAATTCTTTGGTGGGATTCATGAAATCTACTTCCCATATGTTTTGATGAAACCTGCATTGATTCTGGCTGCTATTGCTGGTGGTGTAAGTGGAACATTTACTTTCTCACTGTTAAACACAGGGATCAAAGCTGCTGCTTCACCTGGTTCAATTATCGCTATCTTATTGATGACACCTAAAGGCAATTATTTCCAGATCTTAACTGGGGTTGCTGTTGCAGCGATCGTATCGTTTATCGTTGCTGCAGTCATTCTGAAAGCTGATAAGTCAGTTGATGATACAGATTTGGCAGCAAAACAGGCACAAATGGATCAAATGAAAGCTGAATCAAAGGGTGGCGTACCATCTGCTGCAGATGCAGAACGTTCAGTTCAAGATTATGCGGATGTTAAAAAAGTTATTTTTGCTTGTGATGCCGGAATGGGTTCTTCTGCAATGGGAGCTTCATTATTGCGGGATAAAGTCAAAAAAGCAGGAATCAAAGACATCCCTGTAACAAATATAGCAATTAGCCGATTGAAGGATGAAGAAGGCTTATTGGTTGTCACACAAGACGAGTTAGCTGATCGGGCGTTACAGAAAACACCGAATGCAATGCATATCTCTGTTGGTAATTTCCTAAGCAGCCCTAGGTACGATGAAGTTGTTATTAACTTAAAGACTGTCAAACAGATTGCTCCTGCTGATAGTCAAGCTAAAGCTAAAACAACCGAAGCTGCCGCGGCAAATGGTAAAGTTGGTGCGATTGATTATGTAGCTGTCAAGGAAGTTGACTTTATCCATCATGACCAAAAAGTCGGCTCTGCTACTATGGCAACTTCATTGTTCAAAGATCGTTTAAAGAAGGAAGGCAAAAAAACGCCAGTTAGAAACCTTGGAATCGACGAATTGGAAGATAGCAAAGAACACCTTGTTATCGTAACGCCAGAAGCAGAAAAAAATCTGAAACTGCGTTATACTGAAGTACAGATAATAAGCGTTGAAGATTTGTTAAATTCCAAAGATTACGAATACATTGTTGAACATCTAAGCTGACACTATAAAGGAATGATTTAGTTGATTTTATTATCAGATCGCCAAAAGAAAATCTTATTAAGACTCTGTGAATCTGATAATGGAATAGCTATGTCTGCTATTGAGAATTCACTGCATATTAGTCGTAGAACAATCTACCGTGAATTTTCAGAGTTGAAACTGTACCTGCAACAACATGGACTGAGCGTTCAAAATGCGGATGGGCACTATCGGTTATCTGGTCCAATAAGAGCACTGGACGGTTTGCGAACTGAGTTGCAAGGACAAAATGAGCGAATAGAGTTGACTGCTAAACAGCGGCAAGATGCATTAGCGTGTCTACTACTGTTAAGCGATGAGCCAGTTAAAATTTTCTCACTGGCAGTTTCACTTGATGTTAGCGAAGGAACGATTCAACGTGACTTAAAGGTCATAACAGCGGCATTAAAGGAATATCAAGTTAAGGTTGTACCTAAAAAAGCTGTTGGGATCCAAACGGTTGGACAAGAGACTCAAATCAGATTGATTCTGTGCGGTATTTTAACAAGTGAAATTAATGAATATGAGTTCTTTGAATATTTGAACTCACAAAATGATTATCAGCCGCATAATTTTTTCTTGAAACTTTGCCCTAAAGAAATCCTTTTAGCATGTGCCAAGGCATTAAAACAAGCAACAGGATCTAAATTGGCACATAATTCAGATGTTCAAGAGGTCCAACTGATTTTGATTATTGCGATTTCTGTTATCAGAATGACAAACAATACAATCAGAAAGTACCAGGTTGTTGATGTGGGGGATCTTTTTAAGTACCGCCAACGGGCATTGGAGATTTTGAATCACTTTGATAGCAGAATCAAGGAAAAGATAACGACTAGTGAAGTTGATTTCATTGCAATTCAAATAAAAGGTTTGGATTACAAGTTGGTTAAGGGAGACTGGGCACATAATTATGATTTCCAGATTTCCTTTAACGTTAAGCAACTGATCCAGGAAGTATCCGAGACTTTTCATTGGAACTTTAGCCGTGATACAGAACTATTCGCACGTTTAGTAAAACATATGACATTTCTGTTGCATAACGAAGGGGTAAAGCTACCTAATACCCGGATCAAGGTACTAAATAATGTTAGCGTTCAATACGCATCACTTTATCAGCTCCTACAGGGGGCCTTAGCTAAAGTCTTTACAGGCTATGATTTCACTGAGACAGAAGAACAGTTGATTTTACTATATTTTGCCAATAGTTACGCCAGTACTAAGAGTAATTACCTTTCAGCACTGGTTATCTGTCCTAATGGTATTGGGACAGCAAGTATTCTGAAAAGTAGACTCCGAAGAGAGATTCCTGAATTAGCGGAAATTAAAATTGCTAAGGTGTCACAATTAAATGAAATTCACCCTAACCATTACGACGTTATTCTGTCAACTCTAAGTCTGCCAGGTTTCGATTGGAATTACCATATTGTTAGTCCGTTACTTGTAGGGGATGAGATTGCTAGGATTAAGAGCTTTATCAATCAATTTAATCTAGAATATAAGCGTAAGACAGTTAGGGAAGGCAAAATGATCAGCCTTGAAGAAGGGCAGCAGCGATTAGAAGAGCTATTTGATATGACAAGTGAGAGTAAGATGCTGGTAGATCAGATTAGGTTGGAGCATCTGAATAATAACAATGAAAAACTGGCAGAATTACTTGTTCAAGTCTTAGCTAAGGTACCGACAGCAGTTGTTAAAGAGCCCCAGCAGGTTGTTCATGAAATGCTGAAACGAGTGAAAGCTGCTCCGGTAGGCATTCCTAATGCAAGTATCTCACTTGTTCATGCAACAGATAAGAGTGTTTTAAAACCATTTTTCTCGGTCTATGAACTGCGAGCACCGTTAACAATGAAAGCGATGGATCAAACGCCTATTCAGGTCAAACGCATCTTACTTATGATTGGGCCAGCACCGATGACTGATTTTCAAAATAATTTAATGGGTACGATCAGCGGTGCGATTGTAATGAATAATCGTTATACAGCTATTTTTGAAAAAGGCAATGTAGATAAGATAAAAAACTTAATAGCCGCCCAGTTTATGGAGCAGCTAGAATTTAAGAGAAAGAGATGATGAAGCTATGGATCTACAAGAAAATATGATTTTGCTTGACCAACATGTTGCAACAAAAGAAGAAGCAATTCGTCTGGCAGGAAAATTATTAGTAGATAATGGGTATGCAGAACCGGAATATATTGATTCAATGCTGGCACGTAATGCAGATGTTTCAACTTATATGGGAAACTTTATCGCCATTCCTCATGGAACTGATAGCGGTAAAAAGTATATCAAAAAAACTGGTATCTCAGTTGTCCAGGTCCCAATGGGCGTTGATTTTTCAAGTAATGGCGACGAAAATGTTGTAACGATTGTTTTCGGGATCGCTGGTTTGAATGGTGAACATTTAGAGTTGTTGTCGCAAATTGCACTGTTTTGCAGTGATGTAAATAATGTTGTTAAGCTTGCTGATGCACAGTCAGCAGGAGAAATAATTAAATTATTGAAAGAAGTTGACAAGTAATGAAAGATGTGCATTTCGGAGCAGGTAATATTGGACGCGGGTTTATTGGTGAAACTTTAGCAGCAAATGGATTTGAGATAACTTTTGTTGATGTTAACGAGCAGATTATTAATGCGTTGAATGATAAAAAAACGTATACAATCGAACTTGCTGATGAATCCCATAAGCATATTCAGGTAAGTAATGTTTGCGGAATCAATAATGGACAAGATCCTAAAGCTGTTGTGGCAGCAATTCAGGAAGCAGACTTAGTTACAACAGCAATTGGGCCAAAAATCTTGAAGTTTATTGCACCATTAATTGCAGACGGCATTAAAGCACGCCAAGAGGCAGGTAAAGCTGATAAACTTGATGTGATTGCTTGTGAAAACATGATTGGTGGTAGTCAATCCTTGAAAAAAGATGTCTACAGCCATTTAGATAAGGAAGGCCAGACATTTGCAGATAAAAATATTGGCTTCCCTAATGCGGCGGTTGATAGGATCGTTCCTCTGCAAAAGCATGAAGACCCATTATTTGTTTCGGTGGAACCCTTTAAAGAATGGGTTGTTGATGAACACCAGATGGCAAATCCAAGCTTGAAATTAACAAGTGTTGAATATGCACCTGATCTGGAACCATACATCGAACGTAAATTATTCTCTGTCAACACGGGGCACGCCACTGTTGCTTATACAGGGAAGTATCATGGTTATGAAGATATTGGTTCTGCGATCAAAGACCCTGCTGTTTTAGGACAGTTAAAAAAAGTTTTGAAAGAAACTGGCGATCTGCTGATTAATAAATGGGGATTTGAACGTGCTAAACACGAGGCATATCAACAAAAGATCATTGGACGTTTTCAAAACCCATATCTTTCAGATGATATTGCACGTGTAGGTCGGACACCAATCAGAAAACTAGGCTTTGACGAGCGGTTTATTCGTCCAATCAGAGAATCAAAAGAACGTGGTCTTTCATATGCAGCTCTTTTGGAAACTGTAGGGATGATTTATGCGTTTGATGAACCTAAAGATGAGGAAAGTCAGAAACTACAAGAACTATTAAAAGAAAAACCTTTGGTAGATGTTGTTAAGGAAACAACAGGCTTGCAGGATGAAGAACTGATCCAAGAAGTCGTTGCTTCAGCTGAAAAAGCTGCAAAATAAGACTGTAGTATGTAAGTCTAATTTATGAATTGAATAGGTGCTTGGAGCAGAATTTGGTTTTTGTTCTAAGCACTTTTTGTATCTGAAAAAATAATTTGTTTTTGTAATTGGTAAGGCTATGATTTGTAAAAAGATAAATTCAAAAAATAACATTTTGGAACTATACCATTTTAAACTATTCTTGACACGTATTGGACAATGAGTTATATTTATTGGTGGTTATTGGTTTAATAGATGTTTTTATACATCTATACCTATTTTAAAAAAGACAGAAAAAAGACAATATTAAATGTGAAAGGCTGGTTTTTGGTATGTGCGGTATAGTTGGGGTTACAGGAAAAGAGAATGCAGTAGATATCTTACTGAATGGATTAGGACGGCTTGAATATCGTGGATATGATTCTGCAGGTATCTACGTTAACGATCAAAATGGAAAAGAATACCTCGTTAAAGAAAAAGGGCGTATTGCAGATTTGAGAAAAGAAATAACCCCCGAGGTTCATGGAACAACGGGTATTGGCCATACACGCTGGGCAACCCATGGGATTCCTAGTAAAGCTAATGCACATCCACATGTTTCCGCTGATGGTCGTTACTACCTTGTACATAACGGTGTTATTGGAAACTTTGCTCAATTAAAGGAAGAATATTTAGCAGATATAACTTTTGTTAGCGATACAGATACAGAAGTTATTGTGCAATTGATTGCCAAGTTTGCGCAAACGGGTCTTTCAACAAAGGAAGCTTTTAAAAAGACGCTGACTTTAATTGATGACAGCTCATCCTACTCATTCTTGCTAGTTGATCACCAGGAACCAGATACCTTATACGTTGCCAAAAATAAAAGTCCATTATTAATTGGGATCGGTGAGGGCTTTAATGTTGTCTGCAGTGATGCAATCGCAATGCTGGACCAGACACATGATTTTGTTGAATTAATTGATGGTGAGATCGTGGTCGTTAAACCACAAAGCGTAACAATTGAAAATATGGAAGGCAACCAACTTAAGCGTGAACCATTCCATGTCGATACAGATGCTTCTGAAGCTGAAAAGGGTGCCTATCCTTATTACATGTTGAAGGAGATTGATGAACAACCAGGTGTTATGCGGAATCTGATTGAACATTATATTGGTGAAGATGGGTCGATCAAGATCGATAAGAAGATGCTAGAAGGGCTTAATCAAGCACAGCGGTTATATATCGTTGCTGCGGGTACGAGTTATCATGCGGGTCTTGTGGGCAAAGAGTTATTTGAAAGATTAACTAATATTCCGACAGAAGTTCATGTTGCGTCTGAATTTGCTTATAATCCGCCGATATTGGCAGACCGTCCATTCTTCATTTTCTTAACGCAAAGTGGTGAGACAGCTGATAGCCGCCAAGTGCTTGCGCAAGTTAATAAATGGGGTTACCCAAGTTTAACAATTACCAATGTCGCCAATTCAACCTTATCGCGTGAAGCTACACACACATTACTATTACATGCGGGTCCTGAGATCGCGGTCGCATCGACTAAGGCTTATACAGGGCAAATTGCACTTGAAGCAATTTTGGCTAAGGCTATGGGACAATTGAAAGGTCTTGAGAAAGCAGCACAATTTAATGTAGCTAAAGAATTAAGCTTTGTTGCTAACGGGATGCAGGAATTAGTTGATGGCAAAGCACATATTGAGAAAATGGCTAAAGATGTTTTAGCAACAACACGCAATGCATTTTATATTGGACGTGCAATTGACTATGATATCGCCCAAGAGGCTGCGCTCAAGTTGAAGGAAGTATCTTATGTTCAAACTGAGGGCTTCGCTTCTGGTGAACTAAAACATGGGACGATCGCACTAATTGAAAAAGATACGCCGGTTATTGCTATTATCACAGATGAAAAAACGGCTAAGCATACACGGAGCAATACACAAGAGGTTTTAGCTCGTGGAGCACGGGTAATTTATATCGCAAGTCGTAAATTAGCTGTTGCGGGTGATCAAATCGTTTTACCTGAGGTTCATCCTTTACTGACACCGTTATTGGCAATTATTCCATGCCAGTTATTAGCATACTACACTAGTTTACAACGTGGCTATGATGTAGATAAGCCGCGTAACCTTGCCAAGAGTGTTACGGTTGAATAAAGAAGTGTAATTAGTTTCTTTAAGCATTGAAGTACAACAAAGTATACTACGATATAAGTTTAAAAAACGAGTTATATTCAAAACCAATATTTTGAATATAACTCGTTTTTGTGTAACTTTTACTAATAGCTGGTGAGGAAAAATAACCTTGATTAGAAAAGGATAAAAAAATAGGTTTTTTGCAATATTTATCGGGCTCTAGATTGGATTTTTGCTATTCTAGTAGTATATTTAGGGTGGCAGAGATTATTTTCTTAGTTAAAAAATTAAAATGATCAGCTTTTTTGTTACATAATAGGTATGAAGAAGGAGGTAAAAAAATGAGTATTGTTCCATTAGCTCGTTTTCAATTTGCAATGACAACGATTTTTCATTTCTTTTTTGTGCCATTCTCAATTGGGATGGCATTAGCTGTTGCGATTATGGAAACGATGTATGTAATTACCAAAAAAGAAGAGTATCTCAAAATGACAAAGTTTTGGGGGAATATTTTTTTGTTGAGCTTTGCAGTAGGAGTTGTTACTGGTATTATTCAAGAATTTCAGTTTGGAATGAACTGGTCTGACTATTCCCGGTTTGTTGGGGATATTTTTGGAGCCCCATTAGCTGTTGAAGCATTATTAGCCTTTTTCATGGAATCTACCTTTTTGGGTTTATGGATTTTTACATGGAAAATGGTTAGTCCTAAATTACATGTTGTGTTTATTTGGTTAGTAACTTTTGCTTCGGGAATTTCAGCTTTTTGGATCTTGGCGGCAAATAGTTTTATGCAGCATCCGACAGGTTATACACTTAAAGACGGACATGCAGTAATGAATGACTTCGGTGCATTGCTGACTAATGCACAGTTATGGTATGAATTTTCACATGTTATTGCGGGAGCAGTTACGATGGGAGGAATGATTCTTGCCGGTCTTTCTGCATTCCAGTTATTAAAACGTAAGAACAATGAGATGAGTTTTTATAAGAAATCGCTGCGGCTTGGTCTGCTAATAACTTTAGTTGGATCACTTTCTGTTTTGATGAGTGGAGATTTGCAAATGAAAGCGTTGGTTAAAGAACAGCCAATGAAGTTTGCTGCTACTGAAGGCTTATATCGCGATACACCTGATCCTGCAGCACTAACAATGATTGCATGGGCGAATGAAAATCAGCATAAACGTGTCTTCGGGGTGGAATTACCCTATGCTTTAAGTATTTTGGCATATAATAAGTTCTCTGGTTCGATTAAGGGTATGAATAGTATTAACAAACAATTAGTTAAGAAATATGGACAACGCAATTATTATCCACCAGTCAATACGTTATTCTGGAGTTTTAGGATTATGGTTGGTTTTGGACTACTGATGTTGCTAGTGGCTATTTTAGGACTCTTTTTCACGCGAAAAAAGAAGCAGTTGCTCTACCGACAGAAATGGATGCTCTGGATACTGGGGTTATGTACTTTTATCCCATTTGTAGCTAATACAGCAGGGTGGTTGGTGACAGAGTTGGGAAGATATCCATGGACTGTTTATGGAGTATTCACGATTAAACAGAGTGTCTCGCCTAATGTTTCAGTTACGTCACTTTTAATTTCAAATACGATTTATTTCTTACTTTTCTCGGGCTTGGCAATTACAATGATTGCTTTGATAATCCGTGAATTGAAAAAGGGACCAGAAGACGAAGAAAAGCAAGCACAAGAAGATCAAAAGTCTGAAGCCGATCCATTTGATAAGGGGGCGTTTGAATAATGAGCTCATTACAACTTCTCTGGTTTATCTTGATTGGAGTCTTATTTGCGGGCTTCTTCTTCTTGGAAGGTTTTGATTTTGGTGTTGGAATGTCAGTTCAAACGTTGGCACATAATGAAAAGGAAAAGGATCAATTAGTTTCAACGATTGGACCGGTATGGGATGGTAATGAAGTTTGGCTGATAACGGCTGGTGGCGCAATGTTCGCCTCATATCCTTTCTGGTATTCAGCGTTGTTCAGCGGGTATTACCTTATTTTATTTGTTATTTTAGTTGGTTTAATCATTCGTGGAGTTTCATTTGAATTTCGGCAAAAGGTTGCGCCCAAGTATAAGAATCTTTGGAATTGGACATTGACGACGGGCAGCTTTATAGTGCCATTCTTCTTTGGAGTACTTTTTATCAGTATGATCCAAGGGATGCCACTTGATGCGAAGGGAAATATGACTGCGAGTTTCACTGATTATATCAACCTCTTTTCAATTGTAGGCGGGGTGGCTTTGTCTTTATTAAGTTATCTGCACGGCTTAAACTATATTGCGTTGAAGACGATTGGACCGGTTCGTGAACGTGCTAAAAACTATGCTGAGTTTTTATATGGTGTCTTGTATGTCGGGCTAGTAGCATTTGCTGTTTTACTCTACTTTAAGACTGACTTCTTCAAGCTACACATGGGAGCAACTGTTACCTTGCTGGTCGTAATCGTTTTATTGACACTCGTAGCAAATATCAGTGTGATAAAAAGCAAAGAATTGTCGGCCTTTTTAGCCAGTGGTCTAACACTTGTCTCATTGGTCGCCCTTTTATTTACGGGGCTCTTCCCGAGAGTAATGATCAGTTCACTTACGCAAAAATATGACTTATTGATTACAAACGCTTCTTCAAGCCCTTATACCTTAAGAATAATGAGCTATATCGCGTTAACGTTCTTGCCCTTTGTTTTGGTGTATATTGCATGGACGTACTATATTTTCAGGAAACGTATTAGACATGACCGTTACACGGAGTACTAAGTATGATCGATAAAAGTATTTTAAAGTTTCCCAATATAAAAAAAATATTGACACTATTAGTTGGAATAACTTTTCTTCAAGCTTGTGCAATCGTCGGTCAGGCTTGCTTCCTAGCGGGGGCAATTGTCGGCTTGTGGGAAGGCCAGCAGTTGAATAAGCAGCTCTTTAAAATACTTCTTTTTGCTGTATGTTTTTGTGTTAGGCAAGCAATCACCTTTTTTAGAGAGCGGGTGCTTGATCATTATGCAGCTGAACAAGCGGGAGAGTTGCGTCAACAACTTTTGACTAAGATCTTTCATGTCGGTCCAGAAGTAGTCCAACAAAATGGGACAGGAAACGTAACTACAATGGTATTGGAAGGTATCGATCAAGTTGAAAACTATCTTCACTTAATACTATCTAAAATTATTAGTCTAATGATTATTCCGTGGGTCATTTTGCTGGCTATTTTATTTTTTGATTGGAAGGCTGCAGCTTTTTTGTTGGCGATTTTTCCCGTTATTATCATTTTTATGATCGTTTTAGGTTATGCAGCACAAGCTAAGGCTGATCGACAATATAAAACCTATCAACTTTTATCTAATCATTTTGTTGATTCCCTCCGTGGAATTGATACCTTAAAGTTCTTTGGACTCAGTAAGAGATATGGTAAGAGTATTTTTCGAACTAGCGAACGGTTCCGAGTGGCCACGCTTAATACACTAAAAATTGCAATACTCTCAACTTTCGCACTAGACTTCTTTACGACGTTATCAATAGCAGTAGTAGCCGTTTTGTTAGGGTTACGTTTGATTAATGGGCAGATGTTACTGTATCCAGCTCTAACGATCTTAATCTTGAGTCCAGAATATTTCTTGCCGATTCGCGATTTTTCAGGCGATTATCATGCAACACTTAATGGCAAAAATTCATTAAGTGCAATTGAACAGATCTTAGAAATCAAAGAAACGGTAACTACACAACAGCAGTTACCAGATTGGAATGCACAAAGCCGCCTGCAAATTACTGGGCTAACTTTTCGTTACGCTGAAGAACAGCCGCAAATTAAAATGACGTTAAACGCTGAAGGATATCAGAAGATTGGAATTATTGGTCTTAGCGGATCAGGTAAATCGACATTGATTAATCTTTTGAGTGGGTTTTTATCACCAACAGCTGGTCGGATTAGGGTAAATGGGGTGGAACTAACATCTTTTTCACAGCACGATTGGCAACAGCAGGTTATCTACATCCCGCAAAACCCGTATATCTTTAAAGCAACATTGCGCGCTAATATTGCGTTCTATCAACCTGAAGCAACTATCGAGCAAGTGCGCGAAGCTATTAAAGTAGTAGGGTTGACCCAGTTAGTGAGTGAATTATCTAATGGAATAGACACAGTTATTGGTGAAGGCTCGCGTACTTTAAGTGGTGGACAAGCTCAAAGGATAGCCTTAGCACGTGCTTTTTTAGATAAGAAACGCAAAATACTTCTTTTTGATGAGCCAACAGCACATCTAGATATTGAGACTGAGGTCGAATTGAAAGAAAAAATGCTACCATTGATGGAAAATCATTTAGTCTTCTTTGCGACGCACCGGTTGCATTGGATGAAAGAAATGGACCAGATTATTGTAATGGATGCTGGGAAGACGATTGAACAGGGAACACTCAAGGAATTGAAACAGCAGGATGGTTCTTTTGTGCATCTGAGTAGTTTAGTGGGGAGACTTTGAGATGAACATTTTTAGAATATTAAAAAATGATAGTTGGATCAAACCATTCTTGCATAAGTACCGTAAGTCGCTAATTCTAGCTCTGATATTGGGCTTTATTACTTTCTTTTGTGCAGGAGCGTTGATGTTTAATTCAGGTTATCTGATAAGTCGTTCAGCTTCTTTACCTGAAAATATTTTATTAGTATATGTTCCTATTGTTTTGACCCGTGCTTTTGGGATAAGTCGACCAGTTTTTAAGTACCTAGAGCGTCTAACTAGTCATAATTGGGTACTTAAAATGACTTCTGAATTACGTTTGAAATTATATCAAGTTTTAGAAAAAGATGCCGTCTTCTTTAAAAATGATTACCAAACAGGTGATATTTTAGGATTACTCTCTGAAGATATTGATCATATTCAAAATTTGTATCTCCGAACCGTTTTCCCAACTATTATTGCTTGGTTGTTATATATTTTTATTGTTATTGGTTTAGGTTACTTTTCGCTATGGTTTGCACTAGTAATGTTATTGCTATTTGCAGTTGTTATCTTTGTACTACCGCTTTGGTCAGTAGTTATTAATGGGGCTCGCCAAGAACAACAGAAGCAAATGCGCAACCAACTATATACAGAATTAACGGATAATGTTCTTGGAATCTCTGATTGGATCTTTAGTCAACGAAACTTACAGTATACGGAAAAGCATGTCCAGCATGAGAAAAAATTAAGAAAAGTAACCCAAGAGATAAGAAATTTCAACCATACTCGTAATTTCATCGCGCAACTTATCTTTTGTATGATTGCTGTAGCTCTTTTGTTATGGACTAGTCGTTATTTTCCTGGAAATCATGGAGGACAGGCGAATTGGATCGCAGCATTTGTTTTAGTGATTTTTCCCTTGATCGATGCTTTTGCCCCCTTATCAGATTCAGCGCAGGAGACTAATATTTATAAAGATTCGCTGTTGCGCTTTAATCAGCTTCAAAATAAGCAGCAAGTAAAAGTAGAAACTTTGCAGAATCAGGCAAAGCTAGATACACCGTATACAATCGAGATTAAGCACTTAGATTTTAGGTATACGGATGGAGATAAGTTAATTATTGAAGACCTTAATCTAAAAATTGCTGGTGGGGAGAAGTTAGCCATTCTAGGAAGAAGCGGTTCAGGCAAAAGCACACTAGCTAACTTAATTCGTGGAGACCGACGACCAACTCGTGGAACAGTAGAACTTAACCAACAGGAAACAGCCCTTTTGGGGGATGATATCAGTAATTATATCGGTGTAATTCATCAGACTCCGTATTTATTTAATACTTCAATTAGGAATAATCTTAGCATTGGGGATGAAAGTGCATCTGAACAGAGATTGTGGGATGTTTTAGAACGTGTTGGACTGAAACAGTTAGTGGCTGCTCTTCCTGAGCAACTAGATACACTAGTTGATGAAGCTGGTTTACGGTTTTCTGGTGGTGAACGGCACCGGTTAGCACTAGCACGAATCCTACTTAAAGATGTGCCTATTATTATTCTTGATGAGCCGACAGTTAGTTTAGATCCAGTAACGGAACAAGAATTGATTGAGACTTTTATTAAGGAATTACATGGTAAGACTCTAATTTGGATAACACATCATTTGCAGGGATTATCATTGATGGATCGGGTTGTTTTTCTTGAAGATGGTAGGTTACAGATGAGCGGGGACCCACAAAAACTGGCAGAAACTAGTGCACATTACCGTAAATTATTGGCGATTGATCACGGTATCTAAGAAGATATTAAAAAGCCGCCACTGAAATAGAAATTCCATGGCGTCTAGAATAATGGCCTTGAGATAAAAAATAATTTATCTATATCGGAGATACTTAGAACTTAGAAATTACGCTTGAGTAATGTAAGTGCGATTTTCCGAATCTTTTGGGTCGTTTCGTTACTAGGTAATTGGTCGATATCAGCTAGTGCTTTTTCAGTATAAGTATGTGCAAGCTGTTTAGCTTGTTCGATACCACCATATTGCCGAACTAGTTGGGCAACTTGTTTTATTTCTTGTGCTGAAATGTTCTGTCGCTTATCGAGGTAAGAAGCAAATTCTCCGGGATGAGCAGTAGCTGCAAAGAGCAAGGGTGAAGTGTAAACACCTTGGCTGATATCCTCAAGCACAGGCTTTTGAAGTATCTTTGTGCTTGAAGCGTAATCTAAGATATCATCAAATATTTGAAAAGAAATACCGATATTTGTACCAATTCTAGCAGCACAAGCAGTAACAGCTTGATCAGTATGACCGAAATAGGCTCCTTCAGAACATGCTAGTTTAAAGAGTGCTGCTGTTTTACCATTAATGTTTTCAAGATATGCAGCAATTGTCTGTCTTTGATCAAAACGCGCATGCATTTGGTTTAGCTCACCTAAAAGCAGTTTCTTCATCGCAGTGGCATTGTATTCCATGTAGGATGTCCCGTTCATTGTTTCAATTAGAATTTGAAAGAAGACGGTGAATAGAAGATCACCTGCATAAACGGCGATGTCTTTGCCATACTCAGCTTGAATAGTGATAGTTCCGTGACGCAGCGGTGAATCATCAATAATATCATCATGAATCAATGATGCCCGGTGCAATAATTCGAGGGAAGCTGCTATTTTAGTTAATTGTTGTTCATCCTGGTGCTGCTTATCACCTAATTGTGAAAAAAGCAAAAACAGGCCAGGTCGTAATAATTTACCTTGTTCTTGAGCACAAGCTGCAAGCAGGTCATGAACGCCCGGATGTGGGGTGCTGAGCCGTTGGTTTATCAAAGCATTGACAGCTTCAAGTTTACGGGCGATTGTTGGATAATGTTTCCATAAATCTTGCATATTTTATTCCTTTCCGGTTCCTAATAGACATGATATATTTTACACCATATTAAACTATATTTGCTAGTTTATATAAAGGGGGTGAACAAGTATTGACAATTCCAGTATTTTTAGAGCTAGTTGAGATTAAAGCTAAAACAGCAAGTATCTTTCCTTTTTTATTGGGTGCTTGCTACAGCTGGTTTAATTATCGTTCAGTACATTTAGGCCTTTTAGCACTGTTTTTTGTAGCAATGTTTATTTTTAATATGTCAGTTGATATTCTCGATAATTACAATGATTATCGTCACGCAACTGAAGTACATGAATATAAACAAAAAACTAATATTATCGGGCGTGAACATTTAGTACTGAAAGAAGTTTTCATTTTAATGATAACCATGATTGTTATCTCAGCCGCTATAGGGTTAGGTTTAGCGTATATTGTTGGTTGGCCGCTGTTGGTAGTGGGTGGATTTTGTTATTTAGTTGGAATCTTTTATTCATCAGGGCCACGACCATTGTCTAGCCTACCTTTAGGTGAGCTTTTTTCTGGGACAACTATGGGTTTTATGATAACTTTGATATGTGTTTACATCAATACATACCAGCTTTTTTCCTGGGATACAGTAACTATTGCTCAGATCTTCCTTATCGCTTTGCCGAATACTTTATGGATAGCCAATCTAATGCTGGCTAATAATATTTGTGATCTAGAGGAAGATGAGAAGAACCAACGTTTTACACTTGTGCATTATCTTGGGAAGAAAAATGCAATAAATTTGTTTGTCCTTATGAATATTGCCGCTATTATTGCTCTCATTACCGCTGTTTATTTAAAAATTGCGCCTTGGACAGTTTTACTAGCATTAATCGTTTTACCTATAATTATAAAACAGGTAAGGACCTTTTTAGAGAAACAGATAAAGCAGGAAACCTTTATCTGTGCTGTTCGGATACTGGCAGTTGGTGCTTTGAGCCAGACAGTATCATTTATGCTTTATATGCCATTTATTTAATATTTAAGGAGATGTAGTAATAATGAAAGAAATTGTTATTTTAGGTGCAGGGTATGCAGGTTTGAAAGCTTTACGCCATTTACAAGCTGATAAAGGTGATTTTCATATTACATTAGTCGATCGCAATGAGTATCATTACGAAGCAACAGACCTACATGAAGTTGCGGCTGGGACACAGCCTAAGGGAAAAATAACTTTTCCAATTGCTGATGTTGTGAAAGGTTCAACTACTTTTGAACGGGCTGAGGTTAAAGAAATAGACCGTAAACAACAAAAAGTCATGCTGAAAAATGGTAAAACCTTAGCATATGATTATTTGATCATCGCATTAGGCTTCAGGTCAGAATCCTTTGGGATCAAAGGTGTTGCTGAAAATGCGTTAGAAATGGTGGATGTTAAAACAGCTGAAAATGTTTACCAACATATTGTTGAACAAATGAAAGATTACGCAATTACTAAGAATAAAGATGACTTGCGAATCGTAGTCTGTGGTGCAGGTTTTACAGGAATCGAACTTCTGGGAGCTCTGGAAGATAGCCGTAAGAAACTTGCTGCGATGGCAGGTGTTGAGCCTGAAAAACTACAATTTTATTGTGTCGAAGCCGTTACTCGTTTGCTCCCAATGTTTGATGAAAAACTTGCAGACTATGGAATCTCAATGTTGAAGAGTTGGGGGATTAAGTTCCTGACAGGGAAACCTATCAAGGAAATCAAACCGGATACAGTTATCTATCAAGATGATAAAGAAACAGGTGCAACTAAAGAATTAACAGCTAAAACGATTATTTGGACAACTGGGGTTAGTGGCAGTAATGTCATGGAAGCTTCTGGTTTTTCACAACGACGTGGTCGAGTAATGGTCTCACCAGGTTTAACAGATACAGAATTTAGTAACGTTTATATTGTAGGTGATGTTTCTGCTGTAATGAATGCTGAAAATAATCGACCATATCCAACAACAGCCCAAATTGCACTTAGTATGGGTGAACATGCAGCTAAGAATATTTTATCTCAACTTAAGGGTGGTTCGATAACGCCATTTACCTTTAAATCATTAGGATCAGTGGCTTCAATCGGAAATACACATGCCTTTGGGTTGGTAGGTAAATCAATGGTTAAGGGTTATCCAGCCTCATTTGTTAAGAAAATGATTATGGATAAATCCTTATTGGAAACTGGCGGTGTCAAAGAATTACTCTCAAAGGGACGTTTTGATCTGTATCACTAAAATCATCGTATAAGAATAAGTAGTGGATTTAGATAATCTAAAATAAGTTAAACGGAGAATTTTGACTTATGGAACACGTTTATACGGAATAAAAGAGGAGCTGTGCCAAAAGTTAACTTTTGGCACAGCTCCTCTTTTTTACGTAATTTACTACGCTAAACTACTAGTACACTATTTTTGATAATTAATAAATATTGATCAAACCTTGTGTTCCTTGGTTACCCAAGCCTTTAATATCAACCATGATTTCATAAAGACGTTTAGCTTCATTAGTAGCTCGCAAATCTAACCCCATTTTAGCGGCTTCTTCAAGTGCGATACGCAGGTCTTTTAAGAAATGACGGGCGAAAAACCCTGGTGTATAATCATCCCGCAAGATACGTGGGACATAATTGTCCATACTCCAATTATCTGCACCACCACTAGACAATGTTTCAAGAATTTTTTGTTCATCAAGGCCAGCTTGTCGAGTATAGAGCAGCATTTCAGTTAATCCCGTCATCGTTCCTGCGATCATAATTTGATTTGCCATTTTAGCGTGTTGGCCCGCGCCAGCTAGTCCAAAATAATTAGCCGTCTTACCAATAGTTTTGAATAGGGGGATCATCTGCCGATAGCATTCTTCATCACCGCCAACCATAATAGTTAGGGTAGCATTTTGAGCACCAATATCACCGCCTGAAACGGGCGCGTCAAGAATATTGAAACCATGTTGTTTGCCTGCAGCAGCTATTTTAGTAGCTAAGCTGGGGCGGCTTGTTGTCATATCAATTGCTGTTGCACCTTTATGCAAGCCGGCAAAAAGTCCTTCCTTGCTAAAATAGACTTGTTCTACATCTTTTGGGAAACCAACCATCGTAAAAACAATATCACTTTGAGCGGCAACTGCTTTAGGTGTTGGAGCCCAAACTGCACCAGCAGTTATAAGCTTATCTGCTTTTTGTTTGGTTCGGTTAAAGACGGTTAAACTATGGCCTGCAGCCATAAGGTTTTTAATAATAGCTCCCCCCATAACACCAGTTCCGACAAAACCAATTTTCATTAAAATCATCCTTTCGTGGTTAGTGTGATTCGAATATTATCATAGTACCTTCAATATCTCGTAACAAGTAAATAACTTGGGACCAACTAAATTTTTGAATAAATAGTATTTAAAAAGAGTAGTGATAGGTAGTTGAAGTTTATCAACTAGTTATCAGTACTCTCTGTAAAATTATTTTTTATTAGGATTTAGTTTTAACTAGTTTATTAGCCTTAACGAATCCGCGTTGAATCCAAAATGACAGTAATAAGGCGATCAGGTCGATTAAAACAAAAGCAATTAGGGTGAAAGTATAGTTGTGAAATAATTGGTGTGTTAACGAGAGAAGTAGTGGTCCAATGACCCCGGCTGCTGCCCATGCTGTTAAGACATACCCGTGAACAGCACCAAGCTCTTTAGTACCGAAAATGTCACCTAGGTAGGCTGGAATAACGGAGAATCCAGCACCGTAGCAAGACATCAATAAGCATAGTGCAACAACAAATAGAAATGGTACTTTAAAGATGAGCATTGCTGACAGCATAACGATATCTAGAATGAATATGGTACTAAAAGTTGCTGGACGACCAATAAAATCAGATAAGGTTGCCCATATCAAGCGTCCAAAACCATTAAAGAGTCCAATGATCCCAACCATCACAGCAGCAGTCTGGACAGACATCCCCGTCATACTTTGAGCCATCGGAGATGCGGCGGAGACAAGACCGATTCCGCAAGTAATATTGATGAAGAACATGAGCCATAGAAAAGCAAATGATTTAGTCTTTAAGGCTTGGTTGGCAGATAATTCAGGCCCGTTAGTTAGTCGTGTTCCAGTATTTTTTAAAGTTGCTGGATTAGTAGTTACAATATTTTGCGGTCGGATGATAAATTGGGCTGCCAACAGCATAACGGCAAAGTAAAAGATCCCCAACAGGTAAAAAGTTCGTTCAAGACCAACACTTGCGATTAAGCGTTGTGCAACTGGGCCGGTAAGCATTGCAGCGAAACCAAAGCCCATAATTGCTAACCCAGTAGCTAAACCACGTTTATCTGGGAACCATTTAATAATAGTTGAGACTGGCGTGACGTAACCAGCCCCTAAGCCGAGTCCGCCAATAACGCCATATGAAAGGTAAAGAAGCCAAAGAGCATCTTGATGAATAGCAAAACCGGTCATAATTGTGCCGATTCCATACAGGAAACTAGCAATCGTTCCAGTTAAGCGTGGTCCGATTTTTTCAACAACTTTACCCATAAAGGCAGCTGACATTCCTAAGAAAAAAATCGCGATACTGAAAGCAAGGGCAACCGAAGATTCTGCCCAGCCAGTTTGTTTAGCGATGGGGTTGGTAAAAACACTCCAGGCATAAACGGAACCGATCATTAGATGGAACATGATACCTGCAAACGCAACGACATAACGGTTTGTCTTCAACACTAATTCCTCCAGTATAATATTATGCGAACAATATTAAATTTTACACGATTATCATTAATATATATGAATGATATCATAACAATACAGATTTTAAAACATTAAAATGAACAATTATAACGAACTTTGCTATGGCTGACTAACCAAGCATATCTTGTAGACAGAAAAAAACTAGGATAACTTTTAATGATCGTTAAAAAATATATTAAAGTTAATCCAAAATTATTTTTGGTATAGCTATTGATTTATATATTAACAAATGCTAAGTTGCTTATGTAATATATATATTGCAAATGAGGAAAGATAATGAATAAAATAAAAAAATACAGGAAAGAAAAAGGAATATCACAAATGGAGTTGTCTGCGATGGTTGGTGTAGCAAGACAAACTATTACATTAATAGAAAGTGGCAAATATAATCCATCATTGGCGTTATGTACCAGAATTGCACAGGCCTTAGATAGTGATTTAAATAGCCTTTTTTGGGAGGAAGAGAATGAGTAAGAAACTAGTAGAGAAGATAATAAAACATTTTTATGGAATAGATGGTATATTAGATGAATGTAAAAAAGAACAACTAAATAAGTTTGGTAATATTGCATTTATAATAATTTGGTGGTACTTACTGATTTCAGGGTTTGTTGCGATACTGTTGTCTGTCAATAATCTAACCATGGCTGTGCAATTTTTAATTGCAGGTAATCTATTAGTAGCTTTGGTGGGGATTTTTTCTGTTATCTGGTTCTTACGTAAAAAAAGATTGGACGTTGTAGAAATTGATAAGAATGAGTATCCTAAGCAGAAAAAAAGATACTTGCGAAAAAGTATCGGTTTAAGTATTTATTTTGGAGTTTGTATGTATATTTTTAGTGTACTGACCGATACGGTTATGGAGTCCAAACATTTCTGGCAGTCAATAAGTTCAGTAGATAACATTTATACTGCAATATTTCAAGGAGTGGGTTTTGGAGTTTGTATGTATATTTTTTATATTATCAAATTAAAAAAATAATTATTTAGTGTGTACTGTAATATTACTTTCAAAATAAACATGTCCAAGTTTTGTAAGGCACTTCAAAGTCGGAAAAATTAGAGTACTAACTCAAAATTACGAACATAGCGAGTACTCTGCTATGAGTAATTCAAAGTTAGACGGGGAATTTTGATTTATGGAACACGTTTATACGGAATAAAAGAGGAGCTGTACCAAACGTTAAATTTTGGCACAGCTTCAGCTAAATTAGAAAAATCTATTTTTAAAAGATGTAATTTACTTATGATCATTAACCCATTATTCACTATAGTTAATTACTCCATGCTTATATTATCTGTAAAAACGACAGCTGAGGTTTCTGAATTTTAGGATTAAGCATAATAGGCGATGATATCTTTCAGTGTTGCTGCGGCACCTTTTTTACCTGTACCTTCTTCATAATATCTAGTAAACCGTGGGTCGGAGACGTACATTATTGCCAAATCTATGTGCGCTTCGGATGAGTATTGATCTTCTGGCCAAGTTATGAGTAGAAATTTTTTATGCAAATCAAAAAGATGCTTTGCGGCTGGCTGATTTAAGTTCTTGGCACCTACTAACGGTTTAAGTTCAGACAGGATTTGGTCCGTTAACTTTTCGAGAGTTGTTATCTCAGTTTGGGCTAAGGACTTGAATTTTTGGTTACTTTTATCAATAATAGCATCACTGTATTTATCACGAATTTCTTTACCATATCTTAATTCGTTATTGCGGATAGTTTTTGTCTTAAAAGCTGCAAATTTATCAAGATTGTTCATTGGTGATCCTCCTTTCATAGTTGCGAGTGTTTGGTCTAGGTTAGCAAGTAAGGCTGTTAGTCGCTTCTGTTCAGCAATGATATATTGGCGCTGGCTATTTAGAGCGTGATATTGGGCCATTTCAGAACTAGCTAGAATTTTTCTGATTTGGTTCAATGGTAGATCAAATAATCTCAAAAACATGATCTTCTGCAGTCGATCAACGTCAGCCTCATTGTAATAACGATAATTATTATCAGAATTTCGCTGAGCTGTTAACAGCTCTTTTTTATCATAGAAACGTAAAGTTCGCGTTGAGATACCAGCTAATTTTGCTAACTCAGTTATTGAATATATCATTTTATTTGTTTCAGCTCCTTACTTGCAAAGCAAAGTATATACTTTGACGTAACGTTAAGGTCAAGGGAAGATCACGTCATTATTAATGAGTATCAGATAGAGCTTCTAAATTAGTTCTGGTTTTTAATTCAACTCATTAAAAAAATATAAAAAAACCCGCGAAGTTTTGGTATAAAATCCAACTTCGTGGGTTCATGCTGTCAGCACTTTGATGTTAGTTACTTCTTTGGATCTAGACTTCAGCAAAACTAACTTTAAAAAATTAATCGTTTAAAACAGCCTACTTATTCAATTTCAATATGATTTCCAGTTGTTTTTTCTGCGGCTAGCTTCGGTAATGTTAATTTAAGGACCCCATCTTCGCATTTAGCCTTGATTCCATCTTTATCAACATTAGGTAAACTATACTGGCGCGCAAAACGACCATAACTGCGTTCGCTTGCGATAACATTACCTTTATCATCACTTTCGTCACTGAAAGAATCGCGTTTTGCACTAACTGAAAGGAGACCATCATGGTACTCGACTGCAATATTTTTCTTGTCGATCCCCGGAACATCGATCCGGACATCATAAGCTTCATCAGTTTCTTTAACGTCCGTCTTTAAGGCACGATTAACTGAATTGTCAAAATCAAAAAACGAACGACCCAAATTTCCGAAGAAATCATCTTGTTTCATCCAATTGTTAAAGCGATTTGTTAATTCATTTGCCATACTCAAAGACATCCTTTCTTTTTTTATTCTTTCAACTATTATGGTAATCAAAATTAAATAAATTGCAACTAAAATGGACTTAGCTAAGCATAAAAAGATGAAGTAATTATGCTAAAAGTATTGACAGATTCACTGCTTATATGCTAAACTTAGGTTTCTATTATACGGTGAGCGTCTGCAACGGAAGGCAGGCGCTATTTTTTTGGAATTGTTTGTATTCGCTTACGTACTTTAAAAGTGATACACTGATGATACACAAGGTTTAAGTTTAATGGAAGGAGCAAAATACATGACAAGACGGGATAAAATATTAGCCTACTTGGACAACCATACTGAAAATGATACTGCAAGTGCCACAACTGAGCAGATAGCTACAGCATTAGGCATTTTGCGTCCTAATGTGAGCAAGGAACTTAACCAGTTAGTTAGGGAAGATAAAGTAAAAAAAAAGAATGGTCGTCCTGTACGCTACTTTATTTTAAAAGAAACCAGTCATGTTACTGAAAAAAGGTTAGAAAAGAAACCTACCATTGGATTTGCTGGCAGTACTGCGTTGATTGATAATACAGAAAATACTACATTTACAGAAAGAGTGGAGAACAATGATGTTTTTGCAGGAATGATAGGTTCACGTGATAGTTTGAAGAATCAGACTGAGCAAGCAAAAGCAGCGTTACTTTATCCACCACATGGTTTAAATACACTGATAATTGGACCAACCGGGTCAGGAAAAACATATTTTGCTAATAAAATGTATCGCTTCGCAGTGGCAAAAAAAATTATTGCTAGAAAGGGCTTTACAACTTTTAACTGTGCAGATTATGCGCATAACCCACAGCTATTGATGTCACATCTATTTGGTTACGTCAAAGGCGCCTTTACAGGGGCTAATGAAGATAAAGATGGACTTATTCAGGAAGCTAATGGTGGAATGCTTTTCTTAGATGAGGTACACCGGTTACCGCCTGAAGGACAAGAAATGATTTTTTACTTTATGGATCATGGAACCTATAGCCGTTTAGGTGAAACGGCTAAGGTCCATCGTGCGGATGTCCGGCTGATTTGTGCAACTACAGAGAATCCAGAGAGTGCATTATTACAGACCTTTGTCCGTAGAATCCCAGTAACAATACAACTCCCTGCGTTTGATCAGAGAAGCGCTCGTGAAAAACTGCAGTTGCTGCAACGGTTATTAACTCTTGAAGCTAATCGAATTCGTAAGAATATTCGGTTAAGTGAGGATGTAGTTCAGGCTTTACTAGGCAGTGTTACATATGGTAATGTAGGACAACTAAAATCAAATATTCAATTAGTTTGTGCACAAGGCTTCCTGAATAGTATGCAAAATAAAAATGAAATTAATCTGAAATTCAGTCAGTTACCTCCGAATATAAAAGATGGTTTATCGCATTTGGCAAATAATCGCCATGAACTCGGTAAAGTAACGCGCCTTTTAGAACCGATGATGGTTATCAAGCCGGATTTTAAGCGGGGGATCCCTGAAGTAGATAGTTATGAACTTCCTTATAACTTATATGAAATAATTGGTGATAAAGCGGCACTATTGAAAGATGAAGGGCTGGATCAATCTTCTATCAATAACTTTATAATGACAGATATCAATCTACACCTTAAATCATTTTATCGGCAGGGCAAGCTAGATAAAACAGTTAATAGCTTAAGTGAAATAGTTGACCAAGAGATTATTGATTTAACAGAACAGATTCAACGTTTCCTGCAGGAGAAAGAAAACTACCCGGTAAGAGAGAGCTTTATTTATGCGATGAGTTTGCATATCAGTTCTTTCATCAAACGAATCCAGTCTGGCAAACCTTTACGTAATATGTCTGATGATCTTGTATCAATGGTGCATGATTATCCAGGGGAACTTAAAATAGCTGGTAAAATCAAGAAGTTAGTCGAGGAACATTACGGCTTTCCTATTCCACAGTCAGAAGTGTACTATATGGCAATATTATTAGCATCACTTAGATCTGAGCCTAAAACCGGTAAAGTCGGTATTGTAGTTGCGGCGCATGGTAATAGCACGGCTTCGTCAATGGCACAGGTTGTTTCGCAACTACTCTCGGTTGATAATATTGCAGCGTTTGATATGCCATTGGAGATGAGCCCTAAAGTTGCATTAGATGGAATTGCTACCCAGGTTAGAACGATTGATCGGGGGAATGGGGTCTTACTTTTAGTAGATATGGGTTCGTTAAGTACTTTTAGCAGTAAATTAAGTGAAAAAACGAATGTTCATGTTAAGACGATCGACATGGTAACTACAGCGATGGTCCTAGAAGCGGCACGGAAGACGGCTTTGATAGATAGCGGACTTGAAGTAGTTTACCGTGAGTTGCGTGAATTTGCAGGTTATTCACGGACTTTAGGGAAGAAACAAGAGAAAAATGAACATACGGTAAGCAAACAAATGGCTGAACAAAAGAAGAAGGCTATTATTGCAATTTGCTCGACTGGTGAAGGAACCGCTAAAAAGATTAAAGAGTTATTGGATAAAATTCTAATTGATAATCTAATTGATGATATTACGGTTATTACGGTTTCAGTAGTTAAAATGAAGGCAAAAATTGCTGAAGTGCAGCGTGATTATGAAATAGTGGCAGCGACAGGTATTGTTGAGCCAGAGATTTCGGTCCCTTTTATTTCATTGGAGAACCTATTACAAGGTGGCGGTGAACGATTTGTCAGCTTGATTGAGCAAGTGAATGATCATAACTTAGATAGCGTACATGCGCTTGAACAATCGGAGACCTTGACTGAAGAGACCAGTCAAAAATATTTAGACCAGTACTTTACCTTTATCAACCCTAATAAAATCACTAAAATACTGTGGGATTATTGTGATTTTATTCAACAACACAGTGATTTTATAATCTCAAACACTTTTAGGGTCAGTTTGATTATGCATTTGGCTGGAGCGCTGGAACGTTACTTAACCCGCTCCGAGGTGGAAGTTGATCAGCAAAAAATAGTCGCAATCAAATCAGACAAATTATATGCTAGTATCAAACAAGCCAATGAACTATTAGATAAGACGCTGAATATTAAAATTACAGAGGGAGAGACTTATTACTTGGTCGCGTTGTTTAATACAGAAAAAAAGAAAATTAATACACTATAGAAATGATACACTGATAAAAGTGTATCATTTGTTTTTTTTGCTTAAAAAACACTATGATAGCGGTATTAAAAGACGATACACAAGACTTGGCATGATAATTGCTTATATCAAGTGTAGTTGCTTTCAAAAGTCATCAATAATAGTTTTGGGTATGATTACTAGAAGGGTCTATGCAGATTGAAGTGAACACAGAACAAAGGTTATATTAATATTGACAATATCAAGATGGCTGGTGAGTTATTGTGGTAATGGATGTACGTTTGTTGCGAATTGACAGCCGCTTGTTGCATGGACAGGTTGCAACTAATTGGGCTAAGGCCATTAGTGTTAACCGAATTTTAGTTGTTTCAGATCGTGTTGCACGAGATATAATGCGTAAGACGTTAATTACTCAGGCTGCTCCTCCCGGAATCAAAGCAAATGTTATTACGGTTGAAAAGATGATCAAGCTTTTTGATGACTTGCGTTTTGTTTCACTTAAACCTATGATTTTAGTTGAAGACCCAATTGATGCTAAAAGATTAGTTGAGGGAGGCATCAAGGTCAAGACGATTAATATCGGTGCGATGAGTTTTGACAGTTCAAAGGTTATGGTAACGGATACGATTGCTGTTGGGCGAGAAGATGTAAAGGCTCTCAAATGGCTGCATGATTTTGGAATTGAACTTGATGTTCGTAAAGTTGCTAGTGATAGCTCTAAGAATCTTTGGAAAGCTCTTTTGGAAAAAGAACTAGTTAAAGATGCTTAGTTTTGCTAGTTAATAAAAAAATATTGCGAGTTATTCAATTAACTGAAGGGTGGTGAGGTAGCTTTAATCTGCTAAAGTAATTCTGGTTAAGTCTTATGTATTAAAAAGTGATGTTTAACCAGAAGTTTTAGTTGATACTGACTAAAACAAAAAATCTTTTATATAGGAGGTATTAGACAATGGTAGGAATTATCCTAGCGAGCCACGGCGGTTTTGCTGAAGGCATTTTCCAATCGGCCTCAATGATTTTTGGGGAACAGGCTAACGTCAAAGCAGTCACCTTGATGCCGAATGAAGGCCCAGATGACATAAGAGCTAAGATGGAAAAAGCAGTTGCATCTTTTGAAAATAAAGATGAAGTTTTATTCCTGATTGATTTGTGGGGAGGGACACCTTTTAACCAAGCAAATGCTCTTTTGGAAGAACATAAAGACAAATGGGCTATTGTTGCTGGTATGAATTTGCCAATGGTAATTGAAGCGTATGCATCCCGTTTGTCGATGGAATCGGCACAAGAGATTGCAGCACATATTATTGAAACGGCAAAAGATGGGGTGAAAGTTAAGCCCGAAGGATTACAGCCGCAAAAGAAAGAAAAAGCAGTTCAAGACGATCAGCCTAAAGGGTCATTGCCACCTGGAACAGTAGTGGGTGATGGTAAGATTAAGTATGTTCTGGCTCGGATTGATTCTCGTCTTCTACATGGACAAGTTGCGACGGCGTGGACGAGATCCACAAATCCTAATAGAATTATTGTTGTTTCAGATAAAGTGGCCAAAGATAATCTGCGTAAGAATATGATCGTGGAAGCTGCTCCTCCTGGTGTACATGCAAATGTTATTCCAGTTGGAAAAATGGTTGACGTAGCAAAAGATACTCGGTTCGGTAAAACAAGGGCGTTGATTCTTTTTGAAAATCCTGAAGATGCACTAACAGTTATTAAAGCGGGTGTTGACATTAAGGAACTTAATATTGGATCGATGGCACATTCTGTTGGTAAAGTTGCTGTCAGCAAAGTTTTGTCCTTAGATGGTCAAGATGTTAAAGCATTTGAAGAGTTGGAGAAATTAGGTGTTAAGTTTGACGTGCGTAAAGTTCCAGATGATTCAAAAGGGAATATGGATCAGATTATTAAAAAAGCACGCCAAGGACTTGCAGGAAGCAAGTAATAAAAGTTAATAAAAAAAGGAGGATTATCAAATGTCTGCTATATCAATGATTTTAGTTGTGATCGTTGCCTTTTTTGCAGGAATGGAAGGTATCTTAGATGAATTTCAATTCCATCAACCTTTGGTGTCATGTACATTAATAGGTTTGGTAACTGGTCACTTGACGCTTGGTATTATGTTGGGCGGTTCATTACAAATGATCGCTTTAGGATGGGCTAATATTGGAGCAGCTGTAGCTCCGGATATTGCTCTAGCTGCTACTGCATCAGCAATTATTTTAATTCAAGGTGGTCAAGGAACTCATGGTTTAGGTTCAGCGATTGCATTTGCGATTCCACTGGCTGTAGCTGGTTTATTCTTGACGATGATTGTACGTACTATTACTGTTGCTATTGTTCATTTTATGGATGCTGCTGCTGCAAAGGGAAACTCGCGAATGATCGATTTTTGGCAAATGGTATGTATTTGCTTGCAAGGATTACGAATTGCGATCCCAGCTGCATTGTTATTGATTATCCCAGCTTCAAGTGTACGTGATCTACTAGGCTCTATGCCAAGCTGGTTAAGTGATGGGATGACTATCGGTGGTGGAATGGTTGTTGCCGTTGGTTATGCAATGGTTATTAATATGATGGCATCACGTGAAGTATGGCCTTTCTTTGCAATTGGTTTTGTAATTGCTGCAATTACTGATTTAACATTAATTGCGATCGGTGCTATTGGTTTATCACTTGCCTTAATGTACTTGGAATTAGATAAGGGTGGTTCTGGTAAAGGAAACAATGGCGGTAGCAATAACAACACTGGTGATCCGCTAGGTGATATTCTGGATGACTATTAAAATCAAAGGAGGTAAGCGAAATGGAAGAAAAGAAAGTTAGTTTAACTAAAAGTGATCGATTACGTGTTGCTTGGCGCTCAACCTTCTTGCAGGGTTCATGGAACTATGAACGTATGCAAAATGGTGGTTGGTGCTATTCAATGATTCCGGCTATTAATAAACTATATAAGAAAAAAGAGGATCGGATTGCTGCTTATCAGCGGCATCTAGAGTTCTTTAATACTCATCCTTACGTAGCTTCACCTGTTATTGGTGTTACACTAGCATTGGAAGAAGAACGTGCTAATGGCGCACCTGTTGATGATGTTGCAATCCAAGGTGTTAAAGTCGGTATGATGGGACCATTGGCTGGTGTTGGTGATCCAGTCTTCTGGTATACTGTTCGTCCTATCGTGGGTGCTTTAGGTGCATCATTAGCTCTTAGTGGAAATATTATTGGTCCTATTTTGTTCTTTGTTATTTGGAATATTATTCGCTGGGGCTTTATGTGGTATACGCAGGAATTTGGGTATCGTGCTGGTAGCAAGATTACAGAAGATCTATCTGGTGGTTTATTGCAGAGTGTTACTAGAGTTGCATCAATGATGGGGATGTTTGTTATCGCTGCCTTGATTGAGCGGTGGGTAGTAATTAAATTTACGCCAGTCGTTTCAAGGATCAAGCAACAAGCAGGAGCTTACATTGATTGGGACAAACTACCAAAGGGCGCCAAAGGAATTCAAGCTGCTTTGCAGCAACAAGCAAGTGGGTTATCATTGACAAAAGTTAAAGTTACGACTCTACAGGATAACTTAGACTCATTGATTCCTGGGTTAGTGCCATTACTCTTAACATTTCTTTGTATGTGGCTTTTGAAGAAAAAAGTTTCACCAATTGTTATTATTATTGGGATCTTTATCGTTGGGGTCGTTGGGCATGTAGTCGGCCTTCTGTAAACCGAGATATTTATGAATTATAGTAAGCTTGTGAAGAGGTAAAAAACGTAGGGGGTGATGGTATGGTTGAATCAATTAATTCTAGAGTGAATCTAGCTATTGAAGCTACGTCATATTTAGGCTTAGGTGACTATGGAAAAATTATGGTAGGGGATAAGGGCTTTGAGTTTTATAATGATCGTGATATAAATAAATTTATCCAAATACCATGGGAAGAGGTTGACTTGGTTATTGCATCTATCATGTTTAAGGGGAAATGGATACCACGGTATGCTATCCAAACGAAACATAATGGAATGTACAAGTTCTCCTCTAGAGATCCTAAGAAGGTTTTACGTGCTATTCGTGAATATGTGGAGCCAGACCATATTGTACGTTCACTGACCTTTTTTCAAGTCCTTAGACGTAATTTGAAGTGGCTGTTTAGAACGATAAAGAAGAAGCTCTCCAGAAAGATTAATGTTTAGTAGGTAATTATTAAAGTAGTTTTCTATTAGAATTATTGGGCTTTAGAAGTAATCAGTAGAAATAAAGAGATAAAAGACGGTGTCGCTGGTTTATCATAGACTAGCGATGCCGTTTTTTAGGTACTGTAGGGTTAGTTTAGGCCATGAGTGCGTTATAAAATTTTATTTTTGAGCGAAATAAGTGATGTTTTCTAAAAAAAGTCTTGACGATAAATACAAAGACGTGTATATTTATTTGTGTTGCCGCGTTTCATATAACATTACCGTTATAGTGCCGGTTAATTAAAAGCTTGACATTAATAACATAATCAAGTATGATAAATAAGTCGTCTTGCTTCTAAGTTAAAACTTAATATTTAAATTAGGTCTTGACAAGCAATTGAAGCTTTGATAACATATAAATGTTGTGTTAAACAACTTAAACAAGTAGATCTTTGAAAACTGAACAAAGTTTCGACAAATCAAATGTGTAGGGTCTC
>NZ_AZEF01000014.1 GCF_001434915.1 Liquorilactobacillus capillatus DSM 19910
GGTTCTACAATATCTGTTGTTGGTAATAGATTTCTCTATTACTAATGACAGATTTTTTGTATATTATTATTGAAGACAAAAAAGCGGACATTTCTATCCGTTCATAAAAACCAACAACCACGAAGATTTTTCAGAAAGAAGGAAATGTCCTTATGTGTAATGATACTACAAAGTTGTTATTAGGTATAGAAGATAATCATATCAAAATTGAAGATGGTGCCAGAAAAAATGATGGCGTTATTCGACTAAATGGTACTTTAGACTACCGTCCAAAGTCTTGTCCGCATTGCGGTATCATCAATGATGGTCAAATTATCAATTATGGTTGGCGCATGACAAACGTTCGTTTCGCAAAAGTGCTTGGGAATAATGTTATCCTGCAATTAAAGCGGAGAAATTTTCAATGTAAAGAGTGTCAGACCACTTTCTTGGCCCAAACAAACTTAGTTCCAAAGCACTGTACAATTTCTAATCCAACTCGAAAGGAATGTTTAGAGAAGCTTGAAGAGCCAGTATCTCTAAAACATATCGCCAACGAACTATCAACCTCAGACTCCTTTGTTGGTCGCGAGCTGATGCGCGCAGAGCGAGACTTTCAGCCTAACCTGCACTATTTGCCCGAAGTTATTTTAATGGATGAAATTAAGAGTACAAAATCGGCGACAGATGCCATGAGCTTTGAATTTATGGATGCACAGACACATGAACTAATTGATTTACTGCCCTTTCGAACTATTCACCAACTAAAGAAGTATTTTAACCGATACGATCAGTCCGCTAGGGAAAACGTCAAAATTATCGTTACCGATATGAATTATACATACCCCAAGCTCGTTGGGACAATCTTTCCCAATGCGATTGTAGTAGTGGATAAATTTCACATTATAAATGCCCTTAACCGGGCGTTCAATAGGACTAGAATTAGACTGATGAAGCAGTTTTCACCTTCTTCCCGTGAATTTCGAGCACTCAAACGTTACTGGAAACTACTCCTTGTCCCTTCTGACCAATTGGATTTTGAACATTTTCATAAATGGACTAATTTTCCCTACTGGATTACCGCTACCGATGTCGTCCATAAACTATTATCTCTTGATACTGAACTCAAGCAAACTTATAGCATTTTAAACCACGTACGAATCGCAATCCAGCATAAAAGTTGGAGTAACTACAACGCCGCTTTCTGGAATATTAAAAGTTGTTCTGAAGAAATGAGCAGCACGATTACGATGCTTCAAACCCATCATAAAGAAATCCATAATACCTTTATTACTCAGTATTCAAATGGGCCTTTAGAGGGAACTAATAATAAAATCAAAGCGATTAAACGAGCGAGTTTTGGGTATCGTAGCTTCTTCAGATTTAGAACCAGGGTACTGTATATTTTTCGAATCCATACAAAAAAAGTTCTAATCACAAAGTAATTAGAACTTTTATAAGTGGATTCACCAACAACAGTTGACGAAGAGCC
>NZ_AZEF01000015.1 GCF_001434915.1 Liquorilactobacillus capillatus DSM 19910
GAGTACATTACAGACCAAGCAATTATTAATCATATCAATGATAACTATCCAAGATTTAAAGCTATTTATCAAAGCTATCAAATAATCCTACATGCAGTTAAGGAAGGTGATACAAATGGACTACGTTCGCTAATTAATTCATATAAAAAGAATAACACCGAAATGGATACAGTTATTACAACTCTCAAAAAGAATTGGCAAGGAATTTATAATGCCTGTACTCTAAGTTATTCAAACGGACCTTTAGAAGGTATTATTCGTAAAATAAAAGAACTTAAACGTGGCTGTTATGGTTTTAGCAGAATGGATCACCTGTTTATTCGTATCCAGTTAATTCATCAATAATACAAAAAAACACCACCCAAAGGTGATGCCAAGATCTCCATCAATACGATTTGACTTTGACCC
>NZ_AZEF01000016.1 GCF_001434915.1 Liquorilactobacillus capillatus DSM 19910
ACACCACCCAAAGGTGATGCCAAGATCTCCATCAATACGATTTGACTTTGACCCATATTAATTGTCTCTTCGCACATCTAAACCCTGAATCGCATTATCATATGTCCACTGTTTAACTCTTGTCATATCATTAGTGCGGTAATAATCAGCAATCAACTCGTTCCATTCATCCCACTTATCTAGGGGAACATTGATCAACCCAGCACCCCCGTCAATCATGATTTTATTGGCACTTAAAGTCGCTGTCCGTTTATTACCGACCCCAAAGATTTGCTGACGCATATTATGATACATAACCGTCAAGGCTTTATCAGTTGTTGTCGTCTGCGAATCAGCCAACGTTTTTTGTAAAAATACTTGTTCCTCTTGTTCGTTAATCAGTGGTGGTTCAAAGAATTCTTCACTCCCTAAATTAACCCCACCTTGTCCCTGCCGCAACTCGCCAGGAACTAGGGCATCTTCGGCAGCCACTAATTTATTGATTTGCTTTTCTATTGGCAGGGTTAAAGGTTCACTTTGGGACGTCACATATTGCCAGCCCCGTTTTAAATTAACAATCGTTAAAACATCTTCAACTGGCACACCTGCAACGCTCATACCATCCATGATTGTTTGCGTTTGTGGCAGTGTTGTATTAACCCCCTCAAAACGAGCATTAGTATGCACTAACTTGGTAAAGTTTGACCGTGCAAAACGTCGATTTTCTTCGGACGTGAAATTGTACTTGTCTGCATAAAATTCCATATCTGTTCATCTCCTTATCCTTACTGTACAAAATAATTTATTTTAACCAAAATCAATTTGATCCAACGTAGTTTCGGTACTTGCCTGGTCTAAGCCTAAATAAGCTAAGGATCAATTTATTGGCTGATAGTAGAACGCTGTTTTTGGATCCACTTGTAAATTATGAGCATTTTTCAAAACTGTGTTTTTAAAAATCCATACCGAGCTTTTACCAGGGTGCATATTCCGTGTATATATAAAATATACTCTCTTATTAACACGTTCATAGAAAATCCCACGTCTTCTATATAAATTAAAAAAATATGTTCTGGAAAAACCAAAACTGTTATTTTGAGTAGTAAGCACATAATCCCTACCATGTATTTTAATCTTAAAACTTTTTGAATTAAACATTTGAATAGCATAAACTTCATTTGTCGAATATCGATTTTCATGTGTATAGATAATCACAGCACCTAAACTGAGAAGAATCATTAAACACATTAATTTTGAAATTCCTTTTGAAAGCTTCCTTGAGTAACTATCAAGATAAACTAACCCTACAAATAAAAACATAAAAGTTATAATCGCAACTAGCACTTTAGGTGTTTGCAGCATTACTTTATTTGAAAAAAACAGAGTCACAACAAAAGCGAATAGAAAAAGTAAGTATTTACCATAGTCTCTCATAGCTATTCTCCTCAAATGATATCATTGCCAAAAATAAACCTTAATTAATCAATGCTAAAATTATACTAACAATAATTAATACTATATCAGCAATCGGCAATGAGAAACCACCTTTTTATTCCTATTTAGAATCCAATTTTACTTTTCATGATCTTTTAGGTTAATATTAAAAATATATAAAAGGAGATTCTAATGTTTAAAATAATTTTTGCTGTATTTTTATTTCTGGCATTCGCATTCTTAGCCTTCTTTAGTGGAAGAAAAAATACACTTTTTCAGAAAAAGCTACATCCTAAAATAAAAGTAATAATAAATCAACTTAATAACAACAATTTTGAAAAAGTTAAACATACAGAAAAAGAGAAGCAAGAAATACTTGGCTTAAAAAAAAGCTCTTCAGACTTGAAAAAAGATGCCAAATGGATTAGAGAAAAAAGTTCGAAACAATACAAAAGATTTTGGATTTTGTTTTATATTTACTTTCTTTTTTGCCTTAGCGTCTTGCAATTATACTATGCAGGTTTATGGCTACTAATATTGAACTTATTTGTTGGTCTATTTCAAATTGCTTTTCTTATTAACCTCAACATTACACTTTCAAAAAAAATTACTGCAACCTTACGGAGAATAAACATCTTTACAGATACTAACTACATCGAAGAACTAAATGGTATCGGCAGACAGTTTAAAATTGAGCTTTTTTTTGAGATATTGGCAATATTTTCGGCATATTATATGCTTTATAATATATATTTGTACACTTATTAAAAATTAAACTACTATTACATAAAAAACATTGAATGGTTGCTCTTCCTGCTAACATTCAATGCTTTTTGATTCTGATCGAGAATTTAATCAAAAGAAATACTTGCAAATTTAGTTATCCATGCTGATATAGTAGTTCCTACAGTTGTCAAAGTCTCACTGGTAACTTCAATTGTTTCTTCGCCCCAAACTGGATTTTTGGTTAATAAGATTACTCCAAAACCTGCAACAACTGCCAATCCCCATACAGCAATTCCCTCAGAAGGTATTTTAAAAGTTTTTTTTTCCGCAATAGGAGCACTAATAGGAGTTGGATCAATAGGTTGTTCTGGATAGTTAGAATTAAAAGCCATGCTAAGTGTAATAGTATACTCTAGATCAGTATCTACACTACTGATCTCTTTCTTAATTGTTCCTTCAATTAACGTCTTAATTCCTAATTTTCCATTTAACATTGTTGGCCCAGACTTAACATTACCATCTCCTATCAATGGTGCTAAGTCATCTATTACAGCACTAATATTATTTTCTGATAAATCTTTTACAGTACCAAAATATTTTTTTAAAGTGCTATTTGCTTCTAAAACAGGTTTGCCATTTTTTACACTTATAACTCCTAAACTTGCTTCATCTCCCGCACTCCAAGAAGTGCTATATTCAACTTTAAAATCGGCCACTGGTGTTCTTTCTTCTACAGATTTTTCAGCAACAAGCCAATCAACTTTCCCAAAAACATTTTTGAAAATTGGAAATGATTTTAAAATTGATGGAATAAGTTTTACTATTTTATAACCATCTGACGAAGAATCTTCAAATAATTGACACCCCTGATCTTTCCCGGAAGCAGCATCTTGATCAATATCAATCCCAGTTGAACCTGCTGTATATTCTTTAAACTGATCAAAACTCCAGTTTAAAGGCATCTTAAAACCTAAGTTACCACTCCAGCCATAAGACATATTAGCGACAAAACTGTACTTAACCCCGATTTTTTCTGCATACAGACAAACATTACGCGTTCCATAGACCCCAACTTCGTAACCAGAATCTGCGACTGCGGCGAGAACTCCCTTCAAGTACGGAATAACCGTTCCGTCGATATCACCATCTTGAATGTCAACATCAACCGCAAAGTAAATAGTAGTTCCTTCAGGAAAATCTAACTTACGTGCTGCAGCAGTTGCAATGCCACCATCTATTGTTCCTTGACTGTTTGTAAAATATTTTTCTTCATAACCACCATCTTCATAAATTGGAAAGATACGCAGACCAGCTGATGTAATTGCTGTAATTTCATCAGCTGTTAAATTCTTAGGACGTTCATTGCTACCTGTCCCAACTGTTCCCGTAAGGTAACGACCTACAATTTCAAAACCTGCATTTTTAAATTTAGTTACGGTTCCTGAAGTTAAGCGTGTAGCGGTATCAAAAGCTATTGAGTCACGGTCAGTATTTCCATTACTTGTTAATAATCCTTTAATAACAGTTAAGTCAGCTGTTGTAGTATAAGGTTCTAAGTCCATAAACTTACGGAATGCCACAATTGCATTTCCTACTGTCTCGGTAAAGCTACCATCAAAAGCTCCTGTATAAAACCCATTGACATATAAACCATATTGGATAATCTGCACAATTTCACCTGTTGTTCCTTCAGAAACAGTAGGTGTCCTAGCAATTGTTTCCGCTCCATAATTCCCATTAGCTGTAGTTGCGTCTATCCCTTCAACTCGCTGCAACGCATAAATCAACGCTGTATTAGTTCCCCGTTGATAAACACCATCACATGGCAAAATCCCTAAATCATTACTATATTTTTTATTCAATGCCTGTTGCATTTCACGGATTCTCTTATCACCATTCTCTAACAAGGTGAAAGCACTCATATCAAACAAAGCAGACATCAAATTAACCGTTAAATTACCGTCAGTATCCACCCCCGCATCACGCTGCAAAGATTTAATTGCCGCAACTAGATCTTCATCATAACTTTCTGTAAAACTATTTGGACTAATACCCTTGCACCAAAAAGCTCCTTTAATCAATTTAACAATCTTACTTGAAGTATTTTTCTTAATAGTATCAATTACTTTTGCCAGAGCAGCTTTAGTTTGATCGCCAAAGCCCTCACCTAGCTCAGACAACTTCAGTTCATGCTGCAATCCTTCACGTAAGCTATAAATTGTTGACCAACCTGTTTGACCATTTTCAGGTGCTTTATGGAATCCATTAATACCTCCGTATGTTTTATTAAGCCACTGTTGTGTTGCTAATACCATTTGATCCATCTAGAAAACTTCCTTTCCTTTAATCTGGACCAAGCATAAAACCTATTTTTAAAATCATCAAACGTATGTTCGATATTTATTTGTTTAAATTTATTGATACACAATTCTACAAAAAGATAATTCCAAGTAAACAAATAGACTCCAACAATTAAGTTGGAATCTATAAATGAAACAGATTGATTAAGTCTGCTTAAAGTGATGCATTCTAAGTACTATAACAATTTATCTATCTACTGACTTAGTAATCAAGCTAATTATTTATATCTAGCCTTGAAAGCTAACAAAAAGTAGATTTAAAGCACCAGAATTTAATTATCCTGATATTTTTGATTATTTTTCAGTTTCTCCTTTTTTTTAAATGAATTAATATAACTTTACAATGTCTGCTAAAATTTCACTTAATTTAGAACCTCATGCATCCTAGCCTTTTGTATCAGCTTGCTTGATTATAGATACGAAAAAAGGCCCCTAAATCCAAGGTGTCCCCTTGTGGTAGCCAATAAGTACCAAACATATCCTAGGCCTTGATCATCTAATTTTTATTGTGAGGTTCTATAAACGTCAAAAATCGATGATTCCAAATCTGATCTTGATAAAAGTTACTCGTCTGTTGGGCAGTCATCATTTGATTGGATATAGTTGTTGTTAACCCTCGAACCATTTCTAAATGGTATCCCAAACCATGCGCCATCTTAATTGTTGTATCTACGCAAAATTCAACCTGTGCGCCACAAATCTCAATTGACTTAATCTCATACTTATCTAGTATTTTTTGCAGATCAGTATGATAAAAAGAGTTAGCATGAACTTTTTGTATTAATATGTCATGAGAAGACACCTTAAAATCATTAATTATCTTCCAGTTATAACTATTTTTAACTAGGTCTTCATCATTATGCTGAACAAAAATTACAGGTTTATTTTGTGAGTGATAAATGTTAATACGTTCCTTAATTCCAGAAATGACTTTTGTTAAGTTTGCTAATGGTTCTGAGCTACGGCATACTCCGTTTTGCATGTCGATAATCATTAATACATCTGCCATATTTTTCTCCTTTAACATACACAGTATTTAATGTAATTACTACTTATTAACCTACTAACGAAAAACCTTATCAATAAAACGGATTACCGTACTTCTCACAATACTGGTAAAATCCAAACCTATACAAATAAATATCTTTATCTATTTGCTCATTGTTTTTAAACTTAATCATCTTCAAAACCTGCTGTGTAAATTCTAGTGGTGCAGTCCCATTAGCAGTAACCAAGTTATGATCGCGTACTGTTTGTTCTTCAAGAAAATCTGATTTATTTTGATACTGATCAAAGTCTTTCCACAAATATTGCGTATTGCCAGTATGTTTGAAATCAGTAAGTAATCCGTTTCTAGCGAGATAATCCACTGCACCACAGATTGCACCCACAAACTTGTTATTCGTTAACCGTTCTTGAATCAGCTGTTTTAGTACATTATTTTTAATTTGCCAAGAATTTCCACCAATTAATATCAACAGCTCACAATCAGCCGGTATTTGCTCCAACTGATAATCCACTGCAGTTTTAAAGCCACCAATTGAAACTACCTCTTGCTTGATCGAAGTAGTTTTTACTTCCCAATTAGGATCTTGATTTAATGTACTTGAAAGATAAGCACCTTCCCAATCAGCATATTCATCTAACAATACAAAAATTGCTTGTTTCATAATAATAAAGTCCCCTATTCTATTGGGATTAGTATCTCACAGTATCCCAAACTTACTAATTCCTGTTTATATCGTTCAATAATTGGCTTGTTGAGAACCTTAAGTTGCTTTTCACAGATAATTTGTTTCATTTTTTGATAAAATTCATTAATTGCTATTTCAGTATGAGGTATTTTAAAAACAGCGTACTTTACAGCAGTTAAAGTCCTTTGATTAATACAGTTATTTTTTAAATTTTCCTTATTGATAATTAAACAAACATCATATCTACAATTCGCATTAGGAACATTCCGCGGATTATCCAAAGCTATACCTAGTATGATTGATCCTTTGAATAGTTTCTCTGCCTTAACCCATTGTTTAAAGGAACGCATTAATTTCCCGTTTTCAGTACCATAAGCGCCTATTCGTCTAAAATAAACGACTTTTATTTCTTTCGTATATTCAATATTCGCTTTTGTGTACTCCGTATTTTTTCTCGGGCGTCCTGTGCTATTAGCATAACCCCAATTAAAACAAAATACACTACTGATTTAAAAATATATTTTTAAAAGGATTATATTCCCTGTATAATAGATCAAGTAGAGAAGTTAAGGCGGTGGCTATTTCCAATCGGAGGTGGTGCTTATGGTGTTAAACCTTTAAAGCCCATAATTCCTAATGAAAGGAGTAGCCTAAGTGTCCGTGTCGGACGCTTTACAATTAATGCTGGCTTTCGGTACATTTATCGTGGCCTTGATCGCATTAATTGTTGAGCTGATTAAAAGTCAGCAAAAAAAATAACCGCCTTAGCTCTGCCAAGCTAGCGGTTATTTAATAATCATAGTATTGTCACCGTCTTAAACGGCTCTACACGGGGAAGCCCTGTTCACGCGGGGCTTCCTTTTTCTTATCCACATTATAGCATGACTATAAGCGACTTTCGACTATTTTAAATCAGATTTCTAGCAATTATAAGGATCATGTATTTGCTTTTTACATTAAAACACCGATAAAAGCTAGCGGAAGTAGTTAGATCATTTACTGATAATAGACCGTGTAGAGCATTTTTTTAATTGACAACAACCGTCGCCCAAAAACCGTTTAATTGCACAAAAATAGACTCCCAGAGAGTTATGTCTAGAAGTCCATGAATGAAGTAGATTGACTAAGTCTACTCATAATAGTAGTTAAACCAAGTGACACTCACATTAACAATATCTACCGAGTTAGTAATTAAGCTAGTTATTCTTTATCTAGCCTTAAGTGCGAACAAGAAGTAGATGCAAAGCACTAATATTTAATTATCCTAGTGTTTTTTTACTCCTCTACCTCTTAACTTTACTACTTGTAAACTTATTAGTATTACTTACAATGTTTGCTAAAATCTTACCTATTTCAAGGTTCCAAACTATGAAAACTGGTTATATTTTCTAACGTAAATAATCCAAAATGGAGGTCTGCATAATTTTGGTCCCCATTGCGAGGGTCGCCTTATATGAAGTCATCTGGTTCTGATACTCCATGTATTTCTGGGCAACATCAACATCTTGTTTATCGGATAAAACATCTGTTAAATTGTTCTTCTCAGTCTCATTTCGGGAAGAAGCCGACTGTAAGCGCGTAGTCGTTGTACTGATCTTCGCCTGAATCGTCGTGAAATTATCCGTGTAATCCTGGCTTGATTTTAATAAACTTCCTGATAAAGTTTCTTTATCATCATTTTTCAATGCTGTAATTAATTTATTGAAGTAGCCACTAATATTTTCGCCCGTTTGTGCACTATCGGATAAGTTCATTAGCTTAGAGCCATCGGCGAACAAATTAACTCCAACACCCTTTGCAATCTCACGTGGCAAATCTTGCTCAGTTCCGTTATACTTGATACCGCTAATTTCGCCATCTTTTTTCTCAACTTCAAAGGGTACAGTTGTCGTATTTTGCCCTGCAAAAATATAACGCCCATCAAAGTTAGTATTAAGCGAATCAACTACACCTGAGATCAACTGTTCAACTTCGTCTTTATTGGCTTTAACAGCTTCTGTAGGGGTTGAGCCGTTAGCTGAAGATTGAATTAAGGCACTGATTCGTTGCATTGAAGTTGTCACGCCGTTTAAAGCCGCATACTGCGTCTGCGACCATGAAATACCGTCTGCGATAGTACTAGAATAAGTCTTATTCTGTGCTAACGAGACATTTAAGTCCATAATTTTTGAGACTAACAACGGATTATCAGATGATTTACTGACTTCTTTAAAAGAAGATAGTTGGTTCATCGATTTTTGAACCTTGCTAGTATTTGTCGTTAAGTTTTTCAGAAAATCATTATAGGTCATATTATCTGAAATGCGCATAAACCTACACTCCCGTTCTATTAATCAGTGTATCTAACATTTCTGAGACAACCGAGATAATCCGAGCATTAGCTTGAAAGCCTTGTTGGAATCTAATGACATCAGACATTTCTTCATTGATTGAAACCCCAGACATTGATTCATTTTTATATTCAAGCTGATTCAACAAGGATAACTGTGCAGATGATGTATTATCCGCCTGCTGCTTCGAGATCCCATTTTTCGTTACTATATTATTAAAGGCATCGGCATAACTAGATCCACCCTCTGTTTGTTTAAAGGTTAGATTAGTTGCATCATAGTTAGCGGTCAAATCGCTATCTGACATTGGATAAGTCAGCTTTAGATCATTAAGATTTGCCAGTGCCAGTGCGCGTGAGCCATCCCCCGCGGCCGTTGTCGTCCCGGCTGGAATTAATGATGGCTTAGCTATAATCGCGGCATCAACTTTAAGATTAGCTGCATATTTATCTGGGTCATCTCCAATATTGAAGAAGCCGCTTGTACTCTGCTTGCCATCTGTAAAGACCATGTTCGTTGTCTTGGCGACAGTCGCTGCAAAGTCATTTAACTCTTGCAAATGTGACTGAATCTCATTAACTGAAGCCTGCAAGCCACCCAAACTTCCGGATGTTACATCTAACTTAGCGTATGTTGGATTATTATCAGCATCACTTTTAGTCAATAAAACTGTCCCAGCTGGGTAATCTTCATTCAGTGTTTGCGTTCCGCCTGTTGTATCGCCATCTTTTGCGACTGAAGACTTCCCAGCTTGATTACCAACAACAACACTAAGCGTATTGCGTTCGTCTCCGTTTAGAATCGTCTGTCCCGAAAGTTGGATCGAAGCTCGGCCATACCGGTCAATTGAAGTCTCAACATTAGCCAGACTTGAAATGTCTTTCAAGAGATTATCCCGCGTATCTAGCAAATCATTGGGTGTTTCACCCGAACTATTCAGATTATAGACCTGTTCATTCAGTGATTGCAGTTGCTTGATCTTCTCATTAAAGTCTAGCGCTGTTTTAGCAATATTTTGTGTTGTATCCGTCTTTAACTGTCCGACTTTATTAGCCATTTCGCTGACAGTATCGACAAAACTGCTGGCTGTCTCGACTACAGTTGCTTTAGATGTTCCCATCTCCGGATTCTTTGATAGCTGGGTCCAGCTATCGGACAGTTTGGAAAGTTGGCTAACAACACCATTATCAGATGGTTCATTTAAGGTATCTTCTAACTGACCCAAAACATCTGATTTTTCATTATAAAATTGATACTGTGCGTTAGCACCACGAACCTGAGAACGGACAAAGTCGTTGACCACGCGTTCAACCCCGTTAGCCTCAACTCCGGTTCCAATCATTCCAACGCCCGCCATCTTATAAGGGGTCGTTGTCTTCATGTCAACTCGCTGACGCGAGTACCCGTCTGTATTCGTATTCGCAATATTATGACTGCTTGTTTGCAATGCGATCTGGTTTGCACCCATACCACTCGTTGCGGTCCCTAATGTGCCGAACAACCCAACCATTCAAATTCCTCCTTACACTTCTTTATCGATCAGCGCCGTTCTTGCCTGCTGTTTGACCGTTTTATACTTTGAATATGTTGCTGCAGGCGACTTAATATTATCTTTAATTGCCGTCATCAGCATCTTCTGGTAGCTAAGAGCCTGCTTAGTCAGCAACATGTTTTCATCTTGCTGAACTTGGACCTGCGCGGCTAGTTCTCTTGTTTTAGCTGAAATAGTCCCCTGATATCCATCGAGGATGGGGACAAATTTTTCTTTCTGTTTTACTAATTCAACCAGTTCTTCAGCCTTATCCTTGATCAAAAGTGTCTTTTCCTTTTTTAATAACCTTGAAAAAGCCATTAGCTGACGTTGGAATTCTATCTCTTTCATAACTAGTTACCTTTTTTTGTATTAAATTCAGCCATCATCTTTGAAGCAATTTTTTCAGCTGAAACTTGATAACTGCCATCCTTAATAGCTTGCTTCAAGCGTGCTACCCGGTCAGAATCAAAGCCTGCCTCTGCTTGGCTATTTTTACGTATTTGTTGTGTCTTATCTGAGAGGCTGACATCTAAAGCCTTGCTTTTAGCCTGTTTATTTACTTGCTTGGCGTTATTTTGTTCAACTTTAAGCCGGTTAAGCTGGTCATTATAACCGTTATTTTGAAATCCTTCTATCTTCATCAGAGCCGCTCCCTTCTCGTTCTGAAATATCCTATACTAACTTTATCGGCAAAAATAAAAAAAGTTAAACCTCTCGGCTAACTTTTTTTAATTTTAAATTTTTCTTAAGAAGTTAAGTATTGGCGACTACTTCTAATTCATCCGATTGATTCGCTGATTAGGTGAAAGGATATTGGTGATTCGGACACCAAAGTTTTCATTAATAACAACAACTTCTCCAGTTGCAATTGGTTTCCCATTAAGCAGAATCTCCAATGGTTCATCAGTCAACTTATCTAGTTCAATAACTGAACCTGAATTAAATGAGAGGATATCCCGCACTGTTTTCTCACTCCGGCCCAAAACAACACTCAAGTTCAGTGGAACATCCAGAATCAGGTCTAAATTATCTCCTTCAGCAACTTCCTTTTCACTCAGTTGCTGGAAGTCAGGTGAACTAACCTCAACTTTTTGCTGTGGCTGTGCCTTCTGAGCGGCAGGTTGTGCAGGTGTCGGCTGTGCCGCTGCGGCTGGTTGCGGTGCTGGTTGAGGCGTAGCCGGCTTTTCAGGAGCTGGCGCAGCTTCTTTTTCACCATTATTACGATCATCCACCACAGTTGCTTTATCTGACATCATTGCATCTGTAATATCTGAAACCATATCTTCGGTAAAGATTTGCATGATCTCACTTTCAATTAGGCCTTCAACTGACAGGTTGAATGAGATCCGGTAAATAACTTGATCCTTAACAATGCCGTCATACTCAATATTAGCTGGTTCTTCCCACAGCTTCACTGTTGGCGGCAAAATATCTACCTTGCGGTCAATCATCGTTGCCATTGAAGTCGAAGCTGAACCAATCATCTGGTTCATGGCCTCAGCTACTGCACTTAATTCCAGTTCAGTGAATTTATCTGACTTCGGTGTTCCATCGCCACCCATCATCAAGTCTGCAATGATAATAGCATCCTTGACTTCTAGCAACATTAAATTGGTCCCCATCAAGCCTTCTTTGAACTCAACGGTCGTCGCAACCTTAGGCGCCTCGATTCCTGCAAGCAGATCATCAAATTTTACTTTAGTAACACGTGGTGTCGTAATACTGACCCGACGCGCTAGAATCGACGAAAGCGTCGTGGCAGCCTGTGACATTGAGATATTACCAACTTCACCGATAATATCCTGCTTTGTCTGTTCGTCAACTCCTGTTTCTGCAGGCTTTTGACTTTCTTTTGAATCGCCGTCTGTTTCTGAATTTGCATTCATTAATGCATCAATTTCTGCTTGTGATAAACCGTCGCTCATTCGTCTTGTTCCCCTTCCAATTTGTCTATCAATTCAACTGCTAATTGTCCATGTCTCTTTCCTGGTTTTACACGATAGAACGGATGTCCTTCAATAAAGGAATCCAGTGGTGCTGCGATCTTGCTATCGAGTTTAACAACATCCCCTACTTCAAGATGCAAGAAATCAGACAACTCCATCTTAGATTCTCCCAATAGGACCTCGATATCCATATCGACCCCATTCAGTCCCTTGCGGAGCTCACGCTCATCATTGCGGTCAAATTTTTGACTTGAATCAAACCAATTACCGAAGCTCAACTTATCTGTGATTCCCTCAAAGAAAACATATGGAATACACAAATTAATAAACGTACTTGTTTCTCCGATATTGATTGTAAAGGTACTTAAAACGACCGGTTCATTTGGTGACATATTCTGCAGTAATTGCGGATTAGTATCCAATCCATCTAAAGTTGTATCTAGTTCAACAATTTCTTTCCACGAATTCTGAAAAACTTCTGTCAGACCTTTAATAACTTCTTCCAAAACAGCTAGCTCGATATCAGTAAAGCCTTTTTTATCAAAAGCCTTTTTCTTACCATCTTGATCAGGAGCCTCTCCTTGCTGCTCAGCTGTTGATCCTACTGGTGCCGGATTTTCATTTGCAGCTGGTTGCTGCTTCTCATCATCGTCATGCTTCTGTTCTTGCGCTGACAAATCCGCACCGCCACAGAGCATTTCAATTATCTTCATACACAGCTGTTGGTTCATTTCAATTATCTGAATCCCCTTTAGAGGTTCAGAGTGGAAGAGCCCCAGTAAAGTTACTCGCGGAATCGAATGAATAAATTCATCATAACTTACTTGTTCGATTGCCGCCAATTGAAGTCTGACATTGGCTCGCATTTGCGTCGAAAGTACATTGCTGCCCATTTTTGAAAAATCCTCAAAGATCATGTGCAGAGTATTGACGTATTCTTTTGAGAGCTTTGTCGGTCTTCTGAAATCGTAGCTTTTTACTTTGGCTGCATCGTTTTCCTCTTCAATTTTTTCTTGATCAATCTCACCGGTGCTCATTGCATTCAGCAGCGCATCGATCTCTTGTTGCGTCAATACTTGATCCACACAGATCCCTCACTTATTAAAAAATCAAATGGTTCACGTCAACTACATTTGCTACTTTATCTTCCAAAGAAACTATTCCCAGATAATGTTTCTCTTTTTCTGTCTTTTCTAGTTCAATGTCTTCTTTGTCGATATCAACAACTTCAACTACTTCTTCGATCAGTAATCCTTTGCGTTCATCCTCTTTCTTCATAATTAAGATATTATGATTGCTTTCAGATGAAGGAACACCGATCAATTCTGATAAACCGATGACCGTCATTACTGTTCCTCGCAGGTTGATCAACCCTTTTACCCAGTTAGGGGCTAACGGAACACGTGTAATTTTGATCGTATCAATGACTTCCTCTACAGAAGCTGCTGAAATCAAATAATACTGCTGGTTCATCTTAAACAGGATCATTTGCATTTAATATCATCTCCTGACTATTTAGGAAAGAGCTTTATCTATAGCTTTGATGACCCGGTCTGTATCGAAAGGCTTGACGATAAAGTCAACGGCCCCAGCACGGATAGCATCCATAACCATTCCTTGCTGTCCCATGGCACTGCACATAATAACTTTAGCATTGGCATCCGCTTCACGAATCATCTTCAATGCTTGAATACCGTCAACTTCTGGCATCGTGATATCCATTGTTACTAAATCAGGCTTAGTCGCTTGGTATTTTTCAAAAGCTTCTTGACCATTTTGAGCTTCATCAGCTACCTCGTACCCGTTCTTACTTAAAATATCTTTTAATTTCATACGCATGAATACCGCGTCATCCACGATTAAAACTTTTTTCGCCAAAATATTTGCTCCTCTCAGATTCCTAAAGATTTTAGTATTTGTTCCAAAACGCCCGTTTCTGGAATTAAGAATAACGAGGCGTCCAATTTTTCTTCAGAATAAGTAAATTCATTTCTGATCACCATGATCTGCTCATCATACTGGTCGAGCGCCATATAGATACTACTGATAACCGCACCAAAATAATCATCTTGGATAACCGGCAGCGCAGAAACCAATTCAACGTTCAAGAGGTTTCCAATCGCACTCAAGAAAGAATTTGAAATAATATTCGTCAATTCGCTGACTGCTGACATCTTAACATTGATATCATCAGTCTTCGCTCCTAACATCAGCTCCGATAATTTATCCGCCGAGTCGTCTGATACCACAAATAAAATTACGCCGCTGTAGTTACCAACGATATTGCTGACTACCGCGTGTACTTCAACATCGGCAGCAATAATTTGCTCGTACAGTTCATGATAACTTAAAATGCTGATTTCGGGAACATGCATATCGATTTTTTGGTTAACTAATTTTGAAATACTCGTCGCTGCGTGTCCACCGCCAATATTAATGACTTCTTTTAAACCGTCTAATTCCAATTCTGAATATGCCATTATTTATTACCCTTTTTCTCGTTGCAGATTGCATTAACATCAAGAATCAAGGCTATTTCACCGTTACCGAAGATCGTCGCACCTTGGTACTTATTGATCTTCTGCAACATTGGATCGATCTTCTTAATAACGATTTCTTGCTGCCCGATCAACTCATCTGCCAAGACGCCATAATACTTCTGGTCGATCTTGACGATAATAGCAAATTTCTTTTTATTAGGATCGGGTTTGATCTGCAATAAATGATCGGTTCGGATAATCGGGATTAAACTATCTTGGAAATGGTAAACTTCTTGGTTAGTCGTCTCAACGATCTCATCTTCTTTGAGCATAACAACTCGTTCCACTACATCTAATGGCACCGCAAAGCTCTCATTCCCGATTCTGACCATCAATGCTTGAATAATCGACAAGGTTAACGGCAACTTAATAATGAACTTAGTCCCAACATGAAGTTCGCTCTTCATCTCAATCGATCCGCCCAACTCACTGATCTTAGCTTGGACAGCATCCAGCCCTACGCCACGACCAGAGATATTAGTGATCTTCTTAGCGGTTGAGAATCCAGGATGAAAGATCAATTTCTTGATATCATCATCTGACATTCCTTCAGTATTAATGCCCTTGCTTTCAGCACTTGCCTTAATGACCGCTGGATCAAGCCCTTTACCATCATCTTCGAGTGTAATAATAACCCGGTTTCCTTCTTGATAAGCCGATAACTTAATCGTCCCTTTACGATCCTTACCTTCTTGTTCACGAATCTCTGGCGATTCAATTCCGTGATCAGAGGAGTTACGCAGTAAATGAATTAATGGTTCACTCAGTTCTGAAACAACCGTCTTGTCTAACTCGGTCTCTTCACCTTCAACGACGAGTTCCATTTCCTTATGTAATTCATTAGCAAGATCACGTACCATCCGTGGGAAACGACTAAAGACTACACTGACCTGCTGCATTCTGATCTTTAGAACAAGATCTTGCAATTCTGAGGTCAAACGTGAAACCTGTTCAAGCGCGTCACGCATTGCATCAGCATTATTACGCATACTGGCATCATCTAACTGATTACGGTAAACGACTAATTCTGAAACCAGATTTAAGAACCGATCTAATCTAGTCAGATCAACTCTGATCGACTGGTTACGAGCATTAGCATGGTGATGCGCCGCCGATGTTTTACCACTTTTTTTTGGTTTTGCCGCAGTAGCTTTTGGTTTAGCTGCTGGCACATTTTTTTGAGCTTGAGGTGCGGCAGCTTCTTTTGGTGCTTGTGCTGCTTCTGCTTGTTGTTTCTCAGCTGTCTTCTGTTTCTTCTCATCAAACGGTTCAATGATTGCTTCATCGATCTCACTGTTACTATCAACATTATGCTTAACCATTTCCAAGTCATCCTTGGTAAGGTAGACAAGTCTGAAATCAGTATCAAAATCACCATCTTCAAGCACATCAACGCTTGGTTCGGTGTGTAAGACATCCCCCTCTTGCTCAAGCTTTTCCATAATCAAAAAGACACGTGGGCCCTTAAGCAATGATTCCTTATCAATTCTGATAGCAACACTGTAGACCTTATAATCGCCTGTGATGGCTTGATGGATAACATCTAAGTCAGCCTCTTCTAAATGTTCAAAAGCTGCTGTCAACGCACCTGTATCATGTTCTTCTTTCTCTGGTTGACTTGCAGCCTGGCCGCCTCCGTTGACACTTTCCTCAACCTTCGCAAGTTCAGCGAGTAAGTCGCTGATCTGGTCTTCACTGAGTTCTTTCTCGTCGCGTAGATCCTCCACCAATTGAGATAAACGGTCTAAGCAGCGAAAGATCAGTGAGATATAATCACTGTTGACCTTGAGCTTACCCGATTTAAAGAAATCAAACAAATTTTCCATCTTATGTGTTAGTTTCGTCATCACATCATAACCCATTGTTGCCGCCATACCTTTTAATGTATGGGCAGCTCGGAAAATCTCGTTAACAAGATCCATATTATCTGGTTCGCTCTCCAGTTCTAGGACATTGTCGTTTAACTGTTGCAGGTTGTCATCACTTTCTTCAAAAAACAAACTGCGATAAACACTGTTATCATCCATTAATTTCAACTCCTTCCTTACTTACTAAACCTTCTGATAAATAAACGAATCTATTTTTTTAAGACCTATTTCTTCCGCCTGCCCAATCGTTTCCGTCGCACCGGTGAACAGAATTCCACCTTGGACTAAAGCGTCGCTTAATTTACGGTAAACTTCATCACGCGCGTCAGCTTTGAAGTAGATTGTGACATTACGACAAACAACCACGTGACAGCCGCTTTCATAACGGTCCTTTAAGAGATCATGCTTTTTGAATGTTATCTTATTCTTCAACATTGGACTGACTTGATACTTGCCCTCTGCATTTTTAGCAAAGTATTTGTCTAGATCTCTTGCGGAAACATTTTTCACTTCATTACTTTGATAAAGCCCAGCCTTAGCTTTTTTCAAGATCTCATCATCAATATCTGTTGCAACTATCCGTCCTGAAGCAATATTATTTCTAGCTAAGATCATCGCTAAAGTGTAGGGCTCGGCCCCGATCGAACAAGCAGCACTCCAGATTTTCGGATGGTCAAACTGCGGGACGATCTGCGTCATTAAACGCTGCTCAAACATCTCGAAAAGACTTTTATTACGATAAAATTCAGTTACATTAATCGTTAAGTGCTCCACAAAGGCATGCCGTGCAACACTATCTGCTTCTAAAAGTTTAGCGTACTGTTCTAACGAAGTTGCTCCAGCCGCTGTCATGATATTCGCTATCCTACGCTGCATCTGTCTTTCCTTATATGCATCGAGCCGAATACCTAATCTGTGCTGGACCCAATCATTAAAAAAATCAAAATTTAATTCCATCTTTTCACCCAACTATCTGCCTAATTTTACGCCCAATCGAATCTAGATCCAGGACTTCATTTACCACATGCTTTTCAATGGCATTGCGCGGCATCCCAAAGACGACACATGTCTCCTTATCTTGGGCAATCGTGTAGCCGCCGTTTGCTTGAATCTGCTGCATCCCCTTAGTTCCATCTTTTCCCATCCCCGTCAATAAAACCGCCACTAAATTTCGACGGTAAGTCTCCGCGGCAGAGTTGAAAAGATAATCAACTGCAGGTCGTGTTCCATGTAATTTTGGCTCTTGATTCAAACTGAGTTTGCCGTTTTTGATAATCATATGATAATCGCCTGGGCAAAGATATACTTTTCGTTCGATTGCCATGCCATCTTCTACTTCACACACAGGAATATTCGTTTCTTGATCCATTCGCTGTGCAAAGGATTTTGTAAAGCCTTTTGGCATGTGCTGTACGATAAAAATCGGGACTTTCGTTGCTGCTGGAAGAGAACGAATAATCGTCAAGAGTGCCCGCGGACCGCCAGTCGATGCACCAATGACTAAGGCTCTAATATGTGTAGCTAAACGCGCACTGGCAACCTGTTTCGAAGTTTCAGTCACTGTTTGCGGCTGTACATTATACTCGGCTGCATTTGAAACAGCCTTTCCCCTCGATCTAACACTCTTGATCTTCATATGAAAATCAAGGACCCATTCATCTTGAATCGACATTAAGTTAACCGGTTTTTCAACAAAATCAGCTGCTCCCGATGCCAATGCTTCAATGGTAACTTCCTTGTTAGTCAGTGAACTCAACATAATAACTGGTGTATCCATCGTTGCCTTTATCTTCCGCAGGGTTTCCAAACCGCCCATCACCGGCATCTCAACATCCATCAAGACAAGATCGACTGGCTGATCATTAAGCATTTCCAATGCTACCTTGCCATTACGTGCTGTTCCGGCAACTTCAATATCGGGCATCTCTTTGAGCAGATCAGTAATGATCTTACGCATAAAAGCAGAATCATCAACTACTAAAATCTTCATTCTCTCCAGTAACTCCTTCATATATATACTGCTTCATGGTGTACAATTCGCACCATCGTCTCAAAATTATTCAAATCAACGATCATTGTTCGACCGCAACTTCCACCCACATGACTCGCGATTAACGGTACACGCAGTTCTTTTAGCATCGCTTCAACTGCTTCAATATTACGCTGACCAATATTACCGGTTTTAGAACTCGTTTTAAAACCAAACATATTAGCTCCGCCAACTATTTTAGCCTTAAAGCGGGCTCGTGGTGCTTCGCTTCGCAGTTTAGCCACCATTTCTGGCAGAGCAAGATCAGCAAATTTCGCAGTATTTAACGTCTGTTTTTTAGCAAAAGGGTGGCTGTCGGGCAGCATAATATGGCTCAAACCGCCTATTTCAGCTTGTTCAGCATAGATAATCGTTCCGATACAAGATCCCAGACCGACTGTGATCAGCTTAGACGGCGCATGTGCTATTTTATAATCTGCAATTCCTACTCTAACTTCACTCTGAATCAGTACCATCGCTAGTATTACCTTTATCAGCATTTAACTGGTCAACTGTTGCTAACAATTCTGATTCTTGTCGGTTATCAAAGAGATAATTTAATTCAATTGAAATAACGACCTTATCGTCTAATTTCAAGAATTTGTCGATATATCCACGTTTTAAGTTAGCTCTGCCTAATTCTTGTTCATAATTCGTTTCTTCTAAGTAAGAAATTCCTATGATATTCTCAACGAAGATTCCTAATGAGCTGTCTTTCCAGTCACACAGAATTACCTTGTTATCGTCTGAGGATTCTGTGTATTGTCCAAAGAGCTTTCTACGTAAGTCAATAATGGGGATCATGTGTTCTTGATATTCATACACACCCAGAATATAGTCTGCTACTTCTGGTAAAGTGATAAAATTACTAGCTTCAATCACTCTTGTAACAGCTTTGACTGGCATCGCAAATAACTGCTCATGACTTTCGAACACTACATATTGTTCCATTAACGCCAATCCTTTCTTTGAAAATGTAATTTTAAAGCATTTAAATTATAATTAAACCTTAAAACTATCTACTTGGAACTTCAAAACGCTGGCAATATCCTCAATATCCTTAACCGATGCTTCGAATTTCTTAACAACATTGTAGAATTCTTCGACATTGGCAGTTGCTTCTTGAGTTCCAGCAGATGTTTCTGCAATCGCGGATGTAATGTTTTCCATTGATTTTGTAACCGTGTCTTTTTCTTCAACTACACCGCTAATATGTTTTTCGACAACATTGATACTTTCAACGAACTTCTCAACCATCCCGGATATTTCCTTAGTTGAGTCCATTGCCTTGTCTAAGTTATCTGTCTGTTGTTCGCCGCTAGCATACGATTCATTCATAGCTGTCGTCATATGCTTCGACTTATCTCGAATAACTTCGATAATATCTCGGATATTCTTAGCTGACTTGCCACTTTCTTCAGCTAGAGTCCGTACTTCTTCAGCAACAATCGCGAAACCGCGCCCTGCTTCACCGGCACGTGCGGCTTCAATTGAAGCATTCAACGCTAATAAGTTAGTCTGTTCTGAAATGTCGTTGATTAACTGAACAATGTTTCCGATATTTTGGATATCTTTGTTCATATCATCCATTTCACCAACAATTTCAGCCTGGTTATTTCTTTCCTTTGTCCAGCTGTCAGAAACGTTCATTACCATTTCAGTGTTTTTAGCATTACTTTCATTTGCTTTAGTAACATAGTCACTCATATGCGCAACTTCTTTATTGATCTCCTCAATATTAGAAGCTAACTTTTGCATATCACTTGCAGTCTGTTCTGCCTCTGTTGTTTGTGAAGTCGAAGCATCAGCAATGTTATTCATCGTTGCACGGATGTTTTCAATCGTTCCAGATGACTTCTTGGACATTGTTGATAATGAACCAGCGATCTCATTCATATGTCCGCTTTCTTCTTTAATCCCAACGATCATGGCAACAAAGGCATTGATGACTCCATGAAAACCATCTTTAACTTTAGCGATTACCGCATTATCAGAACTTGTTGACTTGAATTTACCTAATTGAGTCATGTCACCTGAACTTACAGCATCCAATATTTTTTGCAGATTTTTCATTTCAACTGTTTCTGCTCCGGCTAACATCAAGGTAATAATCTCATTTGCTATTGCATAAATGACAACAACAACCACACTGAAAATAATAAAACTCCGTGCAGTTTGCTCATCTGCAACACCTCTCACAATAAAGAAGTAACAAATAATCAAAATTAATGCTGTTACCCCCGCTGGAATCAACGGACGCAAACTAAGATTCTTAAAAAAACCTAAAAACTTTTTTCCCATGGTTATACCCCTTCCAATCGACATACTTCATAAAGTATTTAAAATTCAAAGATGCTATCCAATTTTCTTTTTAAATCCGCGCTCCTTTTTTGAATTTGAAAATAGCAATCCCTTACTCTCAATATCGGTAATTTCGCATAAAATTTTAAGCATCAACTCTCACCAGATATAAATATCTTTTGGATCGGCATAACTTGTGTAGCCACCATCATGATCATCACGGATCAAACGACCTCCCTGCAACTCTAAAACACGCTTTCGAAGTGAGTTGACCATCGTACTATCATGAGTCGCCATTATAACTGTTGTTCCTCTTTGATTTAAACGTAAAAACAACTTCATAATTTCGGCAGATGACCTGGGATCTAGGTTGGCGGTCGGTTCATCGGCAATTAGCACAAAAGGCTTATTGACGATTGCTCGTGCAATCGCAACTTTCTTCTGCTGCCCTATGGAAAGTTCTGTCAGTTTTTTATCTTGAGATGCTGTCATCCCCACCAGTTCTAGCACTTCCAACGCTCGTTCTTTCTTTTGCGGCCCCATCACTCCTAGAGCTTCCAAACAATAAATAATATTCTCGAAAACTGAATAATAGGGAATAAATAGATCCTTTTGCATCACAATCCCAATTTGGCGGCGTAATAAATAAAGCCTGTTCAATGCAAGCTTCTCCACATGCATATTTCCTATCTGGATTGACCCACTTGTAGGTAATTCTTCACGTGTAAGCATCCTCAACAAAGTCGATTTTCCTGCTCCACTGGGTCCAACAAGATACACAAACTCACCTTGCTGGACTTTTAGTGAAACATCGATTAAAGCCTTGATATGTTCGCCATAATTTTTATTGACGTTCTTTAAACTGATCAATTTACTCCCCCATTAACTATTCAGAGAACTTGTTGACAATTCCCAGCATCTCATCAGCTGCTTGAACAGCTTTAGTATTCATCCCATATGCTCGCTGCGTAATAATCATATTGCTCATTGAATCCGAGAGATCAACAGTTGAGTTTTCAAGGTGATATTGTTGGATCGTTCCTAAACCACCATTCAAGGATGTATTTAGTTGGGCACCATTAGCTAGCCGATACATATTATTACCCACAGCCTGCAGATTATTCGTGTTATTCGTACTATAAAGTGGGATCCGTCCCACTTGAACAGTCCGTTCGCCATCCTTGACATTAATACTCCCGTTAGCGTCAATTCTGACATTTCCCGCTGGCCAACGATTTTGTGGCACTGTTGTTTCAATTGATAAACGATAGCCTTGCTGGTTGACTAACTCACCATTACTGTTTCGATGAAAATCACCATCTCTAGTTAACAGCATATTATTATTCTGATCGTAAACTCCGAAAAAGCCTTGCCCCTCAACCGCTAAATCATACGGTGAAGCAGTATTCTGGAGGCTTCCCTGTGCAAAATTAATATTTTCTTGATTAACCTCTAAACCTTCATTCAAAGCTGTTCGCGTTGCTTGGGGGCTCAATCCGACCTCTTGCGTGCTGGTCTGATTGTTCAATAGTTCTTGGAAGGTGGTATCTCGATTCTTATAACCAATGGTATTAACATTGGCAATATTATTTGAAACGACATCCATACTTTTTTGCAAGCCGTTCAAACCCGACTTGTTAATCGATAACAGACTATTCATATTCATTGTTATGCTGACCTCATCCTTATATCTTTCCTAATTCATTTACTGCTTTGCCAAGTGTCTCATTATTAGAACTTAATATTTTCTGATTAGCTTCAAATTCGCGTCCTGTTTGGATCAGTGCAACCATTTCATCAGCAGTTGAGACATTCGATTGTTCCAGATATCCTTGGCGTACATCTGCACCTTGCAGCTGATTTCCCTGTGTATTACTAATAAAATATGTATTTCCGATATCTTGTAGTGCCTGTTGGTTATCAAAGGCTGTGACCTGAAAGTTTTGTTCACCTGATCTAGCTGGTTGACCAGCTGTATTCAAAACAGCGTAACCTTCTTGTGTTACATATTGATTTTGTCCATTGAGGTTAAAGTTACCATTTCTAGTGTAAGCAGTCTGGCCATTAGGCATTCTAACTGTAAAATAGCCGTCATTGGTAATTGCAAAATCTGTTGTTCTGCCAGTCTGGTGTAATGCGCCCTTTGTTTGATCAAGATATGAGCCATCTAGTTGATTGCCAAAGGTAAAGCCGCCAATCTCCGTTCTTTCATTTGCATTCGCCCCACCCTGATAGTTATGCAGCTGGGCTTCTTTGAGCGTGCTTTGAAACAGATGTTTAGCACGGTATCCTGTCGTATTAACGTTAGCAATGTTCCCACTGACGTTCTCCTGGCGTTTCTGCAGTATATCGATGCTTTGCCGTAATGTATCGAGTCCCCGGATCATGATAATTCCTCCTTGATTTGGTTCTTCAACTTAAGTATGATCTTGCCATGAATCTGCGAAACCCGTGCGATTGAAATATCTAAAATAGCCGCGATTTCTTTCAAGGTTGCTTCTTCTTCATAATATAAACTCAAGATCATCTGTTCTCGTTCTGATAACCCTTTGATACTATTCACCAATGCCCGTTTACGTTCTTCTTCTAAAAGCGTCTCCTCGCCATTTTCCGCTAATGGATCTTTAACAATATCCTGCAGTGAGATCCCCTCATCTGCATGTGAAAATAGGGTATCTTCAAGCGAAACACTGGCTAGATAATGGATACTATCATAGATTTTTCCTAACTGCTTTGCATCGATCTTCATTTCACGACAGATCTCAGCATCCGTTACCTCACGTTTTAAGCTCTGCTCTAAATCTTGTTTAACTTTATAAAACTGATTAACGATTGACATTTTATAACGTGAAATCTTTGAATGCTTCCGAATCTCATCAATAATCGCACCTTTGATTCGAATCATGGCATAACTCTCAAAAGGGACTTTTTTGGTCGCATCAAACTTTCTTAGTGCATCAATTAACCCAATTACACCAATATTGTATAAGTCACCATATTCATACTCGGTGCTTTTAACTGATATCCGATTAGCTACACGCTCAACTAACGGCAGATATTTCAACACCTCATCTTCTATGCTTGCCTCGTACATAAAACATCCCCCCTTCACGCCTAAAGCTTGCTTCTTCATAACGATACAATCACTTAGATATTAATATTGCCAACTGTCTCGATTCCAATTTCATTTGGGATCTCATTCAGCGAAAGAACAGCTACATTAGCATAATTAAACGAAATCAGCTTTCGAAAGGCTAATCTGATCTTAGGTGATGTCAAAACTACAAATGAAGTATCGTTGACCATCATTTCCTGCTGAATCTTACCAAGTGCGCTTAAAATACGGTTAACAGATTCCGGTTTTAGAACAGGGTATGAACCCGTTGCCGTCTTCTGAATACTCTGCATAATAAGTTCTTCCACTTTGGGATGGACTGTCACAACATTTAACTGGTTATTCTCATCCGAATACTTATTAGCAATCGTTCGTTTAAGTGCCTGTCTGACATACTCTGTTAAGACTTCTGTGTCCTTAGTAACAACACCGTAGTCAGCTAAAGTCTCCAAAATCGTTGCAAGGTCGTTGATAGGAATCTTCTCTTGTAATAAGTTCTGTAAAACTTTTTCGACTTCACCTAAACGTAAAATATCTGGGATCAGTTCATCGATTACAACATTATACTGGTCCTTAATCCCTTCAAGCAGTTTCTTAACTTCTTGTCGTCCCAGTAGTTCAGGTGCATGTGCATAAATGATTTCCTTCAGGTGTGTTGCAATTACAGTCAATGGTTCAATAATCGTAAAGCCTTGCAGATCAGCTGCTTCCTTATCTTTTTCATCGATCCACATCGCATCCAAGTTAAACGCTGGTTCTTTCGTTGGAATTCCCTTAAAAGGAAAGGGTTCATCGTTGGGACTGATAATCATAAACTTATCAGGGTAAATATCGCCCTTACCAACTTCATTTCCCCGAATTTTAATTGAATAATCGTTTGATTCAAGGTAAAGATTATCGCGAATTCGTACTGGATTCACAAGGATCCCCAACTCACGCGCCGTTTGCTTTCTAATTGAAACGATTCGACTCATCAAACTATTATCAACCGAACTATCAACGATTGGGATTAAGCCGTAACCAATTTCAATCGCAATCGGTTCAACCTGGAAGGAGGAAACTGATTCATCCTCATCCTGTGATTCCTTTTTACGTTGCAGTGCCAGTGTTTGTTCTTCCTTTTTACGTTGTTGAACTGCCTTTTCCTCGCGCTGCTTGACCATCATGCTGGCACCAAACATTGCTAGACCAATCAACATGAAAGGAATAAATGGGAAACCCGGTACGACTGACAGGATCATTAAAATAATTCCAACGATTCTAAACAACTGCGGATAACGAACCACATCACGCGCGATATCCAGCCCAAACGAACTATTATTATCTGAACGAGTTACGATAACCCCAGAAGCAATCGAAATCAGTAAGGAAGGGATGGCACTGACTAAGCCATCACCAATCGCCAACTTACCAAACTGGGAGAGTGCGTCTGTGACTGACATATCTCCTTTAACAGAGAAAATAATTGCACCACCGATCAAGTTGATCAGTGTTACCAAAATACTGGCGATCGCGTCCCCTTTAACAAACTTGCTGGCACCATCCATCGAACCATAAAAATCTGCTTCACGCTGCAGATCCTTACGGCGCTTGCGTGCATCTTCTTCATTGATTAAACCTGAGTTGAGATCAGAATCAATTGCCATCTGTTTACCAGGCATCGCATCCAATGTAAATCTGGCAGAGACTTCAGAAACACGACCGGACCCATTCGTTACAACTACTAATTGAACAACCATAATGATTACAAATAAAATAATTCCGACAATGTAATTACTGCCCGCAACAACATTGGCAAAAGCGTCAATTACATGACCACCATTTCCATTTGTCAAAATCAGCCGCGTTGACGACATATTCAATCCCAACTTAAACATCGTAGTAATCAATAATAACGTCGGGAATGTCGTGAATTCCAGAACAGATCTCGTAAACAGCGTTATTAAGAGAATATTCATCGCTACTGTCAGATTAATAACAATCAGAACATCTAAGATAGGTACTGGCAGTGGGATAATTATTAAACCAATAATTCCGACAACTAAAAACGAGACCAAGACATCAGCATAATTTAATTTTCTGCCACGTTTTTTCTTCTGGGCGGCCTTTTGCATGCGCTTAGTTCCTCCTTAAACTTGAATCAAACGATTAAATCTTATTTTTGCTTTCTTCTTCCAAGCGGTAGACTAAAGCAATAATTTCTGCGACAGATTCATACATTTCAACTGGTACAAACTGCCCCGGTTCCACTTTTTTATATAGAGCATGCGCTAAAGGACGATTCTCAATCATTGGGATATGTTCTTTGCGCGCTTCAGCTTTCATTCGTTGCGCTAACTGATCAGCACCTTTTGCCAACAGCATCGGTACCTCGTCTTTTTCAGGATCATACCTGATCGCCAAGGCAAAGTGAGTTGGGTTAGTAATCAAGACAGTTGCTTTCTTTACATTAGCCACTGCATTGCGAACCATTTCCTGATACTTCGCCTTACGTTGCGATTTAACTTGCGGGTCCCCTTCCATTTGCTTAAACTCTTCTTTGATCTCCTGCTTAGACATCCGCAGATTCTTAAGATGGGTATAGCGCTGATATGCGTAATCAGCTAACGAGAGTACTAATAATAAAATTGCAATCTTCAAGGAAAGATCCTTGGCAAAGTCCAAGACAAAAAACAAAATTTTATTTATCCCCACCGAGCTAAGATTAATTAAGATGGGAATCGTCTGAATAAACTTCTGATAACAGAAATAAGCGATCACACCGAACTTTACCAGTGTTTTAGCCATATTAAAGATTGAACGTAAGCCAAACATTTGTTTCAAGCCATTCCAAGGATTAATTTTCTTAAAATCCGGTTTTAACGGTTTAGCTGTGAATAAAAGCCCCACCTGCATCAAGTTGGCTAAATACCCAATCGCCATGCTGAGCGCCATAAAAGGCGCGCATAATAAGAAAATCATCAATACAGCCTGAATCCCCACCTTTGAGAGGTCGCGGTATTCAACCCGAAACCGGCCAATTTGTTGAATCATTTGTATCAGATACGGCATAAAGTGATTGAGAACAAACTCCCATGATGGCACCATAATAACCGCAAAAGCCAGCAAGGCCAGTGCTGCATTCAATTCCTGGCTCTTTGGTACTTCGCCTCGTTTGCGTGCGTCTTTCAAACGCTTGGCAGTCGGGCGTTCTGTTTTACCATCCTTATCTCCCATATCAACTTCTTACCTCGCTCGTTGAATCGATCTGACAAATTCCATCATATCAGCAATAGACTCAGCTAAATGTGTCCCTAAAAAGCTAGTCAAGTTCGGCAGCAGTAACAAGAAAATAATTAATGAAACAGCCGTCTTAACTGACAAACTCAGCATTAAAACATTGATCTGCGGGATCGACCGCGAGATAATTCCCAACACCAAGTCAATAACTAGCACTGAGACGACTAACGGCGCCGCCAAGCTCAAGGACATTGCAGCCATTCCAGCAAATAACTTCACGACTCCATCAACTGTAAAACCCCTAAGGACGATTGCCCCCAACGGTACTAGTCGAAATGATTCTAAGATGCCGTAAATCATCTGTTGGTGCAGATTCAACATAAAGAACACACATAATGCCAGCCAATAATATAACTTACCAAATTGTGAAGTCAGCATTTGCATCGTCGTATCATAGGCCTGTGCCATTGAGAACCCTACTTGAAAATCAATCATTTGTCCTGCCATCATTACAGCATTAAAAACTAGCTGGCTTAGATAGCCCATGGCTAGACCAAACAGAATCTCCTTAACTGCTGCTAACGAGAAAAGGATCATCGAGAGTTCTTTATACCCATGTACTGCTGGGAACGCCGACATAACTAGGCTAAAACCAACAACCATCTTGGCCATGTTAGGAAACCCGCGTTGCGAAAAAACCGGTCCAATGACAAGGAACGACATAATCCGGCAAAGAATCAACGCTCCCATCTGAACTTGGACCATTTTTTCACCCCACCTTATCCTCTTATAATGAAGAAATCATTTTAAAAATCGACTTAGTAAATTCTAAAAGGATATTCAGCATGAAGTTTCCCGCCAGAATCAATGTGATGAAGATTGCAATCAGCTTAGGAACAAAACTCAATGTTTGCTCCTGAATCTGCGTTGTCGCTTGAAAAATGCTAATTACAAATCCTACGATCATCCCCACCAGAACAGCTGGCCCTGAAATCAGAATGATTCGAATAAAAGCATCACGCACTACGTTTAAAACCATTTCAACTGTCATAAATCACGCTCAACTTCCTAGTAAAAACTTCTGATAAGTGACTCGACCAACAGATACCAGCCATCTACCATTACAAACAGTAGAATTTTAAATGGTAATGAAATCATTACCGGCGATAGCATAACCATCCCCATTGACATCAAGATACTCGAGACGACCATATCGATTATTAGAAATGGAATGAACAATAAGAATCCAATACTGAAGGCCGTGCGTAGCTCACTGATGATGAACGCCGGTGTCACGACCGTCATCGGGATCTTCTTATATGTTTTATAGTGATGCTTATCCTTAGACGCATCCAAAAATAACTGGATATCTTTACTCCTAGTCTGCTTATACATAAAGAGTTTAATACGATTTTCTGAGCGATCAAAAACTTGCTTTTGCGTAATTTCCTGTTTATTATACGGGACGATCGCTTCTTGATAGATATCCGTATAAACAGGTTTCATCGTAAAGAAGGTCAGAAACAGTGCCAATCCGATCAAAACCTGGTTCGGCGGATTCTGCTGCGTTCCTAAAGCACTGCGGGCAAATGACAAGACCATGATGATCCGGGTAAAGGAAGTCGTCATAACTAACAAAATAGGTGCAACTGATAAGAGTGTCAGCAGCAGGAACGTATTAATAATCTGATTAGACCCATTTCCACTTGATAACAAGTTATTAACTGTCGAAGTAACATCATTCGTACTGATCGCCAGCGCAGTAATAGGGAATAGGCTGAAACTGCCGCAAGCAGCTACCACTGTCGTCATCAGTATTGCTGTTTTCTTTCTCATTTGCGACTTCCTTTTTTATTTGCCAACTTCTTAGTAACTTTTTTCAAGATCTCTGTAAACTCCGGCTGTTCTTTTGACTGTTTCTTTTGATTGAGCGAAGCCACAAACTTTGCTGCTTCATCAGCCGTTAGCTCTTTTAAAATTTGATTTTGTTGTTCAGCAAAACTCATTACGTAATACTTATCAACAATCTGAACTACTCCGATCGAAGAGGTCTTGCTGACAGCGATCTTACGTAAAATTTGAAAAGTGTTATTTGTCTGATTAGTATATTTATTTAAGTATTTAAGTGAAATATTGATTAGATAGATAATAATCAGTAAAAAGACACTTACTTTAATTAGTGAGAAAAAAACCTCCATCAGCTGACCTCCTAGTCTCTATTGAACAACTAAGTCTGTTACAAATACTTCTTGAACGATTTGTTGTCCATAAGCACGGTTGATACTATCCTTCAATTCATTTTTCAAATTAGGAATACTGTCAGCCGAATTCAGAATATCTCCTGCTTTTTTCTGTCGCAACACATTGATTACACTGTCACGGACCACCGCAGTATTCTTCTTGATACTCTTGCTGTTATCATCATTTGCAACCAGCAATGAGAGAGAGACTCGTGCATATTTGTCTGTTCCCGAACCGTCATTGGCCAGATTGACCAAAAATTTCTTAACCGGCACAATAACCTGCTTACCAGATATTTTAGCTGTATTGGTGCTCTCCTTAGCTGCTTCAGTCTTCTGATTCGAGAGGATCTTAGAAGTTAGAATAGTTCCCCCAACACCACCGCCAACAGCAATGATCAGAATCAACGGTATGATAATGAGCCACTTGATCCCGCCTTTTTTACGTCCTTCTGTTTCTTCATTTTCCTTTGCCATATCTCACCCAACTCTATCTCTTAATTTCTTGTATCCTTTGGCAGCTGTTGAAAAATCTTTTGCCGATACTCAATGATCAAGTCTACGATCTCAGCAGCTGACTGTTTAACGATCAACGTCTTGCCATCAGTCAGAATTATTACTGTATCCGGAGTTTCTTCAACGCGGTAGATTAAATCTGGATTCAGATAAAACTGGCTGCCATTCATTGATACTAAAGCAATCATATACATCCACTCCCTTTATAGAAGCTGACTTTGGTTACTAACACTTGCCTAAAATACTACTTAGAATTACTTACTATCTCTTTAAATTGATCAATTCCTGTAACATTTCATCTGATGTCGTAATACTACGTGCATTTGCCTGGTAGGCTCTATTAGCGATGATCATTTCAGTAAATTCATTTGAAAGATCGACATTAGACATCTCAAGTTTGCCTGATTGGATATTACCACTACCATTTGCACCAGCCTGACCAAGTGTTGCTTGCCCGGAGTTGGCAGTGGCAGCATAGTTATTACCACCCATTTTTTGCAAACCACCTGGGTTAAAGAAAGTTGCTAATTCAATTTTGCCAAGTACATAAGTCTGACTGCCATATTTGGCACTAACTGTCCCATTTTCATCAACGGCTAATGAGTTATTGCTGTAGTTTTGTCCGCCGGCATTAGGTGGCACTGTGATCGAGCTCGCTGCTCCACTGAAACCTGGATTCCCCCCTTCAACTTGAGGTCCCCCTGTCGTTGCATAACCCATAACTTTAAGTCCGTTAGAGTTGACTAATGCACCATCAGCATCCAACTTAAATGAACCATCCCGTGTGTAGTAATTCGCACCATCATTGTTACGAACTACAAAGTAACCTTCACCACCAATATACAAGTCAGTTGGATTCCCAGTTGATTGCGGTGCCCCAGCCCCTGTTGATGTATCGATCGAACCAGTTTGAACACCGAGGCCGATTTGTTTACCATTGATCCCACCATTATTAGTACTTGGTGCAGTTGCATTTGACATCGTTTGGCTAACCATGTCTTGAAAAGAGACCCGACTAGACTTGTAGCCTGTTGTATTAACATTCGCAATGTTATTTGAGACAACATCCATCTTAGTCTGTAAATTTTTCATTCCACTAACGCCTGAGTAAAGTGATCTTAACATTATTATTCCTCCTATATATGTGCTGCATTTTCTTCTAGCATTCCGAAAACGCAATAGCTTCTTTTCAGTCCAGCTATTTAATTACTTGATAAACTTGATACTATCAATATTTGTTACCGTATTGATCTCCTGCTTATTCAAAGCCGTAATAATTGTGCGATTATGGATATTAGCAATTAAACCCATATCCTTGTACATCAGTAGTGATTCCCGACTACCCTTGTTCTCCAGCTCAGTTAAAGCAGCACCAATCTGTTGATAATCATCATTTTGCAGATGCAACTTACGTGTATCCAATCGTTTACGTGCATGGTTCGAAAGCTTAACACTTTGCTTCTTCTCATCTAATACTTTAGTAAATAATTCTGCTGTTTGGCGCTTTTTAGCTGAAACGCCATGATACCGTGCCGTACCTGCCGTTCTGTCAACCTGTGAAATCGTCATTGGCATTGCTTGAATCACCCGACCTCATTCAATGTGCTCATGCTATATTCCTTGTTATTGACAACAAGCGTGGCATATCCATTGTTGAAACGTACTTTATCGACTTTACCGGAAATATTTCCGCTCCCATCATTGAGAGTGACATTCTTTCCCAAAAGATTGAAAGCTTCTTGTTGCTGCATGATCATTACTGAACTCGTCAGGTTCTTACCCATCGCATTCAACTGATCAAGTGTTGTGAATTGTGCAAGCTGTGAAACATAATCTGTTCCGCCACCACTACCGCTGCTCGAATCACTCCCGCTCATTGAAGGATTACTCATTGAAGCTGCCATAATTTTTAGAAAAGACTCCATGGAAACGCCCGAGGAATTCTTAGTCGTATTATAAGCTGTCGCATCAGCAGCTGATGGAATAACATCTGAAATTGCATTATTCATTAGTTTTGCCTCCCTTATTATGCAAGAATGCTTATCGTACTTTTGCTTTTTTCTTCTTTAGGTGCTTCTTTCACTTTTTGAGCAGCCATTTTTTCTTGATAAAGACTGCCTTTAGCTCGATGCTTAAGCAGTTGCTGCCCAAACTGGCGCTGCGAAGATTGCTGGTTCATCAGGTCCATCTGTAATGAATCAAAACCATTTGCTGCCGGTGCAGCTGGTTTTGAGGTAACGTCATTTCCACTGACGTCTTGATTCTTCAAAACCTGTTCTAATTTAGTTGAGATCGATTCAAGTAACTGCTTAGTATGTTCGCTTTGCACTTTAAACTCTAAACGAACTTGTTGATCAGTAACACTCAATGATACTCTGACCTTACCTAAGTTTTCAGGCAGTAATTGTAACGTCATCGACTTGCTTGTCCCAGCTGCTGTCGTTTTTAACCCTTGCACAATCGGTCGCGTTATTTCAGATGCCTGCGCGGCCGTCAAAAGATTCTTACTCCCAATAGTTGCTGCCGTCGGAGTAGTTGCTGGTGCTGGAGTAGTCAGCGTCGCTGATCGTAAATCAACTGTAAGTGGATTTTGGGTCTCAGCCCGTGTAAGTTTTGCAACTACGACTTGTTTAATAATTTCCGGCGACGTAACGGTTGCCTGCGCGGCTGTACTCTGAATAACTGTTTTTTGAGTAATATCCGTATCAGCTTGTATTTCAACTGGCGCAGAAATTTTTTCAGAAACTTTTTCTGCTTTATTTTGTGGTATAGAAGGTGCAGATTGTGTACTATCTGAAACTATCGTTGGTGCTACTGGTGAACCATTATTTTCGCTTAATTTAATAATTCCCGCTTTAGAATTTTTTTCAGTTGAAACTTTTTCACCTTGGTTGTTACTGCCTTCAACAGTTTGTGGTACGGTTGTTTGTTTTGTCACCGGCGTATTAGCTGCTTTAGAGTCTGGATTTTCCCCAACCTTATTGGCAGCATTATCAGGCTGTGACACTGCTTTAGCGGCTGCTCCAGCTTGGGTACTACCAGCTGTATTAGCTGGACTAGCAGTTTTATCACTTACTGGCGTGCTGTCAGTTTGAACTTTAGCACCTGCTACTGCCAATGTTTGATTTTCCTTATCAGCCGCAGCAGTTTGACCTTTAATTGTCGGCTCAGTAGGTGAGATAGTCTCTTTAACTGTAGCAGCTGCTGGCAAATCCTGAACGGCTGTCTCTTCTTTGCTAACTGCCTTATCAGTAACTAACTTCTGCTTATCGTTTTCAGACTCAGACTGTTGTGCCTTGTTGACATCTGCTTGCTGGCCGGTTGGCTTAACACTAGCTGACGCAGTAGTTGTTTGTGGTTGCTCACCACTCACAGTTGGAGTCTTCCCAACTTCATTTGATTGTTCTTTTTTATCACCAGATATTATGGCGGTCGGTTCATTAACAGCATTTACAACTGCTTGTTGTTGCTTATGTTGGTCGGTCTGCCCCGTAGTCTTAGCAACTTCTTCTGTTCCATCAGCAACTTGGACTTGTCCTTTTTTAAGATCCGCAGTTGGGGCTACTTGGATATCAGCAGTAGTATTAAAAGCAGCTCCGGCAATTAAGTCAGCTGGTGTATCTTTCAGCTTCTCTTTATCTTTCTCATCTACTGGGCTTGTTTGCTGTTCTTGAGAATCAGCTGTCTTCGTTATTTGCTTCTTAGAAGTTGTCTTACCGTTAACTGCTTGCTGTTGATCTTTCGGATCATCCTTCGCCGCATTAAATTGTTGCAGCAGTTGCTTAAAGTTTTCAGGTTGATTCCTAGTCGTGTCGGTCTTGAGTCCCGCTTGTTTAGCCGGCATCGCCATAACATCCTTTGCACTAATTTTTTGCATTTATTCACCTCCTTTCAAATTAAAAATAAACTTCAAACTTAAAAAGCAATTTTAGGGCGGTTCCCCATCTCATCGAGCTGCTTTTGTTCTTCATGCTTAACCTCTTGGAGATACACTACCCGTTGTTTCTCCTCCAGTTTTTCAAGTACTTTTCGTTCTTGCTGTGCCTGGATGACCTCTTGCAAAGCAGCCTCTGCCTTAGCCTGGAGATCAAGCGACTCTGTCTTGATCTCTCCCATACGCCGATCTAATTCAATAAGATAACGCTGTTGAACCTGCATTCTTCCAACCGATAATTCACTAACATCCATTAGGTTGAATTTTTCAGCTCCTAACTGCACCATCTGTTCTTCCCTATCTGCCAGTGCATGTTGTAGAACCGTATATCGTTGTTTGACCTGTTGTTCATTTTGTTTACGAAATTCAAGAATATTCTCCAACGAAAATTTAAAACGTTTGATAAGTTATCCCCCCAATAGTTACTGCCGACTCTCTAACGATGCTGTTTCATCAAATAAACTATTTAATTGACTTAATGTCTGCTGATACTCTGCATGTTCATCAACCTTTTGACAGAGAAAATCATCAATCGGATGATGTAAAGAGATGGCATAATCAATAACTGCATTAGAGCCAGCTTTATACGCGCCAATATCAATCAAATCTTTTGAATCTGCATAGACAGACATGTTCTCGCGCAGTTCACTCGCATGTTGGTAATGTTGTTCATCGACCAATGCTTTCATCAGCCGGCTTAAACTATTTTGCACATCGATCGCTGGATAATGATTGTGTGCCGCTATTTTACGCGAAAGAATGATATGACCATCAAGAATCCCACGAACAGCATCTGCAATTGGTTCATTCATATCATCACCTTCAACTAAGACCGTATAAAAGGCTGTGATTGAGCCTTTACTAGACGTTCCACTACGTTCAAGCAGTTTAGGTAAAGCAGCAAAAACGGATGGGGTGTAGCCTTTCGTTGTTGGTGGCTCACCTGTTGATAAGCCTATTTCACGCTGTGCCATCGCAAAACGCGTTACTGAGTCCATCATCAAGACAACTTTTTTGCCTTGGTCACGGTAATACTCAGCAATCGCTGTCGCAACGTGAGCACCCTTTAGCCGAACCAGTGGAGGCATATCAGAAGTTGCACACACAACGACCGACTTGCGATACCCCTCTGGCCCCAAGTCATTTTCGATAAATTCCCGTACTTCACGACCACGTTCACCAATTAGACCGATCACAATGACATCTGCCTCACAGTACTTGGCAATCATCCCCAACAGCGTACTTTTTCCAACACCGCTTCCTGCAAAGACACCTATTCGTTGGCCTTCGCCAACTGTCAGTAGCCCATCGATCGCTCGAACTCCAGTACTCAAAACCGTCTCGATCTTTTTACGTTCGAATGGATCTGGCGAATCTTGGATAACTGGATAGTCCGTCATTTGGCTTCGATCAAGATTCTTATCAAGCGGACGCCCTAAGCCGTCAAGCGTGTGCCCTAACAAATCATCGTTGACTTTAACTGTCAGGACTTTTCCCGTCGCTTTAACTAGGCAACCGGGCCCGATCCCTTCAAGTTCATCTAGTGGCATTAACAGAACCGTCTCTTTGATAAAACCGACGACTTCGGTTAGAGCAATCTTCTTGCCGCCGCTAAGCAGCACCTGACAAACCTCACCCATAAAGACGTCCAGACCTTCGACCTTAATAATCAAACCAACGATTTCACTGACTTTACCGTAAGAAGTATAAAAGTCATGTTCTTTAGCTTGTTCAAGATAATCATTCAGATTTAACTTAAATTTCATAATAATCACTCAGTTTCTTCTACTTGCTGCAGAAATTTGTGCAACTCTTCTTGCAAATCAAATGTCTCCAACGATTCCGTCGACTCAACTGTTACTTCATATGCTGAAAGGCTTGCATTATCCAACACGATGTACCGTAAATTAGCTATTTCCTTTTTCTTAGCTTCCATCTTTTTCACTAAAACTTCGTGATACCGTGGATGAGCATGGATCGTAATAACCTGGTCTGGTTTTTCAAGTTTGAACAGGATTGGCTCAAGCAAGGGCATCAATTCTTCCGGTTTTTCATCCAACTCATGTTTTACTAGTACTTCAGCCATTTCAACTGCAAAAGATATAATCTTTTTTTGCTCTGCAGCAAGATAATCCTTTGTACTGGCAATTGTTTCTGTTAGATTAGCCTGTGCTTGTTCAGTTAAAGCTTGCGCAGCCTTTTGACCTTCAAGCATCCCTGCTTCATAACCATCTTGATATCCTTTTTCCTGCCCCGCCTTATAAGCAACTTCTTTGATCTGGCTGGCTTCTTTCTGTGCACTGCCAAGGATCTGTTGCTTAATGATCTCCATGCTTTTTTTCTGACTATCACTTAAAACCGCTGCGGTATCCCCACCAGTGTCTTCTACCTTTTTTTTCTTAATGTGCGGCTTAGGGATCTCAGCTTTCGTGACGATCGCTTTTGTTTTCTTATTCTTAGAAATATTGGTTTGCTTCAACAGGTTATTACTTGATAACTGCATCCTGCTCCCCTCTTCCGATATAGATCTCACCGGCTTCATCTAATTTACGAATAACTCCAACAATCGTCTGCTGTGCTTCCTCAACAGCTGATAGACGTGTTGGTCCCATGAATTCAAGTTCCTCCTTCAAGTTCTCAACCGCACGGCTGGAGAGATTCTCGAAAATAAAGCTCTGAATATCATCTGTGGTGCCCTTCAATGCCAATACAAGAACATCATTATCAACATCGCGCAAGACCTTTTGAACATCCATCTTCTCAAGTGTGATAATGTCTTCAAAGGTGAAGAGGCTAGCCTTAACTTCACTTGCCAACTCAGGCTGGCGAACATCCAAATCATTAATAATATTTTTCTCAGTACTACGACTAGCTGAATTCAAAATATCTACAAGGGTATGTACCCCGCCGACATTCTCAGTATCATTCTCAGCATAATTTGAAAATTTATTCTCAATAACTTTCTCAATTCGTTTAACGATCTTGGGTGATGTGCTTGTGATCGTCCCGATCCGTTCCGCAACATCTACCTGAAAATCCGTTGGAAATTGTGACAAAACTTCAGCTGCTTTATCTGGCTGCATATAACACATAATCAAAGCAACTGTCTGTGGATGTTCATCGACCAGTAAATTGACCAGCTGTTGTGTATCAGCCTTGCGTGCGATATTAAAAGGCCGTTCCCGTAGTTGGATCTGGTTTAAAAGATCAATGATCTCCTTAGCTCTTTGCGGTCCCAAGGCTTGGTTCAGCAAGTTTTTTGCATAATCAATCCCACCATCCAATACATACTGTTTAGCTGCCGCAGTGTTTACAAACTCTTCTAGTACCTTTTCACGCTGGTCAGGGCTGACCGCATCCGTGTTAGCAATCTCATAACTTACTTTCTGGATAAAGCTTTCCGGAAGCAACTTCATAATCTTAGATGATGTTTCCGACCCAAGCGAAATCAATAAGATTGCTGCTTTTTTTATACCTTCAATTGAATCCATTCCGCTTACCTCACATCTATTTTTCTTTCATCCACGCTTTAAGCAGATCAGCTACTTCTTCAGGATGTTTATCAGCGTATTCTTTGGCCTTTTGATCCTTGTCTTTTTGTTCTTTTTCTCGTTTAGCCGTAAGAGCCTTGGCCTTTTTCTCTTCAGCTGATGGCTCTGCTGGTTGTACTGCTGGTGTTTCTTCAACTTCTGGCTGTGTTACATCTGCTTCATCTTCGTAATACTCTTCTTCAGCGTTTTTACGTCTTCTCCGGATAAGAAGCACCGTCGCTAAGATTGCTCCTAATAAGACAAGCACACCTGCTCCAATGCCGACATACAGCCAGGTATTTGTTTTTTTCTTCTTAGTCTTCGTATTATCATTTGTCTTCTTCCGGTGATGGACAAAATCAATTCCTTGAACATTGATTGCATCCCCTCTATTCTGGTCAAAACCAATAGCTGAGGAGATCAATGTTTTGATCTGATTTTGGTCTTCTGGCGATAAATCCCCGTTAACAATAACCGAGCTTGTCATTCGTCTAATAGACCCGGGAGCACTGATAACCTTAGTTGTCTGTGTATCCAATTCATTATTAACACTGCGACTATAAGAACCGTTATTGTTACTGCTGCTACTACTTCCTGTAACATTAGACGCATTATTATTTGCTTCACCAGTCTGTGTATTTTGTGTTCCTTGACCATTTCCGGTCGTTTGAACATTTTCACTTCTGATTTTAGGATTGTTATATGTAACCATTTTTCTTTCGATCGAGTCGAAATTCAAATCAAGGTTGACTGACACACGAAGCTTGTTAGTACCGTATATAGGTTGCAAAAGTTTATTAACTTTGCCTTCAAGCATCTTTTCGTAGGCTTTTTTAATCCCCATATATTTTGTACTGTAGTTCGACATTTGATTGTCTTCACTGCTTCCGCCAGACAACACCTGTCCATTACTATCAACGACTTTTACATTTTGTGGACTAAGGTTTTCAACTGCCCCTGCTGTCAAAGCAACGATTCCTTGTACTGCAGAGTCGGAGATCCCACTGCCCTTAAGCGTCAAAACAACTGATGCTTTGGCTTTCTTTTCTTTTCCATCATCATCGAAAACACTCTGCTTAGGTGTTACCAGCATTACTTTGGCCTTCTGAACCTCGTTAAGTGACTCAATAGCACGCTCTAGTTCACCCGTCACTGCCCGTTGGTACATCACCTTGCGATCTTCATCCGTTGTCATTACATTCGTGTTATCAAAAAGTTCAAATCCAGTAGAACTACTTGGTAACTTATTATCTACGGCCAAGTCGATTCTGGTTTGATCCACTTTAGTTTGATCAACCATGATCGTCTTTCCATCATCAGTCAGCTTGTATGGAACATTCTCGTTCTCTAGCTCTTTTGTAACTGTTCCCGCGTCTGCATCGCTCAAGTCTGTAAACAACACTCCATATTGAACACGGGTATTCAGATAATAAACAATACCAATAACAACAAAGATACTAATCAGAGCAAGCGACAACGATATTTTTTTTATACGACTTTGGGATTGCCAGCGATCTTTCAGCCGGCCAAACCCGTCTTTCAATTTATCAAACACTTAGTCATTTCCCCCAATAGAGCCTAGAATTGCATATTCTTGAGATCGTTATATGCATCGAGGCACTTGTTTCGTACCTGAACCGCTGTTTGCAGCGACAATTGGGTCTCAGTCATTTTGGTCATAATACTCCCTAAATCACTCTGATCTCCCCTAATCATGTCAGTCGTTCCTTGGTCCATAACTTTCATATTGTTATTCAAACCAGAAATTGCATTTGTTAGATAATCGCTAAACTGTTTCCCACTATCTTGTGTTCCTAAAACAGAAGATTTATTCAAATCAGTTGCAGTAGCTAACGTTTTCTGGTAGTTCTGTAAACCTGAAGCACTACTTAGTCCGTCCATGTTCCACCCTCATTTCCCTTATTCTTTCGATATCTCTAATGCTTTCTTCAGCATTGTTTTGTTCATCTCAGCAGCTGAAGTATTAGCTTCATATGTCCGCATAGCCTGGATCATGTCAACCATCTCATCGGCCATATTTACATTCGACATTCTGACATAACCGTTTTGATCCGCATCTGGATTGGAAGGATCATAGCTGGTCTTTTCGGTATTATCTGTCTGCATGCCTGTTACTTTAACCCCATAACTTTGGGGTGATCCTTGCAGCTGTGTTCCTGTAGCATCTGTTCCTTGCGCATTCTTTAGGTTCTCAGCAAACTCTACTGATTTGCGCTTATACGGTCCACCTTCAGGGGTTCTCGTTGTATTTACATTCGCGATGTTAGTTGAGATCGTATCTAGCTTTAATCGTTCCAATGCTAAGCCACTTGTGTTGATTGCTAAGCCGTTAAAAATACTCATCAGTTTCTACCTCTTCTCTAGTGATTCAAGACGTAATTCATCATCTGGTAACGTCCATTCAACTGTGAAACCAAAGCACTATAGTACAAACCATTAGTAGCTTGGTTCATCATCTCAACATCTAAGTCAACATTATTGCCGTTCTTCTTAACACTTGTATCGGTGTTTGTCGTAATGGCAGGTGTTACAGTCTCTGATGCTTGGAGATGTTTCTTATTCGTTGTTGCCAATTTAAAGCCATCTGCTCCCATGGCTTTATTCAACTGGTTTTCAAAATCAACGCGCTTAGCTTTATAGTTAGCTGTGTTCACATTCGCAATATTGCTTGAGATAAGCTGTGACCGTGTTGTTGAAACATCCATCGCCTGTTTTAATAAATCATATGCAGCCATCTGGTTTCCTCCTGTAATTAATTAGCAAAGACTTTTATTTATTTTTCTGATAATATTTAACATTTTACATTTAATAAAGTTTATTTTCAACAATACTTAGGAAAGTATACTTGAAAGTAAAATTTTTTTCAATATCAAAAATGCTTTCAAAACAAGGTATCTTATAAGAACAAACACAAAGAAGTCTAGTTCTTAATTAAAATCTAACTTATAGTACCGTTCGCATAAACGTATAATATTGAGAATATTTTATTCTTATTTCTAATAGTAATCATTATTTTATACTTAAAAGGATGTAATATAACTCATTTACAAACGTTAAAAGCGTTTTTCGCCTATTGATTATTACTTTATCCGTTATTTATTACCCGCTAAATTCAAGACTAGAATTATGGTTATAAAACATCCGCCTTAAGTTTTAGAATATTTCAACCGATACAGTACGTATATGCATGTATTGTCACTTAGTTTTAGGAGGAATCAGTAATGGACTTGTTCTTATTCATCGGAATATTTTTAGGAGTTGGTGCTATCGTAGTTGGGATGGTGGCCAAAGGTGCGAGCATAGCCGTTTTAATTAACCCTGAAGCGGTTATCATTATCTTTGTCGGAATAATTGCCGCTATCATCAATTCTTATCCTAGCAAGGAATTAAAAAGAATCCCCAAGATATTTGGCGTCTTGGTGAAGAACCAGCATTATGACTATGTGGGTATTATTCAAGAAATAGTTGAAATGTCTAACACAGCCCGCCGCGATGGTCTCTTGGCCTTGGAAGATCCAGTCCAAAATTTAGAAAACCCATTTTTAAAAACAGGTCTTGAAATGGTCGTCGATGGAATTGAACCTGAACAGATTCGTGAAATCATGGAAAATGAAATCGACGGAATTGAAGAACGGCACCGTGTTGGAGCAGGAATCTTCAAAACGGCCGGCAGTACATCACCAACACTTGGTGTTTTAGGCGCTGTTATCGGTTTAATAGGTGCATTGGGCAACTTAAATAACGTTAATGCATTGGGTGAATCAATTTCATCTGCCTTTGTCGCAACCCTCTTTGGGATCTTCTTCGGATATGTTATCTTGATCCCGTTCAGCTCGCGTCTAACTGTTAAGTCTGAACAGGAAATGCAAGCATTAACGATTATCCTTGAAGGAGTTATGGCAATTCAAGCTGGGCAATCTTCTAAGAGTATCGAAAAGAAACTGTTTAGCATGCTTGGTCCGAGTGACCGTGGTGATCAGGAAGATAAAGAAGACGAATAAGGGGTGTTGAAAACCATTGAAGAAGAAGAAAAAAGAAGAAGAAGTTGACGAAGGCTGGCTGCTGCCTTATTCCGATATGCTGACACTTCTGCTGGCACTATTCATCGTTTTATTTGCAATGGCAAAAGTTGACGATAAGAAATTTCAGCAAATCAAAACTGAATTCAACTCTATCCTCTCCACACGTTCTGGCCCCGGATCCGATTCAATTATCGGAACCAAAGCAGTTGTAAAACAGGAAAAAGGAAAAAACTCCAGTAGTGAAGCCCACGCGTTGGCCCAAGAAGCCCAAGCGCGGCGCCAATTGGAAACCAAACAACTGGAGAATGTAAAGCAGCAATTACAGACTGATTTTACACAAGCTAATTTACAAAACGACGTTAGTGTCACTTTACAAAGTGATGGGATCCATATAACGATGAATAGTAACGCGCTATTTGCTTCAGGCAGTGCAGATCTCACTCCTGAAGTGCAAAAAGGCTTAGACGGGCTCTCACCGCACTTGCAAACTCTAAGCAATAATCCCGTTATAATTGCTGGTTATACAGATAATGTTCCTATTAGAAAAAATGGTCGGTTTGCGTCTAACTGGAACCTAAGTGCTGAACGGGCAATCTCTGTAATGAACTTTTTTGTCTCTAAGAAAGTCTTTGCTGAAAATAATGTCTCAATTCAAGCTTATGGCGAAAACAAACCTAAGGCTTCAAATGATACTTCAGACGGACGTGCACAAAATAGACGTGTTGAAGTAATTATCCAACGGGTTAACAGTTAGCAGACCTTGTTAGCTCAAAAAATTTCTCTGCTAAATTAGCAGCTAAAGATAGTTCTAAAAAGAAGGCAGCAAAACTTTTGTTTTGCCGCCTTCTTTTTGTTAGCTATTTATTCAGTGTAGCTTCAATACATTCCACCAACTAGTTGTATCTGGCTAACTACAAAACACTCCATACTATTACTCATTACTTATCTCTAAAAGCTCAATACCTATCGCCTTGTCTCACACTTTTACCACTAACTAATAGCTTTCTTCAATAATGGTTTCAAACCTAACTTCTCCTCTTGATAGTAATTTCTACAATCGGCTGTCCACTTCTAATTTAGTTCACTCTGTCAGTATGAATAAAGTTATTTTATAACGTTCATTTTACCCTCTGTTATCCTCAGCCTTATTTGTTCTTCCTAGCAAAAAAAGGAGCTAAGCCACCTCAAATGGCTTAACTCCTTAGTAAAAACTTATTTACTGGCTAAACAGTAAACTTATTCGTGTTCTTCTTCAACGTATCTGCTACGTCTTTCAAATCACTCACGTGGTTCGTAAATTCATCCATTGTTGCCAAAACTTCTTCTGAATTTGCTGATACCTCTTCAGTTCCAGCAGAGTTTTCTTCAGTCGAAGCAGAAATGTTTTCTAGGTTCCCCAGCACTTCTGTCTGAACTTTTCCAATCTTTTGACTTGAAACAAACATTTTCCCTATACCATCAATTATCTCCTGATTACTTTGGAAAACCTTTTGGGTTGACTCGCCCGAATGTTTCATCCTATTTGTTAGCTTATCGCTATCTGCAATTGATTCTGTCGTTTGTTGTACCATTTCAGCAGATTGAGCACGAATTTTTCCAACAATTCCTTCAATTTCTTTCGTTGACGCTTTACTTTGCTCTGATAATTTTCTAATTTCTGTAGCCACAACTGCAAAACCTTTTCCTGACTCGCCAGCAGTTGCGGCCTCAATTGATGCATTTAGTGCCAATAAATTTGTTCGATGTGAAATATCGTTGATAACATTAATAATCTTAGTGATATTTTGAATATTATCATCCATATTTTGAATTCTTTTCATCAATTGTTTTAATTTAGCTAATTCAGCATCCCATCCAGTCGATATATCATCTACAATTTCTATATTCTCTTTATTAAGTTCTTTTGAAACATTTGATATGTCGGCCAAATGTTCAGCATTTACTTGTGCCTCTCCCATAACATCAGTCAAGCTTTGCATTTTCTGAACACTCTTTTGTGTTTCTTGTGCTTGTGAACCTGTTACTTCCGCTATGCCGGTAATCGTTTGTGCAACTTCTTCAGTCGCAGTATTAGTTTGTTTCGAAAGTTCCAGTAACGAATCAGCTTTTGCAGCTACCTTATCACTTTGCCCCTGAACTTCTTGGATTAAATTACCAATTGAAAGAACCATCTTATTATATTGAGCTGAAATCTGGTTAATCTCATTACCATTTTCATCCGGTGCGACATTCTTAGCTGCCAGCGATTTGATTCCAAAATGTACATCCTTACCCGCTTCAGTCGTTTTAATAGGCACGATTTCACCTTCACTACCACGTTTAAAGTACGAAGCGAAGAATGCAAGTGTCTCTCGAATCAACTTAGTTGTAAAGATCGTCACTAAAGCTACTAAGATCAACATAATAACCGCGACGATCGCAGTTGTTATAAGCAATGTCCCCAATTCTTTGTTCAAATCATTTTTTTCTACCTTAGAGTATGCCCAAACTGTGCTGCCAGGATAAAGTTTATCATAAGTAATTTGGCTAACACTGTTCGAATTGGATAAGTCGATTCTGCCGCTTGTCTTATCAGCCTTTACCATCTTCTTGAATAATTCAGATTTGCTGATATCATCTCCAGTATTATAACCATCTGAGTGGGATGGATCACCAGTTGCGATAACACGACCATTTTTCGAAAGCAGGTTGACACTTCCCGTTCGCCCAATCTTTAAGGCTGAGGCTGTCTGCTGAACATTCTTAAATGAGACATCTATACATAATACACCACTCTGGCCTTGTCCATTATGAACTGTGATAGATGCCGTCGTTACATAATCACCTGAAGTTGCATCTTTATACGGCTCTGTCCAATGAACAGTCCCACTATCTTTAACAGCACCTTTATACCATGGTCTTGTTCGTGGGTCAAAACCTGCGGGTACTTTCTTAAAGGTTATCATTTTACCATCTGAAGTTGCGAAAGCAACCGTCCGGATACTTGCATTTCCTTCTTTAGCAGCTAATAAATCATGCCGAATATTTTTTAAATCAAAATTTGATTTAAAAACAGCTAATTTAGAAAGATTCTTCAAATTTGTTTCAGTTGTTTGGCGCATATTCTCCGTTGAAGCTAAAACAACTGCTGTTGCACTTTGCTTATTGATCATATTTCGACTAATCAATAATTTTTTTGTAGCTATGTACGGACTGATTGACATTATTAAAACCGGAATAAATGCAATCAGCAACAGCATTAATGTAACTACTTTGTTAATACTTTTGCCCTTACCGCGTTTCATTGAAACTCCCCCTAAGATTTTATACAAGAAACGATCGGTTTCCTTAAGAAGTTCACTTGTCATCTATTCTCTAAAAAGAGTCAGCTATCCAAGGCACTCAAACAGTAACCTTTTTCTTGTCTATATAGTGGTTATCGGTTTAAATAATTAAAAAATTAAGGGGGATAACAAAAATAAGCAGGGAAACTACTGTGCTTTCTCAAACACATTTCCCCACTTTAAAGTAATATTAGGTCTTTTAATGCTCTGAAAAGAACTCATTCAATGCTGTTCCCGTTCTTGATGCCGGAACTTCCATTGCTGCCTGTGGATGTCCACTAAACGTAATTTTCCCACCATAAATACCTGCAGCTGGTCCAACATCAATTAACCAATCGGCTGCAATTACAACATCCAAATTATGTTCAATAATAATTACTGTATTCCCCTCCTCAACTAGCTCATTGAATAGTGCGATCAATCTTTGTGTATCTTTTAAATGCAACCCTGCTGTTGGCTCATCCAAGAGATAAATCTGTCCTTTTTTGTCCAATTCAAAAGCTAGTTTTAAGCGCTGTAACTCACCACCTGATAAGGTTGTTAAAGGCTGGTCTAAGGTTAGATATGCTAATCCTACTCTACTTAAATTCATTAACTTATCCTTCAACTCAGGAAAAGCTGCAAAAAAGGTTATTGCCTCCTTAACAGGTAACGCTAAAACTGCTGCAATATTTTTTCCTTGATAGAGATACTGTAAAGCTTCATTACTGTAGCGCTTACCATGACATAATTCGCAGACTTGTACGACCGGATCCATAAATGCCATATTAGTAATTGTCACACCTTTACCCTTGCAGCGGGGGCAAGCTCCCTTGCTATTATAGCTAAAAAGCTGGGTTGAAGCGTTGTTAGTTTTAGCAAATAAACGGCGAATATGATCTAGGATATCTAAATAAGTCGCGGGAGTTGAACGAATATTTACACCCAATGGCGTCTGTGCCAAATCAACGTAATCAATCTTTAGACTCTGTTTGAGTGCCGTAACTAAAGAGCTTTTCCCCGAGCCAGCGACCCCTGAAACAACAGTCATGATTCCTAAAGGAAAAGATGCGGTAACATTTTTCAGGTTATGCAGTGTAATATTCTTTAACCGTAGTTCGCCTTGCGGAACTCTGCCTTCGCTAAAATGCCGTGGCTTTTTGAGCCACTGTGCCGTTAACGTCTCAGATTGCAGTAATTCCGCATATGTTCCGTTAAACGTAACCTGTCCACCATTTTTACCCGCGCCAGGCCCTATCTCAACAAGATAATCCGCAAAAGAAATCAGTGCGGGGTTATGTTCAACAATTATGATCGTATTTCCCTTTTGCCGCAACTGCATCAAAGCTTGCTTTATTAACTTAATATCATGTGGATGCAATCCTACACTGGGTTCGTCTAAAATATAGACCATATCCGCCAAAGAACTCGTCAAGTACTTAGCTATCTTTATACGCTGCGCTTCCCCACCTGATAAGCTACCCGTATTGCGATCAAGGCTTAAATACCCTAATCCGATGTCAATCAATGATTGAATTTTAGTTTTTAACTCACGTATTACATCAACTGCTAGTGGTGCTGTAATATCTTCCAAAAAATTCATTACATGCAAGAGATCCAGCTGTGTAACCCGGGAAATATTATAACCATTAATCTTGTTTGAAAGTGCTTGTCTATTCAAGCGCTGTCCATGACAAATTGGGCAGATTTGCCGTTGGACGATCTCCGCAAGTGCTTCTTTATGGTGCTTACCTTCTTTACTGTAAAGGATCGAACGTTTGATTCGCGGAACTAAGCCTTCATATTTAGCTGATTTATACCAACCTTCTGGCGGATTGATCAGTTTCTTCTGCGGCGCATGCATTAAAAGTTCATATTCAGCCTCCGTATATTCCGCCAGTGGCTTATTGTTATCAAATAAGCCACTGTTAGCGTACCTTTTCCAACGCCAAGTCCCCGGTTTAAAACTAACAAAGGAAATAGCCCCTTCATTTAACGATTTATTAGGGTCGATCAGCTTTTTTTCATTAAGGTTGTCGATATACCCCAGTCCTTGACATTCAGGGCACATACCTTGTGGTAGATTAAATGAAAAAGTATCTGAATACCCCACAAAAGGCTCACCGATCCGCGAGAATAATAACCGTAACAATGAATATATCCCTGTATATGTTGCCAAGGTTGAACGAGCATTCCCAGTCAATCGTTTCTGCTCGATCACAAGTGCCACCGGTAAATGGCTGATCTGACCTACATGCGGCTGTCCAAACTTGGGAAGGTATTGTTGTGTAAAACTCGGAAAGGTTTCATTTAGTTCACGTCGTGACATTGCTGCCACCGTGTCAAAAACAAGCGATGATTTTCCTGAGCCTGACAGACCCACAAAAACAGTAATTTTTTGTTTAGGGATCTTTAAACTAATATGCTGCAAATTATTCTGCCAAGCATCTTTGACTTCAATAAAACCGTTTTTAAAAAGTTCCTCGTTCTTCATGCCTAACCCTCCAAGTAATGATTTATTTATGTGTATTAATATATTGACACTAAAACTTGGAGAATTCAAATAACTGTCTTTGATATAATTACGCCCTCGTTATCTTTAGAGCTCAAAAAGGGGCTGTGCCAAAAGTTAAGTTTTGCACAGCTCCTTTTTTATTCCGTATAAACGTGTTCCATAAGTTAAAATTCTCCGTCTAACTTCGAATTACTCATAGCAAAGTACTCGCTATATTCGTAATTTCGAGTTATTACTCAAATTTTTCCGACTTATGTCACACTCTTTTTTTGACTCCTATATTGCACAAGGGTATTTTATTTACTTCAATTAGAACTTTTTATTCAACAATTTCAAATTCTTCTGTCAGATTCTTCTCAAGTCTCTCTGAAATTTTCTTCAATTCAGCAACATGAGTCGTAAATTCTTCCATTGTTGCAAGAACTTCTTCAGAATTGGCAGAAACTTCTTCTGTCCCAGCTGAGTTTTCTTCAGTTGACGCTGAGATATTCTCAAGATTCTCCAAAACAGTACTCTGAATATTTTCGATTTGTGAACTTGCCTTTTCAATCTTGTGAATACCTTCAAGAATATTTAAGCCCTTCGAGTAAACATCACGTGATGAACCAATCGCATTTTTAATCAATTCGGTTTGTTTTTTGCCACCAGTAACTGAATCCGATGTCTGTTTGACCATCTGTGCTGATTGATCTTGGATTTTACCAATAATGTCCTCAATTTCTTTAGTAGAGTCTTTGCTTTGATCAGATAACTTTCTGATCTCTGTTGCTACAACTGCAAAACCTTTGCCTGATTCACCAGCACTAGCCGCTTCAATTGAAGCATTTAAAGCTAACAAGTTAGTTTGATGCGATATTTCATTAATAACACGAATAATTTTAGTAATATTTTGAATATTATTATTCATTTTTTCAACACCGTGCATTAATTCTTCCATCTTATCTAATTCACTGTGCCAGTTAGAATTAACTTCCCCAGTAACATCGATATTTTCCTGGTTCATTTCACTTGATTCTTGAGATTTAGTCCCCATAACTTGGACATTTGCATGTAAATCTTGAATTGTTTGTGAAAGATCACGCATCTGAGTTACACCTTTTTGCGTATCTTCAGCTTGCGAGCTTGTAACCTCAGCTATCCCTGTAATCGTCTTAGCAACTTCTTCAGTTGCTGTATTAGTCTGCTTCGACAATTCTAGTAAGGATTCTGACATTTCCGCAACTTTGGTTCCTTCTTTTTGAACATTCTGAATTAGACTACCCACAGAATCAATCATTTGATTGTACTCGTACGCTAAACGCTGTGGTTCGTTTCCATGTTTATCTGGATAAACGAAACGATTAACTCGTCTATCAAAAAAGTTTTTAGCTTTTAACCGTTCTGGAACGATTTTTTCAAATTTCCCTTTACCCGCCGCCTCAAAGAATCTGCTGAGGGTGTTAACAATACTTTTAATTACCCGGACAAAAACAATAGAAATCAAAACTGCAAAAATCAACATAAATATAAGGATAATAATTGAAGATTTGATTAATGAGTTAAGCTCAGGAGTCAATTCATCTTTTTTAAGCTGCGCCATGGCAAAAGTTCCGTTATCGCTACTTCCGTGGCTATAGTAAATCTTCTGGACAGGTGAAGTTCCCGCAACCGAGACACTACCTTCATTTGCCGTAGCTACTGCTGCCCTTTTGAAAACTTCACTACTAGCAACACTTTTGCCGATTAAACTTGTGTCTTTGGAAGCGAGGACCCTTCCGTCATTAGCAACAAGCATAGCATTTCCTGTTCTACCTACATTTAAATGATTTAAAATATCCTGAACATCATCATATAATACTCTAAATGAGAGCACACCAATTTGTCCCTTAGAATTCTGCACTGCCTCAGAAATACTAATAACATTACTTTTAGAAGAAGCATCATAATAAGGCTTAGACCAGTAAACTTGCCCGATGTTTTTAACTGCTCCCTTATACCAAGGACGCGTTTTGGGATTAAATCCTGTTGGGAAAGTTTTCTTGGTTGAAACATACTTACCATCGGCATTTACAAAAATAGTGTCCAACATCACATCATTCTCACTCTCTGCCGCAGAAATTATTTTTTGAATAGTATTCATATCGTATGTACCCTTAAAAAGATCCTCATTCGCCAATGTGGTTAATGTCTTTTTAGCTGAGATATTCATTGAATCTCGACTATCTAAAACCGTTTTAACAGCACTCTCACGACTATTAGTTGTTCGTTCCAATAAAAGATTTCTAGTACTATTATACGAGCTTAAAAGCATTACGACAATTGGGATCAGCGCAATCATTATTAATGTTGCTGCTACTAGGCCGCCGATACTCTTGTTCCTTTGTTTCATAAATTGAAAACTCCTTTATTCTTTATTTCACATCTTAGTGTGCCAGTTATAAGCACGAAAGATAATTAATATCCATAATTTAATATCGGCAGAAACCTCCCAAAAGTTAATAATTATAAGCAGATTTATTTATTTAAAAGCAGAATTTCTTCTTTTTTCAGTAACTATACTTGAAAACGCACTAAAAATAGCTTATTTTTTCAGTAACAAATACTATTACCTGGTAAATACACTCCAAAAAATACTTTTTATTAGCTAACTATCTCAACATGATCTACTTATTTACTAAAACCTTTCCAAAAAGAGTAAACTAGCGTAGCAAAGTTCTAAAATTATGCTAGAATCTATGTTGTAAGCAGTTTTTTTAAAAGCTATTTTTTGCTAGAAAATAACTGACCAAGTTTAAATGTATTCAACAAGGAGATAACCAATGAACCAACCTATCTTTTGTTTAAAAACTAAATTACCCAATATTAAGCTCAAAAAAATGCTAGCTTTAATGGCTGAATGGCAAACAGCCTTTATTTTCCAAGCTCCCTCAAATAACACAATTCGTTTAGCTTATGGAGCAGTGGCAACTTGTCCTTTCCACCAAGGTCAAGATCAATTCGACACGCTCAAAAATTGGCAGGTAGACTTGAAAAAAAGGTTTGTTGAACTCACCCCGCCCCATCCAAATCAGCTTGCACTCGTAGGCAGCTTTTCTTTTGAACAATGTTCAGCTTCGAAAGACTCATTTTGGGAAGAACTTGCCCAAGGCTATTTTTTTCTTCCTCAATACACCATCATAAAAACAGGTGACAAGATTGAACTAATTACTTGTAGCCTTGATGCCGCTGCTATTAAACAAGAGAGTAATGCTTTTGCATATCAGCTACAAAAAGTCTCTAACCAGGCATTGACGCCAGTTTCGCATACAGTTTCTACTCCTACTGCCAATAGCTTGACGACATGGCAAAAAAAGTTAAGCTCAGTTGCTCAAAAAACCACTTCTCCACGGCTTAAGCAAGTCATCTTAACTCATTCGTTCGAAGCATCTTCCAGCACCATCTTCGAACCGCTGGCAATCTGGCGCCAATTAATGTTGATCCAACCACAAACTTATCATATTCTGTTAAAAACTAGTGTGGGTACTTTTATCAGCTCAACTCCTGAAAGGTTTGCTAAATTTCAGGCGAACCAACTGCAAACAGCTGCAGTTACAGGTAATATTAAACGTGGGCAAAGCCCAACTGAAGATCAAGAATTAACAACCGCACTCTTTAGCAACCGGCAATACTTGCAGGAACAAAAAGATGTGGTTAAAACACTTAGAAGTATTTTACAGAAACATCATTTAACTATTAGCTGTTCAAAAGAACCACAATTATTAAGAAATATGGATGTTCAGCATCTTTATACCCCTATTACAGCTAAAGGGCATTTTGAATTATTTAAACTACTTCATGATCTGCACCCGGCTCCTATATTGGGGGGCGTACCATACACTCAAGCTTTAAAACAAATCCAGCAGCTTGAGTCTGAAAGTCGCGGTCTTTTTGGTAGCCCGTTAGGATATTTTAAATTTGATGGTACTGGCGAACTAGCAACTGGTCTTCGGTCCGCCTTAGTAAAGGGAAAGACAACTAGATTATTTGCTGAAACAACATTGGCTAAAGAATTTGCACTCCAAAATGAGACCTCTGCGACACAATTTAGGTTCCAACCATTACTGCAGGTTCTAAAAGGGCGAGTTCCAAGTGCTTTGGTCTCACATTCTAACTAATTGAATACTAATAAGTTGCTTTCCAAACTGATACCAACCTAACCCATTTTAAATTTAGTTATAAAAAAGGTCTCTGGTATAATTGATATAGCTTAAGCAGATAACACCTAGACTTAAAGTTGATGTATAGTTGAACAGTAAGCCACATGGTGTATAATAATATATGATAATCGTTTTTGAGAACATCAGGAACAACTAAGGAGTTTATTAATATGACAACATCAATTAAAATTGTAACCGATTCATCTATTCAACTTACCCCTGAAGAAGTGGAAAAATATGCTATTCATATCGTTCCCCTATCTATTGAAATCGAGGGAAAGAGTTACGTCGATGGTGAAGATATCACTCGGCAGGAACTAATTGATAATCTGCGGGCTGGAAGATATCCTAAAACCAGTCAACCACCATTGGGAAAATTCGTTGAGCTTTATGATCAGTTAGGTGCTGACGGTAGTGAGATTCTAGCTATTACTATTTCTGATGTTCTAAGTGGAACTTTCAATACGGCCCAAACAGCAGCGGGAATGTCAACTTCAAAAGTAACTGTTATTAACAGTAAATCAACTGATCGTGGTCTCGCTTTTCAGGTTTTAGCGGCAGCACAAGATATTGCAGCTGGCAAAACGATTACTGAAATCAAGAAGCATTGCGCTGATATTTACAAACGAACTCGTGTCAATGTTTTGATCGATAACCTAGATTGTCTTGTTAAAGGCGGCAGAGTCAGTCGCTTTGCTGGTGCACTTACCAAACTAATTAACCTCAAAGTCATTGTCCAGCTTAATAATAAAAGCTTGGATGTCGTTGTCAAAGGTCGCAGCCGTAAAACCTTTTTGAAGTTTTGCCAACAAATAGCAGCTGCACATAAAGATAATAAGATTCTTGACTTATCCTTTTCTCATGTAGGGGTCGAACCAGAATTTCTTGGTCGTTTAAAAGATATTATTGTCCCGGAAGAGAACAAGGTAAACTACCTTGAACGTTTAACAAGCCCAATTATTATGACGCACACAGGCTTAAATGCCGTAGGGATCATTACACTTTCTGAAGAACCTGAACTAATAGAAAAATAAGTTAATAAGTAGCACGATTAATTGCGTAAAAAGGGTCTGTATAGACAATTGTCAATAACTGTCTATACAGACCCTTTTTACGCAATTCAATAATTCTTTTCCCCTTTTTATGGAACCCGATAGCAAAAGCTTAATTTAAACTAATTATCTATATTTTGCAACTTAGAGTGACGAATACCATAACAAAAGTACACGATTAATCCTAAAACTAACCAAATTCCAACTGATATTTTAGTAATACTAGGTAACATAACAATGAAATATATACTCAATAATCCAGCTAGTATTGGGAGATAAGGATAAAGTGGCATTTTGAAACCATTGTTATGAATGTCTTTGCGTTTTCGAAGCGGGATGATTCCAAAGGAGATAAAAGTAAAAGCTAATAAGGTTCCAGCATTAATTAAAGAAGCCAACTCTGTTAAAGGAACCAAACCAGCAAAAAAGGCTTGAATTATAGTAGCAATTATAATTGCATTATGTGGTACCTTATGCTTCTTACTAATTGCCCCCATCTTAGCAGGAAGTAACCCATCTCGGCCCAAAGCATAAACTAACCGTGAACCACCAAAGAACATCGTTATCATTGCTGTAAAGATTCCAATCAATGCTCCTACTGTAATTAATTTATTCCAAGTATTCAAATGGATAATTTTTAAGGCATATGCCGCTGGATCATCTACATTCAATTCTGAATAATGAACCACCCCTGTTAATACAAAAGAAAATGAAACATATAAGATAACAGATATTAGAACTGTTCCTAGTATGCCTTTTACGACATTCTTTTCCGGATTAATTGTCTCAGCCGAATTTGCAGCTAGAGCATCAAAACCAATAAAAGCAAAAAAAACGGTCGCAGCTGCTGTAGAAATACCGCCAAGTCCAAATGGCGTTGTATGAAACTGTTTAGGGTAAAATGGTACATAGTTACTTGTCTTAATATAAAAAATACCTACAATAATAAATAAAACAATAATAACCAACTTTATAATAACCGCAACATTTTCAACTTGCTTAGACAGTTGAGACCCATGAGCTATAATAAGCGCAATAACTAAGACAATCACTGTAGCTGAAAGATTTACCACCCCGCCTTCCAGCGGACCACTTTGCCAAGCTTTGGGTAGGTCCAACCCCAATGCGCTTAAAATATTATTATTGAAATAAGCAGCAAACCCTGTGGCTTCAGCAGAAACGGCTAAAAAATATTCTAGAATGAGTGCCCAGCCTAGCATCCAACCAACGATCTCACCATAAACTACAGACCCAAACGAATAAGCTGACCCAGCTACCGGCATTGCCGATGAGAACTCAGCATATGCCATCCCCACAACTCCTGACACCAAAGCAGCTAGCAAAAATGCAATCGTTACCGCGGGGCCTGCATGTAATGCAGCCTCGTGTCCAGGTAAAATAAATATTCCTGTCCCAATTACTGCGCCAATTCCAAGTGCAACTAAATCTCTAGCATGCAATGTACGCTTTAACCTAGAATCAGCTTGTAAATATGTACTTATTTCTTCCCTTTTGAAAATGTTCTTCATAAATTCTCCTTATGCCTTAATATAATTAAAACCCCAATATAACCTAGTTCTCAAAACTATCCATAGAGTTCTACATATAAATATAACATAAATTAAATTCTCCCAATACTTCTAAATCTATATTGTTAAATGCTTTTAGTAAGATTAACCACTCAATTTATATTTCGTAAGTAATGAAAGCTTCGCAAAGTTTTCACTTATAGAGTTGTATTTTTAATAGAACTGATTTCTTTTGCAACTGCGTATACAAGTATATTTGTCCAACTAGCTAATCAATAACCACTTTAGTTCCATATGGAATATTCTCATACATCCATTTAGCATCCGCGACTGTTAAATGGACACAGCCATGAGATGAAGGGCGTTTGCCTAAATCAGCTGCAACCGATTTAAGATATTTACCTTCAGCATCAGTTGGGGTTGAGTGAAAGAGAAATTCACCATGATTCTTCCATGAAACCCAGTAATAGGCACCTTCATCTTCACTCTGACTGTAAAAATAATCGCCCCGCTCACCTTGGATATGATAAACGCCCTTAGGTGTTGCTGTCTTACCTGGTTTTCCAGTAGATGCATACATCGTATAAAGGCACTTATCCTTATCTATCAAATAAACGCGCTGTTTACGTAAAGAGACATGAATCCAGAGGTTAGGATGCTTCGCAATGCTTGGGTATGCAGTTTTCTTCATTGAAGGTTTACGCCAATCTACGTGAAGATGCTGTTGTCTCTTGTTTTTCTTAATTGCAGACTGACTGCTTTCCTTAAGACTGGCTTGCTTAGTCATTTTATTATCTCGTTGTTTAAAGAATTGAATATTTTTTTCAACAAAGACACCTAATAACCCAACAAGCATAATACCCAAAATAAATTTTACAAGTCGCTTATTTACCTGCATCCTTTACTCCCTCCCCAGACATGTAATTCTTTAAAAAATATTTATTAACCAGCATACACTACTTCTGCTCTAAGGATAACTTTTTTGTTATGGAAGTCAAGCAAGTTATTCTGAAATTATCAGTATCGTAAAACTCTTAGTTATTTGGGACGACGCCAACCCAAGAGACACACTAGAGCAATCCCAATAACCGCATCTCCAATGACAAGCAGATTACGGTCCGCAAGCTTAGCACTGCCTAAGTAGACTCCTAGAACAACTGTAATAACTACCACTAGCAACATAAGAATCCACTGCAGTCTACTGAAAGCTAGACCATATTTTTCTTCCCTTTTCGTTATTAACGGCAAAAGTGCCCCTAACCCAATCAAAACGACAATTGCAACAACATTAATAATTAATTCATGCCACCAAACACTGCTGAACTCAGCAACATCTTGTGGTGCAATTCCAAAAATAGTAGCTACTGCTGTGACCATTAATGCCCAAAAACCAACCGTCCATGCAAGCTTATTATTTTTAATAAAGACATATTCAGATGGATAACGTTCTGGATTCTTGCGGACCCGCATAAAGGCATAGAAGATCCAGCAGGTAACTCCTGGTGAAATAATTCCATTCAAGTTAAGCAGCCAATTAAAGACATCATTCATTTCAGGTAAGAAGATTCCTAAAAACAAGATGAACCCTGATAGGAAGCATGTCAATAGATAACCATTGATCGGTAATCCGGCCCGATTCTTTTTACGTAAGAACCGCGGCATATACTTTTGACCAGTATCAGAGATCAGCATTCGCGTCATTGCATCTAATAAAACAGCCAACAAAGCCGCCAAGTAAATCACTTCAGTCCATGCAAACAAATACATGAATAAGTTACCCACGTGGTACTGCTGCCCCAAAGCTTGAAATGCATAATATGATCCATTCATTTTAAGATCATGCGGTAAATGATGTGCATCGAAAAAGATTCCCAGCGAGAAAGAACCAAAAATAGTTAAAAAGGCTGTCATCACAACTAACATCAGCATTGATTTAGGAAATTCACGTCGTGGTTTCTTCATCTTAGTTACAAATGGTGCAATTAATTCACAACCGTTAACAGCATAGATCAACAAACCGACCGTTGTTAAATATTTCAGATCAAACTTCGGAATAATGGCCCCTAGATTCATTGGTTGGGTCGCAATATGTCCCCCCATTCCTAACGATGAGATTGCCATAACAACAAACAGGACTGTCATTCCAAACATCGCAATTCCACCAATAGAACTCAACAACTCTAGTGAACGTTTAAAACGCGACTGAACCATAATAAAGACCACAAAAATCAGCAGTGTCCAGAGTGCGAATTGACTGTTAGACATATCATCCTGGAACTTACCACTACCATTAATGGCCCAGCCAAGCCCAACGACAACTGAATTAGCAGTATCAACAACATATGGAATAGATGCTGCCCAGTAAGTCCATGCCGTAAAGTACCCTAGAAATTCACCATTAGTTCCGCGAATCCATGAGCTAAGGCCGCCGCCCTCCTTGTTAAAGACCGAACCCAACTGTCCAACCATTAACGAATACGGGATAACATACAAGAAGAGCATTAAAATCCATGAAGTAATAACACCCATACCTTGATTCTTAAAGTTATAAATCAAATCATCAAAGCCAATAACTGTTACGAAGGCCATTAAAGCTAAAACGGGCCAACTAATATAATGTTTCCTATTCTCTAAATTATCCATTTTTCCTTCTCTTTGCTTCAGTTTATTTTCTGCTTCTTTAAGAGCAGTTTATTAATTTTTTTGTTGCAGCCTTGCTCGCAAAGCCGCGTCAGTTGCGTAAATATACATTCCGTAACGCGCACGCGTTAAAAGAACATCTAACGAATTTAAAATCAATCTTTCTTTTAGCTGAGCTGCGTTCTTTTTCTTCGCTAAACCATTAAAAGCTGCTTGATCCTGATAGGCAGCCGAACATATTTTAAGACAATCATGCCCTTTATCATAGCAAACACTCGGTCCAAGAATTATTCCAGCATAATTCAGATCAAATCCTTGAATTGTATAGACAGAACCAACCTCTTCAATTGAATCAGACCTTTCAGCCCACGACAGAGTCGCTTGGGGCTGATTGCGATCCCACCGCAGACTAAAGTTACCTGCATTGACAAAATAATCATCGCCATCTAAACGATAAGGAAAGTCATATGTCGCTAACATTCGACTTAAGCCAACAGAACTATTCCGTTTTTTGATCAAATCATACATTGCCTGTGCATCATCCATAATCCTAAAATCAAATTTTTGGGGTGCTGGCAGCGGTAAGATCTTTTTCTGAACCAGAGCCTTGACCCAATTATTAACGTCTTCTTCGGCCTTAATTCTAAATTGTGTCGTTAAATGATAATGCTGCACCTGGTTTACAGAATCTGTCAGTAACTGTAGTTTTCTATTTGTCCAATAACTCTTTCCCTTTAGAACTTGCTTTTCATCAAAGACCAAGATAACGACTTTACTAAGACTGATGATTTCCTGTAACTGATTATTTTGCTTAAAGTGATTATAAGGATCACTTTTAGTTAGTAGTAAGTGCGCCTCATCTACCAAGACGATATCTGCTTCCTGATGTATTTTATGTAAATGATTAATAAAAGTTGTTGGCCTCTCAAAATTCTTCTTCAAAAGTACCGGTTGCTGTGCTGCAATATTTTTATAAAGCTTCAGCATTTCTGGATGATTGACTAAGAGATAGTTACTTGTTTTATGTAATGATGATTCTTTATCTCTAGCTGCCTGTTGGAGTACGTTAAAAAGTGCTGTTAAAATAACACTTTTTCCTGTGCCAGCATCTCCAGAAACAATAAAGACTCCTCGTTCCTGTCTCACGAGAAGTTTTTGACAAAAGTTGAGGATCCTATCTTCCAAGTCCTGTTGTTCAGTTGTTGGAGTTACTGCCAACAACTTGCTAAGTGCTTCGTTGGCCAGCCTATTCATTTTCTCACTCCAATCTCTTAAACCTTTTTTCCATAATGTCAGCCTTAACTCTTTTTAAAGACTTTCTTCATAAATTCTTCAAACTTTAGTATTAGACTGTTCTTGTAACATAAATATTTAACCACCCTCATTTACTCCCCCTAATATAGTAAATGAATAACCTTTATCGTTAATGAATAACGAAATTCCCGCCTAGCTTAATTGCCTAGGCGGAATTTTTTTATATATCCTTTTTATTAACAATTATTAAATAGCACTTATTATTTTACTACCTTCAGATCAGTTTCAGATTCCTTATACTTATCAGAGATTTGTGCAAAAAGTCCCACAAAAATAATGTTAAATGATATTTCCCACATGTGCTGATCAATAACTGAGCTTAGGATCACTAATAATAGTGCAATCTCTAATATGAAATATTTCTTTGAAATAAACTTATACGACAGAAACATTATCAAAATCATTGTGAACAAAAAAGCCCAAATACCATGCATCATCAAAACACGGATAAATGAAGAATCTATAAAGAAATAATCATACGGGCCATGATGTAAACCACCATTTCCCATTTGAGGAACAAATTGTCCCAGCAAAGGAACATTATAACGCTTGAAAGCCATGTTACCATAAACTAGTCTTTGAGATAAGATCTTATTAATAATTTTAAAAATAGGGTTAGATGGGACAAATAGATATGCTAACACTATATTAAACATAATAAAAGCAACTATCATAATATTCATTATTTTTGCACTAACATAGCTAATAAACCTAACCACGTATTTGTAGAAAATAGCAACTAAGATCACTAACAACATCAACACTGTATCCAATCTCGTATCTGTCAGAACATACATTGCAACGGTCACCGCACCTAAGGAAATATACTCAGGCAAGCTTAATTTGAACTTTTTAAAAACTGTATAAAAGAGCATTAAATAGAAAACCCGTGCAGCAAAATCAGTTGGGTAGACTGCACCCAACGCATATCTTACGATTGGTGTTCCATGACGTCCAAAAGTAATATTATAAACTAGTCCTACTTGTGATGCTATGATGGTTAAAATCAGAGCTGCCCCAATCAAGATTAGATAGGTCTTAAGAATTTTTGAAAATTTAATCCCCTTGGCACCCAGAATAAGAATACCGTAATAATAAATGTCATAATCATAAGATACTCGACACGTAAATTCTATCAAAATTCCTAGTAGCAAAAAAATTGTTAAATCCTTTAACTCCCAGCTATCAAATAATAATATTTTTATGACCACAAAGATAGCTGAAACTTTCATAAAGTCGTACAGTACAGGTGAACTCAAATATTGCGTGAACATCGTACCTCGAAGATAATTAACTAATGCATACACTATAAAACCTATAAAATACAATTTTTCCGCTGGATTACTGATCTTCTTGTTAAAATAGTCTCGTATCTTATTTCGTTTGGCAACTATGCCCATCATAATTTTCTAACCTCACCTATGTTGTGACCTAAAATCACTAATAATTTTTTTAATCTTATCCAAGATAGTTGGACGTAATAGTAACAATACTCCCCCATATATAACTACTCCAAGCAGGATCTGCCAAATCAATGAGACAACATAAAAATGAACAGTGTTATTTATTTTAAAAACTATCGCAAACATAACTAATCCTGCTAGAAGATATTTAGGAATATTCACAAACAACTCCCTCAATCTAACAACTTTTCTTATCTTCCATATCTGGTATGAAGTAACAGAAAGCTCCGAAAGAATTGTCGCTGCCATCGCACCATATAAACCTCCAAAATAGATAAATGGTACATTACAAATAATATTTATAACTGCTCCCAAGATAACAGAGCTCGAGTACGCTTTAATTTTATTAGTGGGTAAGAGAAACTGCTGTCCGATAACATTGCTCCATGCTATAAATATAATAATAATAGATTCGAGTAGTATTGCTCGTCCAACTGGGATAAATTCAGTTCCATAAAAAAACGGTCCTAACTTAATAGATATCCCCGCCAACCCACATGCCATAGGAATTGAGATAAAGGATACAAAGTCAAAAGACTCCACTAAATAGTGTTTTACTCGCTTACTATCTCCTTTTGAGAAAGCATTGGTTACATGTGGCAACATCACTGTCCCTGTGGCCGTTGCTAACGACAATATCAATTTAACGATCGTATCTGCTCTATCATAAAAACCAGATGAAGAGACTGGTCCCAGAAGCCCCAACATACTCTTATTTAGAATAAGATATACTTGAACTGCCACTTGAGGTACAAAAAAAGTAATTGATGGTCTAAAATGACGCCAAATATTTAACTCTGAAAAATCAACTTTAACCAACGTTTTTCGCAAATATGGCCATAAAGTTACATTACCTAAAAGAATTGAGCCTGCAAGAATCAAGATATAAATCCATAAGTCGCTCCGTTCCTTAACGAATATAAAAATTAAAATAATCGATAAAACTTTGACAAACGTATTACGCAAAACAGTTTTCTTAAAATCTTCTATTCCCATATAAAGCCAAGAAATATCTACTCCTGCAGCAATTATGTATAACGACTGAATAAGCATATAAAATTGGTACCTATGAAGCACCATTAAAATTCCAAGGAAAAGGATATACGTCGCACTGATAGTAATTGTTTTCAACAATTGAATTTCCCAAAAGGTTTTACTCATTTTATACTTATCATCACGTATAGCAGCAATTTCACGGTTGCCATACAGCGCAATTCCGATACTTCCAAATAGAACAAAATATTGAATATTCGCATTTGTAGTCGCATTAATACCTATGTTAGTAGCACCCAATACACGCGTAACATATGGTGCCGTTACTAAAGGCAACAGCATTGCCAATAGCTGATAGCCTGCATTGTAGAAGTAATTCTTGAAAATCTTCATTTATTATTCCTCAAATTCATTTTTAACAGTTGTTAAAGCTGCACTAATCACTTGATCCATATTGTAATAGCGATATTGTCCCAAACGGCCACCAAAAATAACTTTTTTAGCTTCTTTGTCAGCCAGTAATCTATATTGTTTATAAAGTGTATTATTCTCTGAATTGTTAACTGGGTAATACGGTTCATCACCACGATGCCATGTCTTAGGATATTCACGTGTAATAACAGTCTTGCCTTTATCTCCCTTGCCAAAATCAAAATGTTTATGTTCGATAATTCGTGTAAAGGGAGTCTCAGCATCAGTATAGTTAACAACTGCATTACCTTGATAGTTATCCTTATCCAATTCTTCTGTCTTAAATTCCAAACTACGATATTCTAGTTCACCCAGTTGATAATCAAAGTATTCATCAATCATACCAGTAAAGACTACTCGATCATATTGCTTTAAATATTCAGCACGATTAGCAAAGAAATCAACACCTGTCTCAACCGAGATCAAGTCATTTGCTAACATTTTTTCAACAATTTGAGTATACCCACCAATTGGAATACCTTGATACGAGTCATTAAAATAATTATTATCATACGTTAACCTAACCGGTAAACGTCGAATAATAAATGCCGGCAAGTCTTTAGTTGAATGTCCCCATTGCTTTTCAGTATAACCTTTAATCAATTTTTCGTAAATATCTGTCCCTACTAGAGAAATAGCCTGTTCTTCTAGGTTTTCTGGCTTTTTACCCTTCAAAACAGCTCGTTGTTCATTAATTTTGGCCTGTGCTTCTTCAGGTGTAACTACTCCCCATAACTTGTTGAACGTGTTCATATTAAACGGTAGATTATAAATCTCCCCTTTATAATTAGCTATGGGGCTATTTGTATAACGATTGAATTCGGCAAAATGATTTACATAATCCCAGATATTCTTGTTTGAAGTATGAAAAATATGTGCTCCATATTGATGAACTTGAATGCCATCAATATCTTTAGTATAGATGTTTCCGGCGATATGATTGCGCTTTTCAATAATCTTAACTTTATGACCTCTCTTAGCAGCTTCGTGTGCAAATGTTGCTCCAAAGAGACCTGCACCTACAACTAAATAACTTTTCATTTTTATCCTCCACTCTTACATTAACCATCTAGTTATAATACCTTAATTTAATCTTTAGTTATTTTCTCTATAGCCTGCTTAATATAATAACCTGAACGCATTTTTTTGCCAACTTTAATTGCATTATTCTTCATAATGTTAAAATCTGCCTCTGAAATTCCTGCTAATACCGTATCTAATCTGCTAAGATCAGTAATAGCAATTCCAACTTTGTTTTTTACTACAAAATCTGCTATCGCTGCTTTTTTCCACACAATAACAGGAATCCCCGAACTTAAATATAATGATGTCTTGTGTGGTGCATTATAGCGCAAATACTCCCCAAACGTTCCATCACAATTTTCAAGATTAGTTCCATCCCATACTAAGCCATAATTTTGTTTCAAATACTTTGGAAGTTCATCAGGAGTATACTGTCCACCATATTGGATACATTCTGGTAGATGTAAGTTATTATTTGGTCCAAAGACCCAAAAAGCATTTTTAACAACTAATTTTTCAAGGAACTTAGCTTTAGCTAAGTTTCCTGCAAAACATACCGAACGATCATAGGTTCTAGTAAGCTGAAAGGGCTGTGGGTTGTCATAATCAAAAATACGTAGTTCTGACTTTTTTGTCGTAACTCCCTTAGCTTCAAGCCAACCTTCCATTGCCTTATTATGAACAATTAAACCCGTAATTTCAGGCATATTAAAAATACGCAGTTCTTTTTCAATAAAATAATCATCATCATTAAATAACCTTAACGACTCAATATCATGAATTACCATAATAAGCTTGGCCCCGGTATATTTTTTAATAGCCTTGATTATCTTCTCGGTTAAAAATAAAGAATAGATAGGATATTGAAAAACTATCACATCCATACTCTGCCCTTTAAATAATTTTGGAAGCCTCTTGAAAATATAAATAATTTTTTCAAGTTTATTTTTCGGCAAACTTGTCTTAAGAATCTGATAGCCATTTTGACTTAAAAAGTTAATTATATCACACTGTGCTTTGGGTCCGGCATCATTATCTGTTCTCTCAATCGTTGACATCACGAAATACTTAGTCATTTTATCTCCTAGTCCAACACTTCACATACGTTCCGCTTACTTAAAAATTTTCTTTTTTATAAAACCTCTGTTCATCTCGGCGGTATTAAATATATTCAAATATTTAATCTTGAAACGTTTCTGCTGATGTTCTATCCAAACATTCAGCAGACGTTCTGAGAGGAAACCATATATTCTACTTTGATATTCATCATAGTTACTAATATCAATACTTTTTTCAACTTTAAACAGTATTGTAAACAACCATTTACTATATTCATTAATGTATTCTTTACGCGTATAGAACATATTACAAATAATAAGCTGATGCCCATTCATAACTTTATCAAAATCACCAAGATATTCTGGATACAGCTCGCCGAGTACTTTCCTAGTTGTCTCTAAATCACTTGTAGTCCCATGAGATGCTGCAAACTGCTGCAACACCGTTCGCTTTTTAAAAAACTTTGTTTCTGGTGTTGGTAAGATCCAGTCATAATCTTCTAGGTACTTATTTAATCTTGGAACAGAGATCGGCCTGAGTTTCCCCAGAAGTAATGTTGCCGCAACCTCACCCAAAAAGCCTAACGGATATCCACTAAAATATCTTCTATAGTGTGATAATCCTACTATGTCATCTTGACCGTGTTTCCAAATCCAGTATAAACCAGTTAATTCACAGAAATTCTTATTTTTTGAAGAAATATTATCTCCCTTATCGTCACTTAGATAACCGTTAAGCTTATCTTTGCTCACTGCCCCTACTAATAACGGAACATAGTTTTCTGGCAGATAATAATCGAACTTCTTATGTGTTATTACATACATCGTCAAAAAAATCACCACAATTATTATTTGAGTTTTTCACATCATTACAATTTATCAACCATAAACGATGCTAAGGCTGTTTTCCAATTAACAAAAGATGAGAAACCCGTTTCCTTTGATAATTTCAACACGCTTCGTTTAGGTCTATAGGCTACTGTAGGATATTCCGCAGATGTTACAGGTTTAACTTTGACATCTGTATCTTTCAGTATTTCACATGCAAATTCATACCATGAACAATAACCATCGTTACAACAATGGTAAATACCATAATTAACTTTATCATCCACTAAATAAGTAATAAATTCTGCTAACGTTCTTGTCCAAGTTGGACGCCCGATCTGATCATTGACAACCGTTAAATTATCATGTGTCTGGGCAAGCTTTAACATGGTGTACACGAAATTATGCCCATATTTTCCAAAAACCCATGATGTTCGAACAATGTAATACTTATTACAGTATTTTTGAACTACCTGTTCACCTAAAAGTTTTGTTCTTCCATACTCATTCTGTGGGTTTGTTGGATCACTGGGTAAATATTCACCGGCTTTTTCCCCATCAAAAACATAATCTGTACTAATATAGATAAGTTTTGCATGATACTTTTGGCAGGCCTTCGCAATAATTTTAGTACCCGCTACATTAACTGCATAGTTTCGTTCCTTACCTTCATTCTCAGCCTTATCAACTGCCGTATAAGCTGCACAATGATAAACAATATCAGGTTTGTTACTAGCAAAACGTGCTTCAACAGCTGCCTCGTCAGTAATATCTAAATCATGGGAACCATACGCACAAAAGCTTTGTCCACACTCAGTTAACAAATTTGTTAGCTCTTGCCCAAGTTGACCTTTAGCTCCAGTTATTAAAATCGACATCTATATAAAATCCTCCGATCTATTTTAAAACTGCACGAGCCTTCAATGGACGCCACCAATCCTCATTATGTAGATACCAGTTAACTGTTTCCTTAATTCCAGTATCAAATGTATATTTTGGTTTCCATCCTAGCTGTGTTTCAATCTTAGTTGGATCAATAGCATAACGCCGATCATGTCCTAAACGATCTTTAACATATTCAATTGAATCTTCATTCAACCCTAATTGTTCAACTATTAAATGCACAATCTCATTATTAGTCTGTTCATTATGACCACCAACATTATAAATTTCACCCTTGATACCCTTATGCAAAACTAGATCAATTGCTTGACAATGATCTGACACATGCAACCAATCACGGATATTCTTACCATCACCATAAATCGGTAGCTTTTTGCCATCCATTCCATTAGATGTCATCAATGGAATTAACTTTTCAGGGAATTGGTAGGGTCCATAATTATTTGAACACCGTGTAATATTGACATTTAACCCATATGTTTCATAATACGCCCGTACTAGTAAATCAGCTGAAGCTTTACTTGCCGAATACGGTGAATTAGGTGCCAACGGTGTTGTCTCTGCAAAATAGCCTTCTTTTCCCAGTGTTCCGTAAACCTCATCAGTTGAAACTTGTAGGTATTTACGAATATTTAACTTTTTAGCAGCATCTAACAACGCTAAGGTTCCTTGCACATTAGTTTCAACAAAGACTTCTGGGTGTAAAATAGACCGATCAACATGGCTTTCAGCGGCAAAATTAACAATTGTATCAATCTTATATTCTTGGATAAGGTGCTTTAATAATTCACGATTAGTAATATTTCCCTGCACAAATGTATACCGTGGATCTTCCTCCACATCTTCAAGACTATGAATATTACCAGCATAAGTTAAAAGATCTAAATTGACTACGACACACTTGGGATACTTAGCTAAAAAATAATGGATAAAGTTGCTTCCAATAAAACCTGCTCCACCGGTTACGAGTAAATTCATTTTACTTATCCTCCTCATAGACAAAATTCAAGTCAGCATCTTTAAGCTGCGGATGTTTTGTATCTTTATCGGATAAAATTAAATGATTCAATGGCATCGGCCACTGAATTCCAATATCGGGATCGTCATAGGCAATTCCACCATCTGCTTCTGGTGCATAGTAGCCATCTACTTTGTAAGCAACATTAACATTTGGTGTTAAAGTTACAAATCCATGTGCAAAACCCTTAGGAACAAGTAACTGTCGGTGATTATATTCACTAAGCAAATAGCCTTCCCACTTACCGTATGTAGGTGAGCCTTTTCGAACATCAACTAATACATCATAGATGACACCCGTAACCGCACGCAACAATTTAGTCTGCGCGTAAGGTGCCCTTTGATAATGCATCCCTCGTAATACCCCTGGTTCAACGGATAAAGATTGATTATCTTGAATAAAGTCAACATCAATACCAGCTTCATGAAACTTATTTTGAGTATAGGTTTCTGTGAAAAAGCCACGATGATCTCCAAAAACATCTGTTTCAATAATTTTAACATCTTTTAGTTTAGTATCAATAATCTTCATAACTGTACTCCCCTCTAATAAGTATCTTTACTTAGTAATAAGCACAATGTACATTACCCATTTTACTTCTTTATTTCGACTCTGTGGCTTCAAACTTCTAATCAACGTTAGCCCTGCAACTGGACCGCCCGTTATTCCTTTATACAATACACCAAGTTCTTTTTCCTTATCTACTGTAAGTAGCTTAGCGTAGTATTCCTGAAAATAATGTACCTGTTGAGCAGTCATCGAACCATGCCTAAGTTCTTTTCGGTAGTATCGCATATTTTTCTTAATACCTCTTAGGATCCTGCCCACCTTTGATCCTGAACCAGAATCTGCTAACCCCGTATTAGCTCCAACAACATTTCCTTCATGTTGGCGATACAGAATCGTTACTTGTGGTAGGTATTCTACTATCCCAAAACAACTTGCTATCAAGCCAAACCACCAGTCATGCATGCCTACTTCCTCTGCATTAACATTACCAATCATCTGTTTAAGTGTATCGTTAATCATCATCGTGCAACCAGTGATACTGTTATTTATTGCTAAACTAGATAGATCAGTATAATCTTTAAAAGAAGCGGGCGGTGTTCTAAGTTCATTCAATTTACTATCCACAATACGATAATTTGTGTGTACCAAAACAGGAATATCGTTTGAACCTTTTCTTTCAGCGGACTTCATTAATTTCAAAGTCGCTGAAACCTTTTGTGGTAACCAAAAATCATCTTGATCACTAAACATATAATATTTTGCATTCACAACTCGTGTCAGCTCTAAAAAAGATTTTTTTGCACCTAAATTAGTATTATTATTTTCTACAATGTGAATATTAGTGTACTTTTTTTCATAGTCTCTCAAAATACTAATAGTATCATCGCTAGACACATCGTCCCGTATATATAAATCCCATTCTTTATAATCTTGAGCTAAAATGGAGTTAATTTGGTCTTTTAGATACTTTAAACCGTTATAGGTTGACATTAATATAGCAACTTCAGCTTTCACCGCAAAACTTCCTCCTTGCTATTACCTCTTAGCGATATCTAAAAGATATTTTCCATAATTATTTTTCTTCATTGGCTGGGCTAGTTCCCATAATTTATCTGCAGTAATATACCCCATTCGAAAAGCAATTTCTTCAAGACAAGCAACTTTTAAATTCTGCCTTTTTTGAATTGTTGCAATAAAACTTGAAGCTTCAAGCATTGAATCATGTGTTCCCGTATCTAACCAAGCATATCCTCTTCCCATAAGCTGAACATCGAGGTTTCCCTGTTCCAGATATACCTTATTAACGTCAGTTATCTCCAACTCACCACGCGGCGACGGCTTAAGATCTTTTGCAATATCGATAACCCTATTGTCATAGAAATAAAGACCTGTAACAGCATAATTACTTTTAGGTGCGGCTGGTTTCTCTTCAATTGATAAGGCATGCATGTTCTCATCAAAATCAACCACCCCAAAGCGTTCAGGATCATTAACATGATAACCAAAAACAGTGGCTCCTTCACTTTTTTTAGCAGTTTTTTGCAGCATCTGTGAAAGACCACTTCCATAATAAATATTATCTCCAAGAATCAAACATACAGTATCATTACCAATAAAATCTGCTCCAATGATAAATGCTTCAGCTAATCCATTCGGTTCATCTTGAACAGCATAAGACAAATTAACTCCAAAGTCGGCCCCTGTCCCCAGAAGTTCCTTAAAACGAGGAGTATCTCGTGGAGTCGAGATAATTAATATATCCCTTATTCCTGCTAACATCAGTGTAGACAAAGGATAATAAATCATTGGTTTATCATAAACAGGTATAAGTTGCTTAGATATTCCTCTAGTTATAGGATACAGTCTTGTCCCGCTTCCACCAGCTAAAATGATTCCCTTCATAAAGCTTCACTCCTTTTAAGATATAATCCGACAAACCACCACATTAATTCTCATATATTTTTCTCAGAGATGCAACTGTCGTCTCTTTATCGAACCCTTTGGTTCTCAGAATCTTAATATTTTTTTGGCTATTTATTTCTTTTGAACTTTTATGAGCTAACAAACCATCGAAAGATAACATTTTTTCTGCCCACTTGTTTGCTGATATCTTAGTTGAAATCGGCATTTTATGTGCTGTAGGTGCCAGAAAGGATTCCGGCGATTGATTCTCAGATATTAAACATTCTGTGCCGTTAGCTAGATTCTCTACCAACGATAATGATAATCCTTCATACAGGGATGGAAATGCAAAAATATCAAAAGCATTCTGAATCTCTGCTACATTATCAATATATCCTAAGAAGCGGACATTGTTTTGTAACCCCAAACTTGCTACCATCTGCTGAATTCTTTCAAAATGTTCTCCGTTTCCAACAAGGATCAAAATAGAATGTGGATATTTATCATGAAAAATTTTAAATGTTTTTATTAGGAACGGATGATTTTTTTGACGTGCAAAACGACCACAGTGCCCTATCACGACACTACTTTCTGGTATTTTTAATTTTTTTCTAACAAGGAGGCTTTTTTCCCTATTATATTTAAAAGAGTCAAGTTCCACTCCGTTAATAATAATTTTAAATGTTGATCTTTGTTGGACCTTATGACTATAAAAAAAATCAGCAGCATTTTGGGAACAAGCCAGATAATCCGTGGCTAACATGCCGGTTATACACATTCCCAACCTGTGTGCTGTTGTTTTTAATAACGAATATTGCCCCCTTTGGTCCGAATGTGCATGAATAATTATTCGTTTGAAACCTACTATCTTAGCCAAGACGAGGGGGATAAAATTATGCAACGAATCTAAATGCATATGAATGGTAGTGCTCCGCTGACAAGCATCTTTTAAAGCTTGCTTCAAGCCATTAATATGCTTTAATAAGCCCAGTTTAAGTTGGACGACCTGAATATAGTCGCCAAGTTCCGCAAGCTCAGTTGCTGGAGCAGAGTTAGCAATATTAATAAATTCAAATTTAAATCCGTCTTTTTTTAAAGAAGCATAATTATTTTTTACAAAAGTCGTGATCCCATTATTTGTATTGAAACTTCCCAACACAATAATCGTTTTACTCTCACTGTTTCTCATCGTACAACCTCTGTAAAATGTTTATTCTTCATTTGTTCAGAAGGTGGCTCCATATAGTTAGATCCATATAATTGTGAAAGGATTACATCGTAATCTCGAGCGCCACGCAAACTAAGGTTCTCAAATGTATAATCCCGGGTGTCATCATAAAGGCGCTTTGGGAACATCTCACGTAGTTTATATGCACCCATGAAGTTAACTACATACTCAGAAGACTCATACGGATATTTTTGAAGTGCTTGATCTAACTTATTTAAACATTTTCTAGTATTCAACCATTTTTCTGGTTGAATAATTTTGCCAACTTTGATTAAAGACTTTTCTATAAACGAACGTTCTGTATAGTTTACGCTAACTTTATTAAACTCTGAATACTTGAGCATCAGCCGCAAGCGCAATAAGTTAAAACTGTGCACCTTCCGCGCAAAGTTATTGTTAGGCATCCCATCGAGAGCAAAGATATCCATCCAAGAGCTTCTTTCTTCTGCATCAACGGCTGAGCGATCAATAATCCTTGTCTTGGGGTTTTCTAAGCGAGCAACGTATTCAGATGTATCTGAGTTCTTAAAAGTCTTAAAGGGAAAACTATCTATTTTATTATCATTTCTTGCAATTAAAGAACACATCTTCTCATAATCAGCCCTTGGCATTCCAACATCAATATCGTCATCCCATGGAATAAAGCCTTGATGTCTGACAGCACCTAAAAAAGTACCCCCCATTAAAAAGTACTCTAAATTATTTAAATCGCAGAACCGACTAAAACTTTCAACTAATTTCAATTCTGAAGAGTGCAGCAATTTTCTATCATCAAAATCAATTTTCAAGTTTTTTACCTCCAAACTTTCTAAAAAGAAAAGCAGCGATTTTTTTCATCCAGTGCTGTTTTTCCATAAACATTACAGGCAGTTCAACATAATCAATCTTGTTTTTTTCAACCCATACATCAACTAAAATCTCACTAACAAAACCTAAAATACGTTTTTCATAGTCCGAATAATCTGAAATATCTACCCTTTTTTCAACTTCAGTTAGAACGGAGAATAGCCATGTAGTGTATTCATCAAAAATTGGTGCGCGTGCAACTAGCATATTAAACATATGTACTTCTTTTCTATTAACTACTTCATCAAAGACTGATACATACTCGGGATACTGCTCAACTAGTACCGCACGTGCAGCTTCAAGGCCTTCGATATGGTGTGCATGTTTATAATGTGACCACGAGGTCTCGATATAGTAATTACGTTTCCGTGGAAGTATCATCTCATGTTTAGTAATCAGGTCCTTAAGTGTCTCTCTGTTCATTATATCATTAAATTTAGCTTGTTTACTTTTAAAAAAATTAGTCTTCCCATTTGAAAAAAAACGTCGATAATGAACTAACCCTTTTACATCAACGTTTCTGTTTTTCCATCCCCAGTATTGTGCTGTAAGTTCACAATAGTTCTTATTTTTTGAAGAAATATTTTCGCCCGTATTATCACGGTGAAACCCCTTAAAGTTTTCTTCGTTACTACCTACTTGTACTGGCACATAGATACTATCCTTAGGCATTTTAGCTAATTTGTGACTTACTACGTATACTTCAGCGTTCAAAAAATTCACTTCCTTAATTTATTAATCCATTATATGTTAAAATGCACCATTTCCCTTGAAGATGGCTTTAATATTCTTAAATAAAATTTTTACATCAAAAAATAAGGACGCATGATCCACGTAGTATAACTCGTAATTACATCTTTCCGGATATTCAATATTACTTCTGCCAGAAGCTTGCCAGTATCCCATAGCTCCAGGAGTCACTGATAAAAACTTATCTACCCTATCACCGTATTCGCTTAACTCTTCTTCAATAATTGGCCTTGGTCCAATTAAAGACATATCTCCTTTGAAAATATTAATAAACTGTGGCAGCTCATCAATGGAAGATTTACGTAAAAAGCGCCCTAACTTAGTTATCCGTGGATCAATATCTGCTGGAAGCTTATAACTGTTATCAACATACAGTTTGTAAAGTCCCCTGTCATTTTTTAATTTCTCTTCTGCACCGACTACCATTGATCTGAATTTATAAATATAAAACTTGCGTCCATTCTTACCAACTCTTTGTTGCTTATAAAAAAGAGGACCCTTATTCTGACCAACATGGCAGACAATAAACATTATTATAAATATAGGTATCATAAAAATCAAAGCTACAACAGATATTATAATGTCTGCTAGTCGTTTAATACCCAAATATACAGAACTTGGACCTTTCTTTTTGATATTTTGAGCCATTATATTTCTCCTCTAAATGCTACCCTCCGTAGATCTAACTGTTACATACAATATGTTACCAATCTTCCCCAATTTTGTAGGATAAGCATATAATAAAAAAACCTATGAATACACATTTTCTATTTTACTAATAAAAACATTAATGTAAAGCACAAAGATAAACCCTTAATTATAAAATAACCTTTTTTAACAAAAAAACGTGTGAACTGCTTTCAGTCACACATCTTTTCTAAAATATTCTCTTATATAACTCTGACTATTAAATAACCGTTAGTTTACTTTTTAACAGTAACACCTTGCCGATCAACTTCTAAATTAACCAATTTACCTGATAGGCCAGTTTGTTTCACTGCATCTGTAAATGCATCGAGCTTTTGTTCTGAAATAATAGTCATCACTGTTGGACCAGCACCACTTAAATAAGTAGCAACTGCATGATGCAAGTGTCCGATTTTTCGGAGCTGCGCTAAATGGGGAACAAGTTTCTGACGATAGCGCTCATGGTAGAGATCAGCCTCCATCAACTGGCCTGCTTGTTCTAGTTGATTGGTCATTAAAGCCGCGACTAACGTATTACCAATGCTCCCTGCATGTGTTGCTTCCATAAATGGCAACTGTTTTGGCAAAACATTGCGGCTCTCCGTCGTTAATAATTCCTGTTCAGGGATATAAGCCACTAACCGCGTTTCTGGAAAGTATCCCTTAATACTTATGTTTTTGCCATCTACAAAAGACGAAACGACAAAATCCCCTAAAATAGCTGGTGCGACATTGTCAGGATGGCCTTCCAATTCAGCTGCCTGCTGAACTTTTTCAGTCTTTGTTAAACTCACTTTGCCTAATTGAACCGCAAGCTCAATGCCTGCAACAATTGCTGAAGAGCTACTACCTAATCCACGTGCCAGTGGAATATCTGATTCAACCTTAATTCTGTGTGCCGGTAAAGATGGACAGAGTCTTAAAGCAGTTTTAATAATCATATTAGTCTCATTATGTGGAATACCCTTCCCCATATCATGCTCTACGATCCAGTTTGAATTCTCTTCAAGAACTGTTACTGTCAAATATAGTGTGATTGCAATCCCTAATGAATCAAATCCTGGACCCAAGTTAGCACTAGTTGCAGGAACCCTAATTTGTACCTTCATCTTACGAATTCATCTCCATTATCACGCTGACAGCAGTTTATACGAAGCGATAACATCAATTCCATCTAGTTCCTTAATTGCTGCAAGGATCGCTTTTAACTGTGCTTCCGACATCTGATGAGTCGTCATCACTACCCGTGCGTAATTATCATCCAATTCGGTCTGTAAAATCAAATGGAAACTAGCCTTAACACTTGTCATTACTTCTGTAATCTTCAACATCTGACCCGGTTGGTCTTTAACTCGTAGTGAAATATAGTAAGGATACACTACTTCGCTAGGTAATGCCTGTTTTCCTTCGCGTGAAAAATCATTGAAGCGGCTGCCTGTTGTTCCTAAGACAATATCCTTCGTCACTGCAATAATGTCGCTTAAAACACTATTAGCTGTGGGTAGCTCGCCTGCACCTGGTCCATAAAACATCGTCTCGCCAACTGCCGCTCCAGTAACAAGGACTGCATTGTTTTCATTCTGAACAGCTGCTAAAGGTTGGTCCTCTGGAATCAACACCGGTCCAACCGAAACCTTGATGCGATCGTTAATCAATTTAGCGATCCCCACTAACTTAATATTATAACCTAATTCCTTAGCTTGCTTAATATCCTCTAGGTCGACCCCACTGATCCCCTTTATTTCAATATCATCAAGCGCAACGTTCATTCCAAAAGCAAAGCGAGTCAAAATAATCATCTTATACGCCGCATCGATACCTTCCACATCGTTAGTTGGATCAGCTTCAGCAAAACCTAGCTCTTGTGCTGATTGCAATGCTTCTTGATATTCAACATGATTTTGGCTCATTTGCGTCATGATATAATTGGTTGTTCCGTTAACAATTCCCTTAACCTCAACTATTCGGTCGGCTGCAAAGGAGTTGACGATCGTTCTTAAAATTGGAATTCCACCAGCAACACTTGCTTCATAAAATAAGTCACAATTATTTTTACCTGCCAGTTCAGCTAGTTCTGAACCATAAGTTGCAATCAGATCCTTGTTAGCAGTAATCACATGTTTACCTGCTTTCAGTAAACGTTCAATGTATTCTTTAGCTGTCGTTACTGTTCCCATCACTTCAACAACAATCTGAATCTCTTCATCGTTAAGCAAAGCATCAATTTGATCAGTTACATTCACACCCGTCAAATCAATATTCCGTTTCTTTTTAAGATCATGAACGACCACTGTCTTAATAACCAATTTTCGTCCAGTAATGCTAGATATTTTATTTTGATGGTCGTGCAAAATCCTTACCACACCACTGCCGACAGTTCCAAGGCCTAAAACCCCAATGTTAATGACTTGCATGTCGCATCCTCCAATTCCTATATTGAAACCATTCTATCATATAAATCTAATTTTTAAACCATAAAATGGAAATAGTTTAATTTTTACAAAAACTTAGTATTAGTATTTTTTTACTCAAAAAACAACCTTATTCAGATCAGGATTATCTGTTATCCTTCCTAGAATTATGTTATCCTTTTTATAAAATACGCAGCTTAATGAGAGAAGTATCAAGAGCCTAAGGAGGAAACCCTTATGAACATCCTTTACAAGAGTACACGTGACAAAAATGGGCAGACAGTAACTGCATCCCAAGCAATTCTACAAGGGCTTAGCCCTGATGGTGGCTTGTATGTTCCTGATGCCATCCCCAAATTCAAATTACCTTTATCTTCATTAAAGCAGCTGTCTTATCAAGAATTAGCCTATCATATTTTACAACCTTTTTTCAGTGACTTTAGTGAACAAGAGCTTAAAAAATGTCTCGCTAACGCTTATGACTCAACCTTTACCACTCCACAAATCGCACCGCTAACTTATCATGCGGGCAATGCTTATCTTGAACTATTTCATGGTCCAACGATTGCATTTAAAGATGTTGCTCTACAATTACTGCCGCAGCTTATGACTACCGCAGCCCGCAAAAATAAGCTGCAAGAAGAAATCGTTATCCTAACAGCTACTTCTGGCGATACCGGTAAAGCCGCGATGGCTGGTTTTGCTGATGTTCCTAATACGAAAATAATTGTTTTCTACCCCAAAGACGGCGTTAGTCCTATTCAAGAACGACAGATGCTGACCCAGCAGGGAGATAATACTTTTGTTGTTGGGATCAAAGGTAACTTTGATGATGCACAAACAAAAGTTAAGCAGATCTTCAGCGACTCTGATCTTAACACTGCTCTCAAACAAGCTGGCTACCGTTTTTCATCTGCAAATTCAATTAATATCGGACGACTCTTCCCACAAATCGTTTATTATTTCTATGCTTACGGTCAGCTGCTTGCTGCTGGAAAAATAAAAGAAGGTGAGACAGTTAATTTTAGTGTTCCGACTGGTAACTTTGGCAATATTCTTGCAGGTTATTTTGCCAAAAAGATGGGCTTGCCTATCAATAAACTACTTTGTGCTTCCAACCGTAATAATGTCTTAACTGATTTTTTCAATGAAGGAATTTATAATAAAAACCGCCCCTTCTATGTTACTTCATCACCTTCAATGGATATCTTAGTCTCTAGTAATCTTGAACGCTTATTATTCTATATTAGCGGCGAAGATCCGGTTAAAACGGCGTCCTTAATGGCTAAGCTAACTAGTACAGGCAAGTATCAAATTGACTCTATGATGCGTTCACAGTTAACTGATTTTTATGCAGCCTCTGCAACTGAAAAGCAAACGGAACAAGAGATTAAACGACTCTTCACAACTGATCAAACTACAATTGATCCTCATACCGCTGTTGCTTCTTATGTTGCCCAAAAATACCATCATGAGGAACGTATAGATCAGCGACAAACAATTATTGTTTCAACAGCAAGCCCATATAAGTTCCCCCACTTCGTTTTAAGTGCTCTGCAACTTAAGTATGATTCTCAAAAACCTTTTGGTGTAATTAATGCCTTGCATTCCAACACCAAAATACCCTTACCACAAGCTATTGAAGAACTTATGCATCTCCCACTTAAGCACCACTGCGAAGTTGCCCCCGCAGAAATGAAGAATGCTGTTAAAGAAATTCTAAACCTATTTTAACTATTATTTAAAGGTATAAACTGAAGACAGTACACAAAAGTACTGAGCCAGAGTATAATTTGGCCCAGTACTTTTTAAGTATCATTACATGCTCTAGAATAAGTCAACTAGCTCATTTTTATCTTAAAGCAATTATTATCCCCTTTAGTCTCTGCACAGCATTCTCAAATACTAACGTAGCTAATATTAAATAAACCGGTAAAAATTGAATTAAATATCTACTACGCCCACCTTCAAAAATAAGTAAGAATAAAAAGCCACCCAGTATACTTAAGCGTAGCATTTGAGCATACTTTGTTTTATAGTCATATCCCAAGACGATTATCATTAATAAAACTGACCAGCTTAACTGTGCAAACCAGTAGAAATCGCCTAAATGTTTACCTGTTGGATATATAAATGACTGCAAAAAACCTCGGTTTCCCTTTTCAACTGGAGCTGTTATAAATCCACCTTCTACATTCCAACCAAAGGTTCCGTCAGAAGTATTATTAAAGTTTTTAAAGAGAAGAAACTTAATATATCCAAGCGGTCCTAGTTGGCGTAAACGTGTTTTTATAACTTTCTTTGAGTACTCTTTCTTTGCATCTGGACCCTTAAGCGAACGGGTTTTAGCAACGTTTTCCCGGTTATAACTGCCATTACCAAGCATGCCCATACTAATAAAATGAATCGGTGGTAGAGCCTTCCCTTTTGAAATACGTACATAGTCTTGTTCCTCAGTAAAATGATTAAACGCGTTAATACTTATACCAGCAAATAATAAAACACTGCAAATTGGAATAACGCCTCTCAGTATTATCCGCCTAAAGTTTATTTTTCTCTCTATCATTACAGTACTTGCATATAGTCCATAAACTACTGCAATAGCAATAAGAGGGATAATCGCAGAGGGTTTCATAAGATATGTACCTGCTGCACTAAATCCTAAAAAAATTGAAGCAACAACTACGACCGATATCCTATTTTTAAAATAAACTATACATGAAAATGCCAATAAACAGGCTGAAACAAAAGGCAAAACCATTGTATCTGAATAAGGGACTATGATCATCGGAAAAAGCAATAGAAAAATTCCGTGGAGATAGATAGCCAAGTCGACTTTTTTCTTATTTATAACTTTTATCGTTAGAATGTTCAAGAGAACTGCAATGTCTGTACATATCAATGAAAGATAACCTGTATTCAACCAAGTTAACTTCATATTAAAAAAATTTAGTAAATATTTCTGGAAGAAAAGTAAAAAAAGGTTATTCGGATAAATCTCAAGATAGGAAACATCTCCGCTAGGATCCTTCAAAAAATTATGAATAATACCTGCATCAAAACCAATCTTTGTGTGTGTCTGTTTCAAAAAGATCAACTGCCATATAAAAACTAACAGTAGGAATAGAGGTGCTGTTATATAAGCGTATTTAATAAAAATCGTACTTAATTTCTGGTAAGCCCAAGGTAATTTAAAAACTATTATAATTAGTAGAACTGCCAGTAACAGCAAGGCAATAGTTATTGCCGAAACATTTTCAATAAAAAAATGGTTATTTTGGATTGCCCCAATTAGAGTTATCCCTACCCAAATAGTAAAAATCGTGATCAAAAGTCGGTTAAATAATGAAAAAAATTGATTTCTAGTTATCATTTCTATACTCCATTTTTATTCTTATTTTTAGTTATGCTTTGTAAAGTACGCAAGATTTTATTGTCAATAACTCTATATTCTGGACTGCCCTACATTATAAAGATGGACTTATGTTAATAAATAGTTACCATATTTGAATTGTAACATATCGTTGACTGCCCCTTGATTATCCATCACAAAATCAACTTTTTCATTAATTTACCTAACTTCTCTTATTATTCTCTCTTATGGTGCAGTTTTACCTTGTTAGTTAACTATGTTATATTATATTACATAAAGATATACTTGGAGGAATTAAGATGGATGAAATTGATTTGAAAATTGTCTCGACTTTACAAAAAGACGCACGTATCTCTCTCAAGAAACTAGCAGATATCTGTTTTATTTCTGCGCCAGCCGTTTCAACCAGATTAGCCCATCTCCGAGAACGAGGCATAATAACCGGTTATCATACTGCTATTAACTATAAAGTCCTAAGTTTTCCTATTAAAGCTTATGTCAGTCTACGTTTATCCCCCAAAGATAAAGAGGATTTTTATCCTTATATAAAATCAGTTGGGAATGTCGTTTCCTGTGACTGTGTTACAGGCAGCTACTCACAAATTATCGTTTGTTATTTCAAAAGCACCAAATCACTCGATAACTTTATCAATGATATCCAACGCTTTGGAGAAACTAAAACACAAATCGTTTTCTCAACTAGTATTGAGCAACGTCCATTAGAATTAAATCCAGGAAAGAACTATTTTTAGTTATCGTAAATACTCTACAGTTACTAATTGAATAACCATTTATAAAAGGATTATTGGCAAGCTATTACTTAGTCATAATTCTTTTTTTAGGTCTTACACTCTATCTAATAAAAAAAACTTCGTCAAAATTTACTTTTAACTCAGTTTTCTCATTTTATAATATTAATTTTAACAGTATCAATGCCTTTTCCTCTGGTCGACATCTTCCCATCCAGGTTCTTCTATGTCTAACAACCTCGTCGTATTTTTTATAACCAAAAAAGTCACTAAAGTAATCCAACTAAGTCCGGCTAATACAACAGAGCAATAATATAATTTACTTTGATTGTAACCTACAGTAATCGTATGGTTCCCCTTCGGTAAGTTAATCTGAACGGTCCCCCGCTTACTAATATTAAAAGTATATCTTTTACTATTAACATATACATATGTTCGTGCATAAGCTACTGCGGGGACATCAACTACAGCATGTTTAACTAACTTAACCTTATAAGTCAATGCATTTGGACTAGATATAGGCGCTACTTTTTGCGCTCTTCCATTGACCATCATTAGATTATTAATAATAGAACCTGAACTCTTTTGAGCTTTTTCTGGATAGTAATCTGTTTCTCCATAAATTGCTAAATAACTAAATTGATATTTATAATTATCCTTATCTAATTGAGCTGGTTGTGGAATGTTTTGCAATGTCACCGCTGCAGGTTTCAAATATGTATTCTGATTAAACTTTGAAACCAATTGACTAGAATCCGCAGTAGCGCTGAAATAACTAAACATACTTATAGTCGCAACACCTAGTATAAAAATAATTGGTGCACCCTTACGGAGTCTCCTAAAAACTTTAGTTTGATAGATTTGATAAATACCGTCGGATGCAACAATTGCCAAAAATAAATTAGCGTAACTAAGATATCGCCAAGGTAGCTGAATAACTGCTAAAGGCGATTCTCTAAAACTACCCCAAGGGAAAACCGATGTGGATATTATAGTTAAAAACACACCTAGAATGTAAGAAAAAAGACCTATAGGCTTGTTCTTAACCCAATACCACCCCAAAAAAAGTGTTGCGAGGAGAAGAAGTCCTATACTTGAATTTTTAGCAACATTTGATATAGAGCTTTGGAACAAGGTAAATCCGTCTATTGTAACATTAACACCTGGCTTTGCTGATGTTACATTATGATTAATAAAATCAGTTATAAACGGAATAACAACTGGCATAATCATCAAAAAGATTAAGCTAGCGCTCATAAGAATATAAAAAAATCTTTTTCTTAATAAATTATGTCCTAAAAATAACCCAGTTAATACGCAAATTATTAGCACCTCAATAGTCATAACAACACTAAGAACATGACTATATATTAATAATGACATACCCACACTGAAAATATACCATTTTTTCCCATTTCTAAAAAATAGTTCATAGAAACCTAGAAATACAAGCGGCAAAAATGTAACTGCAATAAACTCTCCAAATACAAAATTACCAAGATATAATCGATACGCTGCTAAAACATAAATAAATGCAAAAACTATACTGCGTATTTTACTTTTAGAAAAACTCAGCATACAAAAATAGCTTATTAAATAAGTAGCAAAGGTTATTAACCCATACCAAATATAGAAAGCACTAACCGGATTAAAATAAAACCTTAATAAAGCCCACGGATATAAAAAAACCGTCGGATAAAACAAAAAAGACCCTACTCCAGTTTTTTGAAAAGTTGCCGTTGCAATAAAAGTAAACCATTTCCCATGCTGCAAATTTCGGTATATTTCTTCAACACGTGAAACATGAAATAACCAATCTGAAAAAGCCGAAAGACGCTGAGTCTCAAAAAAAGGCTTAACCATAATAATAGTTGCTGTTAAAAAAAGAATAATTACTAGTAACGATTGCACTATTTTTATATATTTATTTTTACTAATTATATTTTGTTTCATATTAACGTCAACTCATCCTCACAAAAACAAATTTGTAGTGCTAATATAGATATATTTTCTACTTACTTTACCTAGTCTTTATTAATTGTACTATTAAAAACTAGAATCTTTGCTTTCTACTTTTAATAAATATTCCATAAACAATTAAAGTACCCCATGTTAGCAGACTTATTATAATCCCTAATTTATCTAGTTTTGAAAAGATATATTTAACAGTTACCGGCCCTTTAACAGCAGATATTACTTTTACAGTCCCACGAGTACTCTTTTTTGCTACGATCTGTTTTCCGTTTCTATATACTTGTAAATTCTTATAATAAAATATAGGCAAATCAATACTTGATGCTCGTTTTATAATACTATCATTAAAAGTCAGCGTATTGGGAGCAGAAAAAATCTTTTTTATCTGTACCTTTTTACCATTAATGATCGCAATATGATTCTTAACATCATTTAAACTAGGAAGTCCTTTGGCTGGTGTATATTGATCTAAATATAAATTCTGTTCTTCTGCCAACTTAGTAGTTGTATCTGGAGTGTAAATGTGTGTGTTAGCCGTCTTTCCTTGTGTAAACTTATACATACTTGCCAAATAAGGCAATGCTCCTAACAGTAGAAAAGTAAGTAGAACTATTATTGATCGTTTTCTAACATCACCCGCCACTCCTCCGTAATTATCTGCTACCAATAAAATTATTTTTGATGCAACTATAGATAATAAAAAAGTCGGGATAATCAAAAGCCTGAACGGAAACTGAATGATATTCAGAGCTGAGTTCTGAACAAGATTCCAGGGAAATAGATTAGAAGTTACTAAAAAAGAACCGACACCTACTAAATAAATTAATCGATACTTTACGTCGAATTTATTAAACACGACTACGCCCAGTAAGACAGAGCATATTAGTAGAAACCCAATATTATAATGATTTCCATCCAACACACGGTTTAAATTATTAGAAAACGAAGCAGAAAGCATATTATTAAAATCATCTGGTACAAGAGGTTGCGGTGATGGCTGCTTAAATTTCTGAAAAAGTTCCTGTTCAAGGAAAGGCAAGATGAAAATAGATGAACCTAAAAAAGCAACTATGCCTGAAAAAGCCAATGTTAACGTCCGCTTTAATCGATTATCGACCCAATATAAGCTAATGATCCACACAAACAGTAAAAAAGTTACAATAATTATGGCACTTAAAACATGCGACAGTACTACCATCATTCCGCCAACAGCTAAAAAGGGCCAATCTCTTCTATCTCCATACATAATAGCGTAAAAGCCATAAAAACATAGTGGCACAAATGACATTGCTAGATATTCACCTAAAGCGAATCTAGTAAAAGCATCAGTCACATGATACGCTGAAAAGACATAGATCCCTGCCATGATAGCCGCTTGAAGGCGACTATTACTGAAGCGTTTACCCACAATATAAGTGATCCACAAAGTTACAAATGTGTAAAAGAAGAAACCTGCATATATCGCTGTTACCTGGTTACTTATTAAAACACGAAAAACTCCAAAGGGCAGTAAAGTTACCCAGGGATAGAATAGATTGACCGGATAGCCAATCTGTTTAAATGTATATGTATTAATAGCTGGGAATAAGTTTCCGTGCTGAATATTCTGTGCAAGCTCATTGATCCGTAATACATGATAATATAAATCATCGCCATTATATATTATTCCCTGCCGACTTAATGGGAAAATAAAAATAAAACTTAATAATATAAAAAAGATACCAATAAGGCCCGTATTCCGATAACGTGACCATAATATTTTCATAGTGTAACCCCCAATAATAAATCCATCCTTACAAATAATTAGATTTTTTAACATACAATTATAGCAATAACATTTCTATTATAGATTAAGAAAACCGTTTTGTCATATTAAAATACAGTAAAAAAAATCCCGCAATCACAGCCAAACATAGCTGCCAATTGCGGGACTTAGTTAATTATTTATTCACTTATTTACTAGTTGTCTTTTCTTTTTTCCATAAACCTAAGATAACCCCAGCAATAACTGTTCCGATAACAACCGCGAGAATATAACCTAAGGGGTTGTTTGCTAATGGTGTTACCCAGAAACCACCATGAGGTGCAGGAACCGAAACATGTAAGAATTGTGTTAAGCCACCGGCAATTGCGGCCCCAATAACACCAGAAGTAATTACACGTAATGGATCAGCTGTTGCAAATGGAATAGCACCTTCAGTAATGAATGAGAAACCTAAGACCCAGTTTGTAATCCCAGCTTTACGTTCATCATCCGTGAACTTCTTAGGCCAGATAGCTGTTGCAAGCGCAATTGCGAATGGTGGAACCATCCCACCAGCCATAACTGCAGCCATCAAATCACCATTTTTAGTTGCTGTAAATGCACCAACTGCGAAAACATAAGCAGCTTTATTGAAAGGACCACCCATATCGATCGACATCATACCACCTAAGATAATACCTAAGACAACTGCATTACCTGTTCCCATATGTTGCAAGAAAGTTGTAACAACTTCATTGATAACAGAGAAGATCGGGTTAACGATGAAGAACATTAAGAGCGCCATAATCAATAAACCGAAGATTGGGTAAAGTAGCATTGGTTTCATACCTTCAAGTGATTTTGGAAGGTGTGAGAAAAGTTTCCGTAAGAGGATCGTAACATAACCAGCTAAGAAACCAGCTGCGATACCGCCTAAGAAACCGGCAGAACTTTGTGCATGTGTCATCACGTTAGCCGTGTAGGCACCACCAAATGAACCACTATAAACAGTTGCCATGAACCCACCAACAAAACCAGGCATTAACGCTGGACGATCACCAATTGATTCAGCGATAAAACCGGCTAATACAGGAATCATGAATGCGAAAGCCATACTACCAGCATTATTTAAGAAAATAAATTCAATTGACTTTGGCCCGCCAAAATATTGTTCAATGACGAAAGACAAAGCCATTAAAATACCACCACCAACAACGAATGGTAACATGTGTGAAATACCATTCATTAGGTCTTTGTAGATACGGCTACCGACTGAACCACTTGCAGTTTCTCCTTCATCTTCTGAACTGCTTTGGGAAGCGTGATAAATTGGAGCATTACCACTTTGAGCTTCAGTAATAAGTTCTTCTGACTTTTTAATACCATCAACTACAGGACGGTTAACTAGTGGCTTGCCATCAAAACGATTCATCGCAACTTTTTTATCAGCTGCAACAATAACACCAGCTGCACGTTTAATCTCATCAGCTGTTAAAAGATGTTTAACACCTTCAGAGCCGTTTGTTTCAACTTTAATGTCGACACCCATTGCTTCAGCTTGCTTGATCAATGCTTCTTCAGCCATGTAAGTATGTGCGATCCCAGTTGGACAAGCAGTTACCGCAACAACGAAAGGACGATCGCTCTTATCGGCAGCAGAAGTCTTAGCCTTTGCAGCAGCTGCTTTTTCCTTAGCTGCTTCTTTAGCTTCTTTCTCAGCTTCAGCATCAGCAAATAATTGCTGTACTTCATCAGGTGTCTGCGCTTTCTTCAACTTAGCAACTAAATCTGGGTTGATCAATAAACCTGATAAGGCTGCTAAAGCTTGTAAATGCGTATCATTAGCACCTTCAGGAGCAGCAATCATGAAGAAGAGATGAACAGGATTACCATCTAATGCATCATAATTAACACCGCCATTACTCTTAGCAAACAAGACAGTTGCTCGTTGCACTGCTTTGTTCTTAGCATGTGGCATTGCAATTCCATCGCCGATCCCTGTCGTTGATTGTTCCTCACGTGCGATAATTGCTTTTTTGTAAAAGTCTTCATCATTGATAACGCCGTTAACGTAGTATTTATGAACCATCTCATCAATAGCTTCTTTTTTAGTTGAAGCCTTGAGGTCCATGATCATAACGTCTTTTAATAACAAATCACGAATATCCACTAAAAACACTTCCTCATTTATTTAGAATATTTTTCAATTTTAATTGCAGGCAAGATCTCATCGATCTTAGCCCGATCAGCCAAGTCTTCTGAAAATGCAGTTGCACTCCCACAAGCAAGACCGTAACGGAAACTCTCAACTGGATCTTTAGTTGCTGCGAAGGTTCCAACAAACCCACCAATCATTGAGTCTCCAGCTCCAACAGAGTTAATAACTGTTCCCTTAGGTGCTGCACTATAATAAACTTCGTCAGGTGTAATCAGTAAACCACCGTCCCCAGCCATTGAGATCAGCACATGTTGTGCACCTAATGTCAGTAATTTCTTACCATAAGTGACGATATCATCAAGCCCATTAAGTTCAACTCCGAATAAATCAGCCAATTCATGATGGTTAGGCTTAACAACTAATGGATTTTCTTTCAAAGTCTTCATCAAACTTTCACCAGTTGTGTCAATCACAAATTGTGCACCTTTCGAACGAATTAATTTAATTAAGTCAAAATAAAAGTCTTGGCTTAAGCTGGGAACTAAACTTCCTGATAAAATAACTGCATCGTCGCTCGTTAAGTTGTCTAACTGTTTTTTGAAAGCTGCAACTTCTTCGGCTGTTACTTGCGGTCCTTTACCATTAATTTCAGATTCATTTTGTGCCTTGATCTTGACATTGATTCTCGTATCATCAGCCACATGCGTGAAACTAGTTTTAAGGTCTTTTTCCTTAAGTGTGTCTTCAACAAATTTGCCTGTAAAGCCCCCTAAAAAGCCTAGTGCAATATTGTCTTGTCCAAGCTCCTTTAAAATACGTGAAACATTGATTCCCTTACCACCAGGTAATTTAGCATCATGGTCCATTCGATTTACTTCACCTAATGTAAGCTTTTCTAATTGGACGATATAATCGATCGAAGGATTAACCGTTACCGTATAAATCATATTGAAACCTCCTGCATTATTGTTTGACTACTGTATTGATCGAGAACTGTTTTGGGTAACTTATTTGTAATAATAATTGCTTTAGCAAGTTCAGCCACTTTGACGAATGAAACTTGATCAACCTTAGATTCATCAGCTAAAACATAGCTTCTTTCACTCTGATCAATTGCAGTCTTTTTAACTGCTGCTTCATCCGGGTCAGGAGTTGTATAACCAAATTGCGGATGAACCCCATTCATACCCAAGAAAGCTTTATTAAAGCGATAATGATGTAATGAATTAACTGTTTCAAGTCCCACAATCGCTTTTGTTGTAGCTTTCAACTCACCACCAACCAGAATCGTGCGGATATTTCGATCCGCCAGAGCTGATGCGTGCATTACGCCATTTGTAACGGCAGTTAAATGCTGTCCAGAATGTAAAAACTGGATCATCGCAAGCGTTGAAGTCCCTGCATCTAGATAAATAACATCTTCATCTTGAATCTGTTCAGCAGCAAACCTCGCAATCGTTGTTTTCTGTTGGACATTTCGCAAAGACTTCCCAGTCATATCAAGTTCACGCTGCAACGAATGTTTAACTTTCGCTCCCCCGTGAACTCGAATTAATAAACCTTTTTCTTCTAATAATTGCAAATCACGCCGTACGGACGACTCAGAACACTTTACTTCCTTACAAATATCCTGCAACTTAACAACATTACTTGTTTTAAGCATGGATAAGATCACTTGTTGCCGTTCCTCTGCAAGCACTTACATTACCCCCAGAAAATATATTACCACCTAATAAACTAAAAAGCAATCACAAAAACGCAAAAAAATTCATTTTTAGCCATATAATTAAGTATATTTGACTGTTTCTGAAAGGTCAGTTCTCAAAGTGGCCATTATTTTTTATAAAACTTTTATTTTGATTTTCTTTTAATGTACAAAAATAGGACTGAGCCAAAAGTTATTTTGGATCTCAATCCTTTATTAAACTTATCTTGCGTACCTTAGCATATTACATTAGCTATATATCTCCACTAAATTATATACTACAGATGAGTACAACTCATTATCCTTTGAAAACTATAGTTAACGCTCAAAAACAGCCATTTATTAATATTTTTTACCACTATTTTTAATAAAAAAACCAGTAAAAAGATTTTTTTTAGATTATTATACTTATTTATAAGTAAAAATCGTTTGTCTTTAAGTTTTCATGCTCAAAACTATTATGCTGTCCCTCTAATTCTTAAAACTATGGATTGGGGCTGGAATCAAGCCGCCCCGCTGAATCATTGCTGCAGATGAGGCTGCATTGACCGCCATTACTGGTGCATGGCCAAGTAAGCCTCCAAATTCAACCGTATCACCAACATCTTTACCTTGAATTGGCAGAACTCTGACTGCGGTTGTTTTATTGTTGATCATTCCAATCGCAGCTTCGTCAGCGATCATTGCTGCAATTGTTTCTGCTGGTGTCTTGCCTGGAACAGCGATCATATCAAGACCGACTGAACAAACAGCCGTCATGGCCTCGAGCTTCTCGATATTCAATGAACCGCTATTCACGCCTGCGATCATTCCCGCATCTTCAGAAACCGGAATGAAAGCTCCCGAAAGTCCGCCAACTTGACTACAAGCCATGATGCCGCCTTTTTTAACTGCATCATTTAATAATGCCAGCGCTGCCGTTGTTCCATGTGTTCCCACTTGTTCTAGACCGATCTCTTCTAATATTTGTGCAACTGAATCACCGACCGCTGGAGTTGGTGCAAGTGATAAATCGACAATTCCAAAAGGTACACCAAGTCGCTCAGCCGCAATCGTTCCAACTAACTGGCCCATTCTAGTTACCTTAAAGGCTGTCTTCTTAATCGTCTCCGCAACAACATCGATTGGCTCACCTTTAACTTCTTCAAGTGCATGTTTAACAACACCTGGTCCACTGACACCAACATTGATGACAGTATCGCGTTCACCTACACCATGGAATGCTCCTGCCATAAAAGGATTATCTTCCACAGCGTTGCAAAAGACGACCATCTTAGTATTGGTCATAAATGATCGTTCTGAAGCCTGCTTGATAATTTTTCCCATCTCAGCAACAGCATCCATATTGATCCCACTTCGTGTTGAACCAATGTTGACCGACGCGCAGACCAGATCAGTTTCAGCCAAGACGCGCGGCAATGAACGAATAAGTTTTAAATCACCTGTTTGGTAACCCTTTTGAACTAGTGCTGAGAATCCGCCGATAAAGTTAACTCCTAAGTTTTTAGCTGCTTTATCCAACGTTTTTGCATATTTAAAATAGTCTTTGTCGCTTGAGGCCGCTGCAATAATCGCGATTGGAGTAACTGAGATGCGTTTATTAATAATTGGAATCCCATACTCCACTTCAATTTGGCGTCCAACTTCAACTAAATGCTTAGCCTTAGTCGTTATCTTCTGATAAATTTTTTCACAAGCCACTGTACTATCACTATCAATACAATCTAATAAAGAGATCCCCATTGTAATTGTCCGGACATCCAGGTTTTCATCAGAAATCATATGGATCGTTTCTTTGATTTTCTCTGTTTCCATTTAGTCCCTCCTACAGCTGATGCATTGCATCATATATTTCTTCACGTCTAATTTTGATTTCAACCCCCAGTTGTTTCCCCAATTCATCTAGCTGGCGTGTTAAAGTCGTAAACTCAGTCTGTTCCTCTTGAATCTCAACCATCATCATCATTGTAAAATAACCGTTCATAATCGTTTGTGATACATCTGAAATATTAATTTTCTTTTCTGCAAGGAAATGGCTTACTCCTGCAATAATCCCAACTTGATCTTTGCCGATCGTTGTCAAAATAGCTTTCACGTGGGTCACCTCATTTTTAATTTTTTACGCTCGCAACTTATGTTAAAGTATAGCTGTTCCCGAACAAAACCGCAATTACGTCTAAGGCCTTTATTTAAAATTTAAATATTATAAAACCTATTATAACAAGAAGAGAACTTCTTTTATACTATTAATTTTTCTTTCTTTATATCCGTATATTAAGTTCATATTTTAAAAGTATTTAGCCAATTAACCGAATTATATTATTAATCACCTCATCAGCTTAGAGTAATGCTTGAATTTAGTGTGGAATACATATAACATGAATAGGCATTGATACTTATTTATTTCTACCTACGTTAATGAAAGGAACTGAACATGCCTTCAGAGATGAGCACTCATAAAAGAACTATTGTTACAGCCTTAGTTTTGATTTCAACCTTTTTCAACTTGGCTAGTCAAACAATGATGGTCACAGCCTTACCTGTTATCCAACACACCTTACACGTTTCATTAACCAGCGCACAATGGCTAACAACTGGATATATGCTACTAATCGGGATCGTTACACCGTTATCGTCTAACCTTTATGATAAATACACTAACCGGCAAGTTTTCTTAACCACAACTGCGGTCTTTATTCTAGGAACTCTCCTAGGGAGTTTCGCAACTAATTTTGGAATGTTATTAACAGCACGGTTATTACAAGCCTGTGCTGGCGGTATTTTGATGTCGTTTCAAATGACCACGATGGTAACCATCTATCCAGCTGAAAAACGTGGCACTGTTTTAGGAATGTCTGGTTTAGTAATTGCTTCGGGGCCAGCGATTGGTCCAACCATCGCCGGACTGATTCTAAATTACTTTGACTGGCATTACCTGTTTACTCTGATCCTTCCCTTTATTATCTTAATCTGGCTTATTGCCTACTTTGTTTTTCCTAATTATTCTAAAAGACGAGCTGTTAGAATTGATTTACTTTCCGTTCTACTTTCACTGGCTGGTTCAAGTCTGACCTTGGCTAGCTTGACCGTTTTTCAGCAATCTTTTATGTTTGGTCTAATAATGTTAATTGCAGGGCTTGGATTCCTAACGATTTTTACACGTCGGCAATTTAGCCTTACCGAACCAATGCTGCGAGTCAGCCTACTAAAATTAAGATCTTTTAGAATGCTAACCTTTATCGGTGTTTTTGCATTTATGGTTCTGATCGGTACTGAGCAGATCATCCCTATTTTTGTTGAAAATATTGCTGGGTTAAGTAGTATGCATGCGGGTTTAATTCTTCTACCTGGTGCTGTCGCTAATGCTCTTTTTGCTGCTTTAGCTGGACGTTACTATGATACTCACGGCCCTAAGGTGCTTATCAGTACTGGTATTTTTTTGATGTTATTGGCAACTATTCCCTTCATAACTATCAGTGTCCAAACTCCCATTTGGCTGATTACTTGTGCCTATATGCTTCGGATGATTGGTAACGCACTCGTCTTCTCACCTGCCATGTCCGAAGCTTTTAAAGATGTTGCCTTACCTCATATCAGTCATGCTACGGCTCTGAACAATACTTTCAGACAAGTTGCCGCATCTGTCTCTGTCACACTTATGATTGTCATAGCTGATAGCCCATCATCTTTTGTGACTGGGACACGCCTTGCAATCTGGTTTACTGTTTTGATTTTAATTATAATGGGCACACTATTTCATTCTTACTTGAAATATCCGGCTAAGAAATAACTATCCGCCCGTAATTAGACGGTCTAAAAAAGACTATTCCCAGTTAATTTTTGTATCCCCCAGATCAGCTTAATTATTGCTGTGGGTACATACAATTGGGCATAGTCTATTATTTTTAAGTTATTCGTTGATTCTTGTCTTTGCCAATTACATGGAAAGCTCAATCATCTTGCTGTTTCGTATGATAAGTGAACTTAATATCTGGAAACTCTTTTCCAGCATCCTTTCCTTGCATAAAAGTTTTAGCTTCCTGACGAATTTGCGATAAATCAATCCCTTGAGCTTTCGCCGCAAAAAGGCAGCCACAATAACATTGACGATAAACATCGTATTCCTTGCACATCTCGACAGAACGCCGGTAACCATTATTCTTCTTAAAATCACTAGGCAGATATTTCGTTGTGTAAAAGTTCTGAACATCTATCCCCACTCGGTTAACTACCTGTGAATTTTTATGTGGACTAATTGTTAATGCACTGCCAAAATAATCAAAACCTAATTCAACTGCTTTAGCTGCTACTAAATCTAAGCGATAATTGAAACAAGCTTCACATCGTTCCCCGCCCTCGGGTTCTTTCTCAAGTCCTCTAACGGCTTCAAAATATTGTTGTGGTTCGTAGGGAGCAGCAATAAACTGAACATTATTATTAGTTTTTTGATTAAAATCAGTGATAAATTTTTGCTGGACATATTCACGTCGTTGGTATTCAGCACGCGGATGAATATTGGAATTAGCATAATAAATAGTAACATCCGCGTATTTCGTTAAATATTCTAGTGTATATGTACTGCAGGGAGCGCAGCAGCTGTGCAGTAAAATCCGTGGCCGTATTTTTTGATCTTGCCAATTTTTGATCATCTTCTGCAATATTTTATCATAATTAATCTTCTGACTCTGGTTCATTCGATCTAGGATTTCATGTAGATCAATCATTCTTTCACCTTCATACTAGAAAAACACCTTTTTGCAAACTAGTATAGCATATTCGACTAATATTCACTTAGTCTTATACGCATTTGCCTAAAGCCCTAATCATCAAACAAGAGCTCGACTAATTGATCCAGCCTTATTCCTTGAAAGTAGTTGTCAACCAACTGTGTTGTCAATACAGACTTAATGTCCTCTTTTTTAAAAGGTATTCCTATTAAAAGCTTTTCCAGGTCAGTAACATCAGCTGTTCCAAAGTAGTCACCTAGAAATCTAATTTTCTTGATCTGGCCGTTGGCAACTAGAATTCGTGCATCAATCGTCCCGTTTGTAAAATGCCGTCTCCGCTGAAGTGTAAATTGTGGTGACTGTCCGTATACCCAATCCCAATTACGATAATACTTCTGCTCCAACTCTGCAATTTCAGCCTGATCTTCAATAGTTAATTGATAACTATTTTTCTTAGCCATTGCCATTGAATCAACATTCAAAACACTTTGAATAATAAAATCACGAAACTCTTCTGTCGTAATATTACGGTATTTTTCCGCTAAGTAAGGACGAAGATTAGTAACCCGACCACGTACCGACTTAATTCCTTTCGATTGAATCTTATCTTGTGGAACACTTAAAGCTTGGGCAACCTCCTGCATATCGACATCCAACATTAATGTCCCATGGGAGAAAGTCCTGCCTGCTTTCGTATACATCGCATTACCGGAGAATTTTTTACCCGCGACCACAATGTCATTTCGGCCTGTTACTTTCGCTTCAGTCACCCCTAATTTATGCAGGGCGGTCACAATTGGGGCAACCATCGTTTTAAAATCTCCGAAACGCCGACGGTCAGCAGGGACAATAAAACTAAAACTCAGATTTCCCAGATCATCATACATCGCGCCACCGCCCGATAAACGGCGGGTAACCACGATCTGCTTTGCTTGGCAATATGCCTGATCTATCTCCTCAAGTGTATTTTGATTACGTCCGATAATAATACAGGGACGTTGAATATAAAATAAAACTAACGGTAATTCAATGTTCTTTTTAGTCATTAAGTATTGCTCTGTTGCTAAATTAGTTCTAATATCATATGTCTTCATTGCTAAGTAATTCATCATTACACATTCTTTCCACCAAAGACTACTTTTTAAGCTTATTAAAATATTTTTTCTTCCTGTATTCGGTCCCAAATAGCAGTTGCAATTTTTTGACCACCTCGCTTATTTAAGTGAAGATGATCGCCAAAATCATAGCGCGATTGTAAGCGTTGCTTATCATCTTCAACGAGCTGGCTGCTGTCAAACGTTTCTGGTAAGCGGCGTAAATAACGGTTGATTTCTTGCCGCTTATTTAACGTTTGCGTATAAATATTACTATGTGGTACAGACCCATGTCCTAAACTAAACGGTAGCAGTGTTCCTAACAGTAACCGACTGTGATTCCTTTGCAAAACCTTTTTAAGTTGTATAATTCCATCCGCAAAATCATTTATATCTATCTGCTGTTGTAAAGCTTCTTTACTAACCAAAGGCATTATCAAGTCATTAGACCCAATAAATGCAATCGTCAGTACTGGCATTAGCTTTTGAGCCTCTGTTGCCGCTCTTCGTAGCAAGCTTGGCCCAAAAGTCTGATAAAGAGGTTCATCTTGTGGTGCATCATGCAGAAGTCTCCCCCCTGAGATCCCCGTGTTGGCAAAAACTATTTTCCCCGGTCTTTTTTGATAAACGATTTCTGCCAAACTAGTTGATATTTGCCCCATCTCAACCAAGGAATCACCCGTTATATTTACAACTGCTGGCTGAGAATCTGTTAGGACCTCGATTTCATTTAAACAAAACCAACCGCGGCGTGCATCCATTGAATGATGCAGATGTGGTGTACTAGCATATCGGCGAACAAAATTAGCGTTAGTTAACGTCGTATCATAAGTGCAACAGAAATCAGCATATGTTTGAACAGACTTGCTGCTGAGCTTGAGATAAAGTTTCATCCCCGCTTTCACTTGTAAATGCACTGGATCACTTTTGAGGGTTGTTCCCTTAATAACCGTAGCCTGCTCTATCCCCGCAAAAGTTACTTTCTGTTTCACGTGAAACTTTTCATCTGTAGCAGCTTCAACCTTCTGGAAAATAAGATCTTTTTCACCATACAAATTAGATAGACCTAAGCGGATACCATCTCCATTTAAATTAAGCGTAGCTTGAACAACTTCCGTTAGCTCCGGAAAAGTAAATGGCAGTGCCCGATAGTCATCACAATTATGGTACCAACCTAGTTTCCATTCCAATGTTTTTTCCTCCATCCGACCAGCTATTTTTTAAAATAAAAAGACTGGTTTTTTCTCCAGTCCTTTATTTATTACTTTTTAATTATTATTGCGTATCTAATCTGCTAACAAATCAATAATGTCCTGTCGCGGAATACCTTGAAAGTACTGATTTAAGTCAACATCTTTCAAAGCTTCTTCTATTTTGTCTTTTTCAAATAAACAACCAAGTAATTTTTCACTTAGTTCAGTAACTATGTGCGTTCCAAAAAAGTCCCCAAAGAAAGTAATGTTTTTGATCTTCCCTTTTTCGACTAAAATCCGGGCATCAACTGTTCCATTAGTAAAATGCTGTCTTTTCTTGACCGTGAATTCAGGAGATTGACCATAGACCCAATCCCAGTTAGCATAGATCTTATCCTCAAGTTGGGTAATTTGTTTCTCGTCCTCTTCAGTCAGCTTATATTCAAACTGCTTGATCTCCTGTGGGTTAGCTATCTCCAATACATTTTGGATAAGTAAATCACGAAACTCTTCAGTTGTAATATTTTTATATTTCGCAGACAAGTATGGTCGCAGGTTGGTTACCCGACTGCGAACAGATTTGATCCCCTTTGATTTAATCTTATCCAGCGGAACATTCAATGTTTTAGTAACCTCATCGGTATCAACATCCAGCATCAACGTTCCATGCGAGAAGGTCTTCCCCCCACGTGTGTACATTGCATTACCGGAAAATTTCTTACCATCGACGACAATATCATTTCGTCCCGTTACTTCAGCCCCTGTTACACCCATTTTATGCAATGCATCTACAATAGGTGCAACCATTGTTTTGAAGTCACCAAATTCACGACTACCGGCATCGACAATAAAACTAAAACAGAGATTCCCTAAGTCCTGGTACATTGCCCCACCGCCTGATAGGCGTCGTGTTACCGTAACGTCATTCTCCCGGCAGTATTTTTGGTTGATCTCCTCTATTGTATTCTGATTACGACCAACGATTACACATGGCTTTTCAATATAAAAAAGCATTAACGGTAACTCTAATTGATCATTATTCATCAAATATTGTTCTGTTGCTAAGTTTCTCCTAATATCAGCTGTTGGCATCACTACATACTGCATACTCCTACACTTCCTCGTCAAATATTAATGGGTAGACCCAAACCTAAATCAGCAACATCCATGATAGCTTCACTAACACTTGGATGCGGGTGAATCGTCAAAGCAACATCTTCAATAGTTGCTCCACTTTCAATTGCTAATGTCAGTTCTGTAATCATGTCGCTAGCATTAGGTCCAACGATTTGTGCGCCAACGATTGCTTGACTCTGTTTTTCAAAAACGATTCGAACAAAACCATCTGTACTATTCATTGAGATCGCACGCCCATTCGCGGCAAATGGGAACTGTGCTTTTTTAACATCCAATCCCTGGGCTTTAGCTTCCTTTACAGTCAACCCAGTGGTTGCAATTTCACTATCTGTATAGCAGACAGCTGGCATTGCATGATAGTCAACTGTTGCCTTCGAACCAGAAATGGCTTCAGCAGCGATCTTCCCCTCATAGCTGGCTTTGTGCGCAAGTGCAGCTCCGGCAACAACATCACCAACTGCGTAAATACTAGGTACACTAGTCCGACCTTGTGCATCAACATCAATCAAACCACGTTTATCAATTTTTATACCAAGATGTTCTAAGCCCATGTCGGCCGTATTGGCACGTCGTCCAACACAAACAACACAGTAATCTGCTTGCAACTGCTTTTCCTTACCATCAACTTCAAATGTAACTGTCACACCTTGGTCGCTTTGTTCAGCCTTTTTGGCCATTGCCTTGGTATAGATATCTACATGCTGTGAACTAAAATGGTGTTCAACTACTGAAACAAGATCGCGCTCATAGTTCGCCAATATTCCATCAGCACCTTCTAGAATTGAAACATGCGCACCCAAGTTAGCATAAGCAGATGCCAGCTCACAACCTATATAACCACCGCCAACAACGATTAATTCTTTAGGAACTTCTTGCAGAGCTAATGCTCCAGTTGAATCGAGGACTCTTCCTGCAAATTTGAAATTAGGGATCTCAATCGGATGGCTGCCAGTCGCAACGATCAAATTCTTAAAAGTATACGTTTGTGCGTGGTCATCATTAATAACGCGCAAGCTGTGTTCATCTTTTAGAAAAGCACTGCCCCAGACAACATCAATATGGTGTTTCTTAAATAAGCTAGCTACCCCGCCTGTCAGCTTATCGACTACACCTTCCTTTTTCCACTTTTGTGTTTGTTTAAAATCTAAGGTCGCTGCAGTAACTCGCAGACCCATATCTTGCGAACCCATTGCTGCTTGATACCGGTGAGCTGCTTCAATAAGGGCTTTGGATGGAATACACCCAACGTTCAGACATACTCCACCAATAAACTCACGTTCAATAACAGTAACCTTTTGACCCTTTTCAGCGGCTCTGATGGCCGCTACATAACCACCAGGTCCTGCACCAACAACAACTGTCTCTAATTCAATTTCAAAATCTCCTACTACCATGCGGCGTCATCCTTCCATTAATAAAAGTTCTGGATTACTTAATAATTCGTTTAAGCGATTGAGTGCCCGTTGAGCAGTTGCCCCATCAATCACACGATGATCAAAGGATAACGATAGTTTCATAACATATGCTGCTTTAACTTCATCATCCACAACAAGCGGTTCTTTTTGAATCCGACCGACACCCAAAATAGCAACCTCAGGCCAATTAATAATTGGTGTGAAGAAACCCCCCCCAATTGAACCAATGTTTGTAATCGACATACTACTATGCTTCATATCGTCTCCGCTTAACTTACCATCCTTAGCTTTTTGTGTATTCTTACTAATTTGACGTGCAATTGCAAACAAACTCTTTTCATCAGCATGTTTAACATTAGGAACAAGCAAACCACGGTCCGTGTCTGTTGCGATCCCTACATTAATATAGTTACGATAGATGATCTCTTGATTATCCATATCAACCTTAGCATTAAAGATTGGGTATTCACGCAAAATCACTGCCAATGCCTTGACGATGTAGGCCATAAAGGTTAAGTGAACATCCTTTTCAGCCGCCATTCCTTTGTATTTCTTACGATGATCCCACAATTTATCAACTACCACATCGTCAAAGACGATAACGTGTGGAATCTCACTCTTACTGCGAACCATTGCTTTAGCAGTTGCCTTACGAATCCCTGACATTTTTTCTCTTGTTTCAGGCCATTCATCACCAGCCACAACTGGCGCAGTCTGTTCGCTTGAATGTTTTCCCGCAGCTACTGGAGTAGTAGTTGCTGGCCCGTTTTTAAGGAAGGCTTCAACATCAGCGCGAATTACGTGTCCATGTTTACCAGTCCCCTTAACTTGCTTTAAATCAACACCTTGCTGCCGGGCATATACCCTCACTGCCGGCATTGCTAGCACTGGTAAACTGCGATCAGCTGTTGCTGGAGCTGCTGCAGTATTTTCCGAGGCTGCTGGCTCTGGTGCAGCTTTTTGCTCAGTTGCTGCTTCATCAGTCCTTTTGGGTGCTGTCGTAGAAGCCGGAGCTGCCGGGGTCTGTTCTGTTGTTTTCTCCGGAGCTGCTTGACTATTCTCTGGCGCCGCTTGTTCCGCCTGTGCTCCTGCAGGAAGGTCTCCTTCTACTTCAAACTCAACTAATCCTTGACCAACTTCTGCAGTTTCACCCTCATTAACTAAAATTTGTTTAATTGTTCCTGAAACTGGTGCTGGAATTTCTTCAACTGATTTATCATTTTCAATTTCTAGTAAGTCATCGTCTTCTTTTAAGGTATCACCGGGCTTAACATACCATTTAGCAACCGTTCCTTCGGAGATTCCTTCACCAATATCAGGTAATTTGAATTGGTATACACTCATGTTTTTGCCTCCTAAAAGTTCATGTTTTCTTTAACCTTATCAATAATATTTTGTTTATTTGGAAGCCAGTCGCTCTCGGCTTCACTGAAAGGATATGGTGTGTTTGGCGCAGCGACCCGACCAACAGGGGCCTCAAGATAAAGAATCCCTTCTTCTGCAATCAACGCTGCTACTTGTGCGCCAATGCCAGCTTGCTTTTGAGCCTCCTGAACAATTACTGCTCGACCTGTTTTCTTAACTGAGGTCAAAATTGTTTCTTCATCTAAAGGTGAGACTGTTCGTAGATCGACAACTTCTGCCTTAATACCGTCCTTAGCAAGTTCCTCTGCAGCCTTCAGGCTTTCGCGCACCATTGCTCCATAGGTAATGATGCTGATATCTGTTCCCTCTAAAGCAACTTTAGCCTTATCAAGTGGCACAGTATAGGCTTCATCAGGCACCTCTTCTTTAAAGGACCGATACAGTTTCATATGTTCCAAGAAAACAACTGGATCTTCGGAACGGATAGCAGAGATCAGTAATCCCTTTGCGTCGTACGGATTACTTGGAATTACCACCCGTAAACCAGGCATCTGTGCAACTAAGCCTTCCAGACTATCTGCATGCAGTTCTGGTGTATGTACCCCACCACCAAAAGGTGCGCGGAAAGTTACTGGCATTTTACGTGTTCCACCTGAACGAAAATGCATTCGTGAAATATGCCCTGCGATCTCATCCATTGCTTCATAAACAAATCCAAAGAACTGAATTTCCGGAACAGCATGAAAACCTTGCAGTGCCAGACCAGCAGCCAGCCCACCAATTCCAGATTCAGCTAATGGCGTATCAAATACCCGGTCGTTACCGTACTTATCATGAAGTCCCTCTGTTGCACGAAAAACTCCACCATTTTTTCCAACATCTTCCCCAAAAACTAAGACTTTTTCATCTCGTGCTAATTCTTCATCCAAGGCATCTGTAATGGCCTTAATCATTGTCATTTTAGCCATAGCTATTTGGCCTCCTTTGTTTCATAGTACTTAGCTGCTGCTTGAATGCTAGCAGGCATCTCACTAAAGGTGTTAGCTAAGTACTCACTAATTTTTTGTTTTGGCATGTTTTCAACTTTAGCTATTGCTTCATTGATTTCTGCTTTAACCTCTTCAACGTACTGCTCTTCTTTTTCTTCTGACCATATCCCTTTCGCTGTCAGGAATTTGCGCATTCTAACAAGCGGATCTTTCTTAAGCCAGAAATCATCTGATTCTTTAGTCCGATAACGTTTTGGATCATCACCTGACAGAGTGTGCGGTCCATAACGATAAGTCAACGTCTCAATTAAAACTGGTCCGTTACCGTTTAGCGCAAATTCACGTGCAGCACGTGTAACTTCATATACTGCCAATGCATCCATCCCATCAACTTGAACACCAGGGATCCCAGCCGCGACAGCTTTCTGTGCTAAAGTCTCAGCAGCCGTCTGTTTTTCACGCGGAACTGAAATAGCAAATCCATTATTTTGCACAACAAAAACAGCTGGTGCTTGAAATGCTCCTGCAAAATTGATTCCTTCATAAAAATCGCCTTGTGACGTTCCACCATCACCTGTGTACGTATAGGCTACATTCTTTTGACCCTTGAGTTTGAAACCAAGAGCAACACCTGCGGCTTGAACATATTGTGCGCCAATAATAATTTGCGGTGGCAAAGCGTTAAAATCCGCTGGATACTTATTCCCCTCTACATGGCCACGTGACCAGAGAAAAGCTTTATAAAGCGGTAACCCGTGTTGCACTAACTGGGGTACATCACGGTATGCTGGGAGAATAAAATCTTCTTTTTCCATAGCAAAGTTAGATGCGATCTGACTCGCCTCTTCACCCGCAGTCGGGGCATAAAAACCTAACCTTCCTTGACGATTTAATTTAGTTGAACGTGTATCTAATGTCCGAGACCAGATCATTTGTTTAAAAAGCGCCACTAGTTCATCATCGCTCAAATCTGGTTGCCATTTAGGATCAATTGTTTTACCTTCTTCTGATAGTAGTTTAACAGTTTTAAATTCATTACATTGTTCTTTTTTTAACTGTTCAAAATCAAATAATTTTTTGGACATTTTTGAAGCCTCCTTAGTAAAAATTCACTTTATAACTAACTATTAGATAACACATCCTTCTTGTTAATAAAAGTAATTAGAATTTTGTATTCCTAATCAGCGTTATGTGAACCGCTTACAATAAGATTGTAACCCCTTTTAGTTCAAAATTAAACATTGTTGTTTTTTTAACATGCACTCTCCTTGGTTTTTAACTGTTTTATTTACTTTCATGTTAGTAATTTTATTTTTTTTATTATCCTTGTGATAAATAAAACAATATTTTACACAACTAAAAAAGCTGTACCCAAAATTAATTTTAGGTACAGCCACGCTTACTATTATAACGGTAGTCTGTTATGCTCTATTTAAATTTTGTTTACTAACTATTTCTTTTCCCGAACGATATAAACTGGGCGGTGTTTGGCTTCAAGATAGATATTAGCAATATATTTACCAACGATCCCTAAACAGAATAGCTGCATTCCACCCACCAGTAAGATGATCGTAACTAGCGAAGCCCAGCCATCTACACTTCCACCGTAGAATAGTTTACGCATTATAATGAAGATCATCGCAACACCTGAGCCCGCAAAGGAGAAAAAACCTACAAATGAGGCAATCGATAATGGTGTATCCGAGAAATTAACGATCCCATCCAAGGAATAGCCAAATAATTTCCAAAATGACCATGAAGTATTACCAGCTACCCGATCACGATTTTGATATTCCAAATACTTAGTCTTAAAACCCACCCAACTAAAAAGTCCTTTAGAAAAGCGGTTATACTCACTTAATTTTAAAATAGCATCCACTACTTGCCGTGTCATTAAACGATAGTCTCGCACGCCATCAAGAATAGGCGTATTCGAAATCTTATTGATAATTTTATAAAACATATTGGAGAAGAACGAGCGTATCGGCGGTTCACCACTCCGGTCCATCCGGCGGGTCCCTACAACATCGTAACCCTCATCCTCAATTCCCGCTAACATTTCAGCCAACTGTTCTGGCGGATCCTGCAGATCCACATCCATGACAGACACATAGTCACCCGTTGCGTAAGTCAGACCTGCATATAAAGCTGACTCCTTCCCAAAATTTCTTGAAAAAGAAACATAATGAACATGCTGAGGATCTCGTTGCTGTAATGCCTTTAGCTCTTTTAAGGTAGCATCTTTTGATCCATCATCAATAAAAATATATTCAAGCTCGTTCCCTCTAAGCTGTCCCTTAACTTTTTCAAGTGCTTTATAGAAAAGCGGTACTGTCTCCTGCTCATTGTAGCAGGGTACAACAAGTGAAATTAATTTATTCATTTAACAAATGTCCCCTCGCTAGTCTAAGTCCAATGATAGCTATTTTTCGACTCTAATTGCTTCTTTGATTATACAGCCTTTTATACCATTTATTAACCCAAATAAGTTTTTTTATTGTCATTTATAAATACAAAGAAATTTTAAGAAGGTATAATATAGTATAAAACGGTCAGATAGGAAGATGTCCCTTGGAGAAAATTAAAACTAAACTGCAGCTAGCATTTGCATTATTAAGTATCTTTTTTATTCCCTTACTCATCGCAACAATTTGGGCTATTTCAACTGCAAATAAATGGATCATCCTAGGGATTCTTTTGCTGGATTTCTTTTATCTAACGATCGAATCAACATTCTTTTTTGTTTTACTTTTTAATCGTTTTAAAAAGAAACCCGCAGAAAAATCAAATGAATCCAAATAAAAAACACATTGCTTAGCTGTCCATTTTTAAGAACTTATCCCGTGACAGGCAAAACAGTGTGTTTTTTATTAGATTTTAGCAATTCGTCCTTGTTCAATATAGATAGCCAAAATAGAAAGATCGGCTGGGTTAACACCACTGATTCGGCTAGCTTGTGCCAATGTTGCTGGCTGGATCTTCTTAAGTTTTTGCTGAGCCTCAGTTGCTAAGCCTTCGATCGCATCATAATCGATTCGTTCCGGTATCTTCTTAGCTTCCATTCGTTTTAACTTTTCAATTTTCTGGTATGCTTTCTTAATATACCCTGCATATTTAATTTGGATTTCAACCTGCTCAATTATTCGATGATCCAATGGTTGTTCAGGTGCTGGGATAAACTGCAACAATTCAGTATAACTAACTTCCGGTCGGCGTAAAAAATCACGTGCCAACACGCCATCTTTGAGCGGTGTATCACCTTTTGATGCTAAGAAAGCATTAACCTCATCATTAGGCTTGATCCGAATTTCTTTGAGTCGTTTTTCTTCTGCGGCCACAGCTGCTTTTTTGGCTTCAAAAGCTTCAAAACGTTCATCTGAGATCAAACCTAACTGGTGCCCTAGCTCTGTTAACCGTAAATCCGCATTGTCATGCCGCAAGATTAAACGGTACTCTGCCCGTGATGTCAGTAACCGATAAGGCTCGTTAGTTCCCTTAGTAACTAGATCATCTACCATAACACCAATATAAGCATCACTGCGTTTTAAAATAACTTCTTCCTTACCTAATGCATGGCAACCGGCGTTAATACCCGCTAGCATTCCTTGCCCAGCTGCTTCTTCATACCCTGAAGTCCCATTAGTCTGACCAGCTGTATATAAACCACTAATGAGCTTAGTTTCCAATGTTGGCCGCAATTGATATGGTGAAACAATATCATATTCAATGGCATAGCCAGGACGCATCATCTCAGCCTGTTCTAATCCTTTGATTGAATGAACCATTTTCTGCTGAATTTCTTCTGGCATCGAAGTCGAGAGCCCTTGCAGATAGTACTCATCTGTATTGCGTCCCTCTGGCTCAATAAAGAGCTGATGACGTGGCTTATCTGCAAAACGAACGATCTTATCTTCAATTGAAGGGCAGTAACGCGGACCCACACCTTCAATAACCCCAGAAAACATTGGTGCACGGTCAAGATTAGCCCGAATTATTTTATGCGTCATCTCGTTAGTATATGTCAGCCAACAAGATAGTTGCTCTTTGACCGCAAGATATGCTTCATCACTTGACTCAAAACTGAAATGATTAGGTTCCTCATCGCCCTTTTGTTCTTCAGTCAGTGCATAATCAATGGTATTTCCATCTACTCGTGGCGGTGTTCCTGTTTTAAACCGTTTTAACTCAAAACCAAGTTTCTCCAAATTACCTGATAACTTCATTGAAGGTTGCGAATTATTTGGACCAGATGAATACATCAGTTCTCCAATAATAATCTTTCCCCGTGCTGCCGTCCCAGTCGTTAAAACAACACTTTTAGCCCCATAACGAGCTCCGGTATTAGTAATAACACCCTTGACTACATTATCTTCAACGATTAGATCATCAACGATCCCTTGCCGTAGTGTCAAGTTAGGCTCACGCTCGATCGTATGCTTCATTTCAATTGAATAAGCTCGCTTATCAGCTTGGGCCCGCAACGCACGTACAGCCGGTCCCTTACCCGTATTGAGCATCCGCATCTGGACGTAGGTCTTATCAATATTACGCCCCATTTCACCACCTAATGCATCCACTTCACGTACCACGATCCCCTTAGCTGGGCCACCAATCGAAGGATTGCATGGCATAAAAGCAACCATCTCTAGGTTAATTGTGACTAAAAGTGTTTTATTCCCCATTCGTGCTGCTGCCAAAGCTGCCTCACAACCGGCATGTCCAGCACCAACAACAATTACATCATATGTTTTACTTACATACTGCTTTACTTCCATTTTAATCTCCTACCATATATAAAAGGTTATTATTTACTGTTACTTGCCTAAACAGAATTGACTGAAAAGCTGATTCAAAAGTTCATCTTGATAGCTATCACCCGTTATTTCCCCTAAGAGATCCCAGCAATTTGTCATATCAATTTGTACCAAGTCAACTGGCATATTCGCCTTGATCCCATCTAATACATTGTCCAGTGCATCTTCAGCCTGATTAAGCAAGGCTATATGACGTGCATTCGTCACCATAACAGTTGTTTGGCTGTCCTCGATTCCACCAAAAAACAGCTTCGCGATTCTTTCTTCCAGCTGATCAAGTCCTGCATTCTTCAGGACAGAAGTTGTTAGCAACTCATCTGTACCAGTTAGTTTCTTCAACTCTGGCAATTCAATCTGTTGTGCTAGATCAACTTTGTTTAATAAAATAATCCGTTTCTTTTTAGAAGTCAATTCAACCAGGGCGCGGTCTTGTTCAGTTAGTTTTTGACTACTATCAAGGACCAGCATCACCAGATCAGCCTGATCAATTGCTTTTCTAGATCGCTCAACCCCAATTTTTTCAACTTTATCCGCTGTTTCACGAATTCCAGCCGTATCAACTAATTTCAGAGGAACACCATGGACATTCACATATTCTTCGATAACGTCTCTAGTCGTCCCAGCAACATCAGTCACAATCGCTTTATCTTCGTGTAATAACCGATTGAGCAAGCTTGATTTTCCAACATTAGGACGACCAACAATAGCCGTTGCTAATCCTTCCCGTAAAACCTTGCCTTGTTTAGCAGTCTGCAACAACTGCTGTATTCTTTTTTTCACATCAAGTGCTTTTTCTTTAAGAAGTCGAGTCGTCATTTCCTCAACTGCATCATATTCAGGATAGTCGATATTGACCTCGACTTGTGCTAAAACATCCAATATATCCTGCCGTAGGCTTTTAACAAGGTGGGCAAGATTTCCGTCTAGTTGATCTAAGGCAACCTTCATTGAGCGGTCAGTTTTAGCTCGAATAAGGTCCATCACAGCTTCGGCTTGCGATAGATCAATCCTTCCGTGGAGAAAAGCACGCTTTGTAAATTCCCCTGGTTCAGCTAAACGTGCCCCATTACTTAACAGCAGCTGTAAAATGCGATTTGTTGCTACTATCCCTCCATGGCAGTTGATCTCAATGGTATCTTCACGTGTAAAGGTTTTAGGTGCCCGCATAACGGAAACCATTACCTCGTCTATTTCCTGCTTTGTTTTAGGATCAAGAATATGTCCATAATTAATTGTATGACTCGCAACTTGTGCAAGATCTTTCCCTGCAAAAACTTTTTCTGCAATAAGGATTGCTTCTTCCCCGCTTAGCCGCACGATAGATATCGCTCCTTCGCCAGGTGGAGTGGAAATAGCAGCAATCGTATCAAATTCTGTTGTTGTCACCAAGTCTTCCTCCTTTTTAGACAATAAAAAAAGTGCCACTCCACGCCAAAAAAACGTGGACAAAGCACTTTGACTACTTTATCAATTAAGATAAGAATGATTGCTTATAATATACTTTTAAACATCCTAATTGTCAATAAGTACCCTTAAATTCTATACTTACTGTAAGGACCTGACCATACATAGCAAAACAACAGCCAGACTGAATCCACTATTAGTGAACTCGTTTTTCTGCTGTGATGGATGAAGCTGCTACATGTGATAACCAAACCACACTTAAAAACCTCACCGATCCAGCATAGTCTAACTGCTGTTTGTAAAGGATTTATAACCAAGGGTATCTTACCCGCTGTATCTAAGAAACAACAAATCTACTAATACCTCTCAGATTACAATCCTCTACTTCTTTGATTGTAATCGTTTATTATAGTAAGTTCAATCATTATAAAATATTTTTTACAATCTTTTCCAACTATAAATAGCGCAGGAAATATCCACCACCATAATCAATAATTCAAATCAGCCAAAATTACGCAACTTATAGAATTTCTTTATCCCTGCTCAAAGGAGAGTTGCGTTGCTCTCCAATTTTTCCTTGAGTTTTATTGAAAATGAAATTTTAATTAAAAAAACACTTGCAATTCTAATTGTTTTAGTTATAATTAGTTTTATCAATTACAAATACTGCTATTAACAGCAGAAGGGAGTTAAATAGTATGTTGCAATCTTGTAGAACCATTTTAACCAAAAGTCCTACTACAACTGAATACCTAGTGAGCCTAGTCATTATTAACATGCGCGATATGCTGTTTAATGTCTCGGCTGCTTGATTACGAGAACATTAACGCTATCGCGCTAAGAAGACTTAGGCGATGGCGTTTTTTTGGCACCTGTCATCGCTTAGTCTCAGCGAAGCAGGTGTCTTTTTTCATCATTATTTAATGAAATAGCGTCTTTGTAACAATTTAAAGGAGGAACTTTATATGACAATGTCAGGAAAAAAAGCAGTTCAACCACAGGAGATCGATTGGAATAATCTTGGCTTTAACTACATGAATCTACCTTATCGCTATCGTGCTTATTGGCGTGATGGTGAATGGCAAGAGACAGGTTTAACTGAAGATGCCAATGTTACTATCAGCGAAGGGTCAACTTGTCTGCATTATGGTCAAGAAGTCTTCGAAGGGCTGAAAGCCTATCGTTGTAAAGACGGCAGTATTAACCTCTTTCGTCCGGATCAAAATGCAGCCCGCATGCAAAAAAGTTGCGAACGTTTGATGATGCCTAAGGTTCCAACCGAAATGTTTGTTGCTGCTCTTAAAGAAGTTGTACATGCAAATGAAGCTTATATTCCTCCTTACGGTACAGGTGGCACACTTTACTTACGTCCTTACCTTATTGGTGTTGGTGATAACATTGGTGTCCATCCCGCTCAAGAATATATTTTCTCCATCTTTGCAATGCCTGTTGGTAATTACTTTAAAGGCGGTTTGACCCCTACCAACTTTGTTGCCTCTGAATACGACCGTGCTGCACATAAGGGTACCGGTGCCAGCAAAGTTGGCGGTAACTATGCTGCCAGTCTCTTTCCCGGCCAACTCGCACATGACGCTGGCTTCTCAGATTGTATCTATCTTGATCCAATTGAACACCGCAAAATTGAAGAAGTTGGTTCAGCTAACTTCTTCGGTATTACAAAGGACGGCAAATTTGTGACACCTAAATCCCCATCGATTCTGCCTAGTGTAACTAAATATTCTCTGCTTTACTTAGCAGAACATCGACTAGGCATGCAAACTGAACAAGGTGATATCTATATCGACCAACTAGATCACTTTGCAGAAGCCGGTGCTTGCGGAACTGCCGCGGTGATCTCACCCATTGGTGGTTTCAAGTACGGTGATAACTTCCACGTCTTTTACAGTGAGACTGAAGTTGGCCCTGTAACCCGTAAATTATATGATGAATTAACCGGCATCCAATTTGGAGATGTTGATGCACCTGCAGGCTGGATCGAAAAGGTTTAACTATTTAAAAACTTCGAAGGAGTGTTAATTATGGAAAATGCTGAGGCACAGAAAAATCTTACCGTTAAAGACTATGCATACCGGATTACCGCCGCAATTGCTAATGCTATTTTAGTGACATTAGGAATTGGGCTCCTACTACAAACATTTGCGTCCTTTGTCCACTGGAATGCACTTTCCCAAGTCGGCTTGATTGCAAATAGTCTTCTTGCCCCAGCACTAGGAGTTGCAGTTGCTTCTCAGCTAGGGACCAACTCCCTTGTTATGTTCAGTGCAATGATTTCGTCAACCATCGGTGCCAATGCCGTTCACTTTACGACTGGTGCTGTTAATGGTACTACAGCTACCGGTGCTAACCTGATGCAAGCTGCTGGTTCAATCACACTTTCAACTGGACAACCGATCAGCGCTGTTTTAGCTGGCTTAATTGCAGCTTTAGTTGGTAAATATTTAACTGGCAAAACACCGCTAGATATGATGCTTGTTCCGCTTGCAGCAACCTTTATTGGGGGCGTTGCCGGTTTAGGTCTGGCAGCTGTTACGACTCCACTCTTACTAGGAGTCAGTGCTTATATTGCAGAAACAATGCAGGTCAACCCATTAATTGGTTCAATCTGTGTCTCTGTTGTCTGGGCATTATTCTTAATGACACCCGCTTCTTCTGCAGCATTAGCGATCGCCTTGACACTTGATCCTATTTCTTCTGCTGCAGCCTTGATCGGAACGACCTCGCAGTTCGTTGCTTTCACTGTTATGTCTTTCCGACAAAATAATCTAGGCGCAAACATTGCACAGGGAATTATTACCCCTAAGGTCCAATTCCCCAACCTGCTGCTTAATCCGTATCTGTTACTGCCTTCTATGCTCTCTGCAATTGTCTGTGCACCAATTGCGACAATTTTCTTCGGGTTCCGATCAACCTATAAACTAGCTGGTTTGGGGCTTAACTCATTCATTGCACCATTAGCTTACGCAGCACAGGGATGGGGAGACCTTGCAGTCTATCTGTTCACAGGAGTTGTTTTACCTGCTGCTATCTCACTTGTCGCTTATAGTATGATGAAAAAGGCTGGTTTTATCCGAAATAATCAGTTGCACTTAGAAATCGTATAATAATTGATATACAAGTTATTAACTTAAGAGAGGAATTTACTTTTATGGGAAGAAAATACGCAATTGTCGGTGTTGGTCATGTAGGTGCAACCATTGCTTTTGCCCTTGTTACCAAAGGTGACGCAGATCAATTAGTTTTAATTGATAAAAACGAGAAAAAAGCTCGTGCTGAACAGCTTGATTTACAAGATGCAACAGCACGTCTTGAAACACGTCCTAAAATTAAGATTCAGGATTATGCTGAACTAGCTGATACAGATATTTTATTTATTACTGCTGGAAACATTCATGCACTTGACAACGCCAGCGGTAATCGTTGGGCAGAATTTGAATATACACGTGAAATTGTTAAAGATATCGCCCCTAAAATCAAGAAAAGCGGTTTTCATGGTATTCTAATCGATACAATGAACCCTTGTGATGCAATTTCACAATATCTTCAAAAAGAGATTGGTCTGCCAGGCTCCCAAGTTCTTGGAACAGGGACTTTCCTTGATACTGCACGGATGCAACGTGTTGTCGCAGAACAGTTTAATGTTGATCCCAAAAACGTTGCTGGTTTTGTCTACGGCGAGCACGGTGAATCGCAATTTGTCGCTTGGTCAACGGTGAAAGTTAATGGTCTTGACGTTTTACCACTTGCACAAGCTCATAATCTTGATCTCACTGAGCTTGAATCGCAAGCAAGATCCGGTGGCTGGGCAATCCACTCTGGTAAAGGCTATACAAGCTACGCTATCGCGACATGTGCAGTAAAATTAAGCCGCGCCGTTTTGGATGATGCTCACCTTATGTGCCCATGCTCTTCTTACAATAAAAAATACGACTCTTATGTCGGACAACCAGGAATTATTGGTAAGAATGGTGTGGAAGAGTTAATTGATATTCCATTATCTAATACCGAAGAAACTAAGTTGGCTAACTCTGCTGCAACTATTCGTGAAAAATTTGCAACGATGTAATTCTAAAACAGATGCTGGTTTAATCATATACGTTCTAAAAAAACATCTGAAAAGGGTTCGGGACGAAAGTCTCGAACTCTTTTTTTGTGTTTTGTGGTTTCGAATATCCAGTACTTAAACATGTACCAAAAAGACGGGAAATTGATGCTTACCGTAAATCAGATAATCCGTTCACGGGATTATCTCTGCCTTGTACTTGCACTATTAATGTTCTCCAACTAAACACCTTTTAGCCACTCTCTTTTTCTTAATATGGTTACTGTACTCCTAAAAAAACTATATTATTCTAGTCATGAATTAAATTCAAACATGAACCCGACATGAATTATCAACTGCTTTCGCAACCATTCTACCTTCATGAATCCCCCAGATAACAAGACTTGGTCCACGACGGGCATCCCCTGCTACATAAACTTGTTCCTGGTCCGTTGTATAGTCATCATCGATCTGTGTAATATCAAAGGAATCCAAAACATGTTGTTGTGCTCCTGTAAAGCCCATCGCTAACAAAACAAGATCAACTGGCTTTGCTTGCTTTGTCCCAGCAATCGGTTTAAACAAACGAACCTTACTTGTAGTCATGCTAGTTACAGCACCTTTTTCTCCTGCAAAATCGACTGCTGTCATTTCATACGACGTTACGACCTTACCAAAAAGCGTTTGAGCTTCCTTTTGTCCATAACCCAATTTAGAAACTAGCGGCCATTGCGGCCAAGGATTACTTGCCAAACGTTTTTGCGGTGCTTGGCGGGTAATCTCAAGCTGTTGAACATCTGCCGCTCCTTGCCGCACAGCTGTTGCAATACAATCATTTCCTGTATCACCACCGCCGATAACAACTACTCGCTTACCGGCTAAAGTCGTCGTGGCCTTGGTGCCGTTTTTGATAAGCTGTTTTGTTGCCAAAGTCAGATAATCAACTGCCTGCATTATTCCCTTCAACTGTCGTCCTGGAACATCAAGTTCACGCGGAGCACGTGCCCCAATAGTTAAAATAATTCGCTGAAACTCTTTTTTCAGCGCAGCCGCTGATACTGTTACACCAACTTCTGTATTTACTTTAAACTTGATTCCCAGCTCTTCCATCAGTTTGATACGGCGGCGGACAATTTCTTTGGGTAGCTTCATATTGGGAATTCCATACATCACTAGACCGCCAGGATAATCGTCTCTTTCAAAAACGGTTACTTCATACCCCTGTTTATTTAGTTCCCAGGCTGCTGTCAAACCAGCTGGTCCACTGCCGACGATCGCTATTTTAATACCATTTCTTCGTAAGGGCTTACCGCTATCTTTAACCCAGCCAAACTCAAATGCTCGTTCAATAATAAACTTTTCATTGTCTTTAATTGTAACTCCTTGACCATGTAAAGCTTCATTACATGCCACTTCACATGGTGCTGGGCAAACACGGCCTGTGAATTCAGGCAGCGGGTTTGTTTTAGTCAGACGCTCAAAAGCACGTTTATCTTCACTGCGATAAAGCAAATCGTTCCATTCAGGGATCAAATTATCATTAGGGCAACCACTAACAGCACGACCACCATCATAAAAGAAACCCGCATGGCAATGAGGAACCCCACAATTCATGCAGCGGGCTGCTTGTTCACGTCTTTCTTTCGCGTCTAGAGCCCCATTCATTTCTTCAAAGTCTTTGATTCTATCTTGAACTGGCCTGCTAGGATTATTGATACGTGTGTATTTCATAAAACCGAATGGATCTGCCATCTAGTTTCCTCCTCTCTTATTTCATTACCGTTGGTTGTGAGCCTGCAACAGCGTCAAAGGCCTTTTGCTCTAACTGTTCTGGCGCCACGCCCTCACCAGCAAAACGAGCCATAATTTCATTAATATGTCTGTATTCCTTGGGATAAACTTTAACAAAATTAGTTTGTTCTCTATCCCAGTGTTTCAAAATATACTTAGCTTTCTCTGAACCAGTATATTTAAAATGCTGCCGCAGTAACTTCAAAACGATATCGTCATCGGCTTTTTCATTCAACTTAAACAACTCGATCATTTCTAAATTACATTTTTGCTTAAAATTACCTGCAGTATCATATACATAAGCTAGACCACCTGACATCCCGGCGCCAAAATTACGACCGACTGAGCCTAAAATTACTGCAATTCCATCTGTCATATATTCACAACCGTGGTCACCAATACCCTCAGCTACCACTTGAGCCCCCGAGTTACGTACACAGAAACGTTCACCTGCACGGCCATTAAAATATGCTTCTCCACCTGTTGCCCCAAAACAAGCAACATTCCCGACGATGGGAGCATTACTATACAATTCTTGAGCAGTAGCAGGTGCTTTAACAATAAGCCGTCCACCACTTAGACCCTTACCAACATAGTCATTTGCTTCCCCGATCAATTCAAGCGCGAGACCTTGTGTAATGAAAGCTCCAAAACTTTGACCTGCTACACCCGTATAATTATATTTCAAAAGTCCAGCTGGCAATGTTGTGTCCCCAAAACGCTGCGCCAACCAGCCGCCCATCCTCGCACCAACAGCACGCATTCTGTTATTAACCTTACCTTTGATAACGACTTCTTGCTTATTAGCAATCATCGTTTCGGCAAAAGCATTCAAATCCGGCCATTGGTATTTTGGTAAGAACGGATTGGTTGATTTACGTTTGATCCCTAGTGGTGTACTTAAAATCCTCGAGAAATCTAATGATTTAGCTTTGCCCTTGGCAATAAACCGTGGTCGCAGATTCTCTGTATGACCGACTAGTTCATCAATCGTCCGATAACCTAACGCCGCCATTTCTTCACGTAAATCTTCGGCAATAAATTTCATCCCATTTTCGACATGTGCCGGCTTCCCAGTAAAGAACTGACGTAAACCTGGGTTCTGGGTTGCTATTCCCGTTGGACAAGTATTTTTACTGCAAACACGCATCATAATACAGCCAATCGACACAAGTACCAGCGAAGCAAAACTATACTCCTCAGCTCCCAGCATCGTTGCAATTAACACATCTCTACCCGTCATCAACTTACCATCTGTTTCTAACGTTGTTCTTTGGCGCAAATTATTTAACGCCAACGTCTGGTGTGCCTCTGCTAATCCCATTTCCCAAGGCAGCCCTGCATCACGAACTGAATTACGTGGCGCAGCTCCAGTACCGCCATCGTAACCGCTAATAACAACTTTATCTGCCCCAGATTTAACTACTCCAGCTGCAATCGTCCCTACTCCGGTGCTCGAAACCAGTTTAACCGTGATCTTGGCAAAGGGATTAACTTGCTTTAAGTCATAGATCAGCTGCTTCAAGTCTTCAATCGAGTAGATATCATGGTGCGGCGGCGGTGAGATCAAACGCACTCCTGGTACGGATCCGCGAATCTCAGCGACCCATGGGAAATTCTTAGAACCTGGTAATTGCCCACCTTCACCTGGTTTAGCCCCCTGAGCAACCTTAATCTGAATTTCTTCTGCACTCATCAGATATTCAGCGTTAACGCCAAAACGCCCTGAGGCAACCTGTTTAATCTTACTATTCAGATTACGACCATCCTTTTGTTTTTTGAAACGCAGTCGGTTTTCGCCACCCTCACCGCTATTGCTTTTAGCCCCTAAGTTATTCATTGCTTCTGCAATACATTCATGAGCTTCTTGTGATAACGACCCAAAGCTCATTGCACCCGCTTTAAAACGTTTAACGATTTGACTAACAGGCTCAACTTCACTTAAAGAAATACTCTCTTTGTTCTTCTCAAGCTCCCATAATGAGCGCAAGGTTGTTGGCGCCGTTACTTCTTCAGCGTGTATTTCTTTAACATATTCCTTATAGACTTCGTAATCTCCCGTACGCACTGCATGTTGAAACTTATACATCGTCAACGGATTGTACAGATGATGCTCACCTTCATGTCTGAATTTGAAACTGCCACCAGATGGAAGATCCTCAATCGCCTTAGGACCAAATGCTCGTTTATAACGAGCAAGATATTCCGCTTCAATCTGCTTTAGCGACAAACCGCCAATTCGACTTTCAGTTCCCGTAAAGTACTCATTAACTACTGCTTGTGAAAGACCAACCGCTTCAAATAATTGTGCGCCTTGATAACCAACGATCGTCGAGATTCCCATTCGGCTCATGATCTTAACAATTCCCTTTTCAGCAGCCTTACGATAATTCTCTAATTTATCACCAAGTTTATTGGCTAACAGGGTCGCATAGACCCCATAAGGATGAATTGCGGATGCACCGTAACCTAGCAAGGTTGCATAATGATGGATTTCGCATGCCTCACCAGTATCGACAATTATCGAAGCCAATTCACGCTTCCCTTTACGGACGAGATAGTTATTCAACCCGGAAACGGCTAATAAAACAGGAATGATCAGCTGCTCTTGTGTTGCGCCTCTATCAGTTAAAATAACTAAACTAGCCCCATTGTCAATTTCACTCTCTGCATCTTTAAACATATCATCGAGCGCTTGTTCTAAACGATTTGAACGCTGCGCTTTATCGTAACATAGCGAAACTACTGCAGTTTTAAAACCATTTTTACCGTTAAGGTGCCTTAACCGTTCGTATGAAACTGAATCTAAAATAGGTGATACAAGCTTAATTTTTTTAGCATTTAGTGGGCAGTCACTAGTAATATCCCCATCAGACCCCAAAAACATTTCCGTCCCAATTACCAATTGTTCACGAATTGCATCGATCGGTGGATTAGTAACTTGCGCAAATTGCTGTTTAAAGTAAGTAAATAAAGACTGGGGTTTCTTACTTAAAACAGCCAGCGGGGAATCATAACCCATTGAAATAACGGGCTCTTCCCCATTCTGTGCCATCGGAATAATTGCATCACGGATAATGTCTTCAGTGTACCCATGACGACGCCACAAGGTCTGTAAAGCTTTAGCTGACAGGTTTTCATCGACATCAGCTGTTGGTAGATCAGTCAGCGTTAACTGGCCCTCATCCAACCACTTACTGTAGGGATGCTGTCTTGCATAGTGTGCCTTAATCTCAGCTGTCCGATAAAACTTCTTTTTAGAAGTATCAACTAAAATCATGTCAGCTGGTCCGAGAATTCCCTTTTCAATAATATCAGCTGGTTCTACATCATAGACCCCTGATTCTGAAGCGACGATCAAGAAGTTACCTTTAATAAGGTTATAGCGCGCAGGTCGCAAACCATTCCGATCTAACATCGCCCCTACTTGAACTCCATCAGTAAAGCAGAGTGCTGCTGGCCCGTCCCACGGAGCAATAAAACTTGCGTTATACTCGTCAAAAGCCGCCTGTTCAGCTGATAAATGTGCTGCTTTACCCCAAGCTTCAGGAACCATCATTAATAAGGCCTGCGGAATATCACGTCCATTACGGTAAAGATATTCTAGACAGTTTTCTAATTTTGCAGAATCTGAATCGTTTTTGTTATAGATTTCGATGTTATGACTAACCATCCAATTTTCTGCACGTTTCAACGTGTTGATCTCACCATTATGTGCAATAAACCTAAAAGGCTGCGCTCGTTCCCAACTCGGAAAGGTATTGGTCGAAAAACGCGAATGGATCAAGGCGATCGCCGTTTGCATTTGAGGATGATGCAAATCAGGATAAAATTCACCGACTTGATATGCGTGCAGCATTCCTTTGTAACAAATCGTTTGGCTAGAGAAACTAACCACTGCAAACTCTGCTGCAGAGAATGTCTTCTCCAAGTGCCGACGTAAATGATATAATGCATCTTCAAATGCTCTTCCAGAATTAACATCAGCCGGTTTTTCCACAAGTACTTGGACAAACCCTGGCATTGCTTTTTGCGCCGTTGGACCACAATTCTCATAAACATACGGTACATCCCGCGTCCCGATCACATGAAATCCATACTGTGATATTTCTCCAGTTACAGCCATAAGCATCGTTTCTTTTTCATGTTTTTCTTGTGGTAAAAAGAACATTCCCACCGCATATGCACCTAAAGCTGGTAATTTCAATGCTTTGGCTTCAGCGTAAGTTCTAAAAAAAGCATCCGGCATTGATAATAGGATTCCTGCACCATCACCAGTATCAGGTTCTGCCCCAGTTCCACCACGATGATTCATTCGCTTTAACATAACTAATGCACGTTCAACTAATTCATGACTAGTCTTGCCATCAATTTGTGTAATAAATCCCATTCCACAAGCGTCATGTTCAAAGGTTGGGGTATACATTGTTTTCTCTTCTTCAATCATTTCCATTCCCACCTTACTCTAATGAGTTGGTTCACTAAATAACAAGCTTACTTTTCACAAAAAAATTATTTCATTCTAATTATCTCTAATGTTCTTCTAATTTTAATAAGGTTTGCTGCAAAAAACAAGTATATTATGATAATTTTTCGTAAATAAAGAAAAAAGGTCTTTAAAAGTTTATTATTGTACGTAAAAAAAAGAGCCCTCTTCTAAGCCCTTTTTGAACCGCCACCTAGAAGTTAGACCCAAAATCTAATTCTAGGGTTCAATTTATTTGTCTCCTTTTTAAGGATTCAAACTATTATTCTCCATGTTTTTTCCCTCTAATAACATGATCAGCATGTTCCAACACCTCATTTATAACATCCAGAATATGTGGATCATCCAGACTGTAATAGTTTGACTTACCTTCTTTTTCTGAACTGACTAACTGATGCTTTTTTAATATCGCCAACTGATGAGATACAACCGATTGCTCCAAGCTTAAAATTTCAACAATTTGATTTACATTAAGCCGCCTATCCTCCAAAATTTTTAGCATTTGCAGGCGATTAGGATTACTTAGTAATTTAAAGATCCGCTTTGATTCGGTTAGATGCTGCTCATCGATCAGTTCAATTTTTCTGCGCTTCATTTTCTTCTCCTTAAACTAGCTCTAAGTCAAAACACTCTGTTTTTTTTATTCTTTAGTAACCAGTATACCGCCGTTCCGTACTTTTAGAAATCAAGATTAGCTTACAAAACCGTCAGAATCTGTGTGATTAATCCACTATCCCAAAATACATATAGTCCGACTAAGATATAGCAGCCCTTCATTAGTTTTTCACCATGAGTTGTCATTATTTTAGCAACTATCGGAATAGTTCCTATTAAGTTAATCAAGCAAACAATTACTACTGTTAATAACCCCAGAAAAAGGACTGTAATTACAAAACTTGTTAGCGTTTCACCAGCTAATATCGGTAAAAATAACGACAAATTGCAACCTGCACAAACCGCTAGATAAGTCAGTAGGACATTTAAAATCTGGGAATGATGGACTGCCGTTATCTTTTCATCATCATCATTATGAAATGCCATATAAAGTGGCAATATACCAAGAATTCCCAAGATCCACTCAGGAAAAAAGACAGCCAAAGCTTTTCCCACTAAATAACTTGCTGTCAATAGAACAATATTTCCCATAAGATATCCTAGTATCACCTTAGATAAAGTATATTTTTTGAGCAGAAAAAGCAGTATAAAGAAAAAATCTATATTAACTCCTAGAAAAGTTACAACTAAGATCCAATAATTCATAAAAATCCTCCTAATTAAATGTTTTTTTACACATATGTTATATACAACATATATATAATACAACTTATTAAACTCAATACAAGTTAAAACTAAGCGAATTTTTTATCCCTTGGCTAAGGCTAATTTTTCAAGTAAACAAAAAAATAGGATATCAAGAATCAACTTCGATTCTGATATCCCACCTTATTGCAAGGCTTTATACTGCAGCCCTTAGAAACTGGTGTTGACCTAAAATTTAAAACTGAATACTAATCTTGTTTAAACCTGACTCTATCTAAAACTAACTTATACTTCACCAAAACTACAGTTAACCCCAAAATCGTCAAATCTTAAAAAACAATCGGTCTATTTACCCACAATACACCAGTTTCTTTAGGAGCAAAACACCTACTTAATACTTAAAAATCTTTTTTGATTTAAACCTTCTGTAACAATAGGAGTTATGCTCCTTACACTTATTATTATACACAAGCGCTTACAAATTTCAAATAAAAAGCTTACATAACATCTAGATCAATCATCTGTTTCTTTAGCCAACACTTTACCTGTCTGGGCGTTGACTTTAACTTCAACGTGTTGATTTCCCTTACCATCTTTAACCTTCACTTCCCAATACGTGGTATCCATATCTTTATCTAAAGACCATTCAACAGCTCTCCCTGATCCCGCCTCTTTTTCAGCCACTGTAGCTGCTTTTTTAACTGAAATCAAGTTATCCAAGTTTAATTTATCTTCATTACGCTTCGTACCATTCTTTTCATCATTATCAAGCTGTTCCTGTTTCTTTTCGCTAATATCCTTATTAAGTGCATCAACTTTGAGTGAGTACTCTTTATCGTTATCTACACCTTCGATTTCATAATAATACTTCCCTAAAGTTGTATCTAATTCAATTGATGTGATATCAGTGTTTGGATATGCATCCCGATAACTCGCAATCGCTTCTTTAACAGAAACTTTTACTTTATTATCAAAAACACTTTTTTGTTCCACCTTCGAGTCCCCCTTCATACTGGTTGTTTTTGAACTACTAGCTGACGAATCATTATTCTGATTACTTGAAGAGCAACCCGCCAGTAAACCCATGAGACTAGCACCTACAATAAGAGTGATTAATTTTTTCACGAAAAGCCTCCTTCCTGTATAAATAACCTAGCAAACAGGTTAATTCCGCTTCACAAGTTAAGCTTAACGTAGCTGTATTGATAGTGTCTAACAATATGCATTTAAATAATAACGTCTTCATATATAGTATAATGGAAGAAAAACAGGAGATGGTTAGAATTGCAAACATTATTAGTACCAGGTGATACTGTTGCGCTTGTTGGGAGCTCTGATCCTATCACAACCTCTGATAGACTTATTATTGGTTCTTTACTTAGAATTCTTACTTCTTGGGGATTAAATATTACGGTAAGCCCCCTACTTTACGAAGACAAACTTAATAATTTTATCCAGAAAGCTGACATTATTAATCAGTATTTTACTGACAAAAAAATCAAGGCTCTTTTTGATGTTAGCGGTGGTAATATGTCAAATAGCCTGATTCCTTACCTTGATTACAATGCTATTGCGCAAAACCCTAAATTATTCTGTGGTTATAGTGACTTAACTGCTGTCTTAAACGCTATACAAGTACGTTCTAAAATTCAAGTAAGTCTTTTTCAGTTAAAGACGATTATCTGGGACAAATCTGGGAAACAAAAAGAGCTACTTTATAATTCATTATTCGGAAAGAACAATGACCTCTACCATTTCAGTTACTCCTTTAGCCAAGCTGATTCAATGATAGGTCCACTTGTTGGTGGTAATATCCGTTGTTTTTTAAAACTAGCCGGTACTAAATATTTTCCTACCCTAAAGGATAAAATCCTTTTCTTAGAGAGTCATAGCGGTGATCGTCGGCTGTTATTTTCCCAATTTCACCACTTAGCACAATTACCTGATTTCACCTCATTGAATGGAATTATCTTAGGAACCTTTACAGCATATGAGCAGGCCCGATCAGCCATGAGTATAGCTGATCTCTTATTAAACTCCCTACCACAATTTGATTTACCCTTAGCCAAAACTCAGCAGATCGGTCATGCCGCGACTTCACGAGCTCTGAAGCTTGGTTCAACTATCACATTAAGACGTTAAAACTCCGTCTTTTCCTGACTACCTTAATCTTAAAGTACCTTATACTACTTGTCTGTTACACAAATATCATAAGGTACTTTAATTTTTTGTAATTTCAATATTTCCCAGGAAATGATTATCCCTTGATATTATTTTTTTCTAATTTAAGCAAGCTTTGTTTACGTTCCACACCACCTGCATACCCACCTAAATCACCGTTCGTTTTAATGACACGGTGACATGGAATAACAAGTGCAATTTTATTTGCTCCCGTTGCATTACCAACCGCTCTGACTAACTTTACATTGCCAAGTTTACGAGCTATTTTTTGATATGACCATGTTTGCCCCGCTGGAATCTCTTCAAGGAGTGACCATACTTGTTCTTGAAATGGTGTTCCATCTTTAAAAAGCGGTAGTGAAAAACAGTCTCTTTTTCCCAGAAAATATTCCTGTAGTTGTTTTTGTAGCTGATTATTAATAGCGTTATCTCCTACTGTAACCTTGGTAGCCCGTTTTTGAAGAACCTTAGCGATTTCTTTGCTAAGATTTTTTTTATCAATAAATTCTAATAAATACAAATATTTTTCGTCTGTTAAACTAACCATCTTTCCCATCGGCGTTGAAATTAGTTTAAGTTTGAAACTTTTACAAGCTCTTTGGTCTGTACTCGTAGATAGCTCTGTTTTAAGTTCAGCGGCTATTTGTGCTAACCACTTTTTGTCTTGTGTCATTTATTAGCTCCTTAAAAGTTATTGCCTTCATACAGTCAAGATATGAAAGTTTCCTCACAAAAAAGTGATGAAGTACGATTTTCTCAAATCTGCCTTCACCACCTCAAATCACTTTTTCTACAAAATATACGAGTTAACAGCTACTTCTAGCTAGTTGCCACTGCACTTCTTAAAATAGCTGTGGTTTCATCCTCCGTAAGCATTTGTTCTTCCGGTAAAACATGGACCTGTCCACCATGACTTAACGTCAACATGGCTAAATCGTTATAAATATTATTATCTCGACTTAAAACTGAAGTTGTATCAATTTGCAGTTGATCTGAAATACGCCCTGGATAACTAGCGGCCTCACGAATAAACAATATTTCAATTTGCCCTGCGATTGCAGCTTCCATCAAAATACTTAAATCAGTTGTTACCCGTTTGGAACCAGCAGCATTTTCATACTTATTCTTAAGATCTGCCATCGTTGCTGCTGCAAATTTCTTGGTTATACTTTCAGCTAAGTCCCGTAACTCCGTCGCTGGTTCATCCAAGTTAGCAACCTGCATTATCTGAATATCCTTACTTAGATACGGATTCTGTGAAAGCTTACGGAAATTCCCTTGGTTTTTAGAATCAGCCACCAACACTAGCGGCCGATGATCAAGGTTAGAGAAATTCTTGAATACATATTCATCGACGACCATAAAGAAATTACGACGATCAGCGTTTTCAGATGCGTCTAAAGAGCCTGTTCCACTGTACTGTGTACCACCATTATCGCTACCTGTCGAACGTTGCCAGTGACCTCGTGTCCCTAATTCCGTCCCCAATGCAGCGTGCAATGTTTGCGGTGCATCAGCAGGAAGCTTTAATAATCGAGGCTTATTGGCAACAACCTCTGCCAATTTAAAGGCATCTTTTCCTAAAAGAAGAATATTATAAGAAAAACTTAGTTCTTGTGCCGCGATTAACGGTAAAATTTCCGGTTTATCTGAGATACTTATTCTACTTGTCAAAGGCTTTGCTACCTTAAAGTGGAGGCTACCTTTTGGTCCCACATAGATAGCCAATCCTTGCGCGCTACCATCTCCTAGTGGATCATGGAATTTATCCAGTTCACGATCATAGACCGACCAGTCACTTGCAGTAAACTTGTGGGTCAATTCGCGTTTAGCTTCTGTAACTAAACTATTAAACTGAGTACGATCAGTTGAAGCATCGTGTAGTGATGAACTCAATGGCATAAAAAGCGAGATAAACGGCCCTGGACTATCTTTTAAGGTTAAAACATCTTTTAATTCGTCAGTAAGCGCCATAAAAAATCCCTCCAATTTTTAAGTAGCTTTAAGTATTTAACCAATAATCGGCAAATATCTTAATCTCACGTTAATGCTAACATATAAAAAAAACCGCTTCATCAAAAACGCTTACTAGTCTAAAAAAACTGGGACAAAGATTATCTTTATCCCAGCTGTTGAATCAACTTCTTTTTTAGTTTTTTACACTAACTACTTTAATTATCATTTACCTTTGATATAGTTCTGCCCATCTGCTGCTGGGGCGACTGCCTTACCTAAAAAGATCACTAATACAACAATTGTAATCGCATATGGCGCGATTTGGAACCAAACTGGGTCCATCTGCGCTAGAACTGGGATATAACCACCAATAATCGGCAAGCTCTGTGCCAGGCCAAAGAAAATGGCTGCTCCAGTTGCACCTAACGGATTCCACTTACCAAAAATCATTGCAGCCAAAGCCATAAATCCTTGTCCAGAAATTGTACTAGCTGAAAAATTTAAGGTAATAGATTGCGCCATAACTGCTCCACCAATTCCGCCAAATGCTCCGGCAAGCAGGACACCTAAATAACGATATTTAGCAACATCAATTCCCAAAGTATCCGCGGCGGCTGGGTTTTCACCCACGGAGCGCAACCGCAGACCGATATTAGTTCGGTATAGAAAGAACCAACTAACACAGCCAACCACTACCGCTACATAAGCAATTAATGATGTTTTTGTAAATAAGACCTTCCCAATAAAAGGAATCTCTGCTAAACCTGGAAATGTAAAGGTCCCCATACTTTGATTAATAACAGGTGTCTGTCCCTTTCCACTATAAAAAATCCGCGTTAGAAACACACACAGAGCCGGTGCCATTAAGTTTAGAACTGTCCCACTGATGATATGATTGGCCCGGTAAGTGATTGTTGCAGCTGCATGCAATATTGAAAAAATCAACCCGAAAAGACCACCGACCAAAAGTGACAGCCATGGTGTTGCATTTCCCAAAACAATACCAAAAGTCAAGTTAAACACTGTGCTAGCAAAGGCTCCAACAATCATCATCCCTTCAAGTCCAACATTAACAATCCCGCTCCGTTCAGAAAAGGTTCCACCCAAAGCTGTAAAAATAAGTGGCGCGGCATAAATTAATGTTGTAGAAAAAACGGTCATTAAAATCGTCGATAAACTCATTTATCTGCACCTCTATCCATTTTTTTATGCATTCTTTTAAGCCAGTTTTTAGCCAATGCGGCCTCAAAAATATATTTAATCCCCACAAAGAAAATAATTGAGGCAATTACAATATCAACAATTTCACTAGGTGTATTAGAGTAAACTGAAATACTCAATCCGCCAATTTGTAAAGCTGAGAAGAGTAATGCGGCAAAGATGATCCCAATCGGGTTTTCAGCTGCAAGCAATGCCACCGCCATACCGTTAAAACCGACATTGGGCAAACTATTAGAAACAGAAATATTTTGAAAATTTCCCATCCCATCGATTGCACCGCCTAAACCTGCCAGCAAGCCAGAGAGAAGCATGGCTATTATAATCGTTCGTTTAACATTTACCCCTGCATAACGCGAAGCAGCCTCATTTAACCCAACTGAACGAACCTCAAAACCTGAACGTGTCTTATTAAAATAGACCCAGATTACAAAAACCGTCATAATTGCAATAAAGAAACCCCAGTTGAAAGTTGAATTATTTGTTATTTTTTGTAAAAAGTCTGTATTTAAACTAGCTCTCCTAGCAATATTGGGGGAAGAATCGCTCCCTTTGCTTGCCAGCCAATTTTTAATTGCAAAATTAATAAAGTACAGGGCAATATAATTCAGCATAATAGTTGTGATAACTTCACTCGTTCCAAAATATGCCCGTAAGAAACCGGCAATAAAAGACCAGATCCCGCCCAATAACGCACCACTTAGCAACGAACCAGTAATTAAAAGCCATGTTGGCAGATTAGCAAAATTCAGGGCAAAAACAATGGCTCCAAACCAGCCCATTAAGTATTGCCCTGGACCACCTATATTGAAAAAACCAGCTTTACTAGAAACAGCAAAACCCAAAGCAGTTAACATTAAGGGGATCATATTACGCAAAGTCTCTCCTAGTGAATAGACATCCCCCAGTGAACCAATAAGTAAATTCTGATAATTTTGAATTGGATCATAGCCAAAAACCAACATCAATATTGCGCCAATAATAAATCCAGCAATAATTGAAATTAAAGGAATGGCTAAAGCTTTCGTTGCTCTACTATATAGCATTAATTTACCTCTCCCATCTCTTTACTCAGCTAGTTTCTTACCAGCCATCAGTAATCCTAGTTCTTCACTAGAAGTATTCCGCGGATCAATCTCACCCACAATTTGACCTTCATGCATGACAACAACTCGATCTGATAATTTTAAAATCTCTTCGAGTTCAAAACTAACCAATAATACCCCGCGCCCTTCATTACGTTGTTCAATAATCTTTTCATGAATATACTCAATTGCTCCAATATCCACTCCACGGGTTGGGTTAGCTGCAATTAGAAGCTCAGGGTGCGCACTTATTTCACGTGCAACAATTACTTTTTGCTGGTTTCCACCGGAAAGAGCAGCAACTGGTTCCTTTTCACTTTGTGAACGAATATCGAACTTCTTAATCGTTGCTCGACCATCTTCGTTGATCTTCTTATAATTCAAAAAGCCTTTCTTGCTGATGGGACTTTTATAATAAGATTTTAAAACAAGGTTCTCAGCGATTGTCAGCGGTAAGATCAATCCGACATTTTGTCTATCTTCAGGGATACATCCAATACCAACTGCACTAATTTTACGCGTACTTTGCCGTTGAATCTGTTTATCGTTCAGTGTTATCGTTCCTGACTTAATTTTTTGCAAGCCGGTAATAGCAGCAATGAGTTCGCTTTGTCCATTGCCATCCACCCCGGCAACACCAACGATCTCGCCAGTATGAACTTTTAAATCTAAGTCTTTTATTTTAAGTTGTCCATGCGATTCAACACTTAAATGTTCAACTTTGAAAATAGTTTCATCCTGTTTAGTTTCCTTTTTATCAACTGCTAGATTGACCTTATGCCCTACCATCATCTCTGCTAGAGCTTCTTCTTTAGTCTCAGCAACTACAACTGTCGCGATCATTTTACCCATCCGAATAACGACACAGCGATCAGCAACTGCCTTAATCTCTTTAAGTTTGTGCGTTATAAAAATAATAGCTTTTCCTTCAGCTGCCAACGCACGCAGAATTTTCATCAGCTGTTCAATTTCTTGCGGTGTTAATGCTGCTGTTGGTTCATCAAAAATAAAAACATTAGCTTGTCGGTAAATTGCCTTCATTATCTCTACTCGCTGTTGCATCCCGACTGTGATATCACGAACCTTTGCATTTAAATCAATTTCTAAATGATATTTTTTAGCTAGCCGCGTAATTTCAGCTGCTGCTTTTTTATAATCTATTCGTCCTGCTTTAAGCGGTTCGTCCCCTAAAATAATATTTTCTAATACTGAAAAAGCTGGTACTAACATAAAATGCTGGTGTACCATTCCTATTCCTAGATTTTTAGCTTCACGGGGATTTTCCATCTCAACAGCTTTACCATCAAGTAAAATCGTCCCCGAAGTAGGTTTTAGCAATCCCGACAGCATTCCCATCAAAGTCGACTTTCCAGCCCCATTTTCTCCAAGTAATGCTAATATTTCACCTTTTTTCAGTTCTAACGATATGTTGTCATTTGCTTTATAGCTTCCAAACTTTTTTGTAATACCTTTCATTTGAACAACATACTTTTCCATTCAGTTCACCTTCCCTAATGTAGAGTATAACCGTAGCAAAATGGTGAAGTCTTGGCTCACCACCAATCCTTCACCATTTATATATGCTGGAAGAATTCCCGCATATTATTTTGTATCTTTACTTAGGACTTACAGTAATCTCACCATTTTCAATTTTCTTTTCATACTGTTGGACTGTCTTCCAAGCACTTGCAGACATATTATCATTAACGATACCAACACCATTATCTTTTAGATCATATGTTACGGTCTTACCACCAGGAAATTTGTCTTTAGCAGCTTGTTTAGATAAATCTTCTACAGCTGTACCAACTTTCTTAACAGCTGAGGCTAGAGTAACGTTGCCGCCTTTATAAGCACCGTCTTCTTTTTGATCTTGATCAACACCGACAACCCAGACCTTTTTACCATTCTTAGCTGCATTCTTAGCCGCGGTGAAGACACCCGCACCAGTACCACCAGCTGCATGGAACACAACATCTTCATTGTTATTGTACATTGCTGTTGCTAAAGATTGACCAACATCAGCTTTAGTAAATGAACCAGCATACTTAACATCGACTTTGATCTTAGGGTTAACAGCCTTCACACCTTGTTTAAAACCAGCTTCAAATGTTTTGATGATATCACTTTGAATTCCACCAACAAAACCAACACGACCTGTCTTGGTTGTCTCAGCAGCCGCAACTCCTGCTAAAAACGATGATTGTTCTGTTTTAAATGTAACAGATGCAACATTTTTCCGACCCTTTACGACTGAATCAATAATTGCAAAATTTGTTTTAGGGTTTTCCTTGGCTGCTGAACTAATCGCATTATCTAGTTTATAACCAATTCCAAAAATAGTTGCGTACTTAGCTTTAATTAGCTTGTTGATATTAGGTAGAAAATCAGCATCATCACTTGACTGTGTATAGTTATATCCGTTGATCCCCTTCTTTAAGCCTTGGCTTTTACCCCATTTTTCTAGGCCTTCCCACGCAGATTGGTTAAATGATTTATCATCAATTCCACCGCCATCAGTAACTAATGCTGCAGAATGCTTAGTTCCTTTACTGGCAGTTGAATTACTACCACAACCTACCAAGATTGTTCCGACCATTAATGTTGCTACTAAAACCGCCGCTATCTTCTTTTTCAATTATTGCATCCCCCAAAATTTATTTTTCTATGCAGAGAAGTATACCTTTGTTCCAATTAAAAAGCAATACGTTTTGCATAATTAAGTAAAAATCGTTCGTTTATTAGTAAAAAAGAGCTTACATTTAATGTTATAAACTTATTTACTAGTAATTTTGACGAACACTATTCTTTTATGTATAATCCAAATTATTCATTTAGTTTCTTTTCATACTCTTTTTTAGGAAGGTCGCAAAATTATGACAGAAAAAGTTTATTTTAACCACGATGGAGGAGTTGATGATTTAATTTCTCTTTTTTTATTGCTTCAAATGGATGATATTAGTTTAACTGGTGTTGGTGTTGTTAACGCTGATAGTTATGCTGTCCCAGCAGCTGAGGCCAGCCGCAAGATCATTGATCGTTTTGGCCATGGGACTAAGTTGACTGTCGCAACTTCTAATTCACGTGCAGTTCATCCTTTTCCAAAAGAATGGCGCCTCGCAGCTTATTCTGAAAATGCACTACCCGTCTTAAACGAAAGTGGTCAGATAACTACTCCTGCTGTAGCTGAGCCTGCACATCTTAACCTTTTACATCAACTACAAACAACTTCCGAACCACTGACATTGCTTTTTACTGGTCCGCTAACAGACCTTGCACGTGCTTTGGCAATCGATCCAACAATTGAGAAAAAAATTAAGCGACTGGTTTGGATGGGAGGAACATTCTTAAAACAAGGAAATGTTGCTGAACCAGACTGTGATGGTACACAAGAATGGAATGCTTTCTGGGATCCTGAGGCAGTTAAAATGGTCTTTGACTCATCTATTCCACTTGATCTTGTCAGTCTTGAGAGTACAAATAACGTTCCGTTAACTCAAGCGATCCGTCAGCGCTGGGCTTCCCAACGCCGTTATCCGGGACTTGATTTTATTGGTAATAGTTATGCTTTTGTTCCAGAATTAAGTTTCTTTGAGACAAACTCAACATATTATCTTTGGGATGTACTGACGACTTGCTACCTTTTCGATCCAAGTATCGTTAAAACGAAGGAGATAACTTGTGACGTTGCGGTCACTTTCCCTGCAGATGGGCGAACTTTCTTAACAAAAAATGGACGTAAAGCCAATTTGATTTACGATGTCAACAACAGCAAATTCTTTGATCTAATTGATCATCTCGCCCAAAAAGTTAACTAATTTTAGTGTATCTCTTTTTTTTAAGTTTTAAATTGGAGTATAATAGTGAAAAGTAACTATTAGATGCCACTAACCTCTAATAATGTTGCAAAAACTGCTAAAAAGGTGACCTTGATGGCAAAACCAACTGATATCAAATTACCAACACTAATTGAACTCGAGAAAAGCGTCCAGCTTTTTAAGGCTTTTGGTGACCAAACACGATACAAGATCCTATTTCTTCTTACCGAACAAAGCCTTTCAGTAAATGAAATTGCCGAAACAATTGGTATCTCACAATCAGCCATTTCCCATCAACTAAAACTACTACGCCAAACCGGTCTCGTTCGGGGCATTCGGTCTGGACAAAAAGTTAATTATCAATTATCAGATCGCCATATTATTACTATTTTTGAACAAGTAAGAGAACATGTAAGTGAAAAAGGTACTACTTACCGGAACTAAAAAGACTGATTCAGCTGCCTCTAAAGCAAACTGGATCAGTCTTTTATTGTATATAGTTTTTTTGATACTCTAACATACCTTAGAAATTAGAAGTCTAGCAGCTATTTCCCAGGAAATACCGGACTATACATTTTATCACGCTCAAATAGGCAGTAGTACACGTCATTTACTTTTTAAACAGTACATTGATCAGTGGACAATATAATTTAACCTATCAACTGTACAAAGCCCAACTAAATATTAACTGTATTCTTTAATTAATTTGACTGAACTCTGCGCCTTTATCTTCCATACACTGTTTACTTTCTTCGACCATAATTGTGACCATTTTCTCAATTTTTTTTGTATTGTGTTCCATCCCGCTCCGAACCCATTGTGAGATAATTCCAATGGATCCATTGGTAATATAGGCATAAAAATAATCAAACTGTACATCGGTTAACCATTTAATTTGCTGCATAGTAAAAGGCCGCGTTGCTTCCTTAGCTCCAGCAAAAACTTCTTCCAAAAAAGCTCTTCCATTTTGCTTGTCCATAATGGTCCTAACAATTTCAGGGTCAGTTTCCTTTAGAACCGTAAAAATCACTTTAAGTATCCCACAACTTCCCTCATTAAACCTCTGTTTAAGCAAACACATACATTTCTGATAAACTTCGTCCTGTAAATACCTCATTAAATCAAGTGGGTTTTGATAATAGCGGTAAAACGTGCCCCGGTTAATATCTGCCTTCTGACAAATTTCAGTAACCGTTATTTTTTCTAGTTTCTCAGACTGTAGTAATTCTAAAAAACTCCTCCGGATCACATGTTTCGTATATAATGTCCTACGGTTATTCTTCTTGCCCGCCACAATATCACTCCATCTCTTACTCTCTTATCTCTCATAAAACCGATCTTTCTATTTAAGTAACTCCATCTGCTTATTGGGACGAATATAAAAAAGCCCCAGTAAACAGTATGGTGTAAAAATAATAATACCAACTATCAAAATCCAAATAATAGGCAGCGAAATCGTTATACTTTTATTCATCCAATTTGCTATAAAAGCTCCACTATCAATTAGCGCATGCAAAAAAATACATAAGAATAGATTATGTGATCGTAAATAAATCCCCCCAAGGATCATTCCCAAACTAAAAGCAAATTCCACTTGATAAAGTGTTGACCCAAGTGATTGGTGTGTTAAATTAGTCAGATGGGCTAATCCAAAAAATAAGCTTGTAACAATCAGTGCCCATGCTGAACCATTTTTTAACCCTTGCCATCTTCTCGCTAGGGATCGTAAAAGAACCCCTCTGAAAAGAATTTCTTCGAAACACCCTACTATTATACTGAAAAAAATCAGCTTAATAGTTAACGTTATTGTTGGAATCTGTTTTATCTGAGAATAATTAATCAGTGCTGGAATCAAGACCGGTATACCCAAAAGTACTCCCTTTTTTAATTTTTCTCGTTTAAAAGCCAGCGGAATCTTAAAATAGACCTTATTTATTGTATAAACAATCACAAGAACACATAACTCATTGAAAAGAAGTTTATCCCAATAAACGGTTATTATCTTACCTGTAAGCCACCTTAAGACGCTTAATAATGCAATCATAAGGATAACAAAAACAACTATTCTCCCAGCCTTATTCTCCTTTACTCTCATTCAGTCTATCACCTCGCTCTCCCTAAGAATATCATCTCAAAATTACTTAGGATAGTTTTAACCTTTAAGTCCACTTTAAAAACTTCTTTGCCAGTATACCTTTTTTTAGGACTTTCAACTACTATATACCACTCTGCAAGAATTACTTTTTGAGGCGCTTAAATCATAAAGTTCTACACTCGTCTTTTTAAAATCAACGCTAAGTTTTTTCTTAACCATGTGGGCACGATTTCTTCCCTTAATAGAAATTCTATCAAATCATATCCTAAAAACTAGACTAACTCCAAAAAGAACTGCTACAACATAAGTTTATCCATCCATATTATTGACTATCTTATAATTATCAAAACTGAAACATCTTCCGTATAAAGTATAAACCACGATACTTTACTAGATAAAACTTGATTCTACAAAATAGTAGTAGCTTACTAGCAGGTAATAGAAAATACCATGGTTCATCAGAGTAGACATGTAATTATAAGGTGGAAAGTAACTAAAGATTTTCATTTGCGCACAGTGAAATCTAATACCATTTTTTTAAGGGGCTTAAAATACGTCAAAGTTAGTTGATTGGCTTTGATATGAGAGCCACCTTTATATCCAGAAACTCATTTTGATACTTTTAATATTAAATAGTAATCTAAAATATATATGATGTACTTATCTTGTGATATTATAGCTATGAAATGATAATCATGTTAGATACTGAAAAAAAGAAAGTCCCCCTTTCTGCCAAGAAGAGTATTGTTGAGGACGTTTTAACCTTTAAGGTTAAGGATCCATTTTATAGTAAAGCTAGAAGAGCATCTCAATAGGAGATGCTCTTCTTATTTTTTCTTCAGATATATTATTTTTTTCTAGCAACTAAAATAAAACGGTCTTCCTTAGTCACAACTGATCCAAAAGTCTTGATTGCTTGATCAAGTTGATTAAGCTGCTTTAAGCAGTGGTCAACACTGAAATTTGGAAATTCCCAAGGAATGATTGAAGCGTAGTAAACAATAGCCCCAACGTCAAAAAACGCCATATCAGCCTGATATTCTTTAGCCACTAAAATTTCAAAGTTCAAGTTTTGAAATTTGATACTGGTATTTAACAAGGTATTATCCGGATATGCCGGTATATAACTACCATCAAAAAAGCGTGCTAAGGAATAATTGTTTAAAGCCCCAACTTGCTGGCTAATAAAATAACCACCAGTTTTTAACTTGTCTTTGATTAGTTTGGGGTCAAAGGCTGCATGACTGTTGATAATGATATCTAAAGAATTATTCTTTACAGGTAAATCAGCTTCATGCGTCTTAAGGAGAGCATGAAGCTTTATTCCTTGCCTAACAATCGTTCGCTTTAAAAGATCGATATTAGGTGCCCATGCTTCGGTCACTTGAGTTCTATTATTTGAATGATGAAAAGTTTTTAATAATTCACCGTCACCAGTCCCCATATCTAGTAACTGCATATCAGTTGTTAAATAACGTAGAACTATTTTCTGATAATTCCAAGGAAGTGTTTCGTTTTTCCAACGATCATCAAGATGTGAGAAATCCCAACCCTTAATACCGTATTTTTCTTCTTGATACCAGGATTTTAGTTTGTTTTTATCCATTTTAACTGCCTTTCGATAACGAGCAATTCGCAATCAAAGTACAGCTTTGCCTGTCAAAGTATGCTCAGTACAGGACAGACTTATTTTGAAGCTGTACTGAGCAGTTACCGTATTTAATTACCATATGGTATCACCAGCTTTCTAATTAATTAGAATCTAACATCGTTTGCTTATATTTAACGCTATTAAGATCATTTTTAATAGTATATCAAGATAAATAACCTCTAATATCTTAATTATAGGTATTAGGGGTTATTTGTCCAATCCACTGGTGGTAAAGGGTTCTAAAATAAAGTGTTTGCTTTTTGATAGCGAATAAGCTATCGTAGCATTATAAAAAAATATCATTTAATTACTATGACTGGAATGTATTTAAACAAGGAGGACCAACAATGAGTAAAATTGATGAATATGTTGCTGAAAAAAATAAAAACAATCCTGATTTTGTAAGACTCGTTGAACAAAAAAATATCAACTTAGAGGTAGCGGTTAAAGTTCGTGATCTTCGTGAAAATATGGGCATGAGCCAACGTGAATTTGCTAGTCTAGTTGGTAAACCGCAATCAACCATTGCTAGAATTGAAAATGGATCAATGAATGCTTCAACTAAGGTATTATCTGAGATTGCGCAGGCAACTAATCAACGATTAACAATTCAATTTAGCCCTGCTTTTTAAGGGCTATTACTAATAGTAAAATATAAATAGCCCATTATCACGTGATTTATATGGCGAAAAAACCTGTTAATAGTGTTAGAAAAATAAAGTTATTTTAGGAAAGAGCCGACAATTATGAGTAAAACAAACAGTAATGCTAAAAAGTTATTTAGGCTTTTTTTGCAATTAAATTTATTGATGATCATTATCTTTTTCTTCTTGGTATTATTCTTATATTTTAAACTTCCACAAAACATTCCAAATCATATAAATTTTATGTTTCAAATAGACGGTTTTGGAAGTAAAAATGTAATTTTTTTGATTCCATTTAGTGTTGCTGTGTTGGGATATTTGCTAAGCGTAACTTCGAAAAGAATCGACCTTTACTTCAGCAGTTTCAATAATCTTATTAAGTATTTTTTATATTACTTTTGGTAATTTTATGGATTATATGTTTTAAATTTTTGATCATTTATTTCCAGATTACTTTTTAAATTTTTTTGGCCTCAATTGTCAAATCAAGTGCAACACCCATGGCCTATTCTTAAGTAATGGCCTAGTTAATCAAAGTCTGGTAGAACTTCCATTGTCGTTTGGTATCCAAGAATCCACTGTGAACACTGATTGAGTGCATTTTGAATAGCTTGAAAACCAGTGATAGTTAGAGATTGTATGGAGCGACCTTTGGGAATAAATTCTCGAATCAACTGATTTTGATTTTCATCGATACCTCGTTTTCAAAGTGAGTATGGATGCGCAAAATAGACCGTTGTCCCAGTCACTTGAGATAAGTCCGCAAACTCTGAACCATTATCAAAGGTTATGGTTTTAAAGTGTTCTGAACCATAGTCATTGATCACGTTTTGCAGTGCTGGACGACAGGTTTCGGCATGGTAGTCTGCAATCTTAACAATGATCTCATAACGACTAAGACACTCAGTCAAGGTCATGATTGCCGGCTCGCTGGCAACACGTCTACCCTTGACTAGGCCACCCTTCCCAGTGCCCAATTTAGTTTGGTCGTTAGCACTAGCTGGACGGCAAGAACAGCCGTAAGATTACCGGGCCATAATAAAACTGCGTTCGTAAGTTTGAAGCTGCTGGTAGTGATGAGTAGTGGTATTCTGTTTACAGGTCTTGAAGACATCTCTTTCTTAAATTACTTTTGTGCTTTCTTCCGCTTATTAAGTTCATAGCCTTGGCGATACAATAAACGATCCATTAAACTGGTTTAAGAGATACAACATATTAGGTTTACCTGTTTTTTTGTCATGAATAAACGCATTTTGTTTAATGGAGCCGTCCGGATGAAAGATATCTGCTTGTTTTAGGCACATAACGTCACTGACTCTTAGTAGCATAGCTTTACCAATTTGAAAAATTGTATAGTTACGCTGTCCAGCTTTGAAATTATTGAGTAAAGTAGCTTGAACCTCTTTGAGAACATTCGAATCTTTGATTGGTAAGACAACTTGTTGCATAGTCTTTTCTCCTTTTCTTGAGATATTAAAGCAGTTATGCTATTGTTTTTGTAAGGAAAAAGTAAGGAGATGATATTGTGAATGCAGGTAATGTAACTAAGGTTAGCTCGAAGATCACAAGTAAAAATCAGATTACAATCCCTAAAACAGTACGTGAATTTTTAAAAGTTAGGTCTACTGACACAATTGAATGGCAGATTGAACCAAATGGTAGAGTAATGATTGTTCGTAGTAAACCGGATTTATGGCAACTTGTTGATGAACAAGAAAAAAAGTTTGGAAATCTCAGTACAACAGAAGTTGATTGGGGTAAAGACGTAGAAAGTGAAGACTTTGATTAATGAAATTAAAACAAGGCGCTATTTTGTGGATTAATTTAGATCTGGCTAAGGGTACTGAAACTAAGAAAAAGCGGCCGTGTTTAATTGTGAGCAACGATCACTATAATCACTATTTTAATACGATTCTTGTTGTACCAATCAGTACATCTGATAAATATCGCACCCTGGAAAAGTATGCTAAATCGCCGTTATTTATTGGGATAGATAACGGGGAGATTCACGGAACAGCGTTATTACAACATGTCCGTGCTGTCGATCCAACAAAACGATCAGATGGCGAAGTTGTGGCCACTTTATCTCAGCAAGAAATTAGTTCAATTAGTACAAAAGCTCAACAGTTTTTCTAAAAAATGAGGTTTATTTATATTTTTTCATAAATGTGATTAAAACAATCGACGTTATCAATACAGTAAATGGGGGGGTTTTTGTTCAATGCTATTATACCCCTAAAAAGGAGGACGACTTTGACAAATATTAACTATGATTCGATCACACTACTTAGCTCGCAATTTAAGATTGATAATATTGAAAGAGAACCTTTTAATCAAGACTATGAAGCGGTTAATTTCAAAAGTTATGAGCTAACGTACAAAAGTAGAAGAGCTAAGAAAACACCGCTAAAGTCAGGTTACTTTTTAGCCGTATGGCAAAAAGATAAACAAAATAAAAATGAACCCTTTACCATTAATGAAGTGATAGATTATTTAGTAGTATCAATCATAGATGGCAGCCACATCGGCTATTTTACGTTTCCTAAATTGTCACTTGTTAGGCATCGTATTTTAACACAAGATAATGTGGTTGGGAAAATGGCTTTTCGTGTTTACCCTACTTGGGAAAGGTCACTCAATAAAACCGCCACAAGCACACAAAAATGGCAAACAGCATACTTTACTGATTTATCATCCAAAGTATCACTTACTTCTGAAAAACACACTTAATTAAATTGTTTTCGAAAATGCAAATAGAAGAACTAATTAGTTCTTCTATTTGCATTTTATTTAGTCTACTAGGAGATGTTATAGTTTTATTTTGAAGGGGTTATAGCGGTTATTTAATGACCGTTGCCCATTGACTTTTAATAATCTTAGAGGAAAATTTATATATTTCTATTTAAGGTAAAGCTCTTATATTGGTAAGACAACTTGTTGCATAGCTTTAGCTCCTTAAAAATTGATTTTTAGTACAGAATAAAGTACAATATTAAGTACAAAGAAAGGGTGGTAAATATGACATTAGCCTTAACACAGAGCGATTTTCGCGCTAATCTAAAAAAATATTTAGATCAAGTTAATGACGAAGACGAAACTGTTTATATTGCTCGTTCAAATAGTCGCGCAGTGGCCATCGTTTCGCAAGAAAAAATGGACTGGCTAGAAAGAGCATTAAAAGCTAAAGAAGGTTCGCTAGAATATGCGATTGCGCGTGATCAGTTAATTAAACGACATGTTTTACCTGATGATGAAATTGTTGAATCAAATGATGATTATTGGGGTCAGTTTAAAGCATGAAAAAACTAAGATTTAAACCACGTGCAACCTTTAATGCTGATCTAAAGCGATTAGCCAGTTTAGATAAAACCATTATTAACGAAGTTCGAGCAGCCATTGACCTGTTGCTCGAACAACAACAATTACCACCAGAATTTGAGGATCATGAGCTTAATCGGCGAATGAGTGGGTATAATGAATTTCATTTACGAGATACCCCGAAAAACAGAACACCAAGCGAAACTAACGATGTCCTGGTTGTTTACACGATTGATAAAGATGAACTAGTCTTAATTGGAATTCGAGTAGGATCGCATGATCGTTTATTTCCTGGTCAAAATCGGTCTAAAAGCTATCGAAAAAATGCCAAATAAAAGAAGTTATTTGTAGTATATTAAAGCAAATAGCCCCCAACATCTACATTATAGATATTGGAGGCTATTTTAACAATATTTCAGAGGGGCTATTTGATAATTATAGACCCTCAAATCAGATGACTATGCTACATTTTTTTATTCTTTTTTAATTGCCGGTAATATTTATTAAAATAACCACCACAATAAACTAAAATAATCATAATACTTATAGCTATTTTAGGCCCTATGGGAGAGTGTCAAATTTTATGTGTAAATAGAAAAGCCTCTCGTCCTTTTTTTAAAACA
>NZ_AZEF01000017.1 GCF_001434915.1 Liquorilactobacillus capillatus DSM 19910
AAATCTGTCATTAGTAATAGAGAAATCTATTACCAACAACAGATATTGTAGAACCTTTATAATTTGTATTTCTTTTAAACTAATCTGTAATTACCTTAAAACGTTCATCATCTGCTAAATATTGCTTTTCACCAGCTGCAGCTTCAATTGATCCAAATGGCATTTCAGCACGTAAAACCCAACCTTCTGGCACATCAAAAGCTTCTCTGATCTGATCATCAATCAATGGATTATAATGCTGCAGGCTTGCTCCAATCTGGTTATCTGCTAAGGCTGTCCAAATGCTAAGTTGTGCTCCACCTAAGCCTTGTTCTGACCAGTCCTGAAAATTATCTGCATAAAGGCTAAATTGCTCTTTATTCTGGTCGACGATCCTTTGATCTGTAAATAATAAAATAGTTCCGAGTCCAGCCTTAAAACTAGTAATTTTTTCTTTTGTTTTTGCATAAGCTTGTGGATCTGGAACCTCTGTCTCTAATCTTTTAGCAACAATATCCCAGGCTTTTTCTGATGCTGTACCAAATAAAATAACAGCTTTAACTGATTGGTTATTAAAAGCTGTTGGAGATTCTCGTACAGCCTTTTTAACTAAAGTTACAATTTCATCTTCACTTACATTCATATTACGTCCTAGAGCATAGATAGTACGACGTTTTTTTAGTAAGTCAATATATTTTTCATTCATAAAGCATTCTCCTCTAGTGTTAAAATATTTTTAATGTTACATTTTTAATAACATGTTTATTATATTTATTTTTAGGTAACTTCTCAACCTTAAGTCTCACAAAAATTTTTAACAAAAAAAGAACAGGGTTAAAGTTATTCTTACCCCCATTCATTACTTACATCTCTATTTTACATATATTAAAAATCGACTTAGGCAGTATCAAGTTACTTATTATCTAAAGAATAATCCCCACGCTGTAATGAATAATCATTGTTAGGATTCCCACTACAAGGTTTCGTGAGATAGCCACCTTCACTAACCCATTACCTAACTTAGCACTTAGAAAACCAGTCAAAGAAACAGAAACACAGACCGCTAGAATCGTTGCCTGCCACTGATATGCTACTGGGCTTAATGTCATCGCTAATAGTGGGAATAGACCACCCGCTGCTGCTGAAAAAAGCGAAGAAACAGCTGCTTTCCAAGGATTCATGTAGTGTCCCAGCTTAAGACCGTGCTTAACATTAATTACTGTTTCAAGCGGCTTTTTTGTTATTAGATCTTCTGCGATTTCTTGAGCAGTTTTAGCTGTAACTCCACGCTTCATGTAATATTTCCGGACACTTTTAACTTCTAACGCACGGTTATTACCTAACAAACCGCGTTCCTCCATTACAGCTGCTTGTTCAGTATCTTTCTGGGCACTGACTGAAGCATATTCACCAGAAGCCATTGAAAAGGCACATGCCATCAGATCGGCTAAACCTGCAATAAAAATAGTGAACTGATTAGGCGTTGCAACAGCGACACTGAACAGAACCCCGACAACTGTCAAAATACCGTCATTTGAACCGAGAACTCCAGCTCGTAATGTATTTAATTTTTCATCCATTGTTTCATTCTTATCTATATCTTTTTTCTTTACTAATACATCCATCGTCTTATTGCTCCTCTCCACCATCTTAGCCTCCAATTAAACTCCCGATTACATATGTAACAACCATTGTCAAAATCCCCGCAACAACATTTCGCATAAGACCTTGTCGCCTATTAGCGTTACCCAGCATAGCTGCGCCGTAACCTGTAAAGGAAAGAGCTATAATAACGGCTGCAAAAGTTGCAATGATCCGAATATTAGTTGGAAATAATGATATTGCGAGTAATGGCAAAATTGATCCAAGCGGAAAAGCTATCATTGAAGCCATCGCAGCTGCGTATGGACTTGTAAATTCATCCACTTCAAAACCATAACGTTCACGTACCGTTGTCACTAATGCATCTTTCTCCATCATTTCCTTAGTTGCTTTTTCAGCTAGATGTTCATTAATTCCCTGTTTAAGGTAATTCTGTTTTACAAAATCAAACTCTTTATTATAGTTATCCTTTAATGCTTGTTTTTGTTGTATAACTGCACGTTTTTGTGCATCTTTTTGTGTATTGACAGAAACATATTCCCCCATTGCCATCGAAACTGTTCCAGCTAACATCCCCGCAATTCCAGAAATGAAGATAGCATAACTATTTGTTGTCGCTCCAGCTACACCAACTACGATTCCAGCAACTGATAGAATACCATCATTGGCTCCCATTACAGCTGCACGCATTATGTTAACACGTTGTGCCAAACTTTTTTCTCCCAAAACTGTCTCACCCTAACTATATTCTGTGTTAATTTAGAATCATTATAATCTAGTAATCATTATATTCTCTTGCTTGTAAAAAGTAAACTAATGCTTACCGTAATCTAATCTAATTGTTGTATAACCCAAAGGAATAGTTTATAAATACCTAATTTTTAATATTTATCAGCTTTTTTCTCATTATCCTTTCTACTAAGTACCGTCCATCTAATAGACCGTTTTTCAAAGTCAACTATCAACTCCTGACATAATATTCCAGTAGTGCTTGACACTACAGCTGTTGAATTATATAACTTAGCATGTATCAATCCTTCTTTGTGCCTATTGATACGCTAATTTCTTTGCGAGGTGGATATTATCAAAAATTCAATTCAGGTTCGCTTATTTGGCCTTGTCGGCGGACTACTCTTAAATGCTTTCGGTAACGGGCTCTGCATCTCAGGTAATGCTGGCAGTGGTCTGTGGACGGCCGCTGCCGTTAATTTAAACCGCCTTACCGGAACTAGTATTGGTGTTATTCTCTTCTCACTTGGGATGCTGAATATTATTGCCAATCAATTTCTTATTCATCATTGGGACCCTCGTCGCTTTATCGGCGAACTTTGTTTTATCTTTTTCTTTAGCTACTTTGTTAATATTTTTGCTCACTTCTTTAATCAGCTTGGAATTCCCACACTGCCGTTTCTTATTAGAGCCCTTATCTCATGTTCTGGCGTTATTTTATTTTGTATTGCTATTTCGCTTTACCAAAGAGCTAATATTTTTATGCATCCAAATGACGACACGACCAATCTACTGCGTTTCTTATATTTATCAGGTAATTCTACGGCAGCACAATTAGTTGATTTTATTGTTCCTATAGCAATTATTATTTTTTGCTTTGTTTCTTCCCAGCAGTTACATGCCGTAAACATTGCTACACTATTTTCCTTTTTGCTTAATGGCATCATTATTGCCGAAGCCGATCGTCTTATTTTCCCACAACTAAAACATAATTTTAAAAATGGAGAAGGCTATTAACATTTCCTTTCGTTACCATTTATTCTTTGTACTCTATTACTGCATTCAACTTCGAAAACGCTTATTATTTGTATGTCTCATAATAACTAGCTATAATCAGCGTGTAGGTATTAAATGATTTTGACAAAGAAAGGTGGTTCTTTTTATGTTAGAAACACAGTCATACCCTGAAACAATGAAGCAGCTTAATCAGCTTTTAGCTGACTTGACACAGTTACAGACAAATATTCAACAGACACATTGGTATATGCGCGGATCTGAATTCTTCCGTCTTCACCCTTTAATGGACGAGTACAAGGATCAGTTAGCTGGTCAATTAGACGAATTGGCTGAACGGCTAATCGCTCTGGGTGGTTCGCCAATTTCGACAACACATGAATTCATGGAAAATACTGGGCTTCCAGATGACAAAGTCTCTTTTGGTCAGTTCGACTTGTCTGAATTGATGCAGCGCTTATTAAAACAATTCAAGTATCTCCGTGATCAATATCAAAAGGGCATTAAGATTACAGATAAAGAACAAGATTTCCCAACACAAGATATGTTAAATGGTTACAAAGCTGAAACTGATAAGAATATCTGGATGATCAGTGCTTATCTTGACAAAGGGCCTTTAGCTGAATAGACCGTTAACCATTAAATTTAAAAAAATCGTTTCTACCAGATATCTTTTTAAGAAAACAAGCGCTTAGTAAACCGACCCCCAGAAGTTAGATTTTTGGTCTAACTTCTGGGGGTCGGTTCACCTCGCAGACTAATTTACTGCTACCTTTTATTTTTTTAATTAGTAAATCTAGACTTAATCAAATCAGAATGCCTCTTGGATTGGTATCTCCCCACTTCCAAGAGTATAACTTTTCTTATAAGTCGTTCGATTATCAATAACTGTCGCGATTACCGCCGCCACATCTTCACGGGGGATGCTGATCCGTCTATTAGATTGCGGATTCACTTCGATCATTCCGCTTCCTGGTACATTTGTGAGCATTCCTGGACGTAAAATAGTATAGTCTAGCTGTGTCCGCTGTAATTCCTCATCCGCATAATGTTTTGCAATTAGATAAGGCTGCAGCCCACTCTTAGCCCACACTTCACGGTTATCACTTCCGATTGAACTAACCATTACATAACGTTTAATTCCCGCGGCCTGTGCTGCGATCATTGATTTTACTGCTCCATCTAGGTCAATAAGCAAAGTTTGATCATCGCCTGTTTTTCCTCCTGATCCTGCAGAAAAAACAATTGCTTTCGCCTGACTCTTTCTAAACGCCGCCGCAATTTCCTTGATCGAGCTGGTTAAATCGAAAAGTAGTGGCTGAATAAAGTCAGTAGTTGGAAAGACTGCCGCTTGTTCCTTCCGCCGAAGACCCGCATAAACTTTTATTTTCTTAGTTGCTAGCTTAGAAACCAACATTTGGCCAATTTGTCCGTGAGCTCCAATTACAAAAACAGAATTCATAGAAATTCCCCCTCTTTAAGTTTCTTTATTAAGCATCAAAAAACATATTCCAACGGCATCATAGCACACTATTCTTCAGTACAGACACTATTCTGTTCACTAAATTAGTTTATAAAATAACAAAAAAGCTTATTTCGCAGAATTTTCAAAATAAGAATCCTTTGAAATAAGCTTTTATGATTAAGTATTCAGATCAATACTCAAATTTCAAACTAAGTTTCTCGTTGTCCCCATATAAACGTGTTCTATAAGTCAAAGTTTTTTGGCTAACTTTAAATTACCTGTAGTAAAAAGCATGCTATATTCGCAATTTCGAGTTAGCACTTAATTTTTAACGACTTTTCCTATCTTAAGGTGAGTATATTTATGCTTTGCTAAAATTAGTTTTAACCGACTTTGGTTCACTGCTACTCTTGGTTCGCCAATAAGAAGCAAGTATTGATCCCGAAATATTATGCCAAATACTGAATATCGTTGACGGAATTGCAGCCGCCGGAACGAAATATTTGATAGCCAGTGTTGCACCTAAACTTGAGTCCTGCATTCCAACTTCGAACGTTATCGCCTTTCTTTGTGGATCATGTAACTGAATCATTTTTGAAAAGAGATACCCTAATCCATAACCAGAAAGGTTATGCAAGATCACCACTGGAATAACCAATGCCGTTGCAGCAGTGAATAAATTATCATGATTGGCAGCAATAACGGCACCAACGATCATCAAAATAGCTACTTGCGACACTAATGGAAGAGTATGCGTGACCTTCTCAATCTTTTTGCCAAAGATCGAATGTAAAACAACCCCTAAAATAATCGGGAACAAAACAATTTTTACTGTGCTTAAAAACAAAGAAGCAGTTGGAATATCAATGTACTTGCCGGCAAAAAGAAGTAGCAGTCCTGGCAACGCAACAGGGGCCAATAATGTCGACAATGTCTCAATTGAAACATCCAAAGCAACATCTCCACCAGACAAATACGCCATCACACTTGATGATGTTCCACTTGGACATGACCCTACTAAGATCACGCCAGCAGCAGTCGCCCCTTTTAACTGAAAAATCAGACACAGTACCCACGCTAATGTTGGCATTATTACGTAATGTGCGACTGTTCCCGCAATTACAGGCAAAGGCTTTTTAGCAATCCTCTCAAAATCATCAATTTTCAAAGTTAGTCCCATTCCAAATAAAATTATTCCTAATAAATAAGAAATGTTTGGAACAAGCCATAAACTGGCTTGGGGCACTGCATAGTTGAAAGCAGCCCATAGCACTACCAAAAGCGTAAACCACCGTCCAATTAGTTTCCCTAATCTCTCTACTTTGCTCATTTTCTCTTCCTCTCTTACTAAACATCGCCTATTACCTAACTATTTGGTTTCTTTTTCATGACAGAGACACTTCTCATCACAAACATACTCATGCTTATCTTTTTTATTTTGTTCTTCTGCAACTCCAAAAAGTTCATCTGCACCACGCATTATTCCACCAGTATTGGCTGAAGTAACCAAGTACTGATAACGTGCAAGATAACCCATTCGTACTTTAGGCTGAAATGGTTTAAGGCCTTTTCTTCTTTCTGCAAACTCCTGTTGGCTGACTGCGACATCCAAAGTTCTCTTTTCAAGATCAATTGTAATCTGATCCCCATCCTTGATCAGGGCAATTTCACCGCCGGCTGCAGCTTCGGGTGAAACATGACCTACACAGATTCCATGGGTTGCACCTGAAAAGCGACCATCAGTTATCAATGCAACTGTCCTTCCTAATCCACGTCCGATGATATCCGAAGTTGGATTCAGCATCTCAGGCATTCCTGGACCGCCTTTAGGTCCTTCGTAACGAATAACAACTACATCTCCAGCCTTGACAGATCCATTATCGATTCCCGCGACTGCATCATCATGTGAATCAAAACAGATTGCCTTACCAACAAATTTTTTGATATCTGGGTCAACACCCGCAACCTTAATTACTGAACCATCTTTGGCAATATTTCCATAAAGAATCGACAATCCTCCTTGATCGGAATATGGATTGTCAAGTGGTCTAATAACCTCAGGATTCAAGGTATGTGCTCCGGCAACATTTTCGCGAATTGTCTTACCCGTAATCGTTGGTCGATCTGGATGAAGAATGCCGCCCTTTTCGATTAATTCATTCATGATAGCAGGTATTCCGCCTGCATTGTGCACATCTTCCATTGTCCATGAAGATGAAGGTACGATTTTAGCCAAATGTGGTGTCTTTTTAGCAATCTCATTAATTTCACGTTCACTGTAATCAATTCCTGCTTCGTGAGCAATTGCGAGACCATGTAAAACAGTATTAGTTGAACCACCCATCGCCATGTCAAGTGCAAAACTGTCGTCAAATGCTGCTTTTGTCATAATATCTCGTGGTTTAACATTATGCTCAACGTTGTACATAACTTGTCTAGCTGCTTGCCGCACTAGTTCACGGCGCTCTTTAGACACTGCAAGTGTCGTCCCATTATATGGTAAAGCCATTCCCATCGCTTCCATCAATGAGTTCATTGAATTAGCCGTATACATTCCTGCACAGGACCCGCAACCAGGACAAGCATTCTGTTCTAACTCAAGGAAATCCTCTTTGCTCATTTTGCCATCCTTGAAAGCCCCGACAGCCTCAAACACAGTTGATAAAGTTGCTGCTTTACCATTAGGATCAAGTCCAGCCTTCATTGGTCCCCCTGAGACAAAGGCCGCTGGAACATTCGTCCGTGCTGCGGCCATCAACATTCCGGGTGTGATCTTGTCACAATTAGGCATGAACAAAACTCCATCAAACCAATGAGCATTAATAACTGTTTCTGCCGAATCAGCAATAATTTCCCGACTTGGTAGCGAATAACGCATCCCAATATGCCCCATCGCAATTCCATCATCAACGCCAATTGTGTTGAACTCAAAGGGTACCCCACCTGCCTTACGGATTTCATCTTTGGCAATTTCAGCCAGTTCACGTAAATGAACATGTCCAGGAACAATTTCGATGTACGAATTTGCAATCGCGATAAAGGGCTTTTTCATATCTGCTGGATCTTTTACTTGACCTGTCGCATACAACAAACTTCTACCAGGTGCGCGATCTGTTCCTTCAGTAATCGTGTCACTTCTTTTCTTTAATTCATCTCCACTGATCGAAAAATTTAAAGTATTACTCATTTTTTAGTTCCTCATTTCTTTTATTTTTTCCATTCTTACTATATTCATCAGCAATATTTAGCCGCCATCGCTTCAATCTCTATTTTGGCATCCGCTGGCAATGCTTGAACACCAACAGCTGAACGGGCTGGCAGCAGGGGTGCCGACTTAAAAAATTCTGCGTACACCTCATTGACTCTAGCGAAATCGGCAATATTGGTCATAAAAACTGTAACTTTGACAATATCATCAACACCAAGCCCATCAGCATTTACAATCGCTTTTATGTTTTGCAGCGCTTGTTTTGCTTGTTCCACAACGTCTAGCCCTACCAACTTTCCTTTCTGAGGATCAATACCTATCTGTCCTGAACAATAGAGGACTTTGTTAACCTCCAATCCCTGAGAGTACGGGCCAAGTGCATTTGGTGCCATGTCAGTCGTTATCGTTTTTTTCATTATATATACCTCCTTTTGCTAGACTAACTTATTGTGGATAGACAATAACTCTTTTTTTATCATTAGTGACCAATTCGATTGGTTCTCCGTAAAAACTGGTTAGACTTTCTTTGCTTAACAGCTCCGTTCGCTTGCCTTCCTTATAAATACTTCCGTCTTTTAAAAACATAACATTATCAAAACACGGCAACAGTTCTTCTGTATAATGAGAAACCATCAGTAAGGCCGGACTATTGGGGGCCTGTGTAATCTTCTGAATTTTTGCAAGCAATCTTTCACGAGCAAAAAGGTCCAACCCGTTACAAGGTTCATCTAAAATCAATAATTTCGGTCGAGCCATCAAAGCTCGAGCAATTAAAACAAGCTGTCTCTCTCCCTGTGATAGAACCCGATATGGTTTGCCTAGCAGCTTAGCTCCGCCCAGTTTAGTTATCCGTTCTTTAGCCTCTTGCATCTCCTGTTTTGAATAACGTTCATATAATCCAATACTTGCAAATTTTCCAGAAAGGACTATTTCCTCAACTAGATCTCCAGGATGAAGCCAATCCTGCAAAGCAGTGCTCACCCAACCGATCTTCTTTTTTAGATTAGGGATATTAGTATGACCAAAAAGGCCTCCAAGTACTTCAAGACTTCCTTGCGAAGGCCACACATCACCATGAATCATCTTCAGCATGGTCGTTTTACCCGCTCCATTCAGTCCTAAAATAGCCCAATTTTCTTTATTTTTGATCGTCCAGTTGATGTTTTTTAAAATCTGTCTCTCTCCCTTTATCAAAGAGACATTTTTAAAAGATAAAATATTTTGCATTCATTGAACTCCCCTCGTAAGATTTGGTTGTTATAGCTTTTCACTACATATGATTAAACCATCATCTCATATAGCATTTGGTTTTCTTTCAAGTCAATATAATAAGGATCAAACTGACCTAGCCTCAAGCGAAGCTGTTTAATATTATTTTTATCACCCAATCTAATACCGATCAAAACGGGACCTTTTCCACGATTCACTTTTTTAGTATATTCAAATTTTGTAATATCGTCGTCTTTATTCAAAACGTAATTAACTACTTCTCGCAGTGCACCCGGTCTTTGCGGAAAATTCACAATAAAATAATGCTGATAGCCCTCATAAACCAACGATCTTTCTTTGATCTCCTGCATCCGATCAATATCATTATTCCCACCGCTGATTACACAAACAACCGTTTTACCTACTATTTCTTCGCGTTGGTCTTCCAAAGCAGCTACACTCAGTGCTCCCGCTGGTTCAGCAACAATTGCCTCTTTGCTGTATAATTCCAAAATAGTCGTGCAAACATGCCCTTCGGCAACATTGACCATTTTGTCTACATATTCCTTAGCATTGTTATAGGTCAATGTTCCTACTGTTTTAACAGCTGCACCATCAACAAATTTATCAACTTTAGCAAGTGTCACAGGGTGTCCGCGTTTAAATGCTTCCGCCATTGAAGCCGCACCTGTAGGTTCAACTCCTACCACTTTCGTTTGTGGACTGATGTTTTTGGTATATGCAGACAACCCGCTGATAAGTCCCCCGCCCCCGACTGCAGCAAATAAGTAATCAACTTCCATATCCTGTGAACGTGCCTCATCGAAAACCTCATACGCGATAGTTCCTTGTCCCGCAATTGTACGTTTGTCATTAAAAGGAGCAATAAAAGTCAACTTGTTTTTTTCGCAAAAGTCGGTTGCTGCCTGTGCAGATGCATCAAATGTATCCCCTATCAGTTTGATCGTCGTCTCGTCTCCTCCAAAAAATCTAACCTGCTCAACTTTTTGACGTGGTGTTGTTGTTGGCATAAAGATTACAGCTGGTATTTTCATTTTGTGGCATGTCCAAGCCACTCCTTGTGCATGATTGCCTGCACTAGCACAAACAATTCCCTTTTGACGATCAGCTTGGGGTGTTTGCGAAATCGCATAATATGCACCACGTATTTTAAAAGATCTGACTACTTGAAGATCCTCTCTTTTGAGATAAACGTGACATTTGTACTTTTGAGATAAATATGTGTCGTACTGGAGCGGTGTACGCTTAATAATTGGATGCAACACCTCATACGCTTCGTCGATATCTTCTTTTCCTAATAGTTCTCTTTTAGTCATTACATCCATTAACGCCACCACCTTTTAAATAATTTATTGTATTATGTATGATGAAAAGCGGAATACGCGCCCCGCGATCCAAATTTGGATTGAGGTTCCTTTATTTCGCTTTTCTGATATATCTTTTAAAACTAGTCGCTATATTTGTCAGCTTTACTTACGAATGGCATTTTAGTCCGTAATTCATCCCCGACTTTTTGCAATTCTGATTTTTCCATTTCTGCACGGTACTTGTACAGCTTCTTGAATCCACCACGGTATTCATCCATAAATTCTTTGGCAAATGTTCCATCTTGGATTTCTTTAAGATTGCGCTTCATTGCTTCTTTTGATTCACTGTTGATTACGCGAGGTCCTCTTGTGTAGGAACCATATTCAGAAGTATTTGAGCAATCATTATACATTTTTGCAAAACCACCCTCATAGATCAAATCACAGATAAGTTTCATCTCATGATCTACTTCAAAGAAAGCCAATTCTGGTGAGTAACCAGCTTCTGTTAATACTTCGAACCCTGTTTCGATCAAAGATGTTATTCCACCCATCAAGACATTTTGTTCACCAAATAAGTCTTCATCAGTTTCTTCTTTAAAGGTTGTCTTCAAAAGACCTACTCGAGCAGCGCCGTTTGCTTTAGCAAATTCTTTAGCCAAATCTTCAGCATGCCCAGATGCATCTTGATAAGTAGCATAGAGAGCTGGGACACCTGAACCTTCCATGTATGTACGACGGCATAAGTTACCTGGTCCTTTAGGAGCCATCATTACAACATCTACATCTTTAGGTGCAACAATTTCCTTATAATAAGCATTGAAACCATGTGAGAAGCCAAGTACATTTCCCGCTTCCAAATTATCAGCAACTTCTGCCTTATAAACATCAGACATAACTTCATCTGGAGTTAACATCTGTACCCAATCAGCCTTTTTAGCTGCTTCTGCAACAGAATAAACCTCAAAACCATCTTTTTTAGCTTTGTCAAAGGACTTCCCTGGACGGATACCAATGATGACATCGACACCTGAGTCACGTAAGTTGTTAGCTTGGGCGTGCCCTTGGGCACCATAACCGATAAAGGCAACTTTCTTATTCTTCATATAATTTGTCGTAACATCTTTTTCATATAACATTTCTACTGTCATTGTAATAACCTCCATTTTTTCTTTTACATACGTTTATTAGTCAAAAAGCTTTAATATTGCCTAAAAAATGTGTACAATACATCTGATTAATCTTTTTCTACATCAGTTACTAGTTAGTACCTGAATTTTTTGTGAAATCATCCGTGCACCAGTTCACGCTTAAAACGTCTATCTGTTTAGCAATCACTCTTTTTAGATGTTCGCGTTCTTGGGCTTGAGCAACATAAATTCTGAATTTTGCTACCGCTAACTGGTTATCTGGTGTTGAAGCAATTAAGGCACTTTCAATATTGATATTTCTTCGTGTCAGCAACCCGGTAAGACGATTTAGAACGCCTACCCTATTCTTCATTTTGCATTCAATTATTTCATGCATTTAATCGACCCCTAACATAACTTGATTGGGCTGACCTGGAGCAATCATTGGGTAAACCTGTTCAAGCTCGGGAATATCTGCCTCCACCAAGGCACTTTCGTTCTTTGCAAAAACATCTGCCAATGTTTTACGCCAAGACTTAGGAGAAAGCTTTACACTTTTGATTCCGTATGCATGAGCTAGCTTAATGAAATTAGGTTGACCGCTGAATATCGTTTGAGAGCGCCTTTTTTCGTAGAATAAATCCTGCCATTGGCGTACCATCCCAAGTGCTTTGTTATTCAAAATAATTATCTTGATGTTCAATTTGTACTCTCTGATAACATCAAGTTCTTCCACTGTCATCTGTATTCCACCATCACCTACAAATAAAACTACTTCTTTTTCGGGAACTGCCAACTTAGCACCGATAGCTGCCGGCAGGCCAAACCCCATTGTACCCAATCCACCGCTAGTAATTATCTGTCGCGGTCTTTTAAAGGGATAGTACTGTGCTGCCCACATTTGGTGCTGCCCAACATCGGTAACGATGGTTGCATCCCCAGCAGTTAGCCTGCCAACTTCTTCAATCACTGCTTGTGGTTTGATCTGTTTCTCATTTGTTTCATAATTTTGCGGGTGCTGTTGTCTCCAATCAGTCAGTTGCTGCAGCCATTCTTTATGTTCTTGCCTAGTCCTAGTCTTTGCATTGCTTGTTAACCAATCCAAAGCCTTTCTTGCATCTGCTCTAACTGGAAACTCTGTTGTAATGACTTTTCCTAGTTCAGATTCATCTATATCGATATGTGCTATTCGTGCATTTGGTGCAAACTCGGCGGCATTAGTTGCCAGCCGATCATCAAAACGAGACCCGATATTCAAGAGAAAATCACATTCATAAAATGCCATGTTGGCTTGGTAGGTTCCGTGCATCCCACCCATCCCCAAGAAAAGAGAATCATTAGCCGGCAGCACACCTAAACTTACTAATGTCGAAACTACAGGAAAGTTGAATTCATGTACAAATTCCCTGAGCTCTGGTACCGCATCTGCTGCAATCACACCGCCCCCAGCAAGGACCAACGGTTTTTTTGCTTGTAAAAGTGCCTCGTGAATGCTTGAAAGCATGGCTTCATCAAGTTTTTCCTCTTGTTGAATACTGTATAGTGCATCAGTCTTACCATCGTCTTTATCACTAGTTGAATCCGAGGCCACATTTTTGGGAAGGTCAATGACAACCGGACCAGATCGCCCACTGACGGCAACTGCAAACGCCTCTTCTATAACTTTAGGAAGATTTTTAACGTCATGTACCTGATAATTTTGTTTTGTAACTGGTGCAGTTATGCTTAAAATATCTACTTCTTGGAAAGCATCTTTTCCAATGGCAGCACAGCCGACTTGACCCGTAAAAACAACCAGTGGGATTGAATCGAGCATTGCATCTGCAATCCCTGTTATTGCGTTGGTAGCACCGGGGCCAGAGGTCACAAACACAACTCCGATTTTTCCTGTTGCTTTGGCATACCCTTCAGCCGCATGAACCGCACCTTGCTCATGCCGGACAAGAATGTTGTCAAATGATTGCCGATAAACTGCATCATAGAGCGGCAATACAGCTCCACCTGGATAACCGAAAACTAGTTCTACCCCCTGCTGCCCTAATGTTTCAAGTAAAACATCTGAACCTGTTGCCAGGTCATCCTCTTTTAACTGATCCTTTTTGTTGTGTTCTGCCAACATGGTTTCACCTCCTCTTGAAAACCAGACCTACCTTTGATGTTTTGGAAATCCTTTCACATCAATTTCTCCTACTTAATCAGATTAGGCACCACCCCCTTTAATTTTTTCTAAAAGCACTTATTTTTCCAAAAATAAAAGCATCCATCTTAACGATGGATGCTAAAAAAATCCACCGCTCTAATTTCTTAGCGCGGTGTGATTTATTCCTCGGGTTGCTAACTCAAAGTAGCCCAGGCATTAAATCACACTCGCGCATGATAATAATGACTAGGACAATTAGTACGATAACGTTTGGTAATACTCTCACAACTAATCGATCATTACATGAACTCATGTGATCTAACCCCTCTCTTTTAATTTTTATATTCGGATATTTTTAGAAAAAAACCTCTTGTTCAGTATGAAAACCGCAAACCGAACAATATTCATCATTGGGAGTAAGCGCTCCGCAGTTAACACAAATGTTAACTTCTACTTCTTTCTTCTCAGAACTGAAAATAAGTTGCGTGCCACAATTAGAACAGTATCTCCCAACAGTAACCTTAACCCCACAGCTCTGACAAGTGACCATATCATATGCCAACTTCATAAACATCCCTCCGAACAATTATCTGACAACAGATAATACCGACATGTTACAGAATGCTATAACAGTTGCTGATTCGTTTTTTGCCGAAAACAATAAAACGTCTCTCAAGCTCCTGCCTCATCAAAGCATGAGTTTCTTTCATGTGTGCAATACTACACTCTGATTTTAATGCTGTCAACATCTTTTTTTAATAAAAACCCCTTTGTTTTTAGGTTGTACACAACTTTTTTATTATTTTTATTCTTTTGTATTAATTCTAAATAATCCTTTAAAATACTTTTTTAAGGTCCATATAATGTAGTTTTCCAAAAAAAGATACCCATTAATTATCTTTTATTAATTATTTTCATAAGTTTACTGTTGACAAATAAGTTTTCACAGCTGTATAGTTACAAACATATTAAAAAAGACTAAGAGGAGCATAAAATAATGATGACTACCAATACTAACATTCAAATTATTATTCTCAGCGCGATTATTAATTGATGCGGGCTGTATTTTGAAATGTCCGCAGTTAGCGGACAGTGTTGGTTAAGCCAGAAGCTGTCAAACAGCTTCCGGCTTTTTTCTTTGCCTTATCCGTTGGGGGGTGTTAAAAAGCAAAAAAATATGATATCACAAAATTTTATTTTAGGAGGATCTTTATGGATACTACAAATCATTTGAACAGTGAGCTCAAAGGTACTAAAGTTTTCGAACGTGACTCAGTTAAAACCGTTATGTTTGCATCAATGATTGGAACCGCAATAGAGTTTTTTGATTTTTATGCTTATGGAACTGCAGCTGCAGCTTACTTTCCCAAAGTCTTTTTCCCTGAGGTTACACCCGCAATCGCAACAATTCTAAGTTTACTGACTTTCGGTGTCGCCTTCATTGCGCGACCTCTAGGATCTTTTGTCTTCGGACATTTTGGTGACAAGATCGGTCGTAAACGGACACTTGTCGTTTCACTGCTATTAATGGGAATCTCAACCGTCTTGATTGGATTGCTTCCTAGTTACGCTACTTTAGGGTTGACTGCTGTTCTCCTACTTTGTACTTGTCGTTTCGTTCAAGGAATTGGTCTAGGTGGTGAATGGTCTGGTGCAGCACTCGTTGCCACTGAAAATGCTCCTGCAAATAAACGTGCTCTGTACGGTGCATTTCCTGAGCTTGGTGCACCATTAGGTTTCTTCTTAAGCAATGGATTATTTTTCTTACTTGAATCATTTTTAACGCCCGCACAAATGCTTAGTTATGGGTGGCGTGTTCCTTTCTTAGCTTCTTCTGTTTTAGTTCTTGTCGGTTTCTGGGTTCGCGAACGAATGCAAGAAACTCCTCTATTCCGGTTAGCCCAAGAAAAAAATGAAGTTACTAAATCACCTTTAAAAGTCGTTTTCAAAACTAGTTGGCGTCAAATAATCCAGGGAACTTTTATTGTTTCTGTTACCTACACACTTTTTTATACCTTAGCAACATGGTCTCTAACATATGCTACTGCTAAACTTGGATTTACAAACCAAGAATACTTGTTTATGTTGATGGGTTCAATCGTCGTCTTTGCCGCACTGATCGTCCTATCTTCAAAACTCGCTGATACTTGGGGGCGCAAGCGTACATTGATGATTTCATCAACAGCCTTAGTTATTTTTGCCTTTCTTTTCCCATACTTACTTCAAGGTCAACGTAATTTTGTCAGTGTTTCATTATTCCTTGTTATCGGTTTTGTATTAATGGGCATCGCCTTTGGACCTGTTGGAGCTCTTTTGCCAGAATTATTTTCAACAAAAGTTCGCTATTCCGGTTCAGGAATCGCTTACAATTTGGCAGCGATTGTTGGAGCAGCTTTTACACCCACCATTGCAACTTGGTTAGCTGAAAACTGGGGTATCCGCTCTGTTGGGATCTATCTAGCAGTTATGGCTGTTGCTTGTTTAGTGTCTCTTGTAACAATTAAAGAAACAAAGTTAATCGATTTTTCAAAATAACATAATCTGTAAAATATATAACATCTGTCTGTGAAACTTGCCTATTAATAGAGAATTGTGAATATGGGTAATTCTATAAGCAGATGAGATAGGAACTACTCAAATCTTATTTTTTCTCTACCTTTTAATTTTTTAAATAATATTGCTAATTTTGTCATACTATTTGCCGTTAATACATTTTCAACTTCATTCCAAGTTACTAAAATCATTTAAATGGTAAATAAGATTTTCCAAGTAATTTGATTATTGGTATAGAAAGCAGCTCTGGGAATCGAAACACAATTTCTCAGAGCTGCTTTCTTAGCATCTACACCTTTTATCCCAGATTCAATCTCGTCTTTTTATGTTATTTCAAATTTAAATGTTCAACGCTTAAAATATTTATAGCTTTTCAATCAAAATATCTAATTTGTTGCATCAGCTGTTGCACATTTTGTGAGTAACTCTGCCCAAACTTATTCAAGTGAACCATCAAATAATATAAGCGATAGAAGTCAAAACGCCTTTCATAGCCTTTCTCAAGCGGCATCTCTTTTTTGTACGCACGGTAAAACTCATCACTAAAGCCACCAAAAACAGTTGTGAGTGCTAAATCAAATTCACGGTCACCATAAAACGCTGCCGGGTCAATCAGGGCTGGTCGTCCATTTGCTAAGAACATATAATTACCACTCCAAAGATCACCGTGTAGTAAAACCGGCCTGCTGTTATGTTCTGCCAGACTTTCCACAATGATTTTACGGACATTTTGGTAAACTGTGATCTCATCAGTCTGCCACAATCCTTGATATTGCAGGGCTTGTGCTAATGGGTCTAGGCGCTGTTTTAGAAATAAGCTACTCCACGAATCTGTCCAGTCATTCTTAAAGGAAATACTCGTTCCGGCATATGGAAAGTCAAACCCAAATTTTCCGGTTGAGCTTTGATGTCGATGTAAATGGGCAACTAGCCTTCCCAAATCAGCCTGTTTGCCATACCCTTGCTCTAAGTAATTAAGCAGCAGGTACGCATCCCCTGCAATCGTTCCACTGCTGATAACACGTGGAGCACAAACTCCTGCTTGCGCAAAAGCTTGCAAACCGGCAATTTCCCCCGCATAAAAAGTTTGGTCATGGTATGGCTGAACTAATAAAAAGTACTGCTTATCAGCAATATCAAGCCGATATGCTTGATTAACATCCCCACCACTCACAGGAGTCGCCTGTATGGGTCCTGTAAGCGGAAGTTGTTCTAACCATTTCTTTTCCACTCGACTACACTCTCCCCTTTTCACCAAATAACGATCTCATTTTTATTATAGATTTTTTCATAACGGTCTGGTACTAATAAGCTTAAGATATCCTTCAAAAGAGCCGCAGATTTGCTTTAAAAAATAGAATAGTTCTATACTTAACAATGTATGAAAATTTAAAGGAGGAACATCTTATGGCTTATAAAACAATCAATCCTTTTACAAATGAAGTCATTAAAACTTTTCCAAATGCAACCAAAAATCAAATTGAAGATTCATTAAAAATAGGTACTGACTTATATCACCAGTGGAAGAAGGAACCTGTTGCAACACGGTCTAAAAAACTGCACGATATTGCAGACTTATTACGTGAAAAAGAGGAAGAACTTGCTCAGACACTGACAATTGAAATGGGGAAACTTATTTCAGAAGCACGTGGCGAAGTTGAATTATGCGCACTGATCGCCGATTATTTTGCTGACCACTCAGCTGAACTTCTACAACCGACACCACTTACCACTAAAGCTGGTGAAGCTCGGGTAGAAAAACATTCAGTTGGAATATTATTAATGGTTGAACCCTGGAATTTTCCATATTATCAAATAATGCGTGTTTTTGCACCTAATTATATGATTGGTAATCCTATGATTCTCAAACATTCATCCACTACTCCTAGCTCTGCTGTAGCTTTCACTAAAATTATTACTGAAGCAGGGGCACCTGCAGGTAGTCTAACCAACCTCTTTTTGACACATGATCAGGTCGATCAGGTTATCGCTGACCCACGTATCCAAGGAGTTGCTCTAACGGGATCTGAACGTGGAGGAAGCTCTGTTGCACAAACCGCGGGTAAGTATCTAAAAAAATCATCTATGGAACTGGGCGGTAATGACGCCTTTATCGTTCTAGATGATGCTGATTTAGACCAGGTAATTAAGGTTGCTGCACGTGCGCGGACTTACAATGCTGGTCAAGTATGCACTTCGTCTAAACGTTTCATTGTTGCTGATAACTTGTATGATGAATTCTTAAAACAACTTGGTAAAACTTATCGACACTTTAAACCAGGTGATCCGCTTGATGAGCAAACGACCTTGGCTCCAATGTCGTCTGCTAAGGCTAAAGCTAAACTTGAAGAACAAGTCAATGCAGCTATTGCTAATGGCGCCGTACTTTACCAAGGAAATACCGCCATCGATCTTCCCGGGCAATTCTTTGAACCAACAATCTTAACGGATATTACACCAGACAACCCAGCTTACTATGAAGAAATGTTTGGTTCAGTTGCCCAAGTTTATCGCGTCCATTCAGAACAAGAAGCTATTGCGCTAGCCAATGATTCTCACTATGGTTTAGGTGGTATTGTCTTTACTAAAGATAAAAAACGTGGGCAAAAAGTTGCTAGCCAAATTGAAACGGGAATGGTTTTTGTTAATACTTTCTTATACACACTTCCAGAACTTCCTTTTGGTGGTGTTAAGAACTCAGGTTATGGCCGTGAAATGAGTGCGATCGGACTTAATGCCTTTGTCAATGACAAGTTGATCGTTGCTGTCGATAAACCTGATTTTGAAAATCGTGCGGGTGCTTTATTTTAACGCAACTTTAAAGCTAGGTCGTAGTTAAACATGGATGAGTAATTAATAAGTTTACTGGAAAAGAATGTGAATCAAAAAGCATCTAGTCGTTAAGTGCTATACTGCCTCTTAATGTATGTTTTAGCACTGAATGTCCCGAAACAAAAATAGAGAAAAGGAGCCCGAGACTTTTGTCCCGAGCTCCTTTTCTTGTTCCGTCTACCTATTACCATCAACTACATTCTCACTTTTGGGCAGCTTATACCAATGTTCTGCTTTTTAATAATACTCAGAACATTATCCTAATGTGTTGCTTCTTGAATCGCTTTCTTCAGTGGCATTAACTGGCGCCCCAGCACTTCCTCCAGGTCTTTTGATGGGTGCGCCAATTCACCGTTTCTAATCAGAGTTTGAATCATGATAAATACCTCAGCGACTTGTTCTGGTAGCCCTTGATGCACTAGACGCTTTTTATATTCATTATCATCAAGTGCTAAGACTTCAAACTGATGTACACTAACGGCTGCGACCGCTGTTGCAAGTTCTTTAAAGGTCAATGGCTGACCTGAAAATTCATAGATCTTTTTAGGTTGACTACTTAACAGGACCCGGGCTGCGCCTTCTGCATATTCGCGCTCCAATGCCCACCCAACACGACCATTCTGAGCAGAATAAGTAAACGGCTGACCTGTCAAAGCCCCTTTAATTAAATCGAGTTCGTTCTCAAGGTACCAATTATTACGTAGCAAAGAATAATTGAGTCCACTTGTGGCCAGAGCCTGTTCAGTTGCTTTATGATCAGCAGATAGTGGGCTTTGTGCTTGGTCAGCATGTGGAAAACTGGTATATGCAATAAACTTTATCCCAGCTTTTTTAGCAGCCTCTATAACATTAAAGTGTTGTTCTTGTCGAGAATGTTCCTCACTAGGAAGAGAAGAGATGAAGAGTAGTCGGTCGATCCCTCCCAATGCCTGTTCAAGCCCTTTTTCATCGTTATAATCAGCTTGTCTGATCTCAACTCCTTGTGGTAACATCTGGGCTGCTTTAGCGGTGTTGCGAACAAGCGCCACTAACTCTCCCTGCTCAAGTTGACCAACGAGATAGTTGATAACACTCCGCCCAAATTTTCCTGTCGCACCTGTAACTGCATATTTCATCTCTAAAACCTCCATTTTTTGATTATCATTGTTACAATTAAAGTAACATGACGTCTAAAAAAAGTCAACTGCCTTGATCACAGTTGACTTTGGTATCCTAATACCAATTATTAGCTTTCCAATGCTGCATCGCACTAGCCCATGAGCCATAGCGTTGCGCTACATAACGATTAGCAACACGTTCTTGGTTAGCAGGTGAATAGTCACCATTTAAGTAACTTGAATCTAGTTGATATTTTCCAATATACTTTCCATTACGTGCATTGTAATTACCGCCTGATTCATGAGCAACTATATATGCACGTGCCTGTGCTTCTGTTGAACTTTCTTTGTTTGTAACTGCCTGACTACTATACTTGGTATTGATTGCCGCTGTACTAGGCGTAGTTTCCTTAGTATTTTTAACCGCTGCGGTTTGAACGTTATGTCCAGGGATCACCAAATTATTTCCTGCCAGAATAAAATCGGGGTTCTGAAGATGATTTGCACCCGTAATTGCTGCGGTAGTCGTTCGATACTTTTCAGCTAATTCTGAAACTGTATCGCCCCACCTGATCGTAATCTTTTGCTGCTTAGTTGTTGTTTTCTGAGCATTTTGATTTGCTAAAATTTTTTTAAATGATTGACCTTCTGTTTGACCAGCAGTTGTTAACTGCTTATTCGCCACTTGTAGTCCAGCTGAACTACTGACAGATTGGCTTGCACTAATACTCATTGTTTCTTTTTCCTCCGCCCTATCCTACTAAATCTATCTACCTGTTTAATAATAGTTAAAAATTTTCTAAAAAGCAACATTCTTATTAAGGACGATACCCTTTTTTTAGTGCTTGCTGCATTTTAGTTTCGTCATAGTAGAGGTGTAATACTAACAACATCAGGAAATAGATTATCAGTGGTAGCCAGACATAATTAAGATTTATCATATGCAGTGTTGCCGTATTTTGCGCATGGTTAGGTAGATAGCCCGAAAGATGAAATAGACCAGCAGTTATAAGGCCGCCTAAACCCAAACCGAGATTTACGCCCAAATCATCCGTCGAGGCTAGCACGCCTTCAGCCTGAATCCCCATCGTCATCCCATAACGAATCGTATCAGCAATCATAATGGATACCAGCCCAACAATGATTCCGTGACCAATAGAGTTAAGCATGATTCCGCTAAATAAAACTGGCAGCCAGCTACCATAAACACCCACGCTTAAAAGGCACTGACCACCAAAAGCTAAGATGATCCCAATACTCATCGTTTGTTTTTTTGACCGCAAAGACGTAAGATGCATAATCAGCAAGACACCAACTAAAGCAGTTAGCGTAAAACTATTTGCCAAGGGAACTAGTTGTTCGTCGTGTAAAACGTATTTGAAGTAATAAATAGTTGTCTGGTTCTTAATAGCTGTCACGAGCCAATATAGAAAAATAACTACCGAAATTGTTAGCCATTGTTTATTACGCCCCAACATTTGCACAACTTTCTTAAAAGGTTGGTGGCTGAGATCTTCACTCGTGTAACGCTCGTGGATCTGAAAGAATGTATTTAAAATTAGAAATAATGAGATTACCCCAAAAACACAGATCGTTAAGAGAAAACCCTGTTTTTGATCTCCCTGTCCCAAAAGTGCCACTAACGGTAACGTAAAGATAGCAACAACAATTTGAACTGAACTACCGCAAAACTGGCGAATAACTCCTAACAGCGTTAACTCACGCCCATTCTGGGTCATCGTAGGCAAGACCGATGTAATCGGAACATTAACTGCGGTGTAAAAAAAGCCTAAACCTAAGTACGTCACATATGCCCAGATCAACTTACCTGTTGCAGAAAATGCTGGTGTAACAAAGGTTAAAATAGCAAAAGCGACATAAGGAAGAGCGTACCATAAGAAAAAAGGACGGCTTTTCCCAAAACGGGAATGTGTACGATCAATCATTATTCCTATTAATAAGCTTTCTAGTGTATCAGCTATCCGTGCAACTACAAATAAAATAGCGACCGCTCCTGGTGCCAACCCGTAGACATCAGTATAGAAAAAGAGCAAATACGTTGTCATCACTTGAAAAACTAAGTTATCCGCCGCATCACTAAGCCCATAGCTAATTCTTTCCGGCCATTTAGTTTCTGTTTTTTTATCCATATATATCGTCCAACTTACCTTGTCTTCTTTTCAACCAATTCATGTGAAAGTTCATTAATCACAACATGGTTGACCCACATCCAAGCCATATGTCCCAAAAGTTCTGAGAAATGTTCTTCCAACGGTTGATCTTTAGCATCTGGGACAGTCTTCATCGCCGGCATCATTCCTAGATGTGCTGCCGCCCAGACACCGACTCCAAAGAAGGTCCCTTGACCGACCTTCAATAGCGGTATGTAGTGTGTAGTCACACTATACATCATTCCAAAAGTAGCTGAAAAGCCAAAATGGATAATAAAACTAGCCCACGGCATTTGATGTCCCGAATAAGTATACGTCGCATGTGTAATCTTACGTGGTATTCCTAACTGCTGCATAAATTTCTGCGGTGGATTTGTCTTTTCTCTTTCTGGTGTTCGCGGCGGTAAAAGGTTTTCCCAGCCCAATTTAACAAAGCCTGAAACTATTCCAGCTACACCACCAATAATTAATACCTCTTTGATATTAAAACTATCTTTACTCATCGTTTAACTCTCCTCATTTAAACTTTTGTAACTGATTAGTTTAAACTTATTATTCTTATTTCGCCAGTAAAGGGCTTATTAACCTTTGTTAACAAAAAGACCAGCGTGCTTTAAAATCTAAGCATAGCTTAAGCCTTTGGTCCTTTTCCACCAGCCCTCTTTATATACCCAATTTTTTAAACCAGCCCTTGGGCCATCATTGCATCTGCAACTTTAATGAATCCTGCAATATTAGTTCCACTCAATAAATTATCGGTAACACCATATTCCTTTGCAGTTGTAATACTTTCTTGATAGATAGCATGCATTATTTGTTGCAGCCGCTGGTCAACTTCAGCAAAATCCCAAGTCAATTGCATTTTGTTTTGGCTCATTTCAAGTGCCGATACAGCTACACCACCAGCATTGGCCGCCTTAGCTGGCCCATAAATTATCCCATGTTGTTGGTAGATGTTAATTGCGGCTGTACTGCTAGGCATGTTTGCCCCTTCCGCTACAACCTTGGCCCCGTTGGCTGCAAGCTGCTGGGCTTTTTGATCATCAATCTCGTTTTGCGTTGCACATGGTAATGCAATATCATAGTTGAGCTCTGCATCCCAAACTGAACCAGGATAGTAGACAGCTGTTTCAACTCGTGCAGCGTATTCCTTGATTCGTCCCCGTTCGATCTCTTTGATTTGCTGAACTAATTTATAGTCGATACCACTTTTATCCACCACATATCCTGCTGAGTCTGAACATGTGATTACTCTTCCACCTAATTCTGCTACTTTTTGAATTGTATAAATAGCAACATTACCAGCTCCAGAAACCACAACCTTCTTATTCTTAAAATCTGTTTTAAGATCACGTAAAATTTCTGCTGTATAATACGCAAGCCCAAAACCAGTTGCCTCTGTCCTAACCAGGGAACCACCGTAACTCAAGCCTTTTCCCGTCAATACACCACGATCAGCTTCTCGTAGGCGTTTGTATTGCCCGTATAAGTAGCCTAATTCACGCCCACCAACACCGATATCTCCAGCTGGGACATCACGTGCCGAACCAATATGTCGACTCAATTCAGTCATAAAGCTTTGACAAAAACGCATTATTTCATTATCTGATTTTCCTTTAGGATTAAAATCTGCCCCACCTTTCCCCCCACCAATGGGTAAACCAGTTAAAGCATTCTTAAAAATCTGCTCAAAACCTAAGAACTTAATAATACTAAGGTTAACCGAGGGATGAAACCGCAGACCACCTTTATACGGACCAATTGCTGAATTAAATTGAACTCGAAAACCGCGGTTAACTTGGTAAGCCCCTTCGTCATCAATCCATGGAACTCTAAATTGAATTACTCTTTCAGGTTCAGTTAGGCGTTCCAGCAAGTTAGCCTGGATATATTCCGGGTGTTTCTCCAGGGCTGGACCAATTGTCCGTAGAAAGTCTGCCACTGCTTCAAGAAACTCCGCCTGTTCTGGATCCCGTTCCTTAATTGTCCGATAAACTTTCTTTAGATAATCCTCCACTTGTTGTTTCATTTTAATTCCTCCTTTACGTTATTAAGTACTGTTATCTGTAATTTAGCAATTAATAGTTAAAAAAACAATTATGACACTCTTTTTAGTCTTCAATTTTAAATTACTTCTCTAAAAAAGAGTAATTTAAAGAGGAACTGCTCTAAATGTATCCGGCTCATCACAGTTCCTCTTATTTTATTGTCGTTATCATTTTTATTTTCCTTAGCGATAAATTTTATTTTCTCCTGTTATACTAGCTCATTTTTAGTTGTTGTGATTACTGATAACCACTGTTTTGTAATCGTTGCCGGCATAAAATGCTGGATCCGTTCAAGCGAGCGCTCTGAATAATAACGTCTTAAGAATAAGCTTTGGGTCATTTTATTCAAAGCACGGACAAAATCTGGAACATCGTGTGGTTTAGTAATAATTCCATACGTATTTGCACGCAGATATTCATCTGAACCAGTGTTTTGCATCGCAATGATTGGGAGACCAAAGCCCATTGCCTCACCCATTACTAATGGCATTCCTTCCCAACGTGAGGTTGATACAAAAATCGATGCCTCCTCGTAGTGACGCTGTAACGCCTCATCTTTCAAAGCACCCCGATAAATTATCTTATCTTTAACACCAAATTTTGTAGTTAAGTTATTAAAAACAGCCATTTCTTCAGGAGTTCCGCTTCCGGCAATGGCGATCTTCCAGTCTGGGGCTATAAAACGGGCTGCATCCAGTAAAAGATCAAGTCCCTTATGTTGAATTGCGATTCTACCGGTAAAGGCAATTATATGACTTTTTAAGTTAGCTTTTTTGGATACTTCAAGCGTTAACGGATTATAGATTTTTACAGTATTACTATTATATTGATGGTAACGTGCATAATCTGCATCTGTCAAGACGACTACCGTATCGGAGAACTCCAAACCCTGTTTAAATTCTGTCTGCATTGATACATAATACTGTTCCATGTACGTATCAAAATTATTATGCATCCATGCAATTACATTAACGTGCGGGACATTTTCTTTAATAAATGGTGCAAAACTTGTTAATAACCCTGCTGGTAAAATAACAGCTTCAAAACCCTCAGTAGCAATAAAATCACATAAATCAGTTATTTGATCAGCATATACTTCATAGGGATTAGCACCAAAGAAGTTTAAAATATCAGCTGAAACAGTACGCTTAGCAGTCACCAACGGTGCATCTAAAACGTAATATGGTTCAACGTCTTCAAGTGAATAATAGGTAACATCGACATGCTTGTTTAAATCATTTCCTACAACTGTCGCAGCTCTTTTTACCCCATCCATAACTACATTCTCTAATACAATCAATACTTTCATCAGCTGTGCCATCCCTTCTTACCAAGAAACGGCGTCCCTCCCTTCGCTTCGTTCTACCAAAAAATACCCAGCTCTTTTTGCGAAAAGTACAGCGTAGAAAAGTATCTTATCATTATAAGTATTCTGTGCTACTTCTATTGAGATGTTATTTTATACTTTTCGATACGCCTCACTCTCCGTTAGAGGAATTTTAGCATAGAATACATTACTAGCGAAATGAAATGCTCTACGTTAATATTTTCATAAACTAGTTAAAGCCATTTTCTGAATATTACAGACTGTTCTTATTATATATATGGTATTCTGAAATAAAGGGAGATGTTACGATGCAACTCGAGGAACAATTAAATAATATCCGTGCTTTTTCGTATCAAAAAATGAAAAAAGATAGCACTGGACACGGTTTTGACCATATCCAGCGTGTTGTTAATATGTCTACTGAACTCCTGGCACATTTGTCTGCTGATAAATTAGTTACACTCAGTGCAGCATACTTGCACGATGTTGCTGATGATAAATTAACCACTGACCCAGCAGCACTCGAAAAAGAGATGATTACTTTTTTGCAAGCAAACTACCTAAGCCAGGACCAAATTAATAAAATTATCTTTATCACACAGAATCTTTCTTTTAGTAAAACACTGGGTGGCAAGAAACCTCAACTTCCGCTTGAAGGTCAGATTGTCCAAGATGCTGATCGACTTGATGCTATCGGTGCGATCGGGATTACACGTGCTATTTATTATGGTGGCGCACATGCCGAAAAGATTTATGATCCCCAAATCTCACCGCGACAGTTAAAATCAAAAAAAGAATACCGTGATTTAAGCCAGGAAACGGTTATTAATCACTTCTATGAAAAATTACTAAAAATAAAAGATCTCCTAAATACATCTGCCGCAAAAGAAATCGCTAGTAAGCGCCATCAAGTAATGCTGACTTTTTTAACCGACTTCAAAGCCGAATGGAACGCTGAAAAATAACAAAAAATTTAAATCGTAATTAAGCTTTCGAATTCATCTATTTCATTATCTTCTGTCTATCTGTAAATAGTAATCAATACTTTTTATCTTGTACAGTACCTTGACAGTACTACTTTATTAACTTAATATTCTAAATTGTAACTATTACTATTATTTTTTGCCTTAAGGCAAAGACAAAGGGAGTATTCGGAATGAAGAAAAAGCGTATTCTTTTACACAGTATCATCAGTCTCTTCGCACTTGGTGCCGTTTTAACTGGTTGTTCTTCAGCTAAATCAGCTTCAAGCAATAATACCAAAAAGATTAAAGTTGTTGCGACAACTGACTTTTATGGTGAAGTTGCTAAAAATGTTTTGGGTAAGCAAGGGACAGTAACTTCTATCATCAATAACCCTAATATTGATCCACATGATTATGAACCTACTACTAAGACTGCTAAAACTGTTTCTAAGAGTGACATTTTACTCTATAACGGTATTGGCTATGATGCTTGGGCAAAGAAGCTTTCTGGCGGTAAGAAAATTGCTGTTGGTGAAGATATCATGAATAAAAAAGATGGGGACAACGAACATCTATGGTATAATAGCGAGACCATGCCTAAAGTTGCCAACTACCTTGCAACTGAATACGGTAAGAAAGATCCTAAGCATAAGAAACAATTCAAAGCTAACGCTAAGAAATACATTGCCAGCTTAAAAGATCTTCATACAAAGATCGACAAAATTAAGCAAAACAGCAATAATAAACCAGTTGATGTTAGTGAACCTGTTTTTGACTATGCATTAGCCGATATGGGTTACAAAGTTAACAATGAACATTTCTCTGAATCTGTTGAAAAGGGAACTGATCCTTCTCCAAGTGATATCAAGGCAATGCAAAATGACATCAAGAACCGTAAGATTGCTTTCTTTGTTGAAAACACACAAGCAACCGATAAAGTCGTTGCTAACTTAGTTAAATTATGTAAAGAACATAATGTTCCTGTTGTTAAAGTAACTGAGACTTTACCTAAAGACAAGAACTACCATCAATGGATGGCTTCACAATATCAACAAGTTTTAGACATTCAAAAAAGCGAGCGATAATTAAGTATGAACTCTATTATTAATGTTCACGACTTGGACCTGAGCGTTCAAGGCAAACAACTTTTCAAGAACTTAACTTTCGAAATTCCGACCAATAAATTAACCTGTATTACTGGTGAAAACGGGGTTGGGAAAACGACGTTAATTAAGTATCTTCTTAGTACTTTTGAACATCCAGATAACCATATCACTTTGGATGTCGCACCTAAAGAAACACAGTATGTACCGCAGCTGCGTAATCTTGATGACGAGTTTCCGCTGAGCATTCGTGATTTTGTTGGTCTTGGTTTAAAAAAAGCAGTCTTTCCTTGGCACACAGCCGAGGAACGGCTGCTTTTGCGACGTGTTTTAGACGAAACCTCTCTCAAGACTATTCAAAACCGTCCACTCGGTGCTGCATCTGGTGGTGAAAAACAGCGTGCATTTTTAGCTCAAGCGCTGTGTGCTGAACCCCAACTGCTAATTCTAGATGAATCAACTGCTAGCTTAGATAAAGATTCAAAGTATGTTTTAATGGATCTGATTGAACAGTTAGTTCAAACAAGTGAAATTACTGTTCTTTTCATTACCCATGACCCAGACTTAATCACACGTTATGCTGATTATGAACTGCGCCTTGCCCATCAAAAGGGACACTTGCTGAGAAAGGATAAATCCTCACATGTTACAATTTGATTTTATGCGTTATGCCTTTATTGCAGGAATTTTTATCTCCTTAATTTGTGGTATAATGGGGACTTTTGTCGTTGCACGTCAAACATCATTTTTTACCCATACGTTGTCGGAAATCGGTTTTTCTGGGGCAACTTTTGGTATTTTCATAGGAATAAGTCCTTTATATGGCATGATTATTTTTACCCTTGCTAGTGCCTTCTTCATCGGTTTATCTGGTGAACGACTCAGTCGCCGTGAGGCTTCGATCAGTGTTTTCTCAGGGGTTTTTATTGGTTTAGGGATCCTGTTTCTTTCTCTTTCAAACAAACAGGCTAACTATGCCACAAACATTTTATTTGGGAGTATTGTCGGGATTAATATTACTAATCTTTATTCGCTTATCTGGCTAAGTATTTTTATTTTAATCATTATTACGATCTTCTTCCGTCAATTGACCTATAACTCTTTTGACGCTATCGGCTCCCAATATAACCAGCGCTACAACACACTGATCTCAATTATTTTTCTGGGTTTACTAGCACTGACAATTAGTATCACAGCACAGATTATTGGTTCATTACTAATCTTTGTTCTGCTTACGATCCCTGCTTCAGCGGCTAAATATTTTGTCCATTCACTGAAAAAAATGATTTTCTTAACAACGATCTTTTCACTATTTGGAATTTGGTTTGGCCTTTACCTAGCATACCTAACAGATTGGCCGGTCAGTTTCTTTATCACGGTTATTGAAGCCGTTATCTACGCAACTTCTATTTTTTATCAAAGAATTGCAGCCTTACATTAAGTTTTCTTTTTGTTTATAAAATTAAGCACTACTTTAACTTAGGGACTAGCCCCTAATACTCAAAAAGAGTTCGAGACTTTTGTCTCGAACTCTTTTTGATATCCTTTGTTTTCAGATCGGATATCCTGTGCTGAAATGTGCCCCTGCCAAGGATATCCATTATAACACACCTCTAGTTAAGCTTCTTATGGCTTATGATTTATTGCCTATGCAATGCACGCACACGAATAACTTCTGGAATAGCCATCAGTTCTCCGCGAAGTTTTGTTAATTGCTCAGCTGAGGTCTCTGACATATCGATCATTGTATATGCAACTTTATCACGACTTCGGTTAATCATGTTATCAATGTTAAGTTCATCATTAGCTAAAATCGTCGTAATACGTCCTACCATATTAGGGACATTTTGATGGATCAAGGTTAAACGCAACGGCGAATCAAATGGCATTTCAACAGCTGGGAAATTAACAGAGTTGATAATATTACCTGTTTCTAAATATTTACGCAATGTTTGGGCTGCCATCTTAGCCCCATTGACTTCTGCTTCGAGTGTTGTACCACCAATGTGCGGCGTGATAACAATTTTATCATTGTCAATGATCTCATTTGAACTGAAATCGGTAGAATAACGGCGAATCTCATTTTGAGCTAAAGCTGCAACAACGGCTTTTTCATTAACTATCCCCCAACGAGAATAATTTAATAACACTGCATTTGGCTTCATCTGTTTTAATTCTTCCGTATTGATCAAATCTTTATTCTTCTCGGTATATGGAATATGAATCGTTACATAGTCACTTTGGCGTAACAAGTCCTCCAACTTTTCCGCTCGTGGAATATCATTAGAAAGTTTCCAGGCATGCTCAACGCTAATATAAGGATCATACCCAATAACACGCATTCCAAGATCAGCTGCCGCTCGTGCGACTCTTGAGCCAACAGCACCTAAGCCAATAACACCAATTGTTTTTCCTAAGAGTTCCGTCCCAGCAAAATGATTTTTTCCCCTTTCAGTCTGTGTACTGACATCTGCACCCGCAATTTTTTTAGCCCATGCAGCTGAAGCGACAACAGGTCTGGTGGCGAGGATCAACATCGCAACGATGAGTTCCTTAACCGCATTAGCATTAGAACCAGGTGTATTAAAAACAACGGTCCCATTAGCATTAGCTTCAAGCAAAGGAATATTATTCACACCTGCACCAGCACGTGCAATTGCAAGAACACTGGTTCCAAACTTTGTTTTGTGCATATCTTGGCTCCGAATAAGGAGTGCTTGAGGTTTATCATTCTGGTTAATTGTGTATTTTTCTGTCGGGAAGATATCTAACCCTTCTTGAGCGATAACATTATAAGTCTTAATATCATATTTCATTATTTATTTCCCCCAATGTTTTGTTCAAAGCTCTCCATAAATTCAACTAACTTCTGTACTCCCTCAAGTGGCATTGCATTATATAGACTGGCACGCATTCCGCCTACTAAGCGATGTCCCTTCAAATTGACCAAACCATTCTCTTGTGCAGCTACGACAAAACGCTGATCTAATTCTGCATTACCGGTTACAAAAGGTACATTTGTTGTTGAACGTGCTGCTTTCTTTACTGGTGCGCTAAATAAGCTTGAAGAATCTAGATAATCATATAATAATTGTGCTTTTTTCTCGTTACGCTTCTGCATCTCATCCACACCACCCTGTTGCAAAAGCCATTTAAAGACCAAGCTAGCAACATAAATTGCAAATACTGGCGGGGTATTTAAGGCAGAGTGTTTTGCAGCCTGTTTAGCATAACTTAACATTGATGGTAATTCTGGAGTTGTATGCAGTAATGAATGTTTAACAATCACGACTGTCAATCCTGCTGGGCCAATATTTTTCTGGGCACCTGCATAAATCAGATCAAAATCCTTAACATTATAACGTTGGGCCATAATGTTTGATGACATATCCCCAACAACAACCTGGTTCTTCAAGTCAGGTAGAGTCCGATACATTGTCCCCTCAATCGTATTATTCAATGTCAAATGAATATAATCATACGTTTTCTGCAGTACCGGATCCTTAGGTAGCGAAGTATAGTTTGTTGTCTTAGCTGAAGCAACAACTTTTGCCTTTACACCAGGAACAAGTCTTGCTTCTTCAATTGCACGCTGAGCCCAGTGACCTGAGTCAATAAAACCTATTTGCTTTGTCTTCTGTGCAAAATTAAGGGGTGCCATTGTAAACTGCAGTGTCCCTCCACCTTGTAGAAAAAGAATGTCATACTCATCTGGGATACGCATTAACTCTCTTAAATTTCTCTCAGCCTCTGCTTCCATCTCTGTGTAAAGTGAGGAGCGGTGACTGATCTCCATTATGCTCATACCACTATTTTTATATGAAACCAATTCACTTTGCACTTGTCGCACAACAGCAGCTGGTAATACTGCCGGTCCGGCTGAAAAGTTATAAATTTGTGCCACACTACCCACTTCTTTCTTTTAAATTTTTTACACATCGAGGAAAAAAGGCCTCTGCAATAGGACCTAATTACTGCAGGAAAATACACTAACCCTCATTTTACTCAATGTTATGAATTTAGCGTATTGAATCTGCTATGTCAAGACTAAAATAAATTATTTAAACAATTATGTTGATAATAATCGCCAACTAAAAAAAGCGCTTAAATCAGCGGCTAAAATTTTAATTTTTTTGTAATATATTAGCATCCTTTTCGTAATTTTAGAGATACTTTTCCTAATTTAACTTACTCAAACTTAGAAGCCATGCTTATTTCCCATTTCTTAAAAAAAATGTAATCTTTTTGTAACATTTTTAAGTTTCTTAAAGCCTTTATTTATTTCTACTTTCTATAAAGTCTTGCTATATCAACATTCTTCTTTCAATTTAAATTATCCTCAAAAAAAAAATGTATTTTTATAGCTTAAAAAAGCCTTTATATCAGTATATAAGATGTTTTGTTACATTTAAAAAATAATTTGTAATATAAATTGCACTCTCCTGCAACATTGAAGGATTACAATTTAATTATCAGTTGAAAATTAATTATACGAAAAAGTAGGAGTGACTAAAATTTGAAACGTACAACAAAGACATTATTGGCAGGTACCGTTGGAGCCGCAGGTTTATTCCTTGCTTCTACAACGAATGCTAGTGCATCCACAACAGTTAAAGTTAATCAACATGACACTGTTTGGGCACTTTCTCAGAAATATGGAGTTTCGATCAAATCAATCGAAACTCTGAACCATATTGACGGCAACAGTCATTTAATTTTGACTAACCAATCTTTAACAATTCCTAACAAGGGTGAAACTGCTAGTGCACCAGCAGCAGCTACTAGTCAGAAGACTAGTGCAACATCTACAGTTAAGGTAGCAAACGGTGATTCCTTATGGAAAATCGCTAAGGAATACAACATTAGTATTGATCAATTACGTTCATTGAACGGTTTATCTTCAGATACAACATTGATCTTACCTGGTCAAGAATTAAAAGTTACTGGAACAGCCAAAGCTGCCGTAACAACCGCAACTACAAATAATACAGTTGCTGCTGCACCAAAAGCACAAACCGCAACTGCTGCTCCTGCAACTGCAGCTACACAAACAAAGACAACACCGCAAGTAACTGTTTCTGCTAACCATGTTACATATACAGTTAAAGCTGGCGATTCACTTTACACAGTCGCTCAAGCATACGGTATCTCTGTTGATGCTTTACGTGCAGCTAACAACCTTGGTTCAACATTATCAGTCGGTCAAACACTGACAATTAATGATCCTACCAAGACACCTGCTACTCAAGCAGCAAGTACATCAAGTGCCTCGAGTACAACAAGCACTGCAGCTACTCAGAGTTCTACTCAAGTAGCTTCATCTACTACACAACAAAGTGCTGCTCAAAGTTCTAGCCAACAACCTGCTGCTCAGAGTTCAGCAGCGCAGACTTCGCAACAACCTGTTGCTCAAGCAAGTTCTGTTGCTACTCAAAGCTCAACTCCAGCGGCTCCAGCACAGAGCTCAAGTGCAGCTGCTACTACATCAAATACTGTTCGTCCTGCAACAAGAAGTTACACTGCTACAGCTAATAATAACAATAATACTGCTGCTGCTACACAACAGACGCAAACTAAGACAGTGGCATCTGGTTCAGTTACATCAGTTGCGACACAGATTGCCAGCATGGGTATTCCTTATGTAAACGGTGGTTCATCACTTAGTGGTTTTGATTGCTCTGGCTTTACACAGTATGTTTTTGCTAAAGCTGGAATCTCAATTCCTAGAACTTCCCAAGCACAATCAGCTATAGGTACTGCTAAGAGTGTTTCAAGCGCACAGCCTGGCGACTTATTATTCTGGGGTGGCAGAGGTAATGCTTACCACGTAGGTATCTACTTAGGTGGCTCAAGTTATGCAGCTGCTCCTGAACCAGGTGAAAGTGTTAGTGTAAAGAGTTTCACTTACTATCAACCATCATTCGCTGTTAGCGTAAACTAGTCAGTATTTAATTAAATATCTCCTAAACTGTGATGAGCCTGAGGTTCATCACAGTTTTTTTATCAAATTACAGTCAACAATTGTGGGTCAAAGTCAAATCGTATTGATGGAGATCTTGGCATCACCTTTGGGTGGT
>NZ_AZEF01000018.1 GCF_001434915.1 Liquorilactobacillus capillatus DSM 19910
AATTTGTTCTTTGAAAACTAGATAATATTTTTTCTTAAATTAACAAACCGAGAACACCGCGTTTTAAAGAGTTTTAAACACAAGAATTTTCTTGACGCAAACTCATAACCGCTTTACCGTTGGTAAAGATAGGTTAAGTTATTAAGGGCGCATGGTGGATGCCTTGGCACTAGGAGCCGATGAAGGACGGGACTAACTCCGATATGCTCCGGGGAGCTGTAAGTAAGCTTTGATCCGGAGATCTCCGAATGGGGCAACCCAGTAGTTTTAATCGACTATTACCACTGATTGAATACATAGATCAGTTGGAGGAAGACGCAGGGAACTGAAACATCTAATTACCTGCAGGAAGAGAAAGAAAAATCGATTCCCTTAGTAGCGGCGAGCGAACGGGGAACAGCCCAAACCAAGAAGCTTGCTTCTTGGGGTTGTAGGACTGAACATTTGAGTTAACAAAGAAGTTTGTAACCGAATGACCTGGGAAGGTCAGCGAAAAAGGGTGATAGCCCCGTAGGTGAAACGAATTTCTCTCAGTTCAGGATCCTGAGTACGGCGGAACACGTGAAATTCCGTCGGAATCCGGGAGGACCATCTCCCAAGGCTAAATACTTCCTAGTGACCGATAGTGAACCAGTACCGTGAGGGAAAGGTGAAAAGCACCCCGGAAGGGGAGTGAAACAGTTCCTGAAACCATGTGCCTACAAGTAGTTAGAGCCCGTTAACGGGTGATAGCGTGCCTTTTGTAGAATGAACCGGCGAGTTACGTTTGTCTGCGAGGTTAAGCCGGAAATGGTGGAGCCGTAGCGAAAGCGAGTCTGAAGAGGGCGAAACTAGTAGGCAGACGTAGACCCGAAACCAAGTGACCTACCCATGTCCAGGTTGAAGGTGCGGTAAAACGCACTGGAGGACCGAACTCATGTATGTTGAAAAATGCTGAGATGAGGTGTGGGTAGCGGAGAAATTCCAAACGAACTTGGAGATAGCTGGTTCTCTCCGAAATAGCTTTAGGGCTAGCCTCGGAAGTTAGGATCGTGGAGGTAGAGCACTGTTTGAACTAGGGGCCCATCTTGGGTTACTGAATTCAGATAAACTCCGAATGCCACTGATCTATATCCGGGAGTCAGACTGCGAGTGATAAGATCCGTAGTCGAAAGGGAAACAGCCCAGACCACCAATTAAGGTCCCTAAATACATGTTAAGTGGAAAAGGATGTGGAGTTGCATAGACAACTAGGATGTTGGCTCAGAAGCAGCCATCATTTAAAGAGTGCGTAATAGCTCACTAGTCGAGTGACCCTGCGCCGAAAATGTACCGGGGCTAAACATGTTACCGAAATTGTGGATGCAACCATTAGGTTGCGTGGTAGGAGAGCGTTCTAAGGGCGGTGAAGCTAGACCGGAAGGACTAGTGGAGCGCTTAGAAGTGAGAATGCCGGTATGAGTAGCGAAAGACAGGTGAGAATCCTGTCCACCGAATGACTAAGGTTTCCTGGGGAAGGCTCGTCCTCCCAGGGTTAGTCGGGACCTAAGCTGAGGCCGCAAGGCGTAAGTGATGGCTAACAGGTTGAGATTCCTGTACTAGTTGTAATTGTTTGAACAATGGAGGGACGCAGGAGGCTAAGAACGCGCACTGTTGGATATGTGCGTCCAAGCAACAAGTTTTTAAGCGAGTCAAATGCTTGCTTATCTAAGAACGAGTTGTGATGGGTAGTGAAATTATAGTAACGAAGGTTCTGATGTCACACTGCCGAGAAAAGCTTCTAGTAAGATTGCAACTACCCGTACCGCAAACCGACACAGGTAGTCGAGGAGAGAATCCTCAGGTGAGCGAGAGAACTCTCGTTAAGGAACTCGGCAAAATGACCCCGTAACTTCGGGAGAAGGGGTGCTGATCGTCAGATCAGCCGCAGTGAATAGGCCCAAACGACTGTTTATCAAAAACACAGGTTTCTGCAAAATCGTAAGATGACGTATAGGGGCTGACGCCTGCCCGGTGCTGGAAGGTTAAGAGGATGGGTTAGCTTCGGCGAAGCTCAGAATTGAAGCCCCAGTAAACGGCGGCCGTAACTATAACGGTCCTAAGGTAGCGAAATTCCTTGTCGGGTAAGTTCCGACCCGCACGAAAGGCGTAACGATTTGGGCACTGTCTCGACGAGAGACTCGGTGAAATTATAATACCCGTGAAGATGCGGGTTACCCGCGACAGGACGGAAAGACCCCATGGAGCTTTACTGTAGCTTGATATTGGGTGTTTGTACAACTTGTACAGGATAGGTAGGAGCCATTGAAGTCGGAACGCTAGTTTCGACTGAGGCGTTGGTGGGATACTACCCTCGTTGTATGAACACTCTAACCCTCGCCAATAAACGTGGCGGGAGACAGTGTCAGGTGGGCAGTTTGACTGGGGCGGTCGCCTCCTAAAGAGTAACGGAGGCGCCCAAAGGTTCCCTCAGAATGGTTGGAAATCATTCGCAGAGTGTAAAGGCACAAGGGAGCTTGACTGCGAGACAGACAAGTCGAGCAGGGACGAAAGTCGGGCTTAGTGATCCGGTGGTTCCGCATGGAAGGGCCATCGCTCAACGGATAAAAGCTACCCTGGGGATAACAGGCTTATCTCCCCCAAGAGTCCACATCGACGGGGAGGTTTGGCACCTCGATGTCGGCTCATCGCATCCTGGGGCTGTAGTCGGTCCCAAGGGTTGGGCTGTTCGCCCATTAAAGCGGTACGCGAGCTGGGTTCAGAACGTCGTGAGACAGTTCGGTCCCTATCCGTCGCGGGCGTAGGAAATTTGAGAGGATCTGTCCTTAGTACGAGAGGACCGGGATGGACACACCGCTGGTGTACCAGTTGTTCTGCCAAGAGCATCGCTGGGTAGCTACGTGTGGATGAGATAAACGCTGAAAGCATCTAAGTGCGAAACTCACCTCGAGATAAGATTTCCCATTTCGTAAGAAAGTAAGACCCCTGAGAGAAGATCAGGTAGATAGGTTGGAAGTGGAAGTACAGTGATGTATGGAGCGGACCAAAACTAATCGGTCGAGGACTTAACCAAAAGAAAAA
>NZ_AZEF01000001.1 GCF_001434915.1 Liquorilactobacillus capillatus DSM 19910
CCATCTTGCTTAGCCGTCTCTAGCGCAATCGACTGCAATGCATGCATTTGCTCCATACGCCATAATTCTGGTATTCTCATACGTCGCTTACCTGCCGTAGCAGACTTAAATTTTCCAAGATTTTTTAAATTCTGCCAATAATAAGCATCTGTACGCCACTCACCTATTTTCTTTCGTTTATCATTGTATTCATGTGACACCTGTAGCAGATCTAACCGTTGATTTAACTCTTTTTCACTTCCATAAAGCTCGATAAGTGCTTCTTTTTGACAAGCACCGGTCGCCATTTCTACACGACCACGAGCATTTTTATGATAATGCGTTGATTGAGTTTGTAAATGTATCGAACCACGTTCATCAAGATCTATTTCAGCTCTAAATAATCCCTTATTTAAAGCCTGAAATGTTGGTGATTCGTAAAAAATCTTAAATGCTTTTACTTGCCACTCACGATACTTTCTTAACTCGGCTTCACTCTTTCCTGAATAATCATCAACATTCCCAAGATAATATAAACTGCCCTCAATTGCGAGACCATGATTACGTGCAATCGCCTTTAAACTCTGATACGCCTTATCTTTTTTTGTATGATTCATACCACCCTTATCAATCTGTCTTTTAACATTTTTGACATAATTATTCGATAGGCTAGTTATATATTCCTCATAATCTTTTTTTTGCCGGGACGGCATTAATTTTGAATTATATTCTTTCCATTCGTCCTCAGTTTTTACACCCTGCTCAATTGCTTTTTTCAATGCTAAATCTTGAGATTTTTCATCTGTTTTTGTATTAGTTAATGTAATTATATTTGGCTCGCCATCAAGCAAAAAGTCATGTTGTTTCGCATGTGATTCTATATGATGTTGCCCCATGTCGCCATCAGAATTTACATAACTAGTTTCCATAGTTATTGCACTCATAATTATCACGTCCCTCGATAATATTATATAACAGTATATACTAGGTGTCTATATCACTCAACTAACCCCAGTATAACTGGGGGTTGAGCTCTGCGAGGCTAAAGTCAAAAACGTATCACAAATTTTTCGCCTCTAGGCTTAATTTGTGATGTTAATTTCTTCGCTTTCGCGACTAGAAATTAACAAAAAAAAGACACTCTCTAGGTGTCTTTTTTCTAAAATCATTCGCTCCACTTATACAAGTTTTCATTCGCTAAAACCCACGTTTGATTATCATCAACCGAGCGTTCTAACTCTTGCGAAAAAACCACCCTCGCAAGTCGTTTTGCATCATCAATTCCAACGCCATTTTTAAGATATCCACGCACTAAATAATTTAATCGCATGGCCGCATGTTTGGAAACAACCTTGTTATAAAATTTCTGAGTTTTAGCAGGTGTCTGCATACGTTCAAGTGCTGGAGCATGATCCCAATGATCATCAATATTAACTAGGTCACTCCACCATCTTGCAGTAGCAAGTCTATTAGCATGCCGGTGCATATCAACATCTACATCATGATTTACAACAAATCTAAAATTTGCTTTCATTATCAATTTCCAAGCGTCCATTATTCTACGACCTGTATTAATCCATTCTTGAAAATAATAATCTGCTTTATTACCGTTAATTTGAAGTTCCCAACGATACCAACTTGAATACTGAAAATCTATGCCAGTCTTAACAAACCGCTCATTTAATTTATTATAAACACGTAATTGAAATGGGTTACGACCAAGATAAGTAGTGCTACCAATTAACAACTCACGATCACGTCCACGAAGCGCATTAGGTCTTTGCACTTTCGTACTTGTTGTTGGCTGAAAATATGCAATCCTTGATACAAGATTACCCTTAGCTCGTTCTTTTGCTACATGAGCCGGAGAATAACGCGAGCCACACTCGAAAAGATCTCTCGCTATATCCCAACGTGTAACATGCCAATCGCCCTCATATGCCCTCAGACACCCTATAAAAGCAGTAAGCCCACCAGCATACTCAGCATCAATGTTTCTTAACCCTCGACCTGAACACTGCACCATAACACTAGAACCATCATCTAACCAAGCAATAATTACAGTACCTTGAAATATACCAATCGCATGCGGATACTCATAAATACCACGCTTTAATGTAATCACATCATATTCAAACCAATCAATACCAAACACACTACAAATCAACTGATATGCTTTTTCATAAGCTGAAACATCAGCACTAAAATCAGTAGCACCAATATCAAAAACTACTGTAAGCCAATCATGTATAGTTCTTGTTTGTTTATCAGTTTTTGACATTAATACCACCAGCCTCAACAACCAGCTGGAGAGTATCAAAATTGTATCTAGTATCAATACCTTGAACACTAGCAGTATGCTTCAAAGTAATATGATACTTACCACTTACCAACTCAACAGACTTGCCAATAATTGAATCTGCTTGTTGTGCCAATACCTCTTGAACATCACAAATAACAGGCACCATACTATCTAACACAGCTTCTTGCTTAGCTTGAACAAGCGCATTTGCCGCAATTAATGGCAATAACTCCAATTGTGTATACTGCTTACCAGTCTTTACTTGTCCATCATACACATCTTTCACTTTCAAACTACGGCAATACCATTCTTTATCAATTTCACCGCCAAAAGTTGCATTTTCATCAATTACCAACATTTTCATTTCTGATGATGTCTTCTTGTTCCCATTAAATTCTATCGTCATAATTATCACCTTTCTATTATCGGAAGGCGAAAACTGTGTTATAATAAGCATATAATCAGTATACGAATTTACAGCCCTCGCCCACCAGCGTTTGGGTTATTTTTTTGCCCATTTTTCACTTTTTTACATCTGCTGCCAAAACCAATCGAATGTAAGCGCTCAAAGTTTGCCCATTCTCTGCTGCCTTCTTTTTTAACTCTGCTTTCAACTCCTCCGAAATTAACATCGAAAAAGACTTCATTTTCGTTGCCATAATAAATCACCTCTTTCTTATCTATAAAACTAATATAAAACATATAGCATACAAAGTCAACTATTATATATGTTTTATATTGAATTTCATTTGTAAAAATTTGCATTTTTCGACATTTTTGTGCAAGCAAAATAAAATTGCTGTATCCCTTGCGAGAGTAAGTAAATATGTCTGTTCTTCTTGGGATTTTTTGGCGCCACACACCCCCTGTTAGTGCAGATCTCGCGCCAAAAAAAAAGGCGATTTTCCCCGCTCACTCAATTTAATGCTCAAAACAAGATTTGACAGCAGGAACCCGACCCCCACACCCCTAAAAAAATGTGGCAGGGGCGGAAAAAGCTCCGCCCCCACCACCTAGGGAGTGTACGCAGGGGTCGCCTACTATCAAATCTCTTGCGCCTTAAACGCTCGCTAAATATCGGTGAATCTCGTGAGACTCACGAGTTCTAAAGGTCGGGTCCATCATTTTTGCGTGACAAATCACGTACAACATTAGCCGTAAATCTTTTGGGATTTTCATGAATTGCTGTTAACGCCCAATCACCACCAGTATGCTTATCTTTAGTAAATGTACCTTTATCAGTAGGAACTGCGTAAAGCTTTGTCTGATCAGCAATACTATTTTGAATATCAACAGGCAAACCAAATACCGCAACCGTCTTCCGAACAAACCGCTTAATTAACTTAACTTGCAGTTTAATTGTTTCATACAACGCATTTACCGAGCTTTCACGCCTATTTAATTCAGTTTCACGATCATTCAATAATGTTTCTTTTTCTGCCTGCTCACGCTGTTGTAATTTCAATAACCGTTGCTGTTTCTGCTGTTGAATTTTTTGCTTCTGAAGTTCCTCATCACGAACACTTAATTCTGCTTCTCTTGAATGTAATTTCTGTTCTCTGGCTTCTACTTCACGTTGCTTTTCTTGTGATATCTTAACAGCTTGAGCAACAATATCATTTGCTTGTTTATGCGCCTTATTTAGATCTTTTTTAACCTTGCTATGTGCCTTATGCTCTGCTGTATATGCTATTGCTGTTTTATGCTTGCCATCTGTGACATATTTGCGTGTAACACCATACGATATACCATCTTGCTTAGCCGTCTCTAGCGCAATCGACTGCAATGCATGCATTTGCTCCAT
>NZ_AZEF01000019.1 GCF_001434915.1 Liquorilactobacillus capillatus DSM 19910
CCTAGTATGAAAATTATAAATTCAGTGTTGAGAGCTCATACTGGACTGATAAGATTATATTTCGATGCCGTTTATCAGGAACGCAAGTATGGCAGAGGTGATATAAACAAAGAGACTGGTGAGATACAAGATTAATTAATGAATGGAAAATGGGTGCTCGATTTGAGCACCCATTTTTTTGTCGGCTAGCCGACTTCTGATACAGGGAATTTAGCACAAACACCAGCAATTTTAATTATGGTGTGTAAGTGCGCATTGATCTCGTTCCACTCGGTCTGCTGATTCTCTTAACTTTATTTCACTAGTTTCCTTCTCTCGGCGTTCAATAGACTGCATAGTTCCTTAACTTCAGGCCTTTCATAATCATAGAAAGTATAGCTAATGGCTTCTTTTGAGTAATTAATATTCATCACAGACTCGTCAGCTTCATCCAGTTCATCTAGTAACTTATGCATCAGAACATTAATATCCTTATTGCTAAAATGATACCCATACGTTTCCCAGTCACGGGCTAATTGCATTTTGTTTGACGAAAAATATCTAGTATGGTCATCTATAAGGTCAGTTCCACTATTGACAAAAGCAAATATGTCACGGGAAATCACCGCTAATCCGCTATCGGCAGAATGAACATCATCTTTCAAGATTGAAATTGCATCTAGAATATCTGACTCGGAATTGGCAACCTTACGTGATCGCCGATTAAGGAAATATGTCATTGCCGGAACAATCAAACAACTAGCTACTAAACTAGTTACTAAAGGAATTAATACACTTAACATAAAATCTACTCCTTCAAATTTTTTCAAATTTAAGCCCTACGTTAATAATATAGCAATTGCTACTGAATCTATTCAGCATCTATTTAAAGACTAAATATGCTTCTCTAAGCCCCTTATAAATTCACGATATACTCTTCTAAACATTTCTATTGGAATCACTAGATAGAAAATAAGAGCCATATGTGGTCTCTTCCTTGCCGAACGTCAGTTGGAATCTTCAAAGCCAATAAAGTCCAGTCGCCAATTCCTTCAGACTTTATTGGCTTTGAAGATTGCTTTTAAATGCCTCTAATTTGCTCTCTAAGCCATTTTAGCTGTTACCCGTATAATTTACTGTCTGTCAACGGTAAATCGACGTAGAACGGCTTTTAGCCGTTCTAGGAGGCTTTAAGGAGTTGATAGACTAGCGGATAAAACACTTTTGCGCATGCAAAGAAAAGCACACCTGCTTTTTTTGCCTGCCTCACGGCGAGTGTGGGGTGAGTTTGAGCGGGAACTCCCGCTCATTTATGGGGTCAAGCTGACGCAGCTTGCAGGTTTGGGCGGAGCCCTGTATTTTTTATTGACATAAAAAGATTAATGGCTTATCATGGAAGTCATGGTAGTCATGGTAGTCATGTTGTTAAAGAAAGGATTTTTTTATGAAAGCTACAGTTGTGATAAAAGAAGAAGTTGGTATTAATTTTCCTGGGGATTGGGTTTTAACTTTCCAAAAAGTTGTTTATATGTATTCTGATGGAAACAGTGAGGAAGGGTTTCGGTTTATATGGCGTAGACCCGATGGACATTTGCAAGCTGCTCGAGGACAAGCAAGGATTCCTGAAAGAAAATATTTAGAAGAATTAACCAAAAAAGCAGAAGCTCAAGGCTGGTATTAGTTTAAAAGAGTTCTCCGAGGGAGAACTCTTTTTTTGCATGGGGGGAATACTACGACCCCCCCTTTAAGTGCCGAGTGCCAAAATTGAATTTTGCAGGGGCTTAAGCTTACTCTCCCAAGGGATTTAGTCACTTTGTGTTTGAGCGACATTTGAGCGACATTTTGTGCGAAAATGGCTAAAATTGTAATGCTTTACTACATCTATGTAATGCTTTATAATGTATACATGAAGCTATTTAAGTTAGGAGTGATTAAGTTATGACTGCTGGAAAAAAAGAAATGCAAAGTGTCACTATCCGTATTCCTAAAGATTTGTATGCCGAATATAAAAAAGCATTATTGGCTCAGGGAAAAATTGTTACTTATGACGTGCGAAATTACATGGCTGAAGTTGTCAAAAATCAAGCGAAAGGGCAGAAATGAGCATAAAAAAAGAGCGCACCCGCTGAAAAGTTCGCTCGTTAATTGCTCGTTCTGATAAGGTAATTTTAACATTATGGCTAAAGATAAGGCAAGATACTTCACTTTTTTGCTATATCCAGAAAGTATTCCAACGGATTGGAAACGACGGTTAGAATTAATTGGTGTTCCGATTGCAATTAGTCCGTTGCATGATAAAGATAAAAGCAATGTTGAGGGACAAATATATAAAAAAGCCCATTATCATGTGGTTTATGTGACGAAAAATCCTGTTACATCGGACAGTGTTAGAAAGAGAATCCAAAGAGTTTTAGGCGTTAAAAGTGTTGCTAAGGTTCAAATAGTTGTTCAGAGTATGGAAAATATTTATTTGTATCTGACACATGAATCAAAAGACGCTATTGAAAAGCATAAGCATAAATATTCTAAAGCTGACATTACGTTGCTGAATAATTTCGATATTGACCGATATGTCACGCTTGATGTTGAAGATAAAGACGATATGTTGAATGATGTTTGCGATTTAATTGACGATCATAATTTAGCAAATATGCGTGAATTAAGGCGCTTTGTTAAATTACATGGGGTTGAATATGGCTTGCCTAGTATGAAAATTATAAATTCAGTG
>NZ_AZEF01000020.1 GCF_001434915.1 Liquorilactobacillus capillatus DSM 19910
TTAACGCCGATAGTAGTTGGGGGATCGCCCCCTGCGAGGGTAGGACGTTGCCGTGCGAAGATAAAATGTAAAAAGAGTTTAGGACAAAAGTCGTGAACTCTTTTTTTATGTTCTTTATTTTTGAACATCTAGTACTAAAACGTGCGGCAAAGATTGGTTAGTTATACGTAACTCCGTAAGTCAGAGAATCTCAACCCAGAGTTATCTGTCTTACGATATTAATGCTCGTCAACTAAACGTTTTTTGACCCGCTCTTTTTTTATTTGAATGTGTTTAATAACTTAGGCTCAGGTGACATATTAAAAAATATGCTTTCAAGGTATGTAAGATAAACCTATAAAAGCATATTTTGTAATTTTATTTTTTATTGCCAAAACAGTTAACCATTTTTGTTCGGCAACGTGACATTGCACGATTTACTTTTGTTCGAGGCAAGTTTAAATCAAGACAAATTCGCTCCGGTGTATAGTGTTCAAAAGCAAGTAAATTAAAAATAGTGTATTCAAATTCGGACATATTTTCCGTAATAGATAAGACCATTTCTTTTGTTATAAGTATTCCCAAAGAGTTAGGGGAAAAGAAGTTGTCTTTTGTGAATGAATCACCCTGTGTTTCAAAAAGATATTCAAATGATTCGGCGTATCTGTCGCCAAGCCTTTTTTTAGCACTTTCCTTGCGTAATAAGCTACAATATCGATTGAATAAACTCTGTTGGAAAAACTTTCCAAAGGAAACATTGCCGGTGGTATCATAAGCCAACGAAGCTTGATAACAAACTATTCGAGCTTCTTGAACAAGATCCTCATTCTCTAAAAATCTAAAATGATAACGTTGAGTCGCCTTATTGACCAGCGGGCGGTATTTATTAAAGAGCTCTTCAAAAGAAGCGCTTTCATTATTAAGCCTGATTGCTATGATCAATTCATTATCTTGGTTAATTGAGATGCTATTCATTTCTTGTTCCTCCAAAAATAGTGTTTTATGTGTCTACTAATTAATATACCTTGTTTTAGCTAAACAAATAGGAAGTACGTTATTAAAAACTAACAAATTCGATAAAAAATTATCTAAAGTTGTTATTATCAGATAAGGAAAAGAAGGTTTTGGAGAAGCAAGTAGAAGGGAAGTTGAACACTGAGTAATAATTATACTAACCATTGAACTATGATGGAATCAATAGATGAATAAAAATAAGGAATGAGTCAAAAATTAGCTTTGACTCATTCCTTATTTTATCTACGGAGATTAGCTTAGAGATGTAATAATAATAAGCCACTTACCGGATTTGAACCGGTGACCCCCACCTTACCATGGTGGTGCTCTACCTGCTGAGCTAAAGTGGCATTGAATTGTTACCTTAGATAGTATATTATATCATTGTTTTAAAATCAATAACAATTCAAAAAAAGTTTGGTAAGATCGGTCATTTAATTATTGTGTGGCAAAGTTATTTGCTGTTCAAGTGTAAAAAGATCGGCTGGTACTTTACTAAGAATAGGTGATATATCACCAATACTCAGTAGAATTAGTTCATGCATAGCACGTGAACAGATCGTATATAACTTACCAAGTGTCTGTTCATTTGGATAAGTAACAGCTGAGATATTATAAGCAACTACTGCATCAAACTCAAGCCCCTTGGCCAAATAAACAGGGAGAATTAAAATACCTTGTGGCAATGCACGGGTGGTATTAGTAATAAGGGTTGCGGACAATGGTGAATGAAGTTTGCGATATAGTAACTTACTTTCTTCAAGGCTATTTGTAATGAGGGCAACCGTTCCATGGACAGCAAGTAGTTGAGATAATTGAAGATTAATTTTAGCAAGAGCATCAGCTTCATTTTGTGCAAGTAAAATTTTGGGCTTTTTACCAGGACGAGTAAAGGCATGGATTTTAGAACCATCTGGTAATAAGGCCTTAATAAAATTCGTAATATTACTTGTTGAACGGTAACTTTTGTTGAGTTGGATAACACGAGCTCTATTTACATTAAGTGCTTTTTCTAAGTTACGTAAAAATTCCTGGGGTTCTTGTAACGCTGCAAATAAGGCTTGTTCACTATCACCAAGTAAAGTTAGTTTTGCTTTTGGAAATGCAAATTTAAGATAAACTAGTTGAGCTAATGAATAATCTTGAATTTCATCAATAAAGAGATGCTGGATTCTGTGATTTTGGCCACTACCAGTCAACAAATCGCGTAAATAAAGCAAAGGAGCACAGTCACTTAGAGCTAAGCGATGCAGCTCTAAGCGATTATTAAAACTAGTTTCAGAGCCGTTGCGTTTTTCTTTAAGGAATAAAGAGTACTGCCGATAAATATCTAGGAAATAATTATTATAGATCGCATCATAGACTGGTTGAAATTTTTCTTTGACTAGCTTAAGAGCTAAATAGTGTTCTTCATCTGCAATTTCTGTAAAACGAGTATGTTTGTAGTCGGAAGCTAAGGATAAATATTCTTCATCGCTCAACGTGTCGATTTGTTCACTGACCCACTTTTGCTGGGTCTCTTCGTTGATTAGCACTTTTAATTTTTTAATAAGTATATTTTTAGTTTCAAAGAAGAGCTGAGAAGAAGACATTGCTTGTGGCAGGCTGGCATAGATTTCCCTAATCATTTCTTTACTGAACATAATACGGTCGACCAACATAATATCCGTAAATTGCAAATCAATAGCTGCCAGTTGGTGAACGTAGTCTGTAACAGAGACCATAAAGTTGGCACTTTCTTTTAAACGTCTAGTAGTGCTGGAACTATTGGAAGTAACAAGATTATTTTCATAACTATCAAAAAGGGTTTCAACTTTTAAGCCCTCAAAACGCTGTGAAAAGAATTCAGCCAAAGTAACTTGCCGCATGTTACGTTCACCCAGACTAGGTAGGACTTCAGAAATATAGTGACTAAAAAGGAGATTAGGTGAAAAAAGAATGATTTGGTCAGCGTTTAAATCACTACGGCTATGGTAGAGTAAAAAAGCAATTCGTTGGAGAATAGCTGAAGTTTTTCCGCTTCCGGCTACTCCTTGAACAAGCAGCATATCACTGTGTGTGTCACGGATGATTGTATTTTGTTCTTGTTGGATTGTTGCAACAATATTTTTCATGTATTCATCACTCGCGCTACCTAAGATTTCCTGTAAAATATTGTCACCTACAGTCTCATTAGTATCAAACATATTTTTTATCTGGGCATCTTGAATGAGAAACTGCCTTTTTTTTAATAATTCGGTTTCTTGGCTGCCAATAGGTGCGTTATAGCTAACCTTGCCCAGAGTTCCATTATAATAAATGCTTGAGATAGGTGCACGCCAATCATAAATTAGAAAATGCTGATCTTCATCAACAAACGAGGAGATACCAATGTAGAGTTTTTCTGGAGTATGTTCCCCCTCATCAAGAATATCGACTCTTCCAAAATATGGTGATTTTTTTAAGTCTTTTAGAGTCTGAACTTGCTGTTTGAGAATTTTTTCCGTTTCTACATTTTTAGCGACTAGTTGTTTCTGCTGTTGTACCTCGGCATTTGTTTCAATCCGGTCGTCTATCTCAAAGGTATTGATTTTTGCATTTTGAACATAGTTTTTTTCAACAGAAGAGGTTTCCTGATGAGCTTTTGTGTATTCTTCTTCTTTCTTGAGTAAGTTGTGCTTGATTTTGGCAACCACATTATTAACGCGATGTTGTTCTTTCAGCCGTTCTTTATCCATGCTCAAGCCTCCTATTATTCTTTTCATAAAAAGTAATACTAACATACTCTTTATCCAACAACAATTATTTAAGGATTATGAAATAAATGAGTTGCGATGGGGTTTTGACTTTACAATTTTTGTTGGGTACAATAAAATTGTAAGTTAACAAATAGACTAGTTAATTTAGGTAATAAGTAACAAAAATTTTAAATAAGAGCTCAAGTGGCGGGGATACCCTGCATTTAGGTGGTACCGCGATGAAAAAATCATCCTATTGCTAGGTAGCAATGGGATTTTTTAGTTATTTTAGCTTATTGGAGGGAAATTATGAAAAAAGTTATTTTAACAGGTGATCGTCCAACTGGAAGATTGCATATTGGACATTATGTCGGTTCATTAAAAAATCGAGTTGCATTACAAAATACAGGCAAGTATGAACCCTATATTATGATTGCAGATCAGCAAGCTTTAACTGATAATGCGCGTGACCCTGAGAAAATACGCAATTCACTAGTTCAAGTAGCATTAGATTACTTGGCTGTAGGGATAGATCCAGCAAAATCAACTATTTTTATTCAATCACAGATTCCAGCGTTGACAGAATTGACAAGTTATTATTTGAATTTGGTTACAGTTTCACGACTTGAAAGAAATCCAACTGTTAAAGCTGAAATTCAGCAAAAAAACTTTGAACGCTCTATCCCAGCCGGCTTTTTCGTTTATCCAGTTAGCCAAGCTGCAGATATTACAGCTTTTAAAGCTAATTTAGTACCAGTTGGTGATGACCAAGAACCAATGCTTGAACAAGCACGAGAGATTGTCAGAAGTTTTAATACTATTTATAAGAAAAAAATTCTGGTCGAACCAGAAGGAATTTTCCCACCTAAGGGTGAGGGCCGTTTGCCGGGGCTAGATGGAAATGCCAAGATGAGTAAGTCACTGGGAAATTGCATTTATTTATCAGATGATGCTGATACTTTACACAAAAAAATTATGTCAATGTATACTGATTCAGAACATATCCATGTTGAAGATCCGGGCAAAATTAAGGGAAATATGGTCTTCACATATCTAGATGTTTTTGATGATGATAAGCAAAAGGTTGCAGAATTAAAAGAACATTATCAAAAGGGCGGTCTAGGTGATGTCAAGATTAAACGCTATCTAAATGAAGTTCTTGAAGCACAGTTAGGGCCTATCCGTAAAAGAAGAATGGCCTTTGCCCAAGACTTACCAGCAGTTTATGATCTTCTGCAAAAGGGAAGTCAAAAAGCTAACGCTGTAGCAGAGCAAACATTAGCAGAAGTTCGTGCCGCAATCGGAGTTAACTATTTCGGTTAAGTAATTTTTAACAGACCGCTTGGCAAAGTTTGGAGGGGACACATTGGAAAATTTAGTTATTCTTGATTTTGGGTCGAATTCAGCTCGATTAGCAATTAATCGAATTTCAGCTAAAGGTAAATTTAAAGAAATAAAACGAATCAAAGAAACGACTCGTCTGGCTGAAGGGATGGGTCGTGAGAATGGCGGCAAAAAAATGCTTGACCCGCAAGCGGTTGAGCGAACACTTAAAGCTGTTAAATATTTTACCAAAGTCTATCAAAATTATCCGCACAGTCAAGTGTGTGCCATAGCAACCGCAGCAGTGCGTGAAGCTGAGAATAGCGCTTCTTTTTTACAAGCGGTTAAACAAATGACGGGGGCTGATGTTCAAGTCCTTTCAGGTCAAGATGAAGCTTATTATGATTATCTGGGTGTAACTAATTCACTGCCGCTTAATGACTGCCTGATTGTCGACATGGGCGGAGGCAGTTGTGAGCTGATCTTAGTAAAAAATAAAAAAGCGCAGCATCTAACCTGTATTCCTTACGGTGCTATCAGTTTAACTGAACGCTTTGGAGCTGACAAGGTAATGACTGCTCAACAATTATTTAAATTTCAAAGTTTTATTCAAAAAAAATATCAGCAGTTAGGTTGGTTGGAGCAAGCTCGAGAAGTACCTATTGTGCTTTTGGGCGGATGCAATCGGACAATTGCGCGAGTCCAGAAAGAAAGATTACACCAGAAGAACCTTGAACAGATTCATGGTTTCAAAATACCGGCACAGGATTTTGCTGCTATTTATACAGCACTGTTAGGTAAAAACAGTCAGGAGCGGAAGCAAGTTGCAGGGATGGAACAAAATCGTGCAGATATTATTTTAGGTGGAATGACGCCTGTGATAATGTTGGTCCAGCAGATGAACAGCTCACACGTTATTTTTTCTGAAAGCGGAGCCCGGGAAGGCTTCATGCATACTTTTCTAAAAAATAGAACTAATTGAGGACGATAGCTACGTGTTTACAGATAGTTATTAAAATCGCAGTAGATTTTATTGGTTATAAGGTTGTGGCTGTAGTACTAAGTTGAGGATAGTAAAAAAGAGTTGCAACAAAGTTATTTTGTCGCAGCTCCTTTTATTGTTTTGACCAATCTTGTGAAAAATACTTTTGTGAAAGTGTGGCTAATACTCCTTCTTTATCTAGTGTGGTAAGACTTTTATTTATCTGGTGCCGCAGTTTTTTATTACGTGAAGTAATTCCATATAAAGGTTGTGCAGTAACAGGCGGAAAAGAATTACTTTTGACCAGACGATCTAAAAGTAATGGGTTCTTTTGGACTGCAACTGAATAGTCAAAGCTACTTATGATCCCAGCTTTAACTTTTCCTTGAAGAATAGCTTGAATAAGTAGTTGTGTTTTAGGATAACGTAAGACGGTTATTTTAAAAGACTGCAACGTTTTGGGGAGATCTAGTTTCGAAGCAAGAGCTAGTTTGTATTTCTTGGTGAGAACAAGGTTACCTATTTTGTGGTTAGGTAGTGATAACAAAACATTAGGCTGATAGAGATAAGCGTTTGTTTTGTAATACGTTTTTTGCTTAAGATAAGTTGTCTTTTGTTTCCAAAAAAGTAGTTGAATTTCTCCCTTATTAAACTTATGTCTTAGTGCTTGAGATGAACCACTAATGAATTTAACCTGCATGTTATTTTGGTGAGCGATTTTTTGAGCAAGTTCAACATTAAAACCAGTTAATTTTTGCTTGGAGTTATACCAACTGTAAGGTTTGTCTGGTGTGACGATACCGACACGAAGCGTTTCTTTTGCGGCTGGTTTGAGTTTATGAATAAAACTCACTGTCAGACCTATGCCAGTTAGCAAAATAATGATCCCTAACATAAATAAATAATATTTTTTTTTAAACATAAACAGCACACAAATGAAGTGTTGCTTGGCCTCCTCTTTAGGACTCTAATCATATATGAGTACCATTATATAATGAAAATGAAGTAATTACACGTTAATGTATATTTGAAAGGGAGAATACAATGCCCGGTTTTGAGAAATTTTATGAAAAGACTTTGCAGCAGCGCTGGGAAACTTTACAGCAGCAAGGGGTTCTATCTGAAGAACAACTATGTTATTTGAAGAATAAAATTTATGCTCCAGATTTAGGTAATTCGATGATTGAAAATTATATAACTGATTATACCCTTCCTGAAGGAATTAGCTTTCATTATCTAATTGATGGACGTAATTATCTTGTTCCAATGGTAACGGAAGAACCTTCAGTAATTGCTGCAAGCAGTCATGGAGCAAGAATGGTTCAAAAAGCTGGTGGTTTTAAAACAAAAGTTGAACAACGTTTGATGATTGGGCAGATAGTGATAGAGGATTTCCAAGATTATGCTGACTTAAAGCGGCAAATTGAAAAAGAACAAACGGCGATCCTTAAGGTGGCAAATGAAGCACATTATTCATTGGTCACACGTGGCGGAGGAGCACGTTGGTTACGTTGCAGACAGTTGGCAGATGATTTGATGTCAGTTGACCTAGCAGTTGATGTGCAAGAGGCGATGGGGGCTAACATGCTTAATACGATGTTGGAAGCTACAGCAGATTATATTCAGACAAAACTTGCTTCGAAGGTCTTGATGAGCATCCTATCCAATTTTGCGACTGAATGTTTGACGACCGCAGAGTGCAGTCTGCCACTTTCAGCCCTTACCAAAGGAAATCTTAGCGGAAAAGAAATTGGACAAAAAATAGTTCAAGCAAGTAGAGTAGCCCAACTTGACCCTTACCGTGCAGCAACACACAATAAGGGGATTATGAATGGAATTGATGCAGTAGTTTTAGCAACAGGTAATGATTGGCGCGCGATTGAAAGCGGCGCACACACCTTTGCCGTGAAAAATGGACAATACCGAGGCTTAAGTCAGTGGGAAATTGATGATCATCACTTAAAGGGAAGAATTGAATTACCATTGCCTGTGGGTCGTGTTGGCGGGTCAATTGGAATTGTACCGCTTGTTAAAATCAATCAGCAAATAATGAATGTTAGGAGTGCGCGGGAACTGCAGAGTATTATTGCTAGTGTCGGCTTGAGTCAAAATTTAGCAGCCTTGTATACTTTGACATCAGAGGGGATCCAACGAGGACATATGCGTCTTCAACTAAAGTCATTAGCGTTAGCAGCCGGAGCAAAAACAGCTGAACTGAAACAAGTTTTAGATGTCATGATTAAGAAAAATGAGCATAATTTAGCAGCTGCCAAAGAGGTTGTAGCTGAGATTAGGAGGAAGGATCAGAATGAATGAGATTAGATTAAATGAAGCTGCTACCAAAGTAGTGGCGGAATTAGGTGAGTTATGTCCCCAAAAGATGGAAATCAAGTATCATCAAAAACAGGCTGGTTTTTTGAGGCATGATCAGGCTCAGCAATACTTGCGTGGTGGTAAAATGATCATTGAAGTGAATGATGTGACGGAACCTAATTACACCGTTTCACATGAGTTACTTCATTTACGGTTGTTATTTAAAGGTGCACCGCAGATTTCGTTTAATATTACAACAGGCGCGTCAGAGTTAGATAATAAAATTATGGCAACGGGGATGGAACTATATGATATTGTACTGCATTTTAGTGTCTATCAGCAGCAAAAAGAACGTGGACTAATTAATGAACGCGTTAAAGAGCTTTATTTTAAAGGTGTTCTAGCAACGTTGAAACCTGAACCGCAAGATCGCCAGGATGAATGGATGGTTCTACGTGTTTTAACTTTACTGGATACGCTAGTCTTCTTTGACACTGAAGCTCAGACTATACTACCCCGACTCGAAGAGCTTTACCCACGAACACTGGTTGCGGCTCAAAAGATTTATGCTGAATTAACCAGTAAAAAAATCAGCTCAGCTTTTGAAATACGGAGAGCAATTGTTAAAATATATCGATTATTTGATCAACAATTAGAAAAATGGCAGATGGTAAAAATGAATCTACAAAATTTCGTCACTCTGACACCCGTTTTTAGCGAAAGACAGAAACGACTCGAAGTACGGCAATTATTTTCTATTTTACATTCTGAACTACATGAAAATCTACAGGATACAACGGCGTATATTGGTATTTTAAAAAATGATGGTCAAAATAGTTTCGTGCTGCCTGCACCGCAGAAAGAGAAGACTGAGGAAGTCTTTAAACGAATCTATGCAATGCCAACAGGAAAGTTTCTTGCCAAACTTGCAATTCCGTATTTAACTCGCTAAAGTTGCCGTTAGGAGGCGGGGATAGTGACTTACTTGCAGAAAATGATGGAAAAAGCGGAACATATCTTATTTTTAACGGGTGCAGGTGTTTCAACGACTTCAGGAATTCCTGACTACCGCTCTAAAACCGGTTTGTATACACAAACCACCACTGACCCTGAATATTTATTGAGTCAGAGTTGTTTAAGACAAGAGCCAGCTGTTTTTTATGATTTTGTAACGAAACATATGTATTATCCCACAGCTAAACCCAATATTATTCATGAGAAGATGGCTGCAGCGACGCACCATTATGATGCACATGTTATTACACAAAACGTTGATGGCTTGCATCAAGCGGCTGGGACGAAGGATGTGCTTGAGTTTCATGGCGATCTGTACCATGTGTATTGTCAAAAATGTAACGAACAGGTAGATTATCGTGAATACCTGAAAAATATGGTTCACCAGCATTGCGGCGGAATATTACGGCCAGATGTAGTGTTATATGGTGAGACAATTAAACAACAGGTGTTGGATACAGCAATCACATTGCTTGCACAAGCTGACTTAATTGTTGTTTGTGGAACATCGTTGAGAGTGTATCCTTTTGCGGGGCTAGTACAGTACCGTAAATCAACTGCACAAATCGTAGCGATCAACCGGGAAAAAATTACACTTCCATTTGGAGGTAAAATGATTCTTGAGGATGCAGCAAAAGTTTTTACTAAACTGGATTTTTAAAGCTGAGTTAGTGTTAAAAAGATAAGCTGGATATAGGAAACTATTAATATTTTTTACACGAATTAGCTTTAAAAAATATGATATACTTACACTAATAATTATTACGTAAGTAAAGCTGAGTTAAAGGAGATTAATTCAATGGGCGAGAAAAAGACTTTTTATATAACAACACCAATTTATTATCCGTCTGGAAAACTACATATAGGAAATTCATACACAACGATTGCTTGTGATGTTATGGCGCGTTATAAAAGATTGCAGAATTTTGATGTGTTTTTCCTAACAGGAACTGATGAACACGGGCTTAAAATTGAACAAAAAGCTGAAAAATTGGGGATAACGCCCAAAGCTTATGTCGATAAGATGGCTGCGGAGATAAAAAAGCTGTGGCAGATTCTTGAGATTTCTAACGATAAGTTTATTCGTACAACGGATAGTTACCATGAAAAAGCAATTCAGAAGATCTTTCAAAAATTACTTGAAAAAGGTGACATCTATTTGGGGGAATATGAAGGCTGGTATTCTGTCTCTGATGAAGAATACTTTACTGAATCGCAACTTGCTGAAGTTTACAAGGATGAGAAGGGGAAGATTATTGGTGGAAAAGCTCCTTCAGGTCATGAAGTGGAATTAGTAAAAGAGGAATGTTATTTTTTCAAAATGAGCAAATATGCTGACCGCTTGGTTAAGTTTTATGAAGACCATCCTGATTTTATTATTCCAGTTGCACGTAAGCATGAGATGCTTAATAACTTTATCAATCCGGGACTTGAAGATTTAGCTATTACACGTACAACCTTTAACTGGGGAGTTAAGGTTCCTGATAATCCTAAACATGTCGTGTATGTCTGGATTGATGCATTATGTAATTATATTACAGCTCTAGGGTATGGGACTAATAATGATACGTTATTTAAAAAATATTGGCCTGCTGATGTTCAAATGGTCGGAAAAGAAATTGTTCGTTTCCACACCATCTACTGGCCAATTATCTTGATGGCACTTGATCTACCATTACCTAAGCATGTAATTGGGCATGGTTGGCTTTTGATGAAGAATGGCAAGATGTCCAAGTCAAAGGGGAATGTTGTTTACCCAGAGATGTTAGTTGAACGTTATGGTCTTGATTCTTTAAGGTACTATTTGATGAGAGCTGTTCCTTTTGGCAATGATGGTGTCTTTACACCAGAAGACTTTGTTGAGCGAATCAATTATGATTTAGCCAATGATTTAGGGAATCTATTAAACAGAACCGTGGCTATGATTAACAAGTATAATGCAGGGACTATTCCAGCGTTAGTTAAAGCGACAGAACTGACAGGATTTGATAAAGAGTTAGAGACACAAGCAGCAGAAACGATTCAAAATTATCAGCATGAGATGGATAACGTTCACTTTTCTAATGCTCTAGATGTTGTCTGGAAGCTTGTTAGTCGGACAAATAAATATATTGATCAGACAGAACCGTGGGTCTTAGCTAAAGAAATATCTAAAAAAGATGAATTAAATAGTGTGCTTGCACATTTAGCAGCCAGTTTACGTGTTATTGCGATTCTTTTGCAGCCCACTTTACTGCATGGAGCCAGAGCAATTTTTGAACAGTTGGGATTACCAACCGTTAAGATGGATATTGCGGGAGTTAGTTTTACTGATTTACCTACGGAAGTTCAAGTTATTGCTAAAGCAACACCGATTTTCCCACGTTTAGACGTTGAACAGGAAGTTGCTTATATTAAATCTAAGATGACTAAAAGTGAAAAAGTAAAGGGTCGTAAAGCTATTGCAGAAGCTAAACAGCAGGTGCAGCCGGAACTAAACTTGACTAAAAAAGAGATCAGATTTGATAAATTTGAAAAAGTAGAATTGAAAGTAGCTGAAGTTTTACAGGTCGAACACGTCCATGGGGCAGACAAGCTACTGAAATTTCAACTAGATGCTGGCGATAAGGGGCAACGGCAGATCCTGTCAGGAATTGCTAAATGGTACCCTACACCAGAAGAACTAGTAGGGAAAAAAGTTATCATTGTTGGTAATTTGCAGCCACGGAAAATGCGTGGAGAAATCAGTCAGGGAATGCTATTATCAGCTGAGTATGGTGAACGTATCAAGTTAATAACAGTTGATAGTGCGATTCCAAATGGATCTTTGATCAGTTAATGTTTTAAAGAGATTGCGCTTGTAAAGTAGCTAGACTTTGCATGACAATCTTTTTTTAGTTAAATCTATCTGAGTTTTCAGGAGGAATATGGAATGAAGATTTTTGACTCGCATACGCATATTAATGCACCGCAATTTGAAGGTGAAACAGCTGAAGTAGTCCAAAGAGCGCAAGCATTAGATGTTACTAAGATGCTTGTGCTGGCATATGACAAGCCGAGTATGCAAAAGTTGACAGAATTGATCAAACGCTACCCAGGGATCGTTTATGGTGCAATCGGTTGCCATCCTGAAGATGCCGCTCGTTACGATGAACGGCTAAAGATGTTTCTTGAACAGCAGCTGCATGGTGCTGGAATGGTGGCACTTGGTGAAATAGGCTTAGATTATTATTGCTCTGTGCCCCATGATCTGCAAAAAGATGTTTTTAGAGAGCAGATAGAACTCGCACAAAAATTAAGTTTACCTATCAGTGTTCACAATCGTGATGCATTTGAAGATACTTATACGATCCTGCAAGAAATGAAATTAGGTAAGCTCGGGGGAATTATGCACAGCTTTAACGGTAATGCTTTTTGGGCGAATAAATTTTTAAAGTTAGGGATGTTTTTGTCATTTAGTGGTGTGGTGACCTTTAAGAATGCAACAGATGTTAGAGAAGCATTTATGGCAGCACCGCTGGAGCGAATACTAGTCGAAACAGATGCACCATATCTTACTCCTGCACCTAATCGCGGCAAACGTAATGAACCGGGCTATACGAGATATACATTGGAATATTTGGCACAACTTAGAGGAATAACGGCCGAACAATTAGCCAATATTTCCTATAAAAATACAAAGAAAATATTAAGGATCAAGTAGGATGAGAAAAATAAAAGAAGTTATTGTTGTTGAAGGAAAAGATGATACTAAAAGAATAAAATTGGCGGTTAAAGCAGATACCCTTGAAACGAGAGGGTCCGCCCTTAGTGATGAAACACTTGAACAGATAGCCCTGCTGCAAGAAACAAGGGGAGTTATTGTATTTACAGATCCCGATTTTTCAGGTGAGAAAATTCGGAAAATCATTACACGTGAGGTTCCAGGCGTTAAACATGCTTTTTTAAGTAAAAAGGATGCGGCACCGCATGCGAAGGGAAGCCTGGGAGTCGAACACGCTTCGCTAGCAGCAATCCGTGAAGCACTTGCTCATCTTTATACTGAGGTAGCAGTAGATGAGCCCTTGATCCTTCGTGAAGATCTTATTGCAGCAGGACTAATGTCAGGAGCAAATGCTAAGAAAAAACGCGCACTTTTAGGTGAAATTCTAAAAATAGGCTATACTAATGGAAAACAATTGTATAACAGGTTGAATCTATTCCAGATAACACCGAAACAATTTGGAGAGGCTTTACAGTTAGTTAAACAGATAATGGAGGATAAAAAGCGTGACGGACAATAACAGACCAGAAATAGGGTCTCCAGTTAGAACAAGAGCGATTATGGAGACTTATGGTTTAAATTTCAAAAAAAGTCTAGGTCAAAATTTCCTAACAGATACTAATATTCTTAGAAAAATCGTTGCGGCAGCTGAGGTAACTACCGCTGATGATGTAATTGAGATTGGTCCTGGAATTGGTGCATTGACAGAGCAATTGGCCAAAAAGGCCCATCGTGTACTGGCTCTTGAACTAGATGAACGTTTAATACCTGTTTTAGCAGAAACATTAGCGCCATATCCTAATGTGCAGGTGATAAGACAAGATGTACTTAAAGCCAATCTAAAAAAATTGCTGACAAGTTATTTTGATGGACAGCATCCAGTTAAAATAGTAGCAAATTTACCTTATTACATTACTAGTCCAATTATTCTATATTTACTTGAAACCGGCATTGATTTTAAAGCGATTGTTGTTATGATGCAAAAAGAAGTGGCAGAACGTTTAGGAGCACATCCAGGAACCAAGTCTTATGGTTCCTTGACCGTACGTGTTCAATATCAAATGGATGTGAAGGTTCCATTTGTAGTACCTAAGACGGTCTTTGTACCTCAACCTAAAATTGATTCTGCGATTGTTGCGCTGACGCCTAAAGTACAACCCTGGACCGTTCTTCCACAAAATGAACAGCTTTTCTTTAAGATAGTTAGAGGATGTTTTCAACATCGACGCAAAAATATTTGGAATAATTTACAATCATTATTGGGCAAAAAACAAGTAAATAAGGAAAAATTACAACAGTTGTTAAGCGATACCGGTATTGCGCCGCAAGAGCGGGCAGAAAAGCTGACGATTCCCGAATTTATCCAGTTAACTAATAAAATGATTGATTATAAAATCATCGAAAAATAATTATTTTTTAATTGAATTAAGGTGTTGTAGTGTGGTATAATTGCAATTTTTGTGAAACAATGTTATGATAGTTTCACAGAGGGGTGAAATCCATGCCAATAACATTAGCGACTATTAAGAAGAAACTTGACGATTATGTAGGTGAAAATTTAACGGTAATCGCACAAGCTGGGCGTAAGAAAACGATTAGGCGACATGGAATCTTGCGGGAAACATTTCCAGCTGTATTTGTAGTTGATTTAAACCAGGATGAGAATGCATTTGAACGAGTTTCATATAGTTATACAGATGTACTTACTAAGAATATTGAGCTTGATTTTGAAAAGAATTAGTTTGGGAAGAGCATTGATTAGAAAAATGTTATTTTTTACTGAAGCCTAGCTGGTCGATAATGCATGGCTTTTTTTATTTGCTAAAAAATGCTTGGATTTTTCTTTTCAAGTAGTACTCTTTTTAAGTATAATGATAGTAAAATGTTTGAGTAGGTGACCAGATGGATACTATAGAAAAAGCTCCTGCTAAGATTAATTTGTGTTTGGATACTCCATTTCGTCACCTTGATGGAAGTCCGGAATGGAGAATGGTGATGACTTCGATTGATCTAGCTGATTACGTGCACATTGAAACGAGTAGTGTTTTCACTGGAATTGCTGTTGAAACTGATGCAGGTTTTCTACCCAGTGATCAGCGTAATTTAGCTTATAAAGCGGCTAAAGAATTACAAAAAAGTTTTAATATCAAGAATGGAGTACAGATCAGTATTAAGAAAAATATTCCAGTTGCGGCGGGGCTAGGTGGTGGTTCTTCAGATGCTGCTGCAGTTTTACGCGGCTTAAATAAACTCTGGGACCTAAAGCTCTCAACACGTAAGCTGGCCCAAATTGGGCTGAAAATAGATTCTGATGTTCCGTTTTGTGTTTATAGCACAACAGCATTGGTTGAAGGAAAGGGGGAAGTAGTGACCCCACTTGATGAACTGCCGCCATTATGGCTTGTAATTGCTAAGCCGCGAGCGAGTGTGTCAACACCCACTATTTTACGAAAAATATCATACGAGAAAATAATTCATCCTGAAGTTGATAAAGTTGTAGCTGGGATCAAGAAAGGCAGTTTAACAGAAATTTGTAAATGGATGGGTAATGCTTTAGAACCAATAACAATTAAGGAAATTCAGGAAATAAAGCGAATCAAGCAAAAAATGTATGCTTTTGGGGTGGAAGCAGCCCAAATGAGTGGAAGTGGGCCAACTGTTTTTGGTATCTGTTCTAAGTATTCACGGGCACAGCATGTTTATAACAGTCTTAAAGGTTTTTGCGACGAAGTATATTTAGTACGACCATGTAATTTGAATTAGCTGAATTGGAGGAACCATTAATAAAGACGGAGCATGGTGACGCCATGGAGTACCAATAAAATGACAAGAAAAGCAAACTAAAAAGGACATCATATTTACAGTTGAAACTTGGAGTAGTCAGATTAATTCCAAGTAGTAAATAATGGTGTCCTAAACTGATGATATTTAAAATGAGGGATACTTAAATTTTTAAGTCAGCTTTAGCAGCCTGGACTTGTTTGGCGACTTCGTCGAAACCAGTACCACCAGCTGATGTTCTACGGGTTACGGCAGTTTTAGCCTTGAGATCATCATAGATATCTTCGGTAATCAATGGTGATATCTTCTTAAATTCAGTTAATGGAATATCTTGCAAGTTAGTACCGTCCTGTGTGCCCTTGAGGACGAGCTTACCAACAACTGCATGTGCTTGCCGGAAAGGAAGACCTTTGCTGGCAAGGTAATCTGCTAGTTCGGTAGCATTAGAGAAATCGTGTTCGGTAGCATGTTCCATTTTGTCTTCATTAACGGATAGTGTGTCCAACATACCTGTAAAAATTTTTAAACTAGGAATAATTGTTTTGATAGTGTCAAACAATCCCTCTTTGTCTTCTTGCAGATCTTTATTGTAAGCTAAAGGTAAACCTTTTAGCGTGGTTAATAAACCAAGTAGATGTCCAAATATTCGTCCACTTTTACCGCGTATTAGTTCAGCCATATCAGGATTTTTCTTTTGGGGCATAATAGAGCTGCCGGTAGAATATTCATCACTGAGTTCAATATAGTTGAATTCGTAGGAACACCACAAAATGATTTCCTCACAAAAGCGCGAAAGATGCATCATAAGAATTGACGAGTTACTGATAAATTCAAGGACAAAATCTCGATCTGAAACAGCATCAAGGGAATTAGTATAAAGTCCTTTGAATTGTAGCTCATTAGCGGTAAACTGACGATCAATTGGAAAAGTGGTCCCTGCTAGAGCGGCTGCCCCCAATGGACAGAGGTCTGTATGTTGCTGATTAAATGTAAAACGCTCAATATCACGTTTGAACATTTGATAATAAGCCATCAGATAATGACCATATGATATTGGTTGCGCATGTTGCAGATGTGTATAGCCGGGCATAATCGTGTAAATGTGTTTTTCGGCTTTCTTTACAATTGTTTTCTGTAATTGTGATAAAGCTGTGAGCACTTCAGGCAAACGATGTTTGAGATAGAGATGTAAGTCGGTTGCAACTTGATCATTACGACTGCGTGCAGTATGCAACTTACCAGCGACAGGGCCGATTTTTTGAGTTAAGAGGCTTTCTAGATTCATATGGATATCCTCATTTTTTATAGAGAAAGTTAACTGCCCGGCAGCTAGTTCCGTTTGGAGTTCCTGAAGGCCCTTAATAATCTGATCAGCATCTGTTGCTGGTAATATCTTGGTCTTTTTCAGCATTTTTACATGAGCTAGAGAACCTTCCAAGTCTTCGTCAGCCATCAACTGGTCAAATGAAATAGAAGCACCAAAAGTGTCGATCCACTGTGCACCTTCAGCTGTAAAACGTCCCCCCCACAATTTATCAGTACTCATTATTCAACACCCTCACTCATTGCAGATTTATGAGCATCTTGTTTATTTTTAGCCTGAACTTGAGCATACACCTGTGAAGGCAGTCCCCACAACTTAATGAAACCAGCAGCAGCTTCTTGATCAAATTCATCAGCAGAAGTATAAGTGGCAAGATTTTTATCATACAATGAGTTAGCTGATTTCCGTCCTTCGCAAATAGCATTCCCTTTAAATAATTTGATTCTAACCACACCATTAACATCTTTTTGTGATTCCTTTAAGAAGGCAATTAAGGCAGGCATAAGTGGTGAGAACCACAGACCATTATAAATAATTTCACTTAGTTTTTGCTCAATAACTGGTTTGAAATGAGCTAAACCTCGTTCACTAGTCAAATCTTCTAAATCTTTGTGGGCTTTGATCAAAACAGTTGCAGCTGGACATTCGTAGACTTCCCGTGATTTGATTCCAACTAACCGGTTCTCAATATGATCGATTCTTCCAATACCATGTTTTCCAGCAATTTTATCAAGCTTCATAATCATTTCAGCTAAAGAATAATATTCACCATTTAAAAATGTTGGAACTCCCTTTTCAAAAGTGAGTTCGATTATTTCTGGTGTATCAGGTGTCTCCTCGATAGCTAAAGTCCGGTCATAGGCGTCTTCAGGTGCGCTTTCCCATGGATCTTCCAAAATGCCGCATTCATTTGCTCTGCCCCAAAGATTTTCGTCAATAGAGTAAGGACTTTTTTTGTTAATAGGGACAGGGATGTTATTATCCTGAGCATACTGAATTTCTTCTTCCCGTGACCAATGCCAATCTCTAATGGGGTCTTCAATTTTCATATCCGGTGCTAGTGCATGAATGCCAACTTCAAAACGAACTTGATCATTACCTTTTCCAGTACAGCCATGAGCGATGGCCGTTGCGCCATAGCTTTTTGCGATTTCAACTAGTTTAGAAACAATTAGAGGCCGTGATAGTGCGGAGACAAGTGGATATTTATTTTCATAGTAAGTATGTCCTTGAAGTGCAACTAGAGCATAATTTTGTGCAAATTCTTCTTTTGCATCGATTGTAATTGATTCAACAGCACCCACAGTGAATCCTTTTTGCTTAATTGCTTCTAAGTCTTTTCCTTCACCAACGTCAATACAGCAGGCAATAACGTCATAGCCCTTGTCTTTTAGCCATGAGATTGCTACAGAAGTATCTAAACCACCAGAGTACGCGAGAACTACTTTTTCATTTGCCATTTATATGACCTCCAAATACTTTTTTGATTGATAAAACAATAACATGTGTATTCATAAAATGCAACAATATTTGTTAAATATACTAAAAAAATGTTAAAAATGGTTTTTTATTCATTTATTACTGAATAAATACAGTGATTGACGTTTCTTTTCTATTAAATCTTTTCTTGGGTGTTGACAGTTTAAAAAGCTTAAGTTATAGTAAACTTATTCAATTCTAAGGAGTCTTTAATTATGCGAAAGATAAATAGGCTTAAACAACAATTGAATACACTTTATTACTTTTGGTTTTTTCACAAGTGTTTGTAGTTGATCCCTTGATTAGGTGCAAACACGGAGGCAAAACGTATTTGCACCTGTGGGGAAAACAAAAGTTTGTTTGTTGACTAGAAATCAAACAAAGCCGCGCAGATGTTACAATAGTCTGGCGGCTTTTTAACTTAGATAGAAAGAATGAAAGCCTAAAGACGATTGGAAGTCTTTGGGCTTTTATTATGTAATCAAGAAAGGGAGTTTTGGTATGGGTTCGCTAGCTGACAGTATGAAAAAAGAATTAAAACTTTTAAAGTCTTCAGATATCTTGGCCTTTAATGATTTTACTTCGCAAATACCAGATATTATTAAATTTACAATGGGAGAGCCTGATTTTACAACGCCTGAACACATTAAAGCTGCTGGAATAGAAAGTATTAAGAAAAACCAGACGCATTATGCTCCGTCGACTGGGACTGTGGGATTGCGTAAAGCGGCAAGCATGTTCTTAAAAGAAAAATATGGTCAGGTTTATGATCCTCAGGATGAAGTTATTATTACTAATGGAGCAACAGAAGCTATATATACTAGTTTGACAGCAATTTTGAATCCCGGGGATAAGGTTATTATTCCAACCCCAATTTTTCCGCTTTATATCCCCATTACAATTTTGAATCAAGCAACTCCTATTTTTATTGATACATCTAAAAATAACTTTAGGTTATCAGCAGAGATGCTTAAACAGGCACTGGATGAACACGGTACGGCAGTCAAAGCAGTAGTTTTAAATTATCCGTCTAATCCAACTGGTGTTACGTACTCGCAGGATGCTTTAGATGAACTGGCGGAAGTTATTCGCGGTAAAAAGATTTTTGCAATTTGCGATGAAATCTACAGTGAATTAACGTATGAACACAAACATGTCTCGCTGACAAATAGTTTACGCGAACAGACTATTCTAATTAATGGTGTTTCTAAGTCGCATGCAATGACGGGGTGGAGAATTGGTGTGATGTGTGCACCACGAGAAATAACAGCAGAGTTAAGTAAAGTTCATCAATTTGCTGTAACGACGACTTCAACAATGACACAAGCAGCAGCTGAAGAAGCCTTTAAAAATGGAGTGGATGATGGGATTAAGATGCGTGATAAGTACCAAGTCCGAAGAGATTACTTGGTTGATGAACTGACAGGGTTGGGCTTTGACTGTGCTAAACCTGAGGGAGCATTTTACTTGTTTGCTAAGATCCCAGCTGGTTTAATTCAAGATGACAAGAAGTTTATCTATGATTTAGCGGCTAAAGCTAAAGTTGCTGTGATAGGTGGAAGCAGTTTTGGACCTGGTGGTGAAGGGTATATTCGGATCAGTTATGCAGCCAGCATAGACAACATAAAAAAAGCAGTTGAACGTATTAAAGACTATGTTAAAGTAAATAAACAAAACTAAAAGTAAGGGAGAACGATTGGAATGAAAATTTTAATGACGAGTGTTCGTGATGATGAACAAAAGGCAATCACAGAATGGGCTCACAGAAATAAAGTTCAAGTTGACATGGTTTCATGGGACCTGCATGAAGGTACCGCCGTAAAAGTGCAGGGATATGATGGACTGGTTACTCAACAAAGAAGTAAAGTTGAAGCGAGTGTCTACCCTATTTTAAAGAAAGCTGGTTTGAAGCAAATTACAACGCGAACAGCAGGGTATGATATGATCGACCTGGCTGCTGCAAAAGAAAATGGAATGCAGGTAACTAATGTTCCAGCATATTCACCGCGGTCCGTGGCCGAATTAGCATTAACACATACGATGAGATTGATTCGCAACCTTGAACTCTTTGATAAAAGAATGGCAAAGCAAGATTATCGTTGGGACGGCTTACAGGCAAAAGAAATTCATTCTTTGACAGTCGGTATTATTGGAGCTGGTCGAATTGGTGGAACGACCGCACAGCTCTTTAAAGCTCTTGGAGCAGAGGTGCTGGCTTACGACCTGAAGGAACAAAGTGATTTAAAGGAGATCGTTACTTACACAAGTAAAAAAGCAGTTTTGACCAAGTCAGATGTTATCTGTTTACACGTTGATTTAAACGAAACAAGTTATAATTTGATCGATAAACAAGCGTTAGAGTTAATGAAGCCGACAGCTTTTATTGTTAATGAGTGTCGAGGACCAGTTATTGATACAGATGCGCTGATCACAGCACTGGAACAAAAGAAAATTGCTGGAGCTGCATTGGATACATTGACAGGCGAAGAGAATTTCTTCAATGTTGATCTGCAAGGTCAAGAGTTACCTAGTGAACAACTACAGAAGCTGCGTGAAATGGACAATGTGATTATTACACCCCACATTGGTTTTTATACCAACATTGCTGTTAAAAATATGGTTGATATTAGTTTAGATGATGTATTGCTTATCCTAAAAGGTAAGCATAGTCCTCACCAAGTAGCCTGAATGGAGTTATAAAAATGAAAAAAAGAGTGACTGGTAGACAATATACTATGAATATCTTGAACGGAATTAGTTTGGGTGTGGTCGTAGCACTATTGCCTGCAGCCCTTGTAGGTCAATTGATGCAGGCTCTTCAAGCGAGTTTTCCACCCGCAGCACAGATTATAATGATGACTAACTTCGCGATGAGTCTGTTACCTGCAATTGCTGCATTTTGTGTTGGAATGCAGTTTAAGCTTAACCCGATCCAGACTTCAGCAGTAGCGATCGCTGCGATGATTGGTTCCGGCGTTATGACCCAAAGTGATAAACAATTTTTGCTCCAAGGAACTGGCGATATTATTAATACTGGAGTAACAATCGCATTAGCAGTTGGTGTAGCTCTGTTTGTAGGAAATAGTTTTAAGAATTATACAATTTTGCTTTTGCCGCTGCTAGTGATTATTATTGCTGGTGGAGCAGGTTTGCTGTTGTTGCCTAGTGTTAAATTAGTAGCAACCTCAATCGGTGCTATTATAACGCATATTACAGCGTTACAACCATTATTGATGGGGGCGCTAATGGGAATCAGTTTTGCGGTCTTAATTGTTTCGCCGATAAGTTCTGTCGGAATTGCGACGGCTATTGGATTAATGGGGATCAGTTCTGGCTCAGCCAATCTTGGAATTACGGCGGGAAGTTTTATGTTAGCTGTTTATGGCAGTTCGGTGAATCATATTGGGACGACCTTAGCACATTTTATTGGTTCGCCTAAGATACAAATGGGTAATATGCTACGCAAGCCGCATTTATTTGTCCCATTAATGATTAATGCTGGAATAATGGGGTTATTAGGAGCTCTTTTTGAAATCAAGGGAACACCGATGAGTGCTGGCTTTGGATTTAGCGGCTTAATTGGTCCGCTAACCGCATACCATGCAATGCAAGGAACGGCACTTAACATTGTTGTTTTATGTGTTCTATTTGTTATCCTGCCGGTAATTTTAGCGTATATTTCCAAATACATCTTTATAGAACGGCTAAAATGGGTCGCCCCCCAAGACCTGTTATTAGAGATCTAAATAAGTGTCAAATTTAATTTATCTAAGTAATGTTGAGGCAGCACAAAGTCAGGCTAACTTGGCGATTGTGCTGCCTATTTAAGTTGAGTTTTAGAAGAAGGCACTCTTTGAATTTAAAATATTGGAATATAAAACTGGTACTTTATAGAAAACATTTTAAAGATAAGCATTAGACAAAGTATTCTTTGGTTTACTAATTACGCTGTGCCTAAACCTCGAATGTTAGATATTTATAAATGTCTTTTAACCAAAGTTTAAAAAAATTAATTAATCCAGCTTAAAAGCGAACAATTATTATTATAATAATAAATTTACTATGCAAATCACGTAAAATGGCTTATAATGATGCTTAGATTATTTTATACAGGTCTTTTATAGAAAAATAAGTTTACGGAGGAATTTTTTTGAAAACTAGAAGAAGTGATCGCTTGATTGATATGACACATTATTTACTCGAAAGGCCTCATGCCTTGATTTCATTAACCTTTTTTGCTAAAAGGTATGAATCTGCCAAATCATCAATTAGTGAGGATCTAGCAATTATAAAGCGAACATTTAAAGCGCGGGGAATTGGTATTCTCGAAACTATTCCGGGTGCAGCTGGCGGAGCACGATACATTCCTTCAATTAATGAAGTGGAGACGCGTGATTTTATTGTATCAATGACAGAGAAACTTTCTGAGAAAGATCGTTTATTACCAGGTGGATATGTTTATTTATCCGATCTTTTAGGGAAACCCGAAGTTTTACGCCAAGTTGGGCGGGTAATTGCGCGGCAGTACTTGGATAAACAAATTGATGCCGTTATGACAGTTGCAACAAAGGGCGTTCCAATCGCCCAAAGTGTTTCTAGTTATTTAAATGTACCATTTGTTATTTTACGACGAGACTCTAAAATAACAGAAGGTTCAACGGTATCAGTTAATTATGTTTCCGGCTCAAGTGAACGAATTGAGAAAATGGAATTATCAAAAAGAAGTTTAAAACGTGGTTCTAATGTTCTTGTCGTTGATGATTTTATGAAAGGCGGCGGCACCGTTAACGGAATGAAGAGTATGATTGAAGAATTTGAATCTAAGTTAGTAGGGATAACGGTCTTTGCGGAAGCTTCATTCGAGGGCCACAGAATGATTGACGACTACACTTCCTTATTAAAAGTGGATAAGGTAAATACTCTTAATAAGACGATTAAAGTTAGTGCAGGGAATTACCTTGAAAAAGTCTTTGGCGAAAAATAATTTTTCAGCTAGCCAGGGCTATAAGTGTTGGCTGGTATGTACTTTAATGAAGGATGTATTATAGTAAAGAATATCAAGAGGCTAAGGGCGAGCGTAAAGTATATTTAATTTACTGCTCGTTTTTTTGTGGAACACGGGGTTGCAAGAGCTATCTTGCACACTAATAGGCAACTACGGTATTATGTAGTAGGAACATATCAATTTAGAGGAGATTAGGAAATGACGGCAAAGTATGCAGTTATTCTTGCTGCTGGACAAGGAACAAGAATGAAGTCAAAACTATATAAAGTTCTACACAAGGTCTGTGGGAAAACGATGGTTGAACATGTATTAACACAGATTGAGCAAAGTAAAATGGATGAAATCGTAACCGTTGTCGGTCATGGAGCACAAAAAGTCGAAGAAACGTTAGGTAAGCGGACTGAATATGCTTTACAAAAAGAACAATTGGGAACAGGCCATGCTGTGCTTCAAACAGAGAAAATACTCGGAGAAAAAAAGGGAATAACGCTGATCGCATGCGGCGATACACCCTTATTTACAGCACAGACATTTAATGAATTATTTGAATACCACCAACAAAAAGGCGCTGTTGCGACTGTCTTGACAGCAACGGCTAAGAATCCTTTTGGGTATGGTCGGATCGTACGTAACGATTTAGGAATTGTTGAAAAGATCGTTGAACAAAAAGATGCAACTAAAGAAGAAGCTGCTATCAATGAGATAAATACTGGTGTTTATTGTTTTGACAATGAAGCTTTATTTGATGCGCTGCATAAAATAAATAATAATAATGTTCAAGGCGAATATTATTTAACTGATGTCATGGAAATTTTTAAAAAGCAGCATGAAATAGTTGCCGCATATAAAATGAAAGATTTTTCTGAATCGATGGGTGTTAACGACCGGGTAGCGTTAGCTGCAGCTACTAAATTAATGCGCCAACGAATTAATGAAAAACATATGCGTAATGGGGTAACTTTGATTGATCCTGCGACAACGTATATAGATGATGATGTTAAAATCGGTAGTGATACGATTATTGAACCGGGAGTTCTCCTAAGAGGAAAGACGGTAATTGGTGAGGACTGTGTAATCGGGGCACATTCAGACATTTGTGATAGTGTTATTCATAATGGAGTTACTGTTACTGCTTCAACGCTTTCACAGGCCCAGATGCAGGATGAAAGTAATATTGGACCGTATAGTCATCTGCGTCCAGCTGCTGAAATTGGTAAAAAAGTCCATATTGGAAATTTTGTAGAAATAAAAAAAGCAACGATTGGTGAAAATACCAAGGTAGGTCATCTGACATATGTAGGTGATGCTACTTTAGGAAAAGATATTAATGTAGGGTGTGGCTGTGTTTTTGTTAACTACGATGGTAAGAACAAGCATCACACGACCGTTGGCGATGAATCCTTTATTGGAAGTGCCTCAAATATGATCGCGCCTTTGCAAATAGCTGATCATGCGTATATTGCCGCAGGCTCAACCATAACAAATGATGTTTCACCGCATGATATGGCTATCGCCAGGGGGAGACAAGTTAATAAAAAGGGCTATTATGATAAGTACCCGTGTGCCGAAACAGCTCAAAAAGGTGAAAAAAATTAAATTGACAAAAGATAATCACTAATAATCTTGATTTTAGTCCTAAAAATGAATAGTATTAGCTATAGATAAATATAAATTATGGAGGCTGTCATGTCTGGATATTATGCTGATCCAAAGCTCAAAATATTTGCTTTGAATTCAAATAAACCCTTAGCTGAAAAAATTGCTGAGGCTGTGGGTGTTAAGTTAGGAAAAACTTCGGTTGATCGTTTTAGTGATGGTGAGATAAGGATCAATATTGAAGAAAGTATTCGTGGAGATGAGATTTTCATTATACAGTCGACTTCAGCACCTGTAAATGATAATCTAATGGAACTATTGATTATGATCGATGCTTTAAGACGTGCAAGTGCATCAACAATTAACGTTGTTATTCCTTATTATGGTTATGCGCGTCAAGATCGTAAAGCTCGCCCACGCGAACCAATTACTGCAAAACTAGTCGCAGATATGATAGTAAAAGCCGGTGCAAGCCGTGTCGTTGCATTAGATTTACATGCTGTTCAAATTCAGGGCTTTTTCGATATTCCAGTGGATCATTTGATGGGAGCACCGCTGCTGGCAGATTATTTCCTTAATAATGGGCTTGAAAAGGATGCTGTCGTTGTGTCACCAGATCATGGTGGTGTGACCCGTGCACGTAAATTAGCTGAGTTTTTAAAGGCACCAATTGCAATCATAGACAAGAGACGACCTAAAGCTAATGTTGCTGAAGTTATGAATATCATTGGGTCAGTTGATGGTAAAAAATGTATTTTAATCGATGATATGATTGATACGGCTGGAACGATAACACTAGCTGCTCAGGCGTTAAAAGATGCCGGTGCAACTGAGGTCTATGCATGTGCAACACATCCCGTATTATCAGGTCCAGCAATTGAAAGAATTGAGAACTCACCAATTGAACGATTGGTGGTTACTGATTCGATCAAGTTGCCTGAAGAAAAACGGATTGATAAATTGTTGCAAGTTTCTGTTGGTCCGTTAATCGGTGATGCAATTAAACGTATTCATGAAAATAAATCTGTTAGTCCGTTATTTAAGAATCGTTTTCACCGTGAGTAAATAGTAGTTGGCTTAGAACAAGGTTAGTTTGCTCTAAGTGAGGAAGAACATTTTGGTAGTAATTAAAAAAAGGAGTTAAGTCAAATTATATTTTGGCTTAACTCCTTTTTAGATGTAGTTTTGCAGTACTGTCTGATAAATTACATTATTAGTCTAACTGTTTGATAATTCGATACTGTTTAGACTGAGAAGTAGTTTCTTGTTCAGCAGCGGCTTTGTCAAAAACACAATATAACTTACCATCTTCTTCTTGCACGACAAGTAAAGGTTTATTACGCTTTTTCTGATAAATCTGGGCTGAGACATAGGCTTCATTAAAATCAAAGGTACTAGAAATAGCTTGCCCTGGGTTGAACAATACATTTTCACTCATAGAAAATCACTCCTTGAATAGTTTTAACTATCACCTTAAGTCTAACACTGATTAAGTTAATTACTTATTTTTCCGCTTAAAGTATATCGAGGGTTTTATTGCTTAACTTGGGGAACGGGATTACAGGCTTCACATTAGTGAAGTGTGTGCCTAATTGTTTTTCCATCCAAATCATGTCATACCAAGTAGCGAATTTATAGCCACAATTATGGAAGTGCCCTACCTTTATAAAATCCATATGTTCGTGAAATTTAATGCTGTCTAGTGGTAGATAAGGATCTTGTTTTTGCGGAACTCCGATACAGGCATTTAGGTTCATAATGTTTTGCTGCTTGGCTATCTTTTCTAGGAGTGTGTAGAAGCGGCGTCCTAAACCATGATGTCTACAGTTGGTTTTTAGGTAAATTGAAATTTCAGCTGACCAAGCATAGGCTGCTCTGGGATGAAATGGCGATAAGTAGGCGTAACCTAGCAAGGTATTTTGCTGTTCAGCAATAAGATAAGGATATCGTGTTGAGATTTCGTTAACCCTACGCGTAAACTCATCAATTGTAGGTACTTTGTACTCAAAAGTAATAGCTGTTTCTTCAACATAAGGAGCATAAATAGCTAGCATTTGCGTGATATCTTTTTCCTGAGCTTGACGAAAATTAATTTGTAGATCTTTCATTTTAGACATCTAATCATTCCTAACTGTTGATTGGGTAAGGGAGCTTTTAATAATAATATGCTGCTTATAACAAAAAAGCAAAAAGCGTGTGTCTAAACCAACATTTTACCACAAATCTTTTTGCAATTTTCATTGTTTTAGTAAATTACTCTAGTATTTTATTATTAGTTTCAGGGCCAAAGAAAAGAACGATCACGCCAGCAATCAGCGCAAAAAGACTTATTAAGATAAAAATCATGGAAGGATTAGAAATTGTGATCAACCACGAAACAACGAAAGGCATACCGACAGTAATCAGTTTTGAAATACCATTGGCAATGCCAGCACCACGAAAACGGTACTTTGTTGAGAAAAGTTCCGAAACATAAACTCCCACAACAGATGCCATCAAAATATAAAAACATGATGTAAGTAAAAAACCAAAGAGCATGACCAACAGTGGATGAGTTTGATGACCATATAAGATACCTAAAATTGCCGCAAAAGTGAACGCGGAAACAATGGTTGGTTTTCTTCCAATGCGATCGACAGCTAAAGCACCAATAAAAGCACCAAACGGAGCTCCCAGCAACATGACGGTGGTGAAACCCAATGAAGAAACAACATTAATACCTTGTTTGACAAGGAGTGTCGGCACCCATGAAGTAAAGGTATACTGACATACGATAGTAGCTGAAACTGCAAAAGTTGCCACAAGAAGGTTTCGAATAAAGTGCTTATCTGATGCTACTGAATTTTGTTCAGCAGTATTCGTTGCAATATTGGCTGCCGGAGCTGTTTTTTCAGCTTTCATCTCATCTTCAATACTTGAAATAACTTTTTGAGCGTCATGGTATTTCTGATGTGCTATGTACCATCGCGGCGATTCAGGCAGATTACGTCTGAAGTACCACAGGATCAAAGCAAGCACACCTGAGATAACGAACATTGCACGCCAAGAAAACCGTGGAATTATTAGCGTACACAGCAGCATTGTTATCGGAGCGCCGCAATTTGCGACGAAAGAAGTCAGCGCACACCATTTGCCGCGAGATTTGATAGGTGCAAATTCGTTGATCATTGCATAACCTGTAACTATTTCAGTACCTAAACCGATACTTGAAATAAGGCGGCAAATGATTAGAAAAGGCATGTTGGGAGCGAAAGATCCTAATAGCGTAAACGTACCAAAGATTAGCAGGTTGAGCTGATAAGCTCTTTTACGCCCAAATAAATCACCAATCAGACCTGCAAAAACAGAACCAAGAAAAAGTCCAAAAAAACCGACCGAAAGAAAAGCTGAATTTAATGAGAGTGTAGACCAGCCATCTTTCAATAAGTAGCTGCTGACACCACTGGCGAGATAAACATCAATGGCATCAAGAAACATCCCAGCTGAAACTAAAGTGAAGATCTTATAGAATGTTTTTGTCGGTTGGATCTTGTCCATTCTGACATGTAAGCTTTTTTCAATTGTTTGATTAAAATTATTTTGGGAGACAGTGCTAGTATTATCCATTAATGAGTCACTTCCTTAGGAAAATGAGGGCAGCGAATCTTCAAATTCAGTGATTTTATCAGAGTAGTTCAAAGTGATATCGATATCATCAGTACCATTGATGAACTTTTGTTTCCAAGTTGAATCAATGGCAAAGTGATATTTTTCATCTTGGCATTCTACAAATTGTTGTGGTAAATTGACCGTTATCGTCTCTTTTGACGAGATAGAAGCCATTTTTTTACGAGCTTCAAGAGGTAGGATGATTGGAAGAACACCATTTTTAGTACAGTTCATAAAAAAAATATCACTATAACTGCCGGCAATAATAATTTTGAATCCCCAGTCCTTCAAAGCCCATGCAGCATGTTCACGCGAAGAACCACAACCAAAATTTTCACCGCTGATCAAGATTGTTGCACCTTGTCTTTCCGGATGGTTTAAGATGAATTTGGGATCAGGTCGACCGTCATCCAGAAAGCGCCAATCATGAAAGAGATGTTTTCCGTAACCGATCTTTAAGATATTTTTCAGAAATTGTTTTGGGATGATCTGATCTGTATCGATATTGTTATTCATTAAGGGAATTGTTGTTCCTTCATGTATGGTGATAGCTTCCATTTAAATTACCTCTTTCTGTCTAATATCAATGAAATGTCCGTGAATACCGGCAGCTGCGACCATTGCTGGACTTGCTAAATGTGTGCGGGCATCTTTCCCTTGACGTCCTTCAAAGTTTCGATTAGTTGTTGAGGCACAATGAATGCCAGCGGGAATTTTGTCAGGGTTCATGGCCAAACACGCGGAACAGCCAGGATCACGCCATTCACAGCCAGCTTCTTTGAAAATTTTGTCAAGGCCAAGTTTTTCAGCCTCATTTTTTACGGTTCTTGAACCTGGAACGATCCAGGCTGTTACGTTTTTAGCGAGATGATGGCCCTTCAAGACACGTGCAGCTTCTTGTAAATCAGCTAAGCGTCCATTAGTACAAGATCCGATAAAGATCCATTGAATCGGGATCGCACTTGCTGCCATATGAGGTTTAAGATCCATGTAGTCATAGGCACGTTGAAAATTCATGTCTGCAATGTCAGGTAATTTGCTAGAGATAGGCACAGACATCGAAGGGTTGGTGCCCCAAGAAATATAAGGGGCTAGATTGCTAACATCAAACTCTAAGACTTTGTCATAATCAGCGGGGCTGTCGGTATAAAATTGTTGCCAATATTTTATAGCTTCTTCCATTTTTTTAGGGGCATACTTGCGGCCCTTAATGTATTCAAAAGTAGTTTGATCAGGTTTCATCATGCCCATTTTTGCTCCGCCTTCAATCGCCATATTACAGATAGACATTCGATTTTCCATCGAGAGACGGTCAACGGTGTCTCCATAAAATTCAAGAGCGTAGCCTGTACCAAAATCAACACCGTAGGTTGCGATCAATGCCATAATAATATCTTTAGCGGAAACTCCAGCTTGTAGTTTGCCATGCAAGTGAATACCCATTGTTTTTGGCTTTAATTGCCAGATCGACTGAGTAGCTAAGACATGTTCAACTTCTGATGTACCAATTCCAAAAGCAATTGAGCCAAAAGCACCGTGGGTCGCCGTATGTGAGTCACCACAGACAACAGTTTGACCGGGTTGGGTCAAGCCTAATTGCGGACCGATAACGTGAACGATGCCTTGATCTGCAGATCCTATTTCTGCCAAGCGGATCCCAAATTCGTCACAATTTGTTTTGAGTGTTTCAATCTGCTTAAGTGAAATGGTGTCTTGGATATTGAAGATATCCTTAGTAGGAACGTTATGATCCATCGTTGCAAAAGTTCTTTCAGGGCGTCGAACGCGACGGTGGTTCACGCGCAACCCTTCAAATGCTTGGGGAGATGTAACCTCGTGAACTAAGTGCAAGTCAATATAAATCAATTGCGGTTCTCCAGGCTTACCCGTGATAACATGTTTCTCCCAGAGTTTATCAAATAATGTCTTTCCCATTTTGTTCATCCTTTCAGGTTCTTCACAATATTAGCTGTAACTTCTTGTGTTGTGGCAGTTCCACCCAGATCAGGCGTGATTATTTTGTCTTCAATTGTTTTTTGGACAGCGGCTGCTATTTTGTCGGCAAGGAGAGTTTCATTAAATGATTCACGCAGCATCATTTCAATGCTTTGAATCATTGAGATTGGATCTGCGATCCCTTTACCAGCGATGTCTGGTGCAGATCCGTGAATCGGTTCATAAAGATTGGGGCCATCTGTTCCAGCACTCATGGATGGAATTGTGCCTAAAGATCCTGTCAGAACCGAAGCTTCGTCACTCAAGATATCACCAAATAGATTAGCAGTGATTATGACATCAAAGGCTGTCGGTTGTGTGATGATTTTCATTGCTGCGGCATCGACATAGTTGTAATCAACTGTCACTTCAGGATAGCTTTTTTTGAATTCTTCAGTGACTTGACGCCAAAGCTTTGAAGTAGCCAGAACATTTGCTTTATCAACGATAGTGACGTGTTTGCGGCGATGCATGCTCATCTCAAAGCCAATTTTTAAAATACGCTTGACTTCCTGTGCAGTGTAAGTCGTTGTATCTAGTGCTTTTTCTTCATTTTGCTCGCGCGGTGTTCCAAAATAAATACCGCTGGTCAACTCGCGGACGATAACAAAATCTGTTTCGTTAAGAATCTCTTGTTTCACAGGGGAGAAATGAGATAGGTTAGGGTCAACTTTAGTTGGGCGAATGTTTGAGAAAAGTCCTAATGCATTCCTGATTTCTAAAAGCCCCTTTTCAGGCCGCTTTTTGGCAGTATCCCATTTAGGACCGCCAATCGCACTCAGTAAGATTGCATCTGCTTTTTTGCAACCAGCGATTGTTTGTTGGGGCAAAGGCTCGCTATACTGATCAATAGCTGCACCACCGAAGGGATAATCAATCGTTTCGTATTGGAAGCTTGAGTCTTTACTTGCCGCATCCAAGACTTTTAAGCCAGCTTCCATTATTTCTGGGCCAATGTAGTCTCCACGGAGAATTGCAATTACTTTCTTAGACATTACTGCACACCTTTCTTGGTAAAAAATTATTGTGCTACTTTACTTTTTTGCATAATTTTGATCAAATCTTCATCGGAAACCAGCTGTTGATTGTCAGCAACCGACTTAAAAATAGGAAAAATACGCCGCATATCCTCTTTAGAGACCTGATACCCCATGTCACTTAATTTAACCGCCACAGCGTGAGACCCAGATAATTTTCCTAACGGAATTGATGCATGATCTATGCCAACAGTTTGTGGTGTCAAAATTTCATAAGTCGCATGATTTTTTAAAAAACCATCTTGATGAATGCCAGATTCGTGTGAATAGGCATTTGAACCAGTAACAGCTTTATTGCTTGGAATAGGCATTTTAGTTTTTTCACTGACCATTGTGGCTGTTTTGAATGTCTGCTTAAGATCAATGTTGTTTTCGGCTTTGTAGTAGTCCTTGCGGACATGCATTGCAGCAGCAACTTCTTCTAAAGCAGTGTTTCCAGCACGTTCACCAATACCATTGATAGTTCCTTCTATTCTTGTTGCGCCGTGTTGAATAGATGCTAAGGCATTTGCTGTTGCCATACCTAAGTCATTGTGGCAGTGGACAGAGAAAATAACATCATCGAATTCAGGGATGTTTGCGCGCATATAGTCAAACAAAGCGGCAAATTCGTGGGGATTAGTGTAACCAGTCGTATCAGGTATGTTGATAACAGTTGCTCCAGCATGTATAGCTGTTCTAATTGCCTTGACTAAGAAATCCCATTCAGTTCTAGTTGCATCTTCTGGTGAAAATTCAACATTAGTGAAGCTTTTTTTAGCATAGCTGACAAAATGATGAATTGCTTCAAGTACTTCTTCTTGAGTCATATGCAATTTTGCTTCGCGGTGGATCGGACTTGTTGCGATGAAAACATGTATTTGCCCTGTAGGAGCATCCTTTAAGGCAGCTGTAACTGCATCAATATCTTTTTTTACACAACGTGCCAAGCCGATAACATTTGTTTTGGTAATTTCTTTACCAATACGTTCAACTGCTTCAAAGTCATTTTTAGAAGCAACGGGGAAACCTGCTTCGATTACATCGACGCCCCAACTTTCAAATTGCTGAGCCAATTCGATTTTGTCTTCAATTGAAAAGTTAACACCAATAGTTTGTTCACCATCTCGTAATGTAGTATCGAAAAATTGAATTTTTTTTGTCATAAAATAACCTCCCAGTAAGTTGTATGTGATGTTTGAATATAAAAAAGCGCCTCATTCATTAAGAATGAGACGCTAACCATTTTTTGGTTCGAGCCCCATTCCCGTAACGCTAAACAGGACTCGACATTTTTTGTCAGAGTCCTCCGTTATAGTAGTAGGGCGAATTCAATTGTTGTAGTTGTATTGTATTCGTAAACCATCTCGAGGACTCCTTTCTTTATTTGATTACCAATCTAACTTATTTTTAATTCCATGTCAATCATTTTTTTAGAATTATTTCATTTTTGACCATTATTATTATTTTAATAATTAAAATTAACGTTTTTCAAAGCTGGTTAAGTATAAAAAACTTAAATACGCTTTTAAATATTTACAAACGCTTACAAAGATGATAGAATTTATTAAGAAATATTTCTTTGATCTCCGTGTTGAAGTATACAAGAACGAGTCTTTTTACTTGTATACTTGGTATAGTCCATTTACAATAGGGCTATACCATTAAATGGAGGCACAATATGATGAAAATTATTATTGTTAAGGATGAGAAACAGGGCGGACAAACCGCCTACACATTTTTTGAAAATGAACTAGCTAAGAAGTCTAATGTGGCTTTTGGATTAGCGACAGGAAGTACGCCGCTTAGTACTTATAGAGCAATCGTAGCTAGTGATTTGGATTTTTCTAACAGTGTATCTGTTAATCTGGATGAATATGTTGGTCTAGCTACAGACCACCCGCAAAGCTATAACTACTATATGCAGAAGAATTTATTCCAGTTTAAGCCGTTTAAACATTCATACTTACCCAATGGACAAGCTGTAGATGAACAGAGTGAGATTGCACGTTATGATGCGCTTCTTGCCGAACATCCACTTGATCTTCAGTTGTTGGGAATAGGTCGGAATGGTCATATTGGTTTTAATGAACCTGGGACATCATTTACTTTAAAAACGCATAAAGTAGAACTTATGGCATCAACGATTGATGCTAACGCTCGCTTCTTTAAGAATAAAGATGAAGTTCCACGCTATGCTTATTCAATGGGGATAGGTTCAATCTTGAAGTCTAAGAAGATTATTTTAGAAGCTTTTGGAGCGGCTAAAGCACAAGCTGTGAAAGATATGCTTGAAGGACCAGTTTCAGAACAGTGTCCGGCTAGTGTCTTGCAGAAGCATCCTGATGTAACAGTTATTTTAGATGAAGCAGCAGCAGAAAAATTAAATAAGTGACTAACTAGATGAAAATCTAATAAATCTTTAATATGGGCTAAAAGCCAGTAGCTTGTGTTCGAACAAAAAATAAAAGGAATAATGCATTCTCCAAACCCCTTTGAACGTTCAAGCATAAGTATACTGCCTTTTGGCCCATATTATTAATTAATTAATTTTAGGAAAGCGGAAAAGTACTCAATGTTTGGGTTAGAGTTTTAATAATTTTTTTCTGGGTTGGAGATAATAGCTGTGACTGCCGAAAAACCAGTGAAATCAGAAATTCAGGTTGAAAAGGGTCAGTTAGTTCCAAGCTGATTAAATTATCCTGTGGAATAATAGCTGTCTCAGTTAGAAAACTAATTCCAATATTTTCATGAACCATTTTTTTAAGTAAGGTGATGTCCCCTGTTTTATAGATAATCTTGGGATCAATGGATGAAACTTTATTTAATGCTCCAAAGGCGGTCGGATGAACGAAATCTTCGGTCTGCATAATGAATTTTTCGTCACGGAGGTCCTGCAACGAGATCTTTTGAAAAGAAGCCAAGTGAGACTGAGGACTGACGATTATTTTAAAGTGATGTTTAGCTAAAAGAGTCGCACTTAAGGCAGTATTGTTGAGTGAATGAGTGGAACCAAGCAGGGCGAGGTCAAGTTTGCCACTCTCAAGAGCTGCTAACAATTCACCAGATCCTGTTTCAGTCACGGACAGCTGAGTGAGTAAGTCGACTTGTGCTAGTCGAGAAGCTGCTCGGGGGAAAAAGTAATTACCGATAATTGGTGGTAAACCAAAACGGATCTGCTCTTTGTGCAAAGCGATCATATCAAAATTAGTTAAGGTAACCTCATTCAAGATACGGTTAGCATGTTTTAAAAGCTGTTCACCACTGGCTGTGATCAAGAGTGATTGATGAGACTGGTCGCGCTGGATCAAGGTTGTTTCAAATTCATCTTCTAGACGTTTAATAGCCATTGTAATTGTCGGTTGACTGACGGAAAAATAATCTGCAACGGCGGTGAAGTTTTTTAATGATACTAATTTAGAAAAGTAGGTTAAATCGTGAATCTTCATAGAGTTCCTCCTGAGGGCAGTGAGAATAAATGATACTAAAATAAAGATGCATACCGGAAAAATCAAGTCCGGTATGCTTTTTTTGTTGCTTAAATAATTAGCTGATAACTCATATAAATTTATTTTATCATAACTACTGAATTTGACTATAGTTTTTCAAGGATGCTATGCTTTCCCGGCAATTACTTAAGCAAAGAGAAGGAGATTTTTTTGATGGAAGAAAAAGCACAACAGGTTTTAAATAATCCATTTCTAAATAAGGGAACAGCTTTTACCCAAGAGGAACGACAACAGTTAGGTTTAGTTGGACTATTGCCACCACATGTTCAAACACTTGATGAACAAGTTAAGCAAAATTATGCACAATATTTGAGTAAACCATCAATGTTAGCCAAACGTCAGTTCTTAATGACGATTTTTAATGAGAATCGTATTTTATTTTATAAACTTTTTAGTCAGCATATTGCTGAATTTATGCCGGTTGTATATGACCCAACAATTGCTGATACGATTGAAAATTACAGTGCACTTTTTGTTGATCCGCAAAACGCGGCTTTTCTATCAATTGACGATCCAACATCAGTAGCTGAAACTTTAAAGAATGCAGCTGGTGGACGGAAAATCAAACTGATCGTTGTAACAGATGCTGAGGGCATTCTGGGAATTGGTGATTGGGGAACACAAGGTGTTGATATTTCAGTCGGTAAATTAATGGTTTATACAGCAGCAGCGGGTATTGATCCCAGTTCCGTTTTACCGGTCGTTTTAGATGTTGGAACTAACCGTCAGAGCTTGTTGGATGACCCATTATATTTAGGGAACCAACATAAACGAGTTCAAGGTGATAAATACTACGCTTTTGTTGATCAGTTTGTTCAAACAGCTGAAGAACTTTTTCCAGATTTATATTTACATTTTGAGGATTTTGGTCGTAGCAATGCAGCCAATCTTTTGAACAAGTATAAGGAAAAGTTTGTAACCTTTAATGATGATATTCAAGGAACAGGGATTATTGTTCTAGCAGGTTTGTTGGGCGCCTTAAATATTTCCGGTGAAGACTTTACTGATCAAGTCTATATGAGCTTTGGTGCAGGAACAGCTGGAGCAGGAATTACTCAACGAATATATGAGGAAATGTTGCAACAGGGTTTATCTGAAGAAGAAGCACGCAAGCATTTTTATATGGTCGATAAGCAAGGCTTATTATTTGATGATGACCCAACTTTAACACCAGAGCAAAAGCCTTTTGCGCGTAAACGGGCTGAATTTGCACATACAGATAAATTAACGACCTTAGCTGCAGCAGTTAAAGCAGTTCACCCAACGATTTTGGTTGGAACTTCAACACAACCAGGAACTTTCACAGAAGAGGTTGTTAAGGAAATGGCGGCACATACTGAGCGGCCGATTATTTTCCCACTGTCTAATCCAACTAAGCTGGCAGAAGCTACGGCGGAGGATTTGTTGAAATGGACTGCTGGTAAAGCTTTAGTTGCTACCGGAATACCGGCTGAACCGGTAGAACTGGATGGTGTGACGTATGAGATAGGTCAGGCCAATAATGCACTTGTTTATCCAGGGCTAGGTTTAGGAACAATAGCGGCAGCAGCCCGTGTTTTGAATGATGAAATGATCAGCAAGGCAGCGCATTCCTTAGGGGGAATCGTTGATGCAACTCAACCTGGGGCAGCTGTATTACCACCAGTAACTAAGCTAGATGTTTTTTCTGAGACAGTAGCTGAAGCAGTTGCTCAAAGTGCTGTGGATCAAAACTTGAACAAAAAAGAAATTAAGGATGTTAAGGCAGCTGTTACAGCCTTGAAGTGGATTCCTGAATATAATTCATTAACAGACTAAGGGGAGCGTGTTTATTTTGGCAGCATTTTTAACTTCATTATCCAGTGTTGGTCAAATCATTTTAGTAATTGCACTAGGGTATTTTTTAAGACGTAAAGGGAAATTTGATGACAGCTTCAAAGGTAGTATATCTTTTTTAATTATGAATATTGCTTTACCACTCTCGATCTTTGTTTCAGTTTTAGATAATCTAACAAGAGATAAGCTGATCAGTCTCTCAAGTGGACTTGTTTATGTGTTGATTAGTTTTGTCAGTGGTTATATTATAGCCTGGGTTTTGACAAAGGTTTTGCGTGTTAGGCCAGGACGCCGTGGAACGTTTATTAATATGTTTGTTAACGCAAATACAATTTTTGTAGGTCTACCCTTAAACTTAGCTTTGTTTGGCAATGTCAGTTTACCGTATTTCTTGATTTATTACGTGGCTAACACTGTTTCAACTTGGGCAGTAGGAGTTTTTTTCATTGCTAATGACGATCCTACTAAACAAGTAAATAGTCAGAGTGAAAGCAAGTTTAATTGGAAAAAATTATTACCAGCACCGTTGATCGGCTTTTTAGTAGCACTTGTTTGGCTGCTGCTTGGTTTACCCTTACCCCAATTTTTCGATAAGACCTTCTCAATGGTTGGTGGAATTGTTACCCCAATGTCATTGATCTATATCGGAATTATTTTGGCAGATGCAGGCTTGAAGTCGATTCACTTTGATAAAGATACGATCTCTGCTCTGCTCGGTAGGTTCGTAGTGGCACCTGCAATTATGATAGTTATTTTAATTATCTTTAAAAACATGGGACAAACGGTTCCGAATATTGAACAAGATACATTAATTATTCAAACAGCAACACCTGGGTTAGCTGTTTTACCGATTTTAGTTGGACAAGCACATGGTGATGTTGAATATGCAACTAATGTTGTAACGACCAGCACAGTTTTATTTGTGATTGTAGTTCCAATTTTAATGCAGATTATACGTTTTATCTAAAAAGATATCTTAAATGATTCTTAACTGATCGATTTTATTAAATTAAAAAATGGAGCTGTGCCAAAAGTTAAATTTTGGCACAGCTCCTCTTTTGTTCTGGATAAACGTGTTCCATAAGTCAAAATTCTCCGTCTAACTTCGAATTACTCATAGCAAAGTACTCACTATGTTCGTAATTTTGAGTTAGTACTCAAATTTTCCCGATTTATGTACACTCTCGTTTTTTCGTTTTTAAGTAAGTGCAGTTTTCATTGCGTGAACGTAGTCTGTTAGTTTTTTGTCTGCATGTCGCCCTTCCTGTGCAATAATTTTTACGATAGCAGACCCTACGATGACTCCATCTGCCACTTGAGAGATTTGGGCAGCTTGCTCAGGTGAATGGATACCAAAACCAACCGCAACAGGAGTATCCGTAAATTGTTTGATGTCAGTAATCATCTTTTGGAGGTTAGTAGCGATTTTATTTCGTGCACCGGTTACTCCTAGTGATGAGACTGCATAAACAAAACCATCGGCATCAGTTACTATTTTTTTAATACGGGTTCCAGAAGTAGGGGCAACTAGTGGAATTAATGAACAGCCACTGTTTTTAGCGAAGACAGCAACTTCTGCTCGCTCCTCAACAGGAAGGTCAGGGATGATAACACCGCCAATCTTTAAATCCTGGCAGGTAGCAAAGAATTTTGCATAACCATATTTGAAAACGTTATTCAAATAAACCAATAAAACCAGAGGAACTGATGATTCCTCACGGATCTTAGCCACCATCTCAAAAACGCGTTTAGTTGAAACACCGCTTTTGAAAGCACGTAAACCAGCTTCTTGGATGACTGGTCCATCAGCAATTGGATCACTAAAAGGAACTCCAATTTCAACTAGATCTGTACCAGCAGCTGCTAACGTTTTTACATAGTCGACAGACTTTTCAAAATCTGGATCACAAGCAACGGTAAAACCGATAAAAGCTTTTTTATTTTTAAAAGCATCACTGATATTAGTCATTAATTTCTTCCCCCTGATAACGTGCGATTGCAGCTACATCTTTATCTCCACGCCCAGAGAGGTTACAAACAATAATTTGATCTGTACGCATCTGGGGTGCAAGTTTTTTTACATAAGCTACGGCATGGCAACTCTCAATAGCTGCAATAATACCTTCTTCACGCGCGATGTACTCAAACGCTGCAACAGCTTCATCATCTGTGATCCCCACATATTCTGCACGGTTAGCGGCAGCTAATGCAGCATGTTCTGGTCCAATACCAGGATAATCAAGCCCAGCAGAGATAGAATATACTTGATTGATTTGACCATCATCGTTTTGCAAAAAGATCGATTTCATACCGTGAAAGATACTAGTCGTTCCACGTTCGAGAGTAGCCGCGTGTTGCGTGGTATCGATCCCTTTGCCAGCGGCTTCACAGCCAATTAGTCGCACATGTTTATCCTCAATGAAGTGGTAGAAAGCACCGATTGCGTTACTACCACCGCCGACACAAGCAACAACGGCATCTGGTAAGTGCCCTGTTTCCGTAATAATTTGTTTTTTTATTTCTGCACTGATACAAGCCTGAAAATCACGCACCATCGTTGGAAAAGGGTGTGGTCCCATGACAGACCCAATAACATAATGTGTGTCTTCAGTTCGGCTTGCCCATTCCTGCATAGCCGCGTTGACGGCATCTTTTAAGGTACCGGTTCCAGTTGTAACTGAATGTACTTTAGCCCCTAATAGACGCATTCGGTAAACATTTAGTGCTTGACGCTCAGTATCAACTTGACCCATAAAGATTTCACATTCTAGGCCCATTAGGGCGGCAACGGTTGCGGTGGCGACACCATGTTGGCCTGCGCCTGTTTCGGCAATTACCCTTGTTTTATGCATCTTTTTAGCGAGCAGAATTTGTCCAAGCACATTATTGATTTTATGTGAGCCAGTATGGTTAAGATCCTCACGCTTGAAATATATTTGAGCACCACCTAAGTCCTCGCTCATACGTTGCGCATGGTATAGAAGTGAAGGGCGATTAGCGTATTTATGCAGTAAGTCGGTTAATTCATCTTTAAAAAGAGGATCATTTTTATAATGATTATACGCTTCAGTTAGTTTTTCGATCTCGTGCATCAAGGTTTCTGGAACATATTGGCCGCCGTATTCACCGAAACGGCCAGCTTGGGGTTTATCTGAAAGATTATTTTGCATCTCGAACGCTCCTTATAAAACTATTTATTTTTTGAAAATCTTTTTTACCAGCAACTTCCACGCCAGAACTAACATCTACAATTTGTGGATGCAATTGTGAGATAGCTTGGTTGACATTTTGGGGAGTTAGACCACCTGCAAGGACGAAAGGCCGGTGTAGGTCAGGAATATGGTCCCAGTCTGCATGTTTACCGGAACCAGGGGTGGCAGAATCAAACATAATGTAAGCTGCAGGAGAATCTATCGCCATTTTACGATTGTGAACGGCATGAATAACAGGCAGGCCCTTTTGTTGTAAATACTGAATTTGTGTTGCGTCAATCTGCCCATGAAGTTGTGCGATCTGAATAATATTAGCCGAATATAAAGCAAGTACCTCTGTGCTTGAAGGTTCCACGAAGACACCAACTGTTTTTATTTGCTGAGCAAGCAGCTTGTGGAGTTCTTGTGCTTGTGTGAATGAGACCTGACGTTTGCTAGGTGCAAAAACAAAACCGATAAGTTCGGGCAAAAGGTCATTGACAGTATAAATATCTTCTTTACGACTTAAACCGCATATTTTTATCTTAGTCAAATTTTAGCCTCACTTAATTGGGTAATTGTTTTCTTTTTATCAGCCGAATGCATTAAATACTCGCCAACTAGAATTCCGTTAAGCCCTGCTTTTTTAAGTTTGGCAACATCGTTACTACTACGGATCCCACTTTCTGAAATCAAAAGGATGTTAGTAGGGATAATTTTTCTAAGTTGAATAGTCGTTGTAATGCTAACACTGAAGTCTTTTAAATTACGATTATTGATCCCAATGATACGGACGCCAGCAGCTAAGGCTCTTTGAACTTCAAGTTCACTATGGACTTCAACAATGGCTGACATTCCGAGGTCGTTTGCAAGGTGAAAGAAGTCTTTTAATTGTTGATCAGTTAAAATGGCAACGATTAGTAAAATAATACTTGCTCCATTTATTTTAGCTTCATAAATCATATAAGGGTCAATGATAAAATCTTTTCTAAGGACTGGGACTGTTGTTGCAGCGGCAATATCACGTAAATATTTTAAATTACCTTGAAAATAGTTTTGTTCAGTTAAAACTGAGATCGCAGCAACGCCTGCTTCAGTGTAATCATGGGCGATTTGCAGATAAGGGAATTTTTTGACAATAACGCCCTTTGAAGGTGAGGCTTTCTTTACTTCTGCAATAATACTTAGATTTGCAGTAGCTAAATCTTTTTCAAACAAAAAATCTTTCTTGATATCAAGTGCAGCAACTTGTTTCTTTAATACATCACAACTGTAAGTCTGTTGTCTTTTATACATATTTTGACGCGTAGCGGTAACAAGTTCTTCTAAAATCATAGGTTCACCGCTTTATTATTAGATAGTGCTATAAAAGCAGCTAGTTTTCGTTGGGCCGCGCCAGAATCAATTGCAGTAGCGGCAACTTCTAAGCTACGCTTCAAGGAAAGCTTAGGGTGAGCAACATGGATAGCTGCAGCAGCATTTAATAAAACAATGTCCCTTTTAGGACCAGTCGCTCCAGCTAAGATATTACGGGTGATCTGGGCATTATCTTGTGCTGAACCACCGACTAATTCTTTAGGGTGGCAACGGGAAAGGCCAAATTGTTCGGGCGTTATTTCAAATCTTTTTAAGTGGTTATTTTGAAGTTCAACAATATGTGTTGGTGCAGATAATGAAATTTCATCTAAGCCATCTTGTCCATGAACAATCATTGCAGAAGTTACTCCTATTCTCTGTAAAACGGCAGGCATAGTATCTAGCAATCCTTCATCGTAGACACCAAGAAGCTGTTGTGTAGCATGTGCGGGATTAGCTAAAGGCCCTAAAATATTAAAGATTGTGCGAATACCTAATTCTTGACGAACAGGTGCGACAAAACGCATAGCTTTATGATATTTCTGTGCAAATAGAAAACAGATATTCTCCTTGGCTAATATTTCTTGTGATTTACTTGGTGCAGCGGCGATATTAATTCCTAAGGCTTCCAAAACATCAGCTGCGCCACTGCGTGATGATGCAGCACGATTCCCATGCTTAGCTACTGGAACGCCTGCAGCTGCAACTACCAAAGATGCTGTGGTCGAAATATTGAATGAATTTGAATGATCACCACCAGTTCCAACAATTTCTAATGTCGGCCGCGATGTCTTAAAAGCAAGGGCATGGTTTCTCATTGCGACAGCTGCACCAGCAATTTCAGCAACAGTTTCTTTTTTCATTGTGAGTGCGGTCAAGAATGCAGCGATCTGCACGTTGCTGGCAGTACCACTCATAATTTCACCAATAGCCGCTTGTGTTTGTTCGAATGTTAGTTCTTTATTTGTAACAACTTTTTTTATCATCTCATCAAGCATCGAAAAACCTCCATTTGTAATTTCTCTGATCCTACTAGTGTCAAGGCATTGTTAAGAAGGAGGTACGACCATCGTTTTGTGAGTTTCATTAGAATCTCCTTTCAAAGTAAAGACAAAAAATCCGTCCATAACATATTGTTAAGGACGGATTCTTCCGCGGTGCCACCTTTAATTTGGAATCGAAGAGAACGCAAATAAAACTCTTACGAACTAGATTCCACACTTGCCAGAGTGCTACCACACTCCTGATAACTGACGTGTATCTTACGTTGTGAAGTACTAACGGTTTACCCGCGTTCATCACACCCTCAGTGGTCCATTTAGCAGTCTGCGTTCAATCGCATTCTCAGCAATAGCGACTCTCTGGATATGCACGGCTGTCTTGATCTCCACTTCAACGGTTTGTATGGACGAATATTAAGTTAAGGAAAGATTAAACCATTATGAGGATGTTGTCAATAGAAAATCATTTTATTTTTAGAAAATTACGGATAATTTGATTACCAATCGTTTTTGAAGTCATGATTGACTCAGGGTGGAACTGTACACCAAAAATTTTTTGCTGTGCATTTGAAATGGACATAATACTATTGTCACTAGCTTTTGCGGTTACGTAAAAAAAAGGTGGTAATGTTTGTGGATCGATCACGAGCGAATGGTACCGTGCAGCTTTAAAGTTTGGTGGACAATTATCAAAAAGAGGGTCATTCATTGTTTGCTGAATAAGTGATGTTTTTCCATGCATTAATTTTTCGGCATGAATGATCTTAGCACCAAAAGCAGCTGCAATTACTTCGATTCCCATACAAATACCAAGAATAGGGATCTTGCCCGTGAATTTTTGGACTAATTTCAGACTGATGCCTGCATCTTTAGGGGAGCCAGGGCCGGGAGAAATAAAGATATGGCTAGGATTCATCTTTGCGATCATAGAACAATCTATTTCATCATTTTTGTAGACCTGAATATCAGGAGCCAAGGCGCCTACTTGCTGATACAGATTGTACGTAAAGCTGTCGTAATTATCAATTAGAAGTTTCATTATTTTTACCTCCAGTTACTTGATTAAAAGCTTGAACTACGCCGCGGGCTTTATTTAAGCATTCCTGATATTCAAGATTAGGGATGCTGTCAGCTACGATACCTGCACCGCTGTGAATGGTCGTTGCTTTTTTAGTTTTGTGAATTAATCTAATGCCTATGCACATGTCCATATCACTGTTAAAACCTAAATAGCCGAAGCAGCCACCATAAACACCTCGTTTAGTTTTTTCAAGATCATTAATTATTTGAATTGCTCTGACTTTGGGAGCACCAGATAAAGTTCCAGCGGGGAAAACAGCTTCTAAGATATCTAAGGAACTTTTGGTGGGATTGGCAAGGCTCTCGATGGTGGAAGCTAAATGCATAACGTTAGAGTACCGCTCCAATTGAGCATGGGCGGTAACTTGGACACTGCCAAAACGGCTGACTTGCCCAAGGTCATTGCGGCCAAGGTCGACTAGCATGTTGTGTTCAGCTAGTTCTTTAGGATCAGTTTGTAATTCGTGTGCGAATTGCTGGTCTTCGGCTGTCGTGCGGCCACGCCGCCGTGTTCCTGCTAAGGGATAGGTTGTTAAATGGTCAGAGACCTTAGTTACTAAGGTTTCTGGTGAAGCACCGGCAATTTGAAAATCAGCTTGATGAAAGTAGAAATTGTATGGGGCAGGGTCACTTCGGGCTAATTGATGTGTCACCGGTAGTAATGAACCGTTCGCTAGACAATTATGTGGGTTAGAGTAGATTAACTGAAAAATATCACCATCATTAATATGTTTTTTTGCATCAGCTATTCCTGCTGTAAAAACTTGTTTGGAATGTTGCAGCTTGAAAGGTGATAGCTGTGATAACAGCGGTTGCTCATAGTCTTTCTTTAGTAGAGCTAACAATTTTTGCTTGATTAAAGATAGCTTTTTACTTGCTTGAGTATAGCTTGTGGGCAATTCATTACTGGCAATACTTTGAATCAGAAATAAGCAATGGTCGGAGTGGCGGTAAGCAATGACAAAATTGCATAGTAGAAGGCCGGCATCCTGTAAATTATGGGGATTCGGGTGTGTAAATGAAACTTTTTTCAAGTAATACTTAGTATATTCATAGCTGAAATAACCAACTAAGCCACCGGTAAAGGGAGGTAACCCAGCAAGTTTAGGTTGATGATAGCGTGATAGCAACTGTTCAAGGTAAGTATGTGGATCTTGCTTAAGAATCTCCGTCTGTTTTTCCTTTTTAATTGTTAGTGTGTTATCAAGAACCGTAATACTGGCTTGTGGCTGTAAGGCAAAATAACTATACGTTTCCTTGTTATGAGCTGTGATAGTTAACTGAAAAGAGTCCCCTAACTGGTCACAGATTTGTGCTAGTTTGAAGGTATTCAAGTTTTTTAGTTTGAAGGCAAGGCAAAGTGGGATACGGGGATATTCGTGTGCTAGTTTTTTAGCTTTTTCAATAGTCGGTTTCATTTTTTTAGCTCCTCCATTTTTTAGATACAAAAAATCCGTCCATAACATATTGTTAAGGACGGATTTTTCCGCGGTGCCACCTTTAATTTGGAATCGAAGAGAACGCAAATAAAACTCCTACGGACTAGATTCCACACTTGCTAGAGTGCTACCACACTCCTGATAACTGACGTGTATCTTACGTTGTGAAGTACTAACGGTTTACCCGCGTTCATCACACCCTCAGTGGTCCATTTAGCAGTCTGCGTTCAATCGCATTCTCAGCAATAGCGACTCTCTGGATATGCACGGCTGTCTTGATCTCCACTTCAACGGTTTGTATGGACGAATATTAAGTTAAGGAAAGATTAAAGCATAATGAAGTCATTGTCAATAGTTAATTAAGTTAATCTTATGCGGGTTACTTCACCTGAAGCTAGTGTCGTCCCATCGCTTAAGACGATTTCACCACGATGATTGATTGCTTCAACTCTCCCGGTAAACTGTTTTTGACCTTGTGTAATAGAAACCTGCTTATGCAAAACAGCGGAATGCGCACGGTAGTCATTTAAAAAAGCTCCATTTTCATAATTAGGGTAAAGCAAGAAGAATTCATGCAAAACAGTTGCAATGAATTCATTACGGGAAACAGCATATTCTTTAGCAAAACAGCGTAGTGAGCCAGCTCGTTGCTGTAATTCGGCGGGCATACTGGTAACGTCAGTTAAATAGTTGATCCCGATTCCAACTACGATCTGTTTGATATAGCGACTCTCAATATCTGCAATTCCTTCGGTTAGAATCCCGACCACCTTCTTCTTAGCGACCAAGATATCATTGACCCACTTAATGCTGGGGGTGAGATGTAGTTTCTTCTCAATTGCCCGTGTGACCGCGGTTGCAGTCGCAGTTGTTAAGAGGCCTGGATTTAATGTTGTTATGGGATTGTCTAGAAGAAAACTCATATAAATACCAGTATTAGGTGAGGAAAAAGCGCGTCCATAACGACCATAACCTGCTGTTTGCTGATCACCAATAATAATAAGAGGCAAGGAGGCAGCTGAGCCGATACTTATTTCTTTAGCCCGTGCATTTGTTGAAGTAATTTGATCATGGATTTCAAAAGTAAGGAGTTGATTCTCAGCTGCGGACAAGTACCGTCGGATAGCAAATTCATTTAGGCGCCCGTTATCATGATATTTATAGCCAATATGCGGCTTACTTTCTATTTGGTAGCCACTTTGTTTTAAATTTTTGATAGCCTTCCAGATAGCAGTTCGTGAAACCGAAAACTTTTGTGCTAACTGTTCGCCAGAGATAGGTCGATCACTTAATGATAGTTCTTTTAAAATTAATTGATTAGTCTGCATTGTGATTCTCCTTAAAGTGTAGAACTGAGTAGAGATAAGTTTCTTTCTCAAAGATAAAACAATGTTTAGCTGCAAGCAAGGAGTAAAGCTAGAAATAATGCTCTATTTTAGTTAAGAATGCAGCTTCTTCTTTATTTTAAGCCATTAGCCGTGTTATCTTGGTTAAAAAGAGACGGGGAGGAAACAGGGTAGATGCGACTCAAAAAAAAGAATTTTATTTTGGGGCTGTTAATTATTTTAAGCGGAGGGCTACTTTATTTATTTACTATCAACGATGCCTTTTTATACAAACAGCCAATTATGCGCATAACGCACGTCGAGAACGGCAAAACAGTTGGAATTGTCGATGAATTTAAAAATCATGATCAGCAAACAAGTCAAAGGATAACTGGAAATATTTTGAATGGCGAACATAAGAATGAAAAGTTTAAAGTTCATAATACATACACTAAGTCACGAGGTATGGATCAAAAATTTCATGTAGGACAACTTGTTTTTGTTAATATTTACCAGAAGAAAGACAAGCAGACAGTTTCAATTTCACATTATAAACGGGACACATATCTTTTAATGTTATGTTGGTTAACGTTAGTTTTGTTATTTGTGGTCATGCGTAGTAATGGTCTGCGCTCAATTGTCAGTGTGATACTCAACTTTATCTTATTCCTGATAATTGTACAGTTGGATGTCATGTGGAATATAACTTCTTTTTTTGGGATTTATGCAATTAGTGCAATTGTCTTTACAGCATTGACATTAGTTTTAGTGATCGGTTGGAATAAACAGTGTCTGGTAACTTTCGCAGCTATTTTCTTTGGAACAGCAACAGCCTTATTGATTACGGTAATAGCGATGTGGTTGACAGATGATAAAGGGATGCATTACGAAGCATTGGACTTCGCAACGCAGGCGCCAAAGCAGTTATTCTTATCAGCTAGTGTGATTGGACTGCTAGGAACTGTGATGGATGCAGCAACCGATATCGTCTCAACTTTGTTTGAACTAAAACGTAGCCAAGCAACCGTTTCATTTAAGCAGCTTTTCGAATCGGGGCGGCAGGTTGGAAAGAAGATTATGGGGCCTTTAATTAATGTTTTACTCTTGATCTTTTTTGCGGAAACCTTTACCTTGGCCATTCTTTATTTCCGAACGGGAAATTCATTTGGCTATACTTTTGAGTGGACGATGTCATTAGGGTTAGTTCAAACCTTGATTAGCGGAATTGGAATTACGCTAGTTATCCCCTCGGCTAGCTTACTAGCGGCCACAGCACTACGAGGTGATGACTAATGACGACGATGATACTTTTAACCTGCATTTTAGCTCTTTTTATGTTCATAACTAGTGGACGCAGTGGACTATATTCTTTTATCAGTTTAGTGATTAATTTTATTCTGCTATTTATCACGATCGTTTTAATTGCTGGCGGGGTACCAGCTATTGCAGTCTCCTTTTTCACTGGTATTTGTATTTTAGCAATTACGATATACATGGGAAATAGTGGTGAAAATGAAACCGATATCGCTTTTTTGGCAACAATTCTTGTTATGAGTGTGATGATCGTGCTAATTATTCCGGTGGAACACCTAGCACAGGTTCAAGGATTCAGTAATGAAGATTCTGAAGAAATTGAAGCTTTTAACTTAGCGATTGGTGTGAACTTCGAAGCAATTATCATCTCTACGACTGTTTTAAGTACATTAGGGGCAATTGCAGAGGCAGCGATTGCCGTTGCAAGTGGGTTGCAGGAAATAATAGAACAGAAACCTGATATTACGTTACAAGAATTACGTAAAAGCGGTCAAAACATTGGGTATCAGATTATGGGAATGACATTCAATACATTATTTTTTGGAATGTTTGGCGGTAACTTAGCATTATTTATTTTACTGTATAAATTACAAGCGACATTCGGATATTATTTGAATTCGAAAGTTTTTGTGAGTGAAACGATGTTAGTATTGTATGCATCGATTGCAGTGATCTTAATTATTTGGACAACAAGTGAATTAATGGTTTATCGCTTAGCTAAACAACGCAAAAAAAATAGTAAATAGAGAGTAATATTATTGCAAGTAGCCGCGTGGTACAATAACAGTGTAGACATGTTAAAAGGGGGATAATGAGATGAATGAATTTAGGCGTAGGTTTATTAGTGGAATAGGAATCATTGCTTTAACATTAACGCTAGGAGCGTGTTCTACTGGACAGAGCAGGCAAGAAAAAGGACAAACTTCTTCGAATAAATCATCATTAGTCGATACAAGTTATCAAAAGGCACTTAAAGATCTTGAAAAAGGTGCCCCCCAACAAGCATATAGCAGGTTGGAAAAGGCAAATTCTGCAAATAGTACTAACAAAAAAGCGGCTAGCCTATACCGGAACCTAGCGTATCTGTTAACAGCTAAGAAGGCGGTCACTGAGAATAAACTTCCTAAAGCTGGTGAGTATCTAGCAAAACTAGACCGTGTCAATACACCTAAGGGACTTGTAAAACAAATCAATGCCGTTAAGAAGGAATATCAATCAGTTAGACTTGCCCAAGTCTATTATACTGAGATTGGTAATTATTATCAGGCTCAAAAGATGACGGCTGCTGGTGGAAGTTTGGAGGCATTAAAATCATTGCCTTCACGTTATCAAGCGGTGGCAGCCTACCAGACCAAAGCCCAAAAGTATGAGGACTTGATTAGTCAAGCACAGACGGTAGGGACAAGTTCGGCAGTGGATAGGTCACTGCAAAGCTCACATAGTTCTGATACGGGGAGTTCAGCTGCCACATCAGCAAGCAGCGGTTATACTAATGCGCGCAATTCAAAAATTGTCAGTTCAGAATATGCTAAGAAAACAGGCAGTTCAATTTCCTCTGCAACAAATAGTCAAGTGTCTTCTGTCACGAAAGGCTTGACTGATACTGAAGTCTTAAACAAGTTTCGAGCAGCAGCAGCAATACCGCAAGAAGCAGGGGATCAATACTATATTCAAAAGCTTGACGATGATAATTATCAAGTCGAGATTAGACATACAAGCCCTAATAACACAACTGTTTCAAACTTAAAGGGGATGTATCGTTTTAATATTTCGACGCAAGCGGTTCAGAAATTGAATGAAGTTTCTGGTGAATATGTGCGGGTCAACTAAAAAAGTATCATAAAAAACGTTAATGGAGAAATATATGCAATGGCTTAAACAAAAAATCTATTTTAAATCAGTTAGCGCTACTTTGTTAATAACGATTATTATCTTGGTGGTAGCAAAATTAACAGTTTGTGGGGTCTTACTTTCGAATATCTTGTTTACAAGCGGCCTTTTATTGATTTGTATTAGTATTATTGATGTGCTATTAAGAGCGCATTTATTAGCTGGCTGGTTCCGACATAAGAAAAAGGGCGAAACAGATGAAGAGTACCGTAAAAATAAAATCAAAGTTAATGAAGTGGGAAGTTTAAAGAATATGCCGGTTCAAAGTAGTAAATTCGGTCGAAGTTGTTTAGCAGCGGGGAGCATTTTAATTTTGGGAGCCATTTTAATAACTATTTAAACAAAGTATCACTTAATGATCTTACTAAGAGAAAAATCTAAAAAGCACCTGTCCAACAAGAGAATTGAAAATCTCCGTTTGGGCAGGTGCTTTTGAATGGTAAATATTTAAGGAATTTTCAGTAAATAGTTTTGAGTCAATAAGTGTTAGTTATTAAGGCTGTTAATATGTCCATTTTTGATGTATTGTTGAAATTCATGATAAATAGGTGCAAAAACCTCGACCTGATTTGACTTCGCTAGCATTTCCTTAGGAAAAAAGAATCTTTTATCGCCAGAGACCTTACCTGTTATAGCGGCAACTAAATTGCTGACTGTTGAAAGCTCGACAAGAGTTCCATCATCTTGCATCAGTTCGATTTGAGTGCGTTGCTTTTTGCTAGCAGGGTCATAAGCATCATAAGGAAGATCATAGCTGTCATTAGTTGCAGTATAGTAGTCGGAATTGTAACCAGCTTTATCAACTAAAAGACGCAACTTAGGCAGTAATACAGCCGTTTCAGAACTAAAACGAACTGATTTTAAGGGTTTACGATTAAGAAAACGTTTGGCCAAGTTATTAAGGATCTTATCAGAGCTGTCACACCAATGGATAAAGTAAGTTGTTAAAACTCCATCATCCAACTTTAAATAATCAGTTAAATCAAAGTTGTTTTCAAAAAAGGGCAATAATAGCTGAGGTGTGATCTCAGTATCTAAAGTGTTGTTCTCGTAGAGAAATTTAGCTCTTTTTAGAAGATGGTTTAAAATAACTTCCATGGAACGGGAGACGGGATGAAAGTAAACTTGTTGATACATCTGAAAGCGACTGACGATATAGTCTTCAACGGCATGCATCCCACTGATATGAAAAGTAATTCCTCCTTTATACGGCCGCATTACACGTAGAATCCGTGTTAAATCAAAAGTCCCGTAATTTGCCCCCGTAAAATAAGAATCTCGTAAAAGATAGTCCATCCGATCGGCATCTATCTGACTGGAGATCATCTGAACGACTTGCGGATTAGGGTAAGTCTTCTGGATGACGCTAGCAACCTCTTGTGCAAAGGTGGGTGAAACTCGACTTAAAACATGATTGACCTCAGTTATAGGTGAAGTTAGAATTGATGCAGTGATTGCCTCGTGGTCGGTGTGAAAAATATGTTCAAAAGTATGCGAATAGGGTCCATGACCGATATCATGAAGTAAAGCAGCACATAGAGCGACTAAACGTTCGTGATCATCCCAGAGACCGTCATTCGGTTTCTTAGTAGGATAGTTACGCTGGAAAAGATCGCATATCTGGCGCGTAATCTCATAAACACCGACTGAATGGGTAAAGCGCGAGTGTTCGGCACTGTGGAAGGTGCTGTTTGAAGTTCCAAGTTGACGAACACGACGAAGACGCTGAAATTCACGGGTGTTAATTAAATCAAGTATGACTTGGTGTTGAATGAAAATATAGTTATGGATAGGATCTCGCAAGACCTTCTCCATAGGCAGCATTTTATCTCTATAAGGTGTAATAATATTTCAGCTCCTCATTAAAATATACATTTCTACTGTTGATTATAACTTAAACAGGCAAGAAGCGCATCTGCTTGTAGCAAGGCAGTATTTCTGAAATAGTAACCAAAATTAATTATTTGAGATATAATAGTACGAGAACTAAAAAAGGCGGTGGTGACTTTTGGCAAAAGGAACGCCAGTATTGGTGTATGTACAAACACAAAGAAATCAAAATGGAGAAATAAGCAACTATGCTAAAAAGTTTCAAGGACAACTATTTCAGATGGGACCATCACTTTACTTGAGGTATCTTGAAGAAAATGAGAAATCTGCAGATGAAGCGACAGTAACATTTAAAATATCTGAAAATGGTATCGTGCAATTGATACGGCGACAGGCGGATATGCAGTCAAAATTATACTTTGGGGACAAGCAACGGATAGCGGCTCTTTATCGAACGACCGCTGGAGATATCCCAATTGAGACAATTACACCTAAGTTAAGTGTTGAAATAAGGGAGAATCCCTTATCAGGCGTAATCAAAATTGATTATGCGCTTTATAATAATGAAGAATTATTGGGAAATTACAAATTAAGATTGCAATTTACAGCATAAAATTGTATGATTGAGTCTAGACTGTAGAAGGGACGTGTACCAGTTTGGAGCTAGAAAAATTCAAGGATACCAACAAAAATGAATTATCTATGATCGAAGTTGCTCGTGTAATTTTAAAGCGTCACGGGGATGTAATGCCCTTTGCTGACTTGACAAATGAGATCCAAGAATATCTTGGAAAGAGTGATGAGGAGATAAGAGAACGTCTTTCTCAATTTTATACAGATTTGAATATTGATGGCAGTTTCATTTCGTTGGGAGATAATCTTTGGGGATTACGCTCGTGGTATCCGTATGATTCTATTGATGAAGCTGTTATTCATGTTGAAGATGAAGAAAACGATATGCCTAAAGGGAAGAAAAGAAAGAAAGTTAATGCCTTTATGGCTGATGCAGCTGATGATGATGACGTTATTGATTACAACAATGATGATCCTGAGGATGAAAATCTAGATGTTGATTATGATTCTGAAGACGAAGACCACGAATTAAAGCAATATAGTAAAGATTTAAATGATATTGATGACCCTGAGGATGAAGAAGAATTACCTGACGGTATAGAAGGACAATTAACAGAATTATCTGATGATGAGATGGATGATGACAATGATTAATTGAGGCTTGACTGTTAACTTGTTTTTTTGTAGAATTCTTATTGGGCGCCTTACTTATAAGCGTGAGGCATTGTACGGAGATATTTACAAGCTCCCTATTCCAAATGAATAGGGAGCTTGTTCTTTTTATTGGGTGAGTCCAGTAGCAAGCTTTCTTTTTGCGGTAGCCCTCAATTTATTAATCAAAGGAGAGTTGTAATGACCAAGTATATATTTGTTACAGGTGGCGTAGTTTCATCGTTAGGAAAAGGAATCGTAGCTGCTTCTCTTGGAAGATTACTGAAAAATAGAGGGTTGAAAGTAATGATCCAAAAGTTCGATCCTTATATTAATGTGGATCCAGGGACGATGAGTCCTTACCAACATGGTGAGGTTTTTGTTACTGATGATGGGACGGAAACGGATTTAGATCTGGGCCATTACGAACGTTTTATTGATAACAATTTAAATAAGTACTCAAATGTAACGACAGGGAAAATTTATTCCGAGGTTATTAAAAAAGAGCGTCGGGGTGATTATCTTGGTGCAACTGTACAAGTAATTCCACATATAACTAATATGATTAAAGAAAAAGTCATGCGCGCTGGAACAACAACTGATGCTGATGTTGTAATTACTGAGGTTGGTGGGACCGTAGGCGATATTGAATCATTGCCGTTCTTAGAAGCTTTACGTCAGATGAAAGCAGATGTTGGAAGTGATAACGTTGTTTATGTTCATACGACGTTGGTTCCTTATTTGCACGCTGCTGGCGAGATGAAAACTAAACCAACTCAGCATAGTGTGAAGGAATTGCGTGGGTTAGGTATTCAGCCAAATATTTTAGTAGTAAGAACTGAAAAACCGATTCCGCAAAGTATGCGTAATAAGATTGCAAGTTTTTGTGATGTTGAACCTGAAGCTGTAATCGAATCAATGGATGTACCGACATTGTACCAGATCCCATTAAACCTCAAAGCACAGCGAATGGATGAAATCGTATGTCAGCACCTGCACCTAAAGACACCAGAAGCTGATATGAAGAGTTGGGAAGAGTTAACTAAACGTGTGCAGAACCTAGAGAAGACCGTCAAGATTGCCCTTGTTGGGAAGTATGTGAAGTTACCAGATGCTTACATCTCTGTGGTAGAAGCATTAAAACATGCGGGCTTTGCGGTCAATGCTGACATTGATATTCAACTCTTTGACTCAGAAAAGATTACCAGTGAGAATGTTGCTGCAAAATTAGGTTCTTTTGATGGGATCATTGTTCCTGGTGGTTTTGGTGATCGTGGTCTGGAAGGCATGGTCGAATCAATTCGCTACGCGCGTGAACAAAATGTTCCATTCTTAGGTATCTGTTTAGGGATGCAGATGGCTTGTATCGAATTTGCACGAAATGTTGTTGGTCTTAAAGATGCCAACACGACTGAAGTTGATCCTAAGTGCAAGGCTAACATTATTGATTTGATGGCTGATCAAGAAGACGTTGAGAACATGGGAGGAACACAGCGCCTGGGACTTTACCCATGCCGTCTAATGCCGGGAACAGTAACGGCTGCAGCTTACGATAATGAAGATGTTATCCAAGAACGTCATCGTCATCGTTACGAGTTCAATAATGAATATCGTCGTAGTTTTACTGAACACGGGTTAGTCTTTGCAGGAACATCCCCAGATAATCGATTAGTTGAAGTAATTGAGTTACCAACTAATGATTTCTTCGTTGCATCACAGTATCATCCTGAGTTCCTTTCGCGTCCACAAAGATCAGAAGGTTTATTCCGCGCATTCGTTAAAGCGAGTTTAGATAAGCAATAAAAAAACAAGCCTCTTTCAAGTACGGCTGAGTGTGTTATTCTAGAGTTACAGATGATATTTAAATCACTTAGGGGGAAATCAGAATGAGTGCAGATAGCCAAACAGATTCTTTGGGCGAAAAACTAGTTTTGTTTCAGGAAAAGCATCATACGACAGATGCTGCAATATCTTTAGCAAGTCATTTGTCGGTTGAGAAAATCCATGGAATAAAGATGGGAAAGTATTCACCAAATAGTGAAGAAGAGAAACTATTGCTAGAATTTATTAATAATTATACTGAAAAGCAGTAATTAAGTGATATAGCAGTGAAATATTATCGGGTGTCTATCGATTGAATGGCGCTAAGTATTTTTAGCAATCTAATTTAGCGCAATTAGTATTCAGGTAAAGAATGATTGTCCCCTGATAGTATATGCTGTTAAAAAGAAGGAGCCGTGCCAGGAGTGAGCTTTTGGCGTGGCTCTTTTTTACATAGTCCTAAATAACTATGTTACGATAACTAAAAGGATATTTGTTGTTAAAAATTATAATCTACGTTACTACTCGGTGTGGTTAACCCCTAGAAAACAAGAAGTAGCATAATTAGTAAGATATCTTTTTTCTCCTCTAAAAAGGGATATTACTTTTTTGATGAAAATTTGAGAATAATTATGTTAATTTAGCTGTTTTAGATTGAAACCAGAGCATCTATCTTGTATGATGAAAAGAGGCACATTTTTGTGCCCCTATGTTAGCGTACATTGCTTTTTCGAATACTTTTTATTGTTTAATAGTCGAGTGAGGATTTATAAAAAATGAAAAAAATGATTATTAAGGGAGGGCAAAAACTGTCAGGCGAAGTTACAATCGGCGGAGCCAAAAATAGTACAGTTGCCCTTATCCCGGCCGCAATTTTAGCGGATACGCCAGTTACATTTGATTCTGTTCCTGATATCTTGGATGTACATAACTTAATGTTAATTTTAAAGTCGATGAATGTTACATCAACATTTAATCATGGAGAGTTGTATGTTGATCCTACTAAAATAAATAAGGTTCCGCTGCCAGGTGGAGCAATTAAGAGTTTGCGTGCGTCATATTATTTTATGGGCGCGTTGTTAGGTCGTTTTGGTGAAGCTGTTGTTGGGTTCCCGGGTGGTGATAATATTGGTCCGCGTCCCATTGATCAGCATATTAAGGGTTTTGAGGCCTTAGGTGCAAAAGTGCTTGAACAAAATGATGCTGTCCATATCAAGACCGGTGCTGCTGGCTTGCATGGAGCACGGATTTTCTTTGATATCGTTTCTGTCGGTGCAACCATTAACGTTCTTTTAGCAGCTGTTAAGGCTAAAGGGACAACAATTATTGAGAATGCTGCTAAGGAACCAGAAATAGTTGATTTAGCAACATTTCTAAATAATATGGGTGCCCAAATCCGTGGGGCGGGAACGGATGTAATTCGAATCAAGGGTGTTGACAGTCTTAAGGCAACTAATACCCATACTATTATTCCTGACCGAATCGAAGCGGGAACCTATTTAGCATTTGCGGCTGCAAATGGTGATGGCGTTTTAGTTAAAAATGTCATAACAGAACATCTCGAACCATTTATCGCTAAGTTGGTTGAAATGGGAGTTTATCTTGAAGTCAATGAAGATAGTATCTATGTCAGAGGTGGGGGAAAGTTGACACCTGTCACAGTTAAGACAGCTCCTTTTCCAGGCTTCGCAACTGATTTACAGCAGCCGATAACACCTCTATTGATGAAGGCACATGGTGAAAGCAAGATTATTGATACATTATATCCTGAAAGGATCAAGCATGTTCCAGAGATGCAGCGAATGGGCGGTAATATTTCAAGTAATAACGGTATTATTACGGTTGGCTATTCTGATATGCTGCGAGGAACAACGGTTGAAGCAAGTGAGATTCGTGCAGGTGTTTCTTTGTTAGGTCTAGCATTAATGTCGAATGGAACAACGATGATCGTTAAAGCTGAGAACATTCTGCGCGGTTACGAACGGATCGTAGCGAAGTTGCGTGGACTATCCGTTGATGTTCAGATTATTGAAAAGAATACTGATTCAGAGGATTAACCATCAGCAAATAATGCGTGGTGAATCAAGCTTGAAGGGGAGAGTATTACGGAAAATCTAACGTTAGTTGATTTAAAGGACAAAACATTAAAAGAAATTTACGGCTATGCACGCGAATTTAAGATACCGTATTATAGTCAAATGAATAAAAAAGAGCTCTCACTTGCTATAATTAGAGCGCAGGCACAAGAACAAGGGTTCTACTACATGGCTGGTGTTTTAGATATAACTACACAACAAGACGGATACGGGTTTTTACGGCCAATCAACTATGGTTCTTCGCAAGAAGACATATACATTTCATCTTCTCAAATCAGGCGTTTTGGTCTACGTAATGGTGACTTGGTCGCGGGGAAAGCACGCCCTCCAAAGCCTAAAGAGCGTTATTATGGTTTAATGCATGTTGACAGTGTTAACGGAAAACATCCGGAAGAGGCCAAGCAACGCCCCCATTTTCCTGCTTTAACACCATTGTATCCAGATAAGCAGCTACTTCTTGAAACAACACGAACACAGTTGGCAACGCGTATCCTAGACCTATTTGCACCGATCGGTTTTGGCCAGCGAGGATTAATCGTTGCTCCGCCTAAAGCAGGTAAAACAAGTTTATTAAAGTCGATTGCAAACGGAATTAGCAAGAACTATCCACAAGCAAAACTGATTCTATTATTAATTGATGAACGCCCAGAAGAAGTCACTGATCTAGAGCGGACTGTTAATGGTGAAGTTGTTTATTCAACTTTTGATCAAAAGCCTGAGAACCATGTCCGTGTTTCTGAACTAGTACTTGAACGGGCAATGAGACTGGTTGAAGACAAGCAGGATGTTATTATTTTGCTTGATTCACTGACTAGGCTGGCACGTGCCTACAACTTAATTGTTCCCCCAAGTGGTAGGACCCTTTCAGGTGGGATAGATCCAGCTGCGTTGTTTAAACCTAAAAAGTTCTTTGGTGCAGCACGTAATATTGAAGAAGGCGGCAGTTTAACTATCTTGGCGACTTCTTTAGTTGATACAGGAAGTCGGATGGATGATGTCATCTATGAAGAATTTAAGGGGACTGGGAATCAAGAACTGCATCTAACGCGTGATCTAGCTGAACGACGGCTCTTCCCAGCAGTTGACTTGAAACGGTCAGGTACGCGTAAAGAAGAATTGCTATTAAGTAAGGATATTCTGGACTTTATGTGGAAATTACGTAAGTCATTGCCCAATGATGTTCTCAGGAATACTGAGCAAGTTGTTAAGGCATTAAAACAAACTAAAAATAATCAAGAATTTATTGAAAATTTGACCATTAAGCTAGCTGAGCGGGCAGATAATCAAAAAAGGTAATTGCATGGACTACTTTTTCATGATACAATATCTTGAGTTGTGGTACTAAGAATAACTCTGATTCAGCAAATGATTCAGGGCAAAGGAGAGTAATATAATGAAACCAGGAATTCATCCAGACTATCATAAAGTCGTTTTTCAAGATTCAGCAACAGGTTATAAGTTTATCTCTGGTTCGACAAAGAACACAGAAGAAACAATCAAATGGGAAGATGGCAATACTTATCCATTGATTCGTGTTGAAATTTCATGTGATTCCCATCCCTTCTACACAGGACGTCAAAAGTTTACCCAAGCCGATGGACGTGTGGATCGTTTCAACAAGAAATATGGTTTTACAAACAAATAAGAAAATTTTTATTTATTTTAAAAAAGGTTGGGTCAAAGTATACTTTGATCCAGCCTTTTTGTTTTGAAGTTTTTTAACATAATAGTTACGTATTAGGCTGACTAGGTATTTTTCGACTTAGTTGCGAAGTTGACCCAGAGAAGCCCCAAAAAAAGAATAAGAGCTGTTGAAATAAAGACACCGTTGTAATCCCAAATACCTGAAATACTGGAACCAATAAGTGGGCCAGCAACACTGCCTAATGCTTGAAAAGATTGATTATAGCTGAAGATCCGGCCAGTCGCAGCCGTAGGGGTATTTTTTGCTAATAGGGTTTGAACAGCAGGCAACATGGCGGCGTTGGAAATACCGATTAAAAAACGCAAGAAGCCGAATTGCCAAATATTGATGACAAAAGCCATTGGAAGAAAAACGATAACGGCGAAGAGCATCCCGAGTTTGAGGATACGTGTAGTCCCTATTTTATCACCCAAAATACCTAGTCGTGGGGCGGCTAATAGCGTTGCTACCCCAGGTATTGACACAACTAGGCCACTCGCAATTGTAATCGGACCGCTGTTATGCATAATTTCACGAACATATAAACTAATGATAGGACTAATAGAAAAATTACCTAACTGAATCAGAAAAGTTGCAACCAACATGCCAATTACTAACTTAGTATCGCGTAATCCTTTAAAAATATCCCAGGATTTTTTTAAAGGCCCGCTACTTGCAGGTTGATAGGTTTCATGGACAAAAAAAGCACTGAGCAAAAAGACAAGAATAAGGATAGCACCCGTTATGAAAAAGGTAACTCGGTAGCCGAAAAGAGCTGCGATAACGCCACCAACGAAGGGGCCGAACAGGGTTCCGCTGACAGACCCGGTTGTTAGTATTCCAAGTGCTTTACCACTTTGGTCTTTAGGCGTTTCAGTTGCAACTAGTGCGTTAGCGTTACTGATATAACCAGAAAAGACACCTTGAATAAGCCGTAGGAAGATTAACTGGTAAATGTTAGTTACAAGCCCCATTAACCCAATTACAAAAGCCATTCCTAAAGAAGCACGCAGAATCATCAGTTTACGGCCCTTACGGTCAGCGAGACGTCCCCAAATAGGTGAAATAATTGCAGTAACAAGAAATGTTGAAGCATAAGTTATCCCACTGTAAAAATTTAACTGGCTTGTTGAAAAAGTCCCTAAAGTGTCAATGTAGAGCGATAAAAAGGGCATTACTAGGCTAAAAGCAATGCCAGCCATGAAAGTTCCAAACCAAAGAATGATGAGGTTTTTTTCCCAGCGTCGTCGCGGACGCAAGACGAAATGTTTTATTTTAGCTAACATAAAGCAATTCTCCCCTCAATAATTAGAATTAACGTATTTCCAAAAAAAGGCTAGTTGTTTTTTTAATTGGTCGAGTGAATAACTTTGCTGATAGTGCTGCCAGTGAGCGGGAAATAAACGTGTGTAACGTTTAGTGTTAAAGCGTTGATCTAGTAGAAGGAGAACACCAGTATCATTCATGCCGCGAATGACACGGCCAGCAGCTTGTAAAACATTATTAAAACCGGGTAATTGATAGGCATATTCAAAACCGCTAGCATATGTTTGTTCAAAGAATTCTTTGAGTTCTTCAGTCTCTTCATTAAAAGCTGGCAGACCAACACTAATGATTGCTACACCTGAAAGTGCATCCCCTTTGAGGTCTATCCCCTCTGCAAAACTACCGCCTAAAACTGCGAAACCAGTAACTTTTGCAAGTGGTTGACGTTTAAATGTTGCTAGAAAAGCTGCTTTGGCTTCGGGAGTCATATTAAGATCCTGGTAAATAGTTTTGATGTCCGGATTAATTTGTGAAAAGGCAGTGTAAATTTGTTTAAGAAAGGCATAGGAGGGGAGGAAAACTAAATAATTACCACTTCTAGCATGAACCATTGCGGTTAAAGCAGCAATAATTCTGCTCTCATTTTGGGCACGAAAACGGTAAGAGACATTTAATTTAGGTGTTACAAAAAGGCCAAGCTTTTTAGCTTTGAACGGTGAAGACAAAGTGTATGCCAGTACTTCATCCTGTCCTCCCAGAACATCTTGATAATAAGTGATAGGAGATAATGTAGCAGAAAATAAGATGGCGCTTTTCCCTTTAGCAAGACTTAGGTTAAGCAATGAGCTCGGGTTTAAACAAAAAATCTTAATAACTACGTTTTTTTCAACTAGAGTTAATTTCGTCCTAAAAGTTTTGTTATAAAAACTGCTGATTTTAATAAAAGTATGGACAGCTAAATAATAATCTAATAGTGATTGAAATAACGGATGTTCAGAGTTTTGTTTCAACCAAGTTTGAACTTTCAAGATAAAACGCTGGGCATACTTTAAAAATGTAGTGGGACACTTAGCCGATAGTTTAGTTAGAGCTTTAGTCGCAGATAATTCTGCTTTTGATTTAGTAAATGCTTGTTGAAAACGTTCTAAATAAGTTTGGATTTTCTTAGTAGTTTTAGCTGGAGTAGAATGCTTAAGTTTTATGAGTATATTTTTTAAAGGAGCTGAACTTATCTCAGCAGTATACATAGAACGTGAGCGTGCAACGAGATTGTGTGCTTCGTCAACTAAGAAACAATAATCTTGGGCAGAATCCTGGAAAAAACGTTGTAAATAAACAAGCGGATCAAAAAGATAATTGTAATCACCAATAACAACATCACAAAATAAACTAACATCAAGTGAAAATTCAAAAGGATCGATCATGTGTTTCTGGGCGTATTTTTTGATAATATCCGTGGAAATAAGCGTCTCATTCTGGAGAATGTCTTTAAGCGCCGGTTTTAGACGATCATAATAACCGACAAAATAGGGGTTTTTAGAATCCTCAATTTCTTTTTCTTCTGCAAAAGTTATCTTTTCTTTAGCGGTAAGTGTAATACTATGGAGTTTGAGACCCTCTTGCTGTAATAGCATAAGACTTTGTTCAGCTACTTGTCGGGTACTTTCTTTGGCGGTCAGATAGAAAATTCGAGTGGTCTTATTTTGACCAAGTGCCATGATAGCTGGAAAAAGGGTAGAAATTGTTTTACCAGTTCCCGTAGGGGCCTCAACAAAGAGTCGTTTTTGAATTGCGATAGTTTTGTAGACCGCGGCAGCAAGCTCGTGTTGCCGTGGACGGTAATCTTTGAATGGAAAGTGGAGTTTGGAGATAGAGTGATTACGTTGAACGAACATGCGCTGTTTTAAACTAGCCCATTCAGTAAAAACGGCAATCGTTTTATTAAAGAACTTATCTGCTTCTTTTTTTGTTAATATAGCATATTTGTGAGTGATTTGTTCATTGCTTGTCTGAACGTAGATTAATTCAAGCTTGATTTGTTTAAGTTTGGTATCTTTTATCAATATAGCAGCGTACATTTTTAACTGTGCCCAATAAAGATTTTGCTTTGCAAGTGAAAGGTCATCGAAGTTTAGTGCAGATGTTTTTATCTCAATAACCCGATCATAACTGCCATTGGTTTGATGAACACCATCGGCACGTCCGTTAAGTGTGTAAGTTTGTTCGCCGACTTGAACAGATGTCTGCAAGCTAAATTCAGCGCTATAGCTTTTATCCCATTTTTTTTGAAGATGACGGTGAATAATAGCTCCTTGAAGTGCGGTGTTGTCGCTACTAAAGAGTTCTCCGTGCAGATCACCGGTTTGCCAAACAAATTCAATTAATTTTCGTATTCCAAGTTCATTTTTCATTTTTTATACCCTCATTAATGGTTGTCTTAAATGACCATGTGAAATATTATAACGGAAATAAGACACTGAAACAATTTTTGAAACCAAACTATTTTGAGTAAAAAGCGAACATTTATCTACGTATAATCGCCTATTTACATTAATTATAGTCTATAGTATATTAATAAAGGATTGATTACTAAATATCCGAGCACTAATGTTCGGTAAAAAGGGAGATATAACTTTGAAGGAGAAGTTAGTATCATATTTTGAGATAGATCAGTTGGGGTCAACCGTGCGCAGAGAAGTATTAGCCGGGTTTACAACTTTTATTTCGATGGCGTATATTTTGTTTGTTAACCCGAGTGTTTTGGGAGCTTCGGGGATGGATAAAGGTGCTGTGTTTACTGCGACTGCGCTGGCAAGTGCATTAGGCTGCTTTTTGATGGGGATTTTCGCAAAATATCCAATTGCAACTGCACCCGCTTTGGGAATTAATGCTTTCTTTACATATTCAGTTTGTATTGGAATGAAGATTCCGTGGCAAACAGCTTTAGCAGGAGTCTTTGTTGCTTCAGTTATTTTTTTATTAATTACAGTTTTTAAATTACGTGAACTAATTATTGATGCGATTCCAGCTAATTTAAAGTATGCTATCTCAGCTGGAATTGGTCTTTTTATTGCTTTTATTGGTTTAGAAGATGGCGGAATAATCGTTGCTGACAAATCGACTATTGTTTCACTGGGACATTTTGCAGGGACTACTTGGTTAACCATCTTTGGATTAGTAGTTACAGCTATTTTACTGGTTAAACGTGTTCCTGGTGGGATCTTTATTGGAATGGTAGCTACGTCTATCTTAGGAATCTTAACAGGAATGATCAAACTACCGACGACGATTATTTCGGGTGCACCTAGTCTAAAACCAACTTTTTTAGTGGCACTCCAGCATGTTGGTGATATTAATACGATGCAATTATTTGTCGTTGTTTTAACCTTTCTATTAGTCACTTTCTTTGATACTGCTGGAACGTTAGTTGGGTTAGCACAGCAGGCTGGTTTTATGAAAAATAACAAGATGCCGCGTGTTGGTAAGGCGTTACTTTCTGATTCAACAGCAATGCTTGCTGGTTCATTATTAGGAACATCTCCAGTTGGTGCTTATGTTGAATCTTCAGCAGGAATTGCTGTTGGGGGGCGTTCAGGACTAACTGCTGTTACAACAGGTATTCTTTTCATTTTTGGAATATTCTTCTCACCACTTTTAGCCGTAGTGACTAGTCAGGTAACAGCACCAGCTTTGATAATTGTTGGTGTTTTGATGGCACAAAGTATGAAACATATTGAATGGGAGAAGATGGAGATCGCGATTCCTTCATTCTTGATATTGTTGGGAATGCCGTTAACATATAGTATCTCTGATGGTTTAGCCTTGGGGATTATTGCGTATCCTGTGACAATGATTGCAGCGAAGAGAGGTAAAGAAGTTCATCCGATCATGTACCTTTTATTCTTTGTCTTCTTAGGCTTCCTGTGGATTTTAAATAACTAGCAAGAGTAGAGATTTTAATTTATAGAAATATCCTATTTAGAAATAGGTAAGGAACTGACTCAAAGGTTAACATTTGAGTCAGTTCTTTTTTAATTAGAGAGATAGTATTTTGTGTAAAGTTATTTGAATTGTTCTTTAAAATATTAAAAGTACTATAATTTAAGATAAGCATAAAAAGTGTACAGTAATATATGAAATTGCTAAAATTAAGTGGTTGACTTTTACAAGTTGGATTGGGTCCGAGTAATAAGAAAGATAAGACAAATTATTGGAAGGAAGCAGGCGAGGTCAGTTTGAAGAATGTACAAAAAGAAAGACTGCAGGCGATCGGACATCATACAATGAATTTATATCAGATTGAGATGACGACGGTTAAACAGGAATCACAATTGATTGCTGAACCGTTGAAAGAATTGCCAGCTGTACGAATTAAACAGGTTATAACTAAAGTACATGTGATGGATGAAAATATTTTATTTCGAATAAAGGAAACAGTTGGTGAAAAGGAAAAAGTTGGGCTGTTAAATTTTGCCAGTCCTACTAGTCCGGGTGGAAATTTTTTAGAAGGCATCAATGCACAGGAACAAACGATTTGTCGAAATAGTTTTCTATATCCTGAACTACTTAAGTACCGAAGAAGTTATTATTTGGAGAATAGACAGAAACCACGTGAATATTATTATAATGCTAAGATGATTTTTGCAAAGCATATTAAAATAATTCATGATGAAACAGAGTTAAAACTTATCAAAGGTGAAAAATACCTGGATATTCTTAGTCTGGCAGCGCCAAATGTGAGCGCGATGAAGAAAAATGGGATGGTCATTGATTGGAATAGAGTCCATGATGACCTCACGCAAAAAATCATTCAAACTATTCGCCAGTTTAAACTAGCTGGCGATCGTATTTTGATCCTGGGCGCTTTTGGATGCGGAGCCTTTGGCAATGATCCTGTTATGGTGGCAACTATTTTTAAGGAGGTTCTTGGACGTCCCGAATTCATAGGCAGTTTTATAGATATCTATTTTGACATTTTAGCTAACCCAGTAAGCTTAGCAGCTTTTGAGGAAGTGTTCCGTTAAATAAGAAGTGTATAGATAAACGGTAGATTCTTCTGTTAGAAGCCAAAGATAGGAAGCTGGGTCAAAAGAATCTTTGGCTTAGCTTCCTACCTTTTTGATTAGGCATGAAAAAGCAGTTATCTTAACGTCGGGTTTAGCCAACAAAAGATGCTGTTTTTAGTAGACTAATTATGCAAACTTTTGGCATCAGCATCGAGCTTGGCAAAACCTGATCCAGCAGCCTGTTTAGGTTGTTTTGCGCGGTCCTCCAGAGCTTTGCGAGCCATTGCCTTACGTTCTTCTTTACTTAACTTTTTCGACATCGTCTTCGCCTCTTTCCGTTGAAATCCACACTAATGGAATTTTACTTCCATTGCTAATTGTAGTCCAAATAAGTGAAAATTAAAATAGATAAATATTAGCGATTCCATAGAAATCTAATGACCGCACGATTGACCTCGGCATTATTATGCAGTTGCGAGTGCCGGGCATTAGGCCCCTTGATCATTAATTCTTTATAAGAGGTCACATGCTTTTGTAAGAGATAAGCCAATGAACGTGCTGAAACATTCGTAACTAGACTGTCGGAATTAGAACCGTCTTCTAGATTACCATAAATATTTAAGATCTTTGTTTCAGTTGGAAAGTGCATCCGAGCACGGTAATAACTACGGTAAGCAGAGTTTTGCAGTTTTGGATTCCCCGACGAGGTAAGGTTATTTGTGTTTGGTGTATCATCGATATAAATAACACCATTGAAAGGTCCTGCAATAGGAACAAATTTTTTTAAAGTAGGTGAAGAAGCTGAACGTTCATGTAAAGCCCAGTACAGTGTTACAGGGCCGCCCATTGAGTGTGAAACTAGGTTGAATTCAGAGATGGCGTAGGCTGATTGAAGATGATTAACGATAGTATTTAACCAGCGAGCTTCAGTGGGGATCTCAGCAGTGTTGTTTTTGAAGATAACTTGAATAATAGGGTGTTTTTGTGTAAAATTCCATGTACCTTGATAGTTAACTTTACCGTCAGGTTCAACGCGCGCAATTAAAGCCTTTTTGGCTGCTCCCGCTTGTTCAGCTGCTTGAATCATATGTTCGGTTGAATTGTATACTCCACCATAACCATGAACATAAATTGTTGGGATTATCGGAGTAAAGGAGATGCTTTTGTCAGTTGTTGTCTCATTCGCAAAAAAGAGAAAGGCGAAGCCGCAAGAAACAACAGCAACAATTATTCTCGTTAGTGTAGAGAACTGTATGGGACGATGATTTTTTCTTGTCATATGCCTTGCCATTATATTACCTCACAAAACAAAAATTTAATTTCAGTTTTAAGTATACGAGCCTCAATTGATATTTAAAAGGGAGTAAACTAAATGTTTGAAATAAAAACAACAACTAAATTGGATTCTACAATTTACCGTGCCGCACTTCAGATAAGGAAAGCTGTCTTTGTTAAAGAACAAGGGGTACCAGAGGAGTTAGAGCTCGATAATGAGCAAGCCGCCTGTTACTATGTGGCGTACCAACAGGGGCAGCCTGCTGCAACAGCACGAATAATGGCTGAAAGCAATGGTGCCTGGCATATTCAAAGAGTGGCTACCTTAAAGGAATATCGGCATCAAGGTTGTGCCAAGCTGTTATTAGAGAAGATTGAGGAACAGGCACGGGCACAGGCAGTTCCCTACCTGACGCTTGGTGCACAGGATCAAGCGCAGGGATTTTACCGTGCATTAGGTTATCGAGTCGTTGGTCCATCGTTTCTTGATGCAGGAATTCCACACCATACGATGGAAAAAAGATTGACTGCTAAATAAATTATTGCATTGATCAATAAAATAGAGTATTATGAAACACATGCGATGAGTCGAGAAAGACCAGGTGATGACTAGTTCATCATTCCGCTGCGGCGGCATAGTGGTTATATTTCGATGCAGGACACAGATGCTAGCGTATTCTAGCGTGTTTACTAGTATGTATTGTGGAGTACACCTAGTTTATTTGACAATTGTCGAATACTGCAAAAGCTGTCTCTAAACTAATGTTTGGAGACAGCTTTTTTTATATCTTTCAAAGAACATCTGGAAGTGGTATATAAAGTTAGTTTTTGAGAGAAAAATATTACTGCTTGTATGGGATTACGCATTATAAACAGACTGGATTTATAAGTAATAGCCAAGGCTAAGACAGGGTATACTTAAAATTTAATAAGATTATTTAAATAATTCTACAATCATGAGTAGTGTAGCTTTATTAAGGTTAAGGAATTTGGTATTATTAAGTTATTAGTAGTGGTTGTTGGAGGAGACTTTTTATTTCTCAACAGCTAATAGTTTTTTAATATTAGTGCAGTTACTCGTTTTTGAGTATGACTGCCAATGGAGGTCAAAAGATGGTCTGGATTATTTTAATAGTAATACTGGTTATTTTAGGAATAGTATATGTTGCGGTGTATAATGGCTTGCAAACAGCAAAGGTCTACACTGAAGAGTCTTGGAGTCAGATTGATGTTCAGTTGAAACGACGTAATGATTTAATCCCTAACTTGGTTGAAACTACTAAGGGTTATGCAGCGCATGAAAAAGAGACTTTTGCCAAGGTTGTTGAGCTACGTAATCAGATGACACAGGTTCCAAATGATGACCATCAACAGAAGATGGAGGTCTCTAATCAATTAACAGGGGCATTAAAATCTATTTTTGCATTAGCTGAGAGCTATCCTGATTTAAAGGCCAATCAAGAATTTACTAAGTTGATGGAAGAATTAACTAATACTGAGAATAAAATCGCTTATTCACGTCAGTTGTTTAATTCCAGTGCTGCTAGTTTTAATCAGAAATTAATGACATTTCCTTCTAACTTTATTGCTAAGATTCATGGGATGGGTAAAGTTAATTATCTTGAAGTTCCTACAGAAGAAAAAGAAGCTCCAAAGGTTTCATTTTAGTTAACTTTTCCGTAGGAGGCGTAAAGAATGTTATTTCAGCAAATAGCAAGGAATAAACGACGAACAGTGTATGTGATGGTTGCTTTTTTCCTGTTAGTAATAGCGATTGGTGCATCACTGGGCTATGTCTTTTTTAATAGTTATGTCGCAGGGATTATTATGGCGGCAGTTATTGGTGCCTTTTATATGATAATGATGTTGTTGCGCTCAACTGACGTCGTGATGGGGATGAATAATGCACATGAAATCAAGAGTGCAGATCAGTACTCTGAATTATGGCACATTATCGAAGATATGGCACTTGTCGGAAAGGTCCCAATGCCGCGAGTCTTTATTATTGATGATGCTAGTCCCAATGCGTTTGCCACTGGTAGAGATCCGGAACATTCAGCAGTTGCAGTAACCAAGGGACTGATGATGCGTCTTAATCGTGAAGAACTTGAGGGTGTTATTGCACATGAGATCTCCCATGTACGTAATTATGATATTAGATTACAGACAACAGCACTTGCTTTAGTAGCAGTTATCTCAATGCTAGTTAATATTGGTTTCAATTCATTTTGGTGGGGTGGCGGAAGAAGACGTGACAACGAAGGCGGTAATGGTAGTAATATCATAATGTTGGCTATATCGGTGTTAATGCTTGTGCTGGGACCAGTTGCGGCTTCATTAGCACAGATGGCTTTATCACGTAACCGTGAGTTTTTAGCAGATGCTTCTGGAGTTGAACTAACTCGTAATCCGCAGGGATTGATTAGCGCACTTGAAAAGATTTCGCAGAGTGAGCCGATGAAAGCAGCGGATGCTAGTAGCTCGTCTTTATATATTTCTAATCCATTCAAAAAAGGATCATGGACACATCTTTTTGATACACATCCACCTACAGCTGAAAGAATTGCTAGGTTGCAAAGAATGTAATTATTTTTTGTAGAAATAGAGGAAATTTAATGCGAGATAATATTGTGTATGTCTATCTTGAACGAGTTTCACACCTTACATTATCATATGGCATTTCAGTAAAAAACTTTATGGCAGGAGTTGAAATGCTGCCTACTAACTTACTATCACTAGGGCCGGTTGATCCAAACCAAGAAATCGATATTTATTCAGGTTTTAATATGTATATTGGAATCGATGATGTTAGAAGCTATCTAACTGATAAACAAAATAAGAACCAGGAATGGATTGATTTTGATAATGCTTATGATATTGAAGCCTTAACACCAACTGAGGTCTCTGAACTCCTATATCTTGGGCACGCATATACACATTTAAAATCGCCTTTTTACTACAAACTGCAGAATAATTACGTATATCTAACCCTGCCTAATGGGGCAAAAAAGGTCTATTATCGAAATTTACCGCAGTTTTACAAGGTTCTAGCTAAATGTTTAACAGGACATCTTGCTGAAGTTTACCGTGAGAAGAAGAGTTTTTTGAGGTTACGGTATAAATTTATTGATTTTCCAACAGAGCTTGCTAAACAAATGTTCTCATTAATGATTAATGGGGTAGTCTTTGATTTTGGTGGAGCAAAGATTAAAGGTCAAGAAGCGAAAGTACCTATTTTAATAGCACCAGATTCAGTCTACCAATTAAAATGGCATGAACCAACAATGCTTGTTGAAAAATCTAAAGTTGTTGGTAATTTAAAGTATCATCTAAATACTAGAATGTGGGAGCTTGAAGTGCTCTCACCGCAAGCATTTGAGGATACTTTGGATTTCTAAGCTTCTTAGTTAGAGGTTAAAGGATATGAGATGGAGAATTATACTTATGGCATAGGTTGTTGTTGTCAATGAGTCGAAAACTGACAGCAATAGTGATGGTGTAATTATCCAGCTCATATTTATTTTGTTTTAAAGTGTTATCCAATTTTGTGATACAATAACAAGGGATTAAATATCGGTGGAGATTATGAGGTACTCATAGTTAGATAATAAGAAATAGATGCTGGACATTTTTTTAGCATGATTTAAGTTCAGGCATTATTGTTTTTCGCTGATGTGAAGAAAGGAAGATAGTCACATGAAGATGCGATTAGCAGAGATTGCGAAAGCACTACAAGTGCAGTCGATCGATGAATGGGAGAAAATAATTGTCACAAGCGTATCATTTGATACACGGACACTGAAACCAGGTGCACTTTTTATTCCTCTTGTGGGTAAGCAAGATGGACATAATTATATTGCCAAAGCAGTAGAGAAAGGTGCAGTGGCGTCCTTGTGGCAAGAGGACCATGATAGATTGCCAGAGAACAGCAGTGCGTTTCCTCTGCTGGACGTTGAAAATAGCTTGCAAGCTTTACAGGATTTAGCTGGTTATTATCTTCATAAGATAAATCCGAAGGTTGTTGCGGTAACGGGCAGTAATGGCAAAACAACGACTAAAGATATGATTGCAGCGATTCTTAAGACACAGTTTAATGTCCGAAAAACACAGGCTAACTTTAATAACCACATTGGAGTTCCGATGACAATTCTGGGAATGGAGCCTAATACAGAAGCGCTTGTTGTGGAGATGGGAATGGATCATTTTGGAGAATTGGATAAACTGAGCCGGCTTGTTGAACCAGATGTTGCAGTTATTACGATGATCGGTGAAGCACATATCGAGTTCTTTGGAACGAGAGATAAAATAGCTGATGCTAAGATGGAAATTACACATGGTCTTAAAGAAGACGGTATTTTAGTTTATAATGGAGATGAGCCTTTGTTGCGGCAGCGGGTAAAAGCAATTGAGCAACCTGCGTATACTTTTGGCAGCGAGGCTAAAAATGATGTACAAGCTTTAAATATTGTCGGTGATGAGAGTAGTACAAGTTTTAGGGTTAAAAATTGGCCTGATTATAATTTTATCATTCATATTTTAGGGACTTATAATGTTGGTAATGCATTAGCCGCCTTAAGTGTAGGAGATCATTTTAGAATACCGGTTGAAAAAATGGTAACTGCGCTCGCAAACTTTGATTTAACGCAAAATCGTACGCAGTGGGTTCAGGGGAACCAAGGTGAAAAAATTTTAAGTGATGTTTATAATTCCAACCCAACTGCTGCCAAAATGGTATTGCAAGCTTTCTTAAGAGTTAAAACGAGGGGACAACGGTATGTTGTTTTAGGTGATATGCTGGAGTTAGGTAGGTTGTCTAATCAGTTACATGCGGAACTAGCTGATGTTTTGGATCCTGAAAAGATAGCTGCAGTCTTTTTATGCGGAAATAAAGTTGCAGCTTTAGCTGCGAATTTGACTGATAAGTTTTCGGATACAAGGGTTCATTTATACCCAGCAGATCATAAAGAACAGTTAATCCATGAATTAAAAGAAAGTATTACTGCTGATGATATTGTTATGCTAAAGGGAAGTCATGGAATCCATTTAGAAAAGGTCTTAGAGGCTTTAAGAAAATAGTTTTATTGATTATAGAGATAATTTAGGAGGAATTTTTTTTTGAAATTTACAGAATTAGGTCTTTCAGATAATTTACTGAAAGCTATAAAACGAAGCGGTTTCGAGGAAGCTACACCAATTCAAGCTGAAACGATTCCATTAGTTTTAAAGGGTAATGATGTTATTGGACAGGCACAAACAGGGACAGGGAAAACAGCAGCCTTTGGATTGCCGGTCTTGCAGCATATTGACCCTAAAGAAAAGTCAATTCAAGCCATTGTTATTTCACCAACACGTGAGCTTGCTATTCAAACCCAAGAAGAATTGTTCAGACTGGGAAAAGATCAACGCGCAAAAGTGCAAGTCGTTTATGGTGGAGCAGACATTCGTCGTCAGATTAATGCTTTAAAACGTGCACCACAAGTTTTGGTGGGGACTCCAGGACGGTTGCTTGACCATATTCGTCGTCGCACGGTTAGTTTAAAAAATGTTAAAACAGTTATTTTAGACGAAGCAGATGAAATGCTGGATATGGGTTTTGTTGATGATATTGAAAGTATCATTCATGAGACACCAGCTAAACGTCAAACATTGCTTTTCTCGGCAACGATGCCACCAGCGATATTGAAGATTGGCGAGAAATTCATGACAGATCCTAAGGTTGTAAAAATTAAGGCTAAAGAGTTAACAACAGACTTAGTTGATCAATTTTATGTACGTGCACGCGATTTTGAAAAGTTCGATACTATGACACGTATTCTGGATGTTCAGGCACCTGAACTAACGATTGTTTTTGGTAGAACCAAACGGCGTGTTGATGAGTTGTCCAAAGGCTTAGAAGCTCGTGGCTATAATGCTAAGGGAATTCATGGTGACTTATCTCAGCAACGCAGAATGAGTATTCTACGACAATTTAAAGCTGGAAAACTTGATATCTTGGTAGCAACGGATGTCGCGGCCCGTGGGTTGGATATTTCGGGTGTAACGCATGTTTATAACTATGATATCCCTCAGGATCCAGAAAGTTATGTTCATCGTATTGGACGGACGGGACGTGCAGGACACCATGGTGTTTCAGTGACCTTTGTTACACCAAATGAGATGGATTATTTACGTGTGATTGAAAAGTTGACTAAGAAACGAATGAGTTCACTTAAGCCACCAACAGAGCGTGAAGCTTTTATCGGTCAGATCTCATCAGCTGTAGATAATATTGAAGATTTAGTCAAAAAGACAGATACTTCAATGTTTGCTAAAAAAGCTGAAGAGTTATTAAAAGAATACGAAGCTGTTGATCTTGTCTCTGCACTTTTAAATGAGATGACTAAAGATGCTGCTAATGAAGTTCCGGTGAAAATAACACCTGAACGACCTTTACCACGTCGAAAGTCTAAGCATTTCAATCATGGTGGTGGACGATACAACAAGAAGAGTTATTCACATAAGGATAACAATAATAACCACAAAGGTAAAAAAGAAAAGAACCGTGATAAATTTAACCGCCGTCAGAAGAGCAAGCGTAAATATACTATTCGTTCTAAAAATAACTAGAGCTAGTTACTTCTGTAAAGTAGTATAAAGAGCAGTTAAATTGCAAATATAATAAATAGAAGAAGTTGAAGAGGAGTGAATTCAGCTTCTTTTTTAATATGTTTGAATATGGTAGGATAATAAATAGATTTGCCAAAATTATTTTAGAATTAAATGAGTTCTTAGTTTTTCTTGAAAAAGAAATTATGGAGGCTGACTGGTCGTGATTTATGGAATTGGGGTCGATATCACGGATATCGCAAGAGTTGAAAAAGCTTGGAAGAGACATCAGAGTTTTGTTAAAATGATTCTAACAGAAAATGAACAAAAGTTTTTTGAAAGGTTAAGCTACCGACGTAAGAACGAATTCTTGGCGGGTCGTTTTTCAGCAAAAGAATCATATAGTAAAGCGTTGGGGACTGGTATTGGCAAGCAAGCTACTTTCCATGAAATTGAAATATTAAATAATGAAGAGACGGGGAAGCCCAAACTAACAATGCATCCGGCTGATAATTTATTGGGACATATCTCAATATCACATACAGCAGAATTAGTGATGACAGAAGTTATTTTAGAATATAAACCAGAGATGAGAGAAGATGCTGAAAATGGTTGAGGGAAATCATCGTAATACTGAAGCAGTTATTAATCTTAGAATGATTGAGAATAATGTTAAGGCTGAACGAAAAAGAATGGATAAGCAGCAAAAACTTTTTGCGGTGGTTAAGGCTAATGCGTACGGTCATGGCATTATCCCAGTCGCACATGCGGCAAAAAAAGCTGGGGCCAATGGCTTTTGTGTGGCGATTGTTGATGAAGCGCTCGTTTTGCGGCAAGCAGGGATAACTGACACGATCCTAATTTTAGGAGTTACACCAGCAGATCAGGCAGGCGTATTGGCTGAAAAGAAAATCTCAGTTGCAGTAGGAGAAGTCCAATATTTACATGATGCACTTGATTATTTAAAAACAACTAAAGGAAAATTGCGAGTACACCTAGCATTGGATACAGGTATGGGTCGAATCGGTTTTAGGAGTAAGGAAGAACTTAAAAAAGCAGTTACATTTATTATAAGCCAAAAAGAATGTTTTATTTTTGAAGGGATCTTTACTCATTTTGCGACGGCTGATTCAGCAGATGATAGTTACTATAAAAAGCAACTTACTAATTTTAAGGAACTGATGTCGATTGTTAAAAATAAACCTCCTTTTGTACATGTAGCTAACTCTGCGGCGGCATTATGGCATCGTGAATGCGGTGGTAATGCTGTTCGTTTTGGAATTGCGATGTACGGTTTAAATCCCTCAGGATCAGAACTTAAGCTACCTAAAGAGTTTACCGCAGCTTTATCGTTAAAAAGTGAAATAGTAGCTATTAAGGAGATCTCAGCGGGAGATTCTGTGGGGTATGGAAAGACATATACTGCAACCAAACCTGAATGGATAGCAACAGTTCCTATTGGATATGCGGATGGTTGGCCAAGAAGAATGCAAGGATTTAAGGTGCTGATTGATGGTTATTACTGTGAAATCGTGGGGCGTGTATGTATGGATCAGATTATGGTCAAAGTACCTGAGGCATTTAAGCTAGGGACAACTGTAACCCTAATTGGTGAGGATCATGGTAAAAGTATTACAGCACAAGATGTGGCTGATTATGCGCAGACGATTCACTATGAAGTTCTCTGTGGAATTTCACAGAGAGTTCAGCGGAAATATATTTAAGGATATTCTTTTTTAAGAGAATGTGTTATCATATATTACTAGCATGAGCTTGTGGAGGCTGCCAGAGATGACTTATCATTTGAAAAATGTAATAGATGATTTAATTATTGATAATAATGAACGTAAGGCTCTTTATTGCGAATTCTATGCAATTGACCAACGTGAACTGGAAGAAGATAAAGTAGTTGCGGAATATGTCGAAAATCATCATCAGATTCTAGATGCATTGATTGCCGGGTATAAAGAAATGGGACCACTGAACAAAAAAATCTGTGATGAACTTGTGGGTTGTGAATGCGAAACGGAGTTTGAAAAGAAAAGATAGAGGTTTTATATGACAACTGAAGATGTTAAACGAGGAGATATTTTTTATGCCGATTTATCACCAGTTGTGGGCTCAGAACAAGGAGGTATGCGACCTGTTCTGATTATTCAAAATAATATTGGAAATCGGTATAGTCCAACTGTGATTGTAGCAGCGATTACAGCTAAGATTCAAAAGCCTAAAATGCCAACACATGTTGGGCTAGCGGCAACTAAGACGGGAATTGAAAAGGATTCCGTTGTTTTGCTTGAGCAAGTACGAACGATCGATAAACAAAGATTGAAAGACAAAGTAACACATATTGATGAACAAGGTATGAATGAGATTAATCATGCATTAAGAGTCAGTCTAGGACTGGCTAGTATACATAAATAAAGTATTAGTAGGAAAAGTTTGGCGCCACGGGCTTAATATTTGTTTATAGATGCTGTGCAAAAAGTACCCGGCAGCAATTAAAGTTATCTAAAAAAGATAAACTAAGTCATATATTTGGCTTAGTTTATCTTTTTTACTAGGTAATTTATATACAAGCGTAGCACATTTATAGCTTATCATCAGTGGATAAGTTACTTAGAAAAAACTGTTTTCTTCTATAATCAGGCTCTTAAGTTTTCAATCTCAGGGACTTTAAAGTTCTTACGTTCTAAATTAGCTACAATTTTATCAAGTTTCTGTTCACTGACACCTGCGGGAAGTGTGAATAAACTTCGTCTAACTAATTCTGTTGCTTTAACATCTAAAGTAATACAACTAGCAATAGAGGTATATTTAGTTATAATTTTAGCCATTTCAACTAAATCACCACGATCACCGGAAGAGACAACGGTCAAAACGTAACTACCGATTTCAACATTCCATGATTGTGAAAGCATATTTAGCAAGCTTGAATGCGTTAAGATGCCATAGAAAAAGTTATGTTCATCTAGGACAGTGATGTATGGGAGATCCTTGATTGAAAAGAAAATATTAAAAAAGGCTGAGTCTAAAGTGATAAACTTAGTTGCATTTTTTAAAAGATAGGTAACAGGAAGCGACATATCACCACCACGAGATTTATGGCGGTAAATATGCATTTTATAAATGTTCCCTCTAAAAATTTGACCGGTTTTATCTAAAATGGGAACGCAACGGTAACCAGATTCTTCAAGAACAGTTAAAGCTTGTTCTAATGTTATATCTTCACGGACCGTTGTTAAATCCTTTTTGGGTTTGATAAGTGTTTTGAATAACAAGATGGTATCCTCCGTTTAATTAAATTATTCTCATATTATCTTATCATAAAAAAAAGGTATTTAATAATAAAAGCATAAATTTAATAAATTGTTCATTAAATAAAATAATTTAAACTTAATTTAGCCTAAAAAAAACTGAGACATAAATGCCTCAGTTTCCGTTACTTACAGTTTAATTAAGCATTCTTTCAAGATTCTTTAAGCCGTCATTAAGAACTTTTTTCAAAGTTGCAGCAGAATCTGTCATCTTTTTAGCTTCTTCATCGTTCAAAGGTACTTCAAGGATCTTTTCAAGTCCGTTGCCATTAACAACAGCAGGTGTACCAATGTAGATATCGTTTAAGCCGTATTGACCTTCCATATATGCAGAAACAGGTAAAACAGCATCTTCATCACGTAAGATAGCTTTAGAAATACGTGCTAAGGCAGTTGCAACACCGTAGAAAGTTGCACCCTTCTTACTAATGATCTCATAAGCTTTATTCCGAACATCATCTTCAAGTTTATCCAATTGGTCTTTAGAAACGTTGTTTTTCTTAGCCCAATCTAAGACAGGAAGACCACCAACTGTTGCAGCAGAGAATGCAGCAAATTCTGAATCACCATGTTCACCCATGATATAAGCATGGACTGAACGAGGATCCTGAATACCCATCAATTCTCCAAGAGCAACACGAAGACGTGAAGTATCTAATGATGTACCAGAACCGATAACCTTGTCCTTAGGGAAACCAGAGAATTTCCATGTTGCATATGTTAAGATATCAACAGGGTTAGCAGCTACAAGGAAAATACCATCAAAGCCAGAATCAACAATTGGTTTAACAATACTTGATAAGATCTTAAGGTTCTTGTTAACCAAATCAAGACGAGTTTCACCAGGCTTTTGAGGAGCACCAGCTGTAATAACAACTAAGTTTGCATCTTTGCAATCTGAGTATTCAGCTGAGTAGATTCTCTTTGGATAAGATAATGCAGTTGCATCAGCTAAGTCCAGAGCATCTCCTTCTGTTCTTTCTTTAACAACGTCAACGATTCCAAATTCTTCAGCAACACCTTGAAGAGCCATTGCATAAGCATAACTAGAACCAACGGCACCGTCGCCGACTAAAATAACTTTTTGATGATTTCGTGTTTTTGACACAGTAATTCATCCTTTCATAGTGAACTATTTAACACAGTGATAGTATAACACGTTTTTCAGAAAAATGTGTAGCAGTTTTCAAACAATTTTTCCAGTCTTTAAGTGAATGTATGCTATACTATTAGAAAAATATGTTAGCTACTTTTAAGGGTAAACGTAAAATGTTTAGCCCGCTTTTTCGTGCTTTTATTTCATTTATTAAAAAAGCAGCTGAGTGATTTGTGAACCTGTTTACATTAAATTTTTCATAAAATAAGTAGGACTTTTTTTGGAGGAGTAGAGAATGAAACTAATCGTTGGGTTAGGTAATATTGGTAAAAAATATGAAGGAACAAAGCATAATGTTGGCTTTATGACAATAGACGAGTTTGCAAAACAGAATAATGTAGCCTTTACTAAGACAAAATGTGAAGCAGCAATTGCTGAGCTATTTCTTAACGGTGAGAAGATTCTGCTAGCTAAACCGTCAACTTACATGAATGAATCTGGACGTAGTGTTGGACCGTTACTTGATTACTTCGGGATAGATGTAGCAGATTTTATCGTTATTCATGATGACATGGATCTGCCAGTCGGACAGTTACGATTACGACAACGGGGGTCAGCAGGTGGACATAATGGAATAAAAAGTATTATCGCTCACCTAGGGACGGAGAAATTTAAACGGATTCGTATTGGAATAGATCATCCTCAAAAGCAGAGTGTTGTAGATTGGGTGCTTACAAGATTTGCAGCCCAGCAAGAAGAGCAGTTGGAGGACGGGATTATTCATGCAACAGCGGCATTAGACAATTGGCTTGCTGAAAATGATTTTGCAAAGACGATGAATAAATATAATCGTAAGTAAACCTCGTGATAAGGAGTTTAAATTAAAATGAAATTGGAAGATCTGATGTTGAAGACCCCGAAGGTATCAGAGTGGATTACTAACATTAAGCCTACTGAAAGTACCCGCCATCTTGTGACGGGATTATTGTCTTCTTCAAAAACTATCTTCTTGGCAGGGTTGTTTGCAGAAAAAAAGAAGACAATGCTGGTTGTAACCGATACTCTTCATCATGCTGAACAACTTGAAGTTGATTTAAATGAGATTCTTGGTAAGGAAGATGTTTTTTTATTTCCGGTTGAAGAAGCTACTGCTGCCCAAACGGCAACTAGCTCACCTGAGTTTAGAGGTGCAAGAGTACAGGCTTTAAATGCGCTGTGTACGCAAAAAAAAGCTCAAGTTATTATTACTACAGCAGCAGGGTTACGGCGAATTTTACCTCCAGTAGATATTTGGGCAGGCTTAAGGTTAGAGTTGAAGGTCGGACAAGAAGAGGCTTTGGAAGAACTTCCTGCTAAGATAGCTGCACTAGGTTATCAGCGGCAAAAGTTGGTTGATAAGCCCGGAGATTTTGCTATCCGCGGATCGATCGTAGACATTTTTCCATTAAATCAAGTTAATCCAGTTAGAATTGATTTTTTTGATGAGGAAATTGATTCCATCAGGGAGTTTAATGCTGCAGACCAACGAAGTATTCAAAACAAGTCTGATGTCTTAATTTTGCCTGCTAAAGATTTAATTATAACGAAGGAGATGCTTCCTGCTGCACTGCAGCGGATCAACAAAGCTTATAAAAAAGAACAGCAGCGGTTAAAAGAGGTTGAACAGCAGAAACGACTTGAAAGTCACTATCAACAAGTAATGACCGCTTTGAAGCAACTACAAATTATCCCGACAGCTTTGGTGCACAGTGAATTTTTATTCCCACAAAAGAGTAGTTTACTAAATTATCTGGATGAAGATAGTCTAGTGCTTATCGATGATTATCAGCATTTACTAGAAACACAGGAATCACTAAACGTTGAGACTAGTAACTGGATGGTAGAGCAATTAAAACGAGGAACAGTTTTTTCGGGAGAACAATGGACTTTGGATTTACATCCACTTGTCCGCGATGATCGCCATAATGATGTCTTCATGTCTCTTTTTCCAAAGGGGATGGGTCGACTTAGATTTAAGCAGCAGCTTAATTTAACCGTTCGAGCGACGCAGCAGTTCTTTGGACAAATGCCACTTTTAAAAACAGAGATGGACCGTTGGACTCAGCAAAAACAAACAGTAGTCGTTGCTATTCCAGAGAAAGAACGGTTGACGAAGGTTTTACAGACATTAGAAGATTTTGATATTACGGCTATCATGACTGGAACTAGTGCTGTGCAAGAAACAGAAATACAAGTTGTCCAAGGAAATCTGTCTGGTGGTTTTGAATTTCCAGAAGGGCATTTAGTCGTCCTTACGGAACATGAGCTATTTAAGAAAATAGCTAAAAGACGTATCAGACATCAAACGATGGCTAATACGGAGCGCTTAAAAAGCTATACTGAGTTAAAAAAAGGTGACTATGTCGTACACATTAACCATGGTATTGGACGTTTTATGGGAATGAAAACGATGGTGGTAGCTGGAAAACATCAAGATTACCTAACGATTAAATATCGTGATGAGGCTAAACTTTTTATTCCTGTATCACAAATTGATCGTATTCAAAAATATGTTTCTTCAGAGTCAAAAACACCGCATATCAATAAGTTGGGCGGAAGTGAGTGGCATAAAACTAAGAAAAGTGTTGCTGCTAAAATTGAAGATATTGCGGATGAATTAGTGGAATTATATGCGCAGAGAGAGGAAATGAGTGGACACGCTTTTTCCAAGGATAATGACTATCAGACGGAGTTTGAAGATGCATTTCCATACGCTGAGACACCTGATCAGCTGCGTAGTGCTATAGAAATCAAACGTGATATGGAGCAACAGCATCCCATGGATCGTCTATTGATTGGAGATGTCGGTTATGGAAAAACCGAAGTGGCTTTACGTGCAGCTTTTAAAGCGATCCAGGATAGAAAACAAGTTGCTTTCTTAGTTCCAACGACTGTTCTTGCACAGCAACATTATGAAACGATGCTTAGCCGTTTTGAAGGTTTCCCAGTTAGTGTCGGGATTTTATCACGTTTTAGCTCGTCCAAGCAGATTAAACAAACTTTAAACGATCTTAGGACTGGAACCTTAGATATTATTGTTGGGACGCACCGTCTTCTCTCACAAGATGTTAAATTTGCCGATTTAGGATTACTATTAGTCGATGAAGAACAGCGCTTTGGGGTTAAACATAAAGAACGGTTGAAGAAACTAAAAGCACAGGTTGATGTTTTAACACTAACAGCAACGCCGATCCCACGAACACTGAATATGTCAATGTTAGGGGTTCGAGATCTTTCAGTAATTGAAACGGCACCTATGAATCGGTATCCTATCCAGACTTACGTGATTGAGCAGAATTATGGAACAATTGTTGATGCAATTGAACGAGAGCTTGATCGTGGTGGACAGGTTTTTTATCTTCATAATCGGGTAGCTGATATTGAAAAAGTTGTCAGTGAATTAAAAGCGCTGATACCAGATGCACGAATTGCTTATATTCATGGACAGATGACCGAAGTTCAACTTGAACGAGTATTAGTTGATTTTATTGCCGGAGAGTATGATGTATTAGTGACCACGACTATTATTGAGACAGGGGTTGATATCCCTAATGTTAATACATTGTTGGTTGAAAATGCTGACCATATGGGATTAGCTCAGCTCTACCAGTTAAGAGGTCGTGTTGGTCGAAGTAATCGTGTTGCGTATGCTTATTTTATGTACCAACAAAATAAGGTTTTGACAGAAATCAGCGAGAAACGGCTTGAAGCTATTAAGGATTTTACAGAACTGGGCTCGGGATTTAAAATAGCGATGCGTGATCTATCGATCAGAGGAGCGGGGAATCTATTAGGAAAGCAGCAGCATGGTTTTATTGATTCCGTCGGATATGATTTATATACCCAGATGTTAAAGGATGCTGTTTCTAAGAAGCAAGGGAAAGCTAAACGACCACGAACTGACTGTGAAATCAATTTGGAACTGGAAGCATATCTGCCAACTGCTTATATCGATGACCAGCGTCAAAAAATCGAGATGTATAAGCGTATTCGAAGTTTTGAAAGTAAGGCGCAGTATGAAGAAGTCCAAACGGATCTAATAGACCGTTTTGGTGACTATCCAGCAGAAGTAACTAATTTGCTGCAAATTGGGTTGCTGAAAATGAATGCGGATAATGCGTTAATCAAATTAATTACACAAACAAAAAACAAGATAAAAGTAGTTCTTACGCGATCTGCAATGCAATACATCAATGCTAAAGACTTACTTCAAGCTATTTCAAAAACAAAATTACAGGCAACGATTGGTTCAGAGGCAGATGAAATGAGAGTTGTACTTATTATTCAGCCTAAAGATAATATCAATACAATACTGGGAGCACTTCAAAAAATTGTACAATTTTTAGCGCAAGAAGTTTCTGCAAAGCTAGAAAAGGCAACGAGGACTAAGTAGGATGATAAACAGACAAGTCAATAAGATGGTGAAAGGAACAGCTATTTTAACGGTAGCTTCATTACTGGCTAAAATACTAAGTGCCTTTTACCGGATACCGCTTGAAAACTTAGTGGGCAATACCGGCTTTTATATCTATCAGCAAGTTTATCCGCTTTATGGAGTGGGGATGACATTTGCGTTAACTGGTTTTCCAATGTATATTTCGAAGATTATAGCACAACAGGCAAAGCAACAGGCAAAAGACCAAGTTGCTTATGAGCTGCTCCTTCTTTTATCTGTATTAGGCGTAGTAGCTTTTACTGGTCTACAGATTGGAGCAGGTTGGCTAAGCCAAGCAATGGGAGACGGACAATTACAAGTTTTGATCAGGAGTGTATCGTGGATGTACTTGTTGATGCCCTTCCTAGCAGTTGGTCGCGGATACCATCAAGGAGTATTTAACATGGTACCAACGGCCTTATCACAGTTAGTAGAACAAAGCATTAGGGTCGCAGTCATTATTATTGTGGCAGTCTTGGCTGTACGGATGCAATGGTCGCTTTATTACATGGGTGCATGGGCGATGCTAGGCTCAACTTTTGGAGCAATTGGGGCAAGTTTCTTTTTTATTTTATTCTATATTAAACTATTGCATGGTAAACATCAGTTTTCGTGGAGTGAGTTGAAACAGCTCGCTATTCAGTTATTTTCGAGCGGATTAACTATTTGTTTGTTTACGGCAATGATGGTTTTGCTGCAGCTGATTGATTCATTTACTATTAAGGATGCATTACAAAGTTCAGGGTATCATGCGGCAGAAGCGAAAAACTTAAAAGGAATATATGACCGGGCACAACCATTGATCCAGATGGGACTAGTGATTTCAGTGAGTTTTTCAACTACATTATTACCGCTTCTGACAGAGAAATTTATGCAACACAAGATAAAGGAGTTTAAGCAAATTACACAAATGATCATCAGGGTTTGTCTTGGAATTTCGAGTGCTGCAGGAGTAGGGCTGGTAATTTTAATGCCAGAAATAAACACCACCTTATTTGGTGATGCTGTAGGCAGTGGCGCATTAGCTATTTCGATGCTGGCTATTATCTTCGCGACGTTGCTCACGATGTATACGTCTTTTTTACAAAGTCTCGATCAGTATTGGCAGACTTTTTTAGCACTAATCGTTATACTATTAGTTAAGAGTATATCTAATACTTTTTTGGTACGACATTTTGGAATCACAGGGGCAAGTATTGCGACCGTGGTCAGTTTGATAGCAGGATGTTTTGTTTTAAGGAAGACATTACCACAAATGGGTAATTATCTCCTGGGAAGAGATTATTTTTTACTTAAGCTAGGACTAGCTCTTCTTAGTATGACAGTCATTACGCGGGTATATGTTGAACTGCTGGAACGTTATATTTACACAGGACGGTTGGCAAGCACCATTGCTACTGGTGGTGGGGTGCTTCTAGGCGGGATTGTTTTTATTATTTCAGCTAGCAGATTAAAATTATTTACCCCACAAGAATGGGCAAGCATTCCAGGTGGAGCAAGGATCAGTAAATTATTTCAAAGAAAATGAGGTAAAAAAATGCGGATAGATAAGTTTCTAAAAATATCACGGATCGTTAAGCGAAGAACAGTAGCGAAGCAGATTACTGATAAGGGCCGGATAAAGATTAATGGCAAGGTGGCTAAGTCATCTGCTAACGTTGCGCAAGGTGATACCGTGACGATTGGTTTTGGTAATAAAACATTAGAGATAAAGATCAATATGGTTAAGGAAACTGTTAAAAAGGAAGAAGCAGAGCAGCTATATACGGTCCTTTCAGAAAAACGACAGGAAAACTATAATAACTAAAAATGAGTAAATTAATAGACGAAGATTCAACTCATCTGCTATAATCGGCACGAAAGCGCTAATGAAAAGAAGGAAGTGAAAATAGTGGCTGGTGAGCATAAAATAAAAGTTCTGAATAACGATTTTTTTAAGCTGCGTAAACAACAAGCGCAGTTACAAAATCGTAAATTGCGTGTTGAGCGAGTACGTCGTCGTAGGCTCACTGCCATTATTTTAGGTGCAGTAGTTGTTGCACTCTTTTTTGGCTATCAAATAATTAATGCTAGGTTAATGGCACGTTCTTTAAATAATCAGACTCGAGTAGCACAAAAAAAGTTGAATAACGTAAATAGTGAGCAAAAAGATTTAAAAAGAAAAATTAAACGTCTAAATGAACCCGATTATTTGGAAAAGATGATTAGGGAAAAGTATTACTATTCTAAAAAAGGTGAAACGATATACAGTTTTCCCAATGATAAGTCTGCAGGAATTATTGACGGAAAGTAGAAACTTACGCGGGATATCAACATATCGGTTGCATACCTTTTCTCACATGGTATACTGAAGTGTATACAAAATAAGGAGGAGCAACTTTTTTATGTCGATTGAAGTAGGTGCTAAAGTCACTGGTAAGGTTTCTGGAATTACAAGTTTTGGTGCATTCGTTGATTTAGGTGAAAGAAAAAACGGACTGGTGCATATCAGTGAGATATCAGATAGTTATGTTAAGGATATCCATGATGTACTTAGTGTGGGTGATGAAGTAACTGTAAAGGTACTATCTATCGCTGATGATGGAAAGATTAGTCTCTCGATCCGTAAAGCAGTAGATTCTACACAAAGTAAAACGCGTACTTTCAATAAAAGCGAACATAATCATCAAGGCAGCAAACAGCACGCTCATTATAATGGAACAGGTGTGAAAACACACAGTCATCATAGTCAACGTAGTCAAACATATAAAAAATCCGAACCGAAGCCAAAAGATTTTGACTCCTTATTGTCGGGTTTCCTTAAAGAAAGTGAAGCACGCTTAACTTCACTTAAGCGCAATACTGAAGGTAAACGTGGCGGTCGTGGTGGTCGTCGCAGTTAAAAAAGATTAGGAATGGTCGATTGTTGTCTCTTGAGATCTGAGAGGGGACAATCGTTTTTTTAGTGGAATAGGCGGAATGAAGATGAACATGGCACGGGCTTTTGAAGAAACCTTGGTCCAACTAGATTTAAATAAAAAAGTTCTGGTAGCGGTGTCGACAGGAGTTGATTCCATGACTTTGGTTGATTTGTTACTGAGGATTCCTATAAAAAGAAGGCCGCAGCTTTTTATAGCGTACGTTGATCATCGGTTGAGAGAACAGAGTAGTTTAGAGACGGAGTTTATTCAGAAATTTTGTAAGAAAAAATCTTTGACGTTGTTTATAAAAAGATGGGAAGAACATGATCACCCGCAAAGAGGAGTAGAAGCTGCGGCAAGAACTGTAAGATATGATTTCTTTGAAAAAATAATGAGAAAAGAAAAGATTACAGACCTGCTAACTGCACATCATGCGGATGACCAAGCAGAAACTTTCTTAATGAAGCTGGTCCGTGGTGGTGAGTTAAACCAATTGATCGGTATTGAAAGACAGCGCCCTTTCAGAACGGTAGGGAGGCTCTCGCGTCCACTACTTAAATTTTCTAAGCAGGCTATTCGTGAATATGCAGTCAAACACCATTTAAACTACTTTGAAGACTATACGAATCAAGATAATGACTTTTTTCGAAATCGTGTGCGTAACCAAATAATCCCTAGGTTAAAGGAAGAAAATCCACGGTTTTTAGAACATATTGGTAAGTATACAGATCAACTTGAGCAGTTTATCTCTGTCGTTAAGGAAAACGGCTATAAAAAGTTGGCAAGCTTGGAGACAACGCGACAGTGTTATTCGGTTAAGAAGTGGCTGAGCCTTAGTTATAATTGGCAAGAAATTACTTTAAAATTATTATTACAACGGCAAAAAAGGGCTTATTCACAGCAACAGTTGATGCAAATTATGTCGTTATTAAAAAATGACCAAAAACCGCAAGGCTCAATTATACTTGGTCAAAAGGTAATATTTGCTAAGCAGTATGCTTGTTTCTTTTTGAAAAGGCAAAGTTATGAAGCAGATAACGGACTCTTAAGCCAGGAGTTAAAACTTGATCAATGGCATACATTGCCCGGCGGTCTAAAGGTTGGTCTTTTTTTAAATGGAAAGCAGGTAGTAGAAAAGCAAGATGATGTGTTCGTCTTTTCAAATCAAGCCTGCTTACCACTTAAAGTTCGGCATCGTCGTCCGGGTGACACGATTGAAACTAAAGTAGGTCATCAAAAAATCAAAAAGATAATGATTGATGCTAAGTTAACAGCAGAAAAGAGAAAACAAACTTGGCTTGTAACAAGTTGTACAGATCAGGTTATCTGGGTCGTTGGACTAAAAAAATCAGATTTGTCAGAGTGCCGCTCAGATGATAAAATTCAATACATGGTGATTTTTAGGAGAAAATAGGGATGGGGTTAAAATATGAATAATGATATCAAAGAGATCCTTTATACTAAAGAAAACATTAAAGAGGTTGCTGAGAAAATCGGTACTCAATTAACCAAGGATTATGCGGGTAAAAATCCCTTAGTAGTTTGTGTATTGAAGGGTGCTTTTTTGTTCATGGCAGATATTGTCCGCGAGATTAAAACATATGCTGAAATCGATTTTATGGATGTTTCAAGTTACGGAGATGAAACAGAATCGACTGGTGAGATTAAAATTGTTAAAGACCTAGATGTCCCAGTGGAAGGTCGAAATATTTTAATTGTCGAAGATATCATTGATACAGGTAGAACACTGAATTGCTTAGTTGACCTTTTTAATCACCGGAAGGTAGCTTCTGTGAAGATATGTACATTATTGGATAAACCTGATCGACGGGTGAAGGGTATCAGACCTGATTACGTTGGTTTTAAAGTTCCGAATGAGTTTGTGGTGGGATATGGTCTGGACTATCAAGGGCATTATCGCAATCTACCTTATGTTGGTATTTTGAAACCTGCAATTTACGAGAATAATTAATAGTCAATAAAAGTCAAGTATGATATGATTTACTCAATAACGAAAATAATATTAATTGAACTATACGTATGTAGTCAAGGAGGAAACGTATGAACAATAAGAAGAATGGACTTTTTAAAAACAGTCTATTTTATATTGTGATTTTCCTTGGGGTCATGGGGATGTTGTATTACTTCTTCGGTGGTAAGACAAATTCACAATCTCAACAAATCCAATCTAGCCAGTTTGTCACTGAGCTGAGAAAAAATAATGTTAAAGACTTTACAATGCAGCCTTCAGGCAGTACCTACAAAATAACGGGTACATATAAGGAAGCACGCAAAGCTAAAGAGTCTACTGGATTAGGCGGGTTAACTAGTGGCAGTAATAAGGTGAAGTCCTTTACAACAAATGTCTTAACTAATGATGTTGCTGTAAAACAAATTCAGGATTACTCACAGAAAAATGATGTAAAGGTCGGAACTAAGGAAGAAGAGTCAAGCAGTTTATGGCTGCAATTGCTTATTTATCTTTTGCCTGTAGTTTTCTTCATTTTCTTCTTCTACATGATGATGGGACAAGCTGGTCAAGGCGGCGGCAATGGTCGGGTTATGAACTTTGGAAAATCCAAGGCTAAACCGGTTGATAAAAAAGCTAATAAGGTGCGGTTCTCTGATGTTGCCGGTGCAGAGGAAGAAAAGCAGGAATTAGTTGAAGTTGTTGAATTCTTGCGTGATCCACACAAATTTCTTTCTTTGGGAGCTAGAATTCCTTCTGGGGTACTTCTTGAAGGACCTCCAGGAACGGGTAAAACATTACTTGCTAAAGCAGTTGCCGGTGAAGCAGGAGTACCGTTCTTCTCGATTTCCGGTTCTGATTTTGTTGAAATGTTTGTTGGTGTTGGAGCAAGCCGTGTTCGTGATTTATTCGAAAATGCTAAGAAAAACGCACCGTCGATTATCTTTATCGATGAAATCGATGCTGTTGGTCGTCAACGTGGTGCCGGGATGGGTGGCGGCCACGATGAGCGTGAACAGACATTAAACCAGTTACTGGTTGAAATGGATGGTTTTGCGGGTGATGAAGGTGTCATCGTCATGGCCGCAACTAACCGATCGGATGTCTTAGACCCGGCTTTGCTTCGACCAGGACGTTTTGACCGTAAGATTCTTGTCGGTCGACCAGATGTTAAGGGTCGGGAAGCTATTTTGAAAGTTCATGCTAAGAATAAACCGTTGGCAGATGATGTTGATCTGAAGATGGTCGCAAAACAAACACCAGGTTTTGTTGGGGCTGATCTTGAGAACTTGCTAAATGAAGCTGCATTATTGGCAGCACGACGTAATAAGAAAAAAATTGATGCGTCAGATATTGATGAAGCGGAAGATCGTGTTATTGCAGGTCCTGCAAAGCGTGATCGGGTAATCAGTAAAAAGGAACGGCACACTGTTGCTTATCACGAAGCTGGACATACAATTGTTGGTTTAGTTTTAAATGACGCGCGTGTCGTTCATAAAGTAACGATTGTACCGCGTGGACGAGCTGGTGGATATGCAATTATGCTACCTAGAGAAGATCAGATGCTATTATCTAAGCATGATCTTAAAGAGCAAATTGCTGGCTTGATGGGTGGACGAGCTGCTGAAGAAATTATTTATGGTGAACAATCATCAGGTGCTTCGAATGACTTCCAACAGGCGACTCAGTTAGCTCGGGCAATGGTCACAGAATATGGAATGAGTTCAAAACTGGGTCCTGTTCAATATGAAGGTCAAAGTAATATGTTTGCTGGTGGTGGAATGGCTGGGCAACCAAACTATTCAGGACAAACAGCTAATATGATCGATGAAGAAGTTAAGAATTTAGCTGATGAAGGAATGAAGGAAGCTAAAAAGATCATTGAGGAACATCGTAAGCAGCATCGAATTATTGCGGAAGCGTTACTTGAATATGAGACTTTAGATGAAAAACAGATTCTAAGTCTTTTTGAAACAGGTAAGATGCCTGCTAAGAAAGGTGAAGAATTTCCTAGCGAGAAAGCGGCAACTTTTGAAGAATCGAAAGAGGCGCTTGAACGTAAGGAAGCTGCTAAACAAAAACAAGCAGAGGATTCGTCTGATGATGGAAAGGATCAAGATTCAGCTACAGTCACATTTTATCCAAAAGATAAAAACTAGTGTAGCAGGAGAAAATATTCTTTCTAAATGATAAGTTAAATAGGTGAGCAGAATAAAACGGTTGAAAAATTGTTTTATTCTGCTCACTATTTGTTAGAATAAAAAGTGCAGTTAGAAAAGCTTAGAACTTATTTGGAGGAAAAATGAAAGATTATCTTGTAAAAAGTTTAGCATATGAAGGTCAAATTAGAGTTTATGCAATAAAAACAGAAGAGACGATACGTAAAGCTCAAGAAATTCATGCGACACGGAGTGCAGCAACGGCCGCTTTTGGGCGGGCAATTACTGCAACAGCAATGTTAAGTGCTGCATCATTAAAAGGTCAAGAAAAAATGACGGTTAAAATTATGGGCGATGGACCAACTGGAGCAATTGTGGTGGACGGAAATGCACAGGGAAAAGTAAAAGGTTATTTGCAGAATCCACAACTTCATTTTCCTTTGAAAGATAATAAACAAGTTGATGTCCGCGAAGCAATTGGCTCAAAAGGAGTGCTATCAGTAACTAAAGACCTAGGATTAAAAACACCTTTTACAGGACAGGTTCCACTTGTTTCAGGTGAGCTTGGGGAGGACTTTACTTATTATCTAGCAGAATCTGAGCAGATCCCATCTGCGGTTGGTTTGTCAGTTGTACTTGACGAACAAGGAGCTGTAGACGAGGCGGGTGGATTTATGATCCAAGTTATGCCGCAGGTTGAAGATGAAGTGATTTCACAAATTGAGAAAAAACTAGCAACTTTTCCATCGCTCTCAGGACTAATGGTTGAAAAAACAACCCCAGAAGAAATAATTTTTGAATTGTGTGGTAAGGCCAATGTACAAATCCTTGACAAGCTGTCTATTGCATATCAGTGTGATTGTTCGAAAGCACGTTTTGCACGTTCACTTGCAAGTATTGCCCCACGAGATTTAGAGACAATGATTCAAGAAGATCATGGTGCAGAAGCTACTTGCCGTTTTTGCGGTCAGAAGTACCATTTTACTGAAAAAGAGTTAAAAAAGTTAGCTGTGAGCATCAAGTAGTTAAATATGTAGCTTTTTTTTAATGTGTGTTATCATTGCAAAAGTAATTTTGAAAATTAAAATGAGGTGTAAAAATGGAATGGAAAATTGGTGACATTACGATCCCTAACCAAGTTGTTGTTGCCCCTATGGCAGGAGTAACCAATGTTGCTTTTCGAATGATTTGTAAGGAGTTTGGAGCAGGACTAGTCGTCTGTGAAATGATTTCAGATCGGGGAATTCAATTTAGAAATAAAAAAACACTTGGAATGTTGAAATTTGATCCAACGGAACATCCAGTAAGTGTCCAAATTTTTGGCGGAAATAAGGAAACGTTAGTTGAAGCAGCACATTTTATTGAGGAAACAACAGATGTCGATATTATTGATATCAACATGGGCTGCCCTGTTCCCAAAGTAACTAAAGCGGAAGCAGGAGCTCGTTGGCTGCTTGATCCAGACAAAGTCTATGAGATGGTTCATGCAGTTGTTGAGGCTTGTAGCAAACCGGTTACTGTTAAAATGCGAACAGGCTGGGATGCTGATCACATCTTTGCAGTTGAAAATGCATTAGCTGCAGAAGAGGCTGGGGCAGCAGCACTAGCAATGCATGGGCGAACTCGAAAACAATTATATACAGGTCATGCAGATTGGGGGATCCTAAAGGATGTTGCAGATCATCTGACTAAGATCCCGTTTATCGGTAACGGTGATGTTAAGACTCCACAGGATGCTAAAAAAATGCTAGAAGATGTTGGTGCAGATGCGGTAATGATCGGGCGTGCAGCCTTGGGGAATCCTTGGATCGTGAAGCAAACAGCTGAGTTTTTGGCTGGTGAAGTAGTTGTTCCTGAACCAACTGCTGAACAAAAGATTCAGGTGGCAAAAGAACACCTGCACAGACTAGTTTTGTTGAAAGGTGAAATTGTCGGACCGAAAGAATTTAGAAGTCAAGCAGCTTATTATTTAAAAGGCATTCCGCGGTCCGCCCGTGCTAAAGCAGCTTTAAATTCGGCTGATACAGAAAATGAGATGCACAAGATTTTTGATGATTTCTTAAGTGACCTACTAGAACGCGCGGAAAGAAGACGCAATCGAAGTTTACAGATAAAATAGATTTGCTTTTTGCGTGTTAAGTTGGCAATATAGTAAGAGAAGAGATTTTTTTGGAGGGATTAATTTGGCAAAGGAACAGAATTTAAATGATCAGCTTCGTGTACGGCGGGAGAAAATGCAGGAATTAAGAGACAAGGGAATTGACCCTTTTGGACATCGTTTTGAGAGAACGGCAATGTCACAAGAATTACATGACAAATACGACGATGAATCGAAAGAAGAACTAGAAAGTAAAGGAATCAAAGAAACAATCGCAGGTAGAATGGTCGCTAAGAGAGGTAAAGGCAAAGTTGGTTTTGCAGATATTAAAGATCGTGATGGCCGAATTCAAATTTATGTGCGGAAAGATGTTCTTGGGGAAGAAAAATACTATATTTTTAAGCGGTCTGATATAGGTGACCATATGGGCTTCACTGGAGATGTTATTAAGACTGATATGGGAGAATTAACACTCCGTGTAACGGATATTACTTTTCTTTCTAAAGCACTGCGTCCTTTGCCAGATAAATTCCATGGATTGCAAAATGTAGAACAAATTTATCGTCAACGTTATTTAGACTTGATTTCAAATCAAGAAAGTTTTGATCGTTTTATGAAGCGTAGCCAGATTATAACCGCTATAAGAAAGTATCTGGATGAACAACGCTTTACGGAAGTCGAAACACCAGTGTTGCATAATCAGGCGGGTGGAGCGTCGGCTCGTCCGTTTAAAACTTATCATAATGCCCTTGATATTTCGCTTTATCTGCGCATCGCCTTAGAATTACACTTGAAGAGACTAATCGTTGGTGGTATGGAACGGGTTTATGAAATTGGCCGAGTTTTCCGTAATGAAGGAATTGATACTAAACATAATCCTGAATTTACAATGCTTGAATCTTACGCAGCTTATTTTGATTTTAAAGATGTGATGGATGAAACAGAAGGGATCTTTAAGGCTGCTGCAAAAGTTGTCACGGATAATGGTATTGTTACATATCAAGGAAATAAAGTCGATTTCAATAAACCTTTCTGTCGCTTGCATATGGTAGATGCCATTAAGAATGAAACTGGGATTGATTTTTGGAAACCAATGACACTTGATGAAGCAAGAAAAGTTGCCGATGCTAATAATGTTCATTATGAAGATTACTGGAAGGTAGGACACATCATCAATGCCTTTTTTGATGAATTCTGCGAAGATAAGTTAGTGAATCCAACGTTCGTATATGGGCATCCAGTGGAAGTTTCACCATTAGCTAAGAAAAATGCTGATGATCCACGCTTTACTGACCGGTTTGAGATGTTTATTGTAGGAAGCGAGTTTGCCAATGCTTTTACCGAATTAAATGATCCGCTTGATCAGCGTGCACGTTTTGAAGCTCAAGTTAAGGAACGTGAAGAAGGAAATGATGAGGCTGAAGGAATAGATGAAGACTACATTGAAGCATTGGAATACGGAATGCCACCAACTGGTGGACTAGGTGTGGGAATTGATCGGTTAGTAATGTTAATGACTGATGCACCGTCAATTCGTGATGTATTGTTATTCCCAACTCGCCGACCAGAAGATAATCAATAGCTTCATATAGTAAAAAACTAATAAAAGAGCTTTATGATGAGTACATTTACTTGTGATAAGGCTCTTTTTTTGTGACTAGGTACGGTGGATGACTACATAGAGAAGACTGTAAATGGAAAGAAATAGTTAGTAAATGGAATAAGGCAAAATTTATAGTTGCTATTTTCTTAATTCATGATATACTATAAAAGTTGGTTGTTGAGATGTGTTGCTTTTATTTATCGGATTAAAAAAAGCTTGCATTTTGAACTGACAGCTGGTATAATTTTAAGTGTTGTGATATTCAAGTAGATCTTTGAAAACTGAACAAAGTTTCGACAAATCAAATGTGTAGG